>VYFT01000002.1 GCA_009842245.1 Gammaproteobacteria bacterium | reverse complement strand
CGCGCCCTCTATGCTGCGTTTCTTCGTTCCGCCGTGATCATACCGGGTAATTTGTTCGATCGTTCTTACGTTTGTCTCGGCGATTTGTTCACGAACCAGACTATCTTCAGTTCGAAGCTGGACATTCTGCGTTGTCACCCAGGAAATTCCGACCCCACCGAGAATCAGAAAGACAATCAGCGCTCCAAGTCCAAAATGAACTCGAGAAGTCTTTGTAAACTCGTTCACTCTATGATTTCCGATGTGTTCAGTTCTGGGAACATTAGGAAAATTCTAAGACAAGTACACAAACACTGGCACGGTGAAGTCCAGCCTTGCGCATCGCGATAAACTAATCTAATGAATGGAAGGAGACTGACCGATCCTATCCATCACAAAATTGGGTTAGAACGTGTACCGCAAAGTTCCGTTAAAGGTAAGCGCACCCCAATCGCCAAAAACGTTTGTCATGGAGAGTTCAATGGCACTTTTTTCTTGAACGTGGAACAGCAAACCTAGCGAAAGAATTGCATCATTTCCACTCTCCTTGTGCCTAATGTCCCCCGAGCCCGCGTAGTAGTAGTAATAGAAGAATTCATCTTGTGCAAAGTCAATTTCAATCTGAGATTCAACTGAGTAACGGGCATATCCAACCTTACCGATGAAGGACAACTGATCGTCCATTGGGAGCGTCAGAGTACCTGCCAAAGAGAAATAGAAATTCGGTTGTGTCTCTATTGCATAACTGCGAAGTAACAAGTTTTGGTCTTCCGCTATGGCTGCAGCTAGTGAAGAGTTCTCTACAGCCGGAGCACCGTTCCAAGAAACCTCAATACCAAAGGTGGAATTGAATTGTGATCCCACCCCTGCGCGAAGACCTAGACCGTCGCCTATTAACGTGTCTGTGTCTTCTCTGAAAAGGGAGGTGCCACCGAAGGCGTACCATTTCACTTCCTCAGATTGCATTGGGATAGCAAAGAGCAGCAAACACAGAACAATAGTTGGTTTCATATAGTGTCTCTCCTGTCATTGGGTCGGCCGACGACGAAATTTGGCTTGCGTCAACTACATGAAGTAACGCAGTCCTGCCTTATTTTCCAACACAGTGATCAGCGGTGTCTCTTCGCTTCCCAAATCGTAATCTGGAATCGCCGATCACTACGCGAATCAGTACGAGAAATCGCAATTCTGTTCCAACGATTACTTTAGACTTCACGATAGACTGATTCACAATTTGTCTAGCGAACCCTTTGAATTTACATTGTACATGGAAAGTTTGGCAACTTACACAAAAAAACACTGCTTGAATGCGCCAAAGAGCTACGCTATACTTCAAGGAGCTCCATCGTTTCAAATGTCTTTAAATTTTTAACGCGAATTGGTACGTCATTGACCAAATTCACAATCTAAGACTTGCACGTAATAGGGTTGCCGCTCCAAATCGTCGTGCATCTTGTTTCAGAATGCTAACTCCAAACCCTAGATATAATCGAAGTTAGCTTGCGTTTTGCGTTTCGTTAGCACAATCGTTTGAGGAGTCATACCATGAAAAAACTTTTGGTACTACCGTTGGTTTTACTATCCTTCTGCGCCATTGCAGAAGAACGAATCATTCTGGGGTCGTATGAAAGAGAATCATCCGAGCATAACTACGAAATAGTTAGAGTCGGTATTGAATCAAACTTCACCTTGGACGGAGTTGGCGCCAAGTTGTTTAATTTCAAAGACAATGGTCTTTACCTCGGGGTTGGTTTCGCGTACCTTTTCGGCGATCGGGAGTTTTGCGTTTGGTCCAGATGTTCATTCTATGACGCTAATGAAACATTGTTGTCCGGTGAAATAGGCAGAGCATTAGGTCAATGGACTCCCTTTGTCGGTACGTCTTTCACTAGATCAGAAGTTAAATATCGGCACGACAACAATGTCGAAGAGACTTGGAGCGTTAATGCTGGGTTGTGGTTCGAATTCAACACCTTCAAGCTGAGAGGAGCAGTGACCGACTTAGAAGACAAAGAAAATAGATCGATCTTTGGCGGGCTCATGTTTGAAGTGGATAACACCTATATCGTAGGTGCTGAAATCGAAATGTTGCTAGATAACGATAAAGATCGGTACAGCTTTTCATTTCAAATTGGTAGATCGTTCTAACCAGCTTCAAATTCATAGATTTCACTCGCACGATCAAGTCCAAATGATGGGCTTCTGGATTCCAAAAATCCTATCGCCTAGCCTTATTTAAAATTCTGGATCATTCCATATTTGTCCATGACAACGAACATCTTGAGGAATTAAATCCATGAAGAACTTGCTGTTTCTACCGTTAGTATTGCTGCCCTTTTGTGTCATTGCAGAAGACAGAGTAATTCTTGGGTCATTCGAGCAAGAGTCTGCTGAGAGCGAGGACGGAGAACGTGGGATTGATGCGGAGTCATCCTTGACTGGATTTGGGGCGAGACTGTACCAATTCAGAGATGAAGGTCTTTACTTAGGAACTGGTTTCGCTCAACTGTCCGGCGATCTTGATATTTGTCAACGATCACTGTGTTTATCCGCAGACGCTAGTAGAACAAGATTCTTCGGAGACATAGGAAAAAGTTTCGGTCAATGGACTCCGTTTATCGGTACGTCATTCTCCAGTTGGGAAGTCGAAGCACCTGGTCAAAGCGAAAGCGATGAGACCTGGGGTGTTAATGCCGGGTTGTGGTTAGACCTCGACACTTTCAAGCTAAGAGGAGCCTTAAGTCACCTAGACGACAGTGATAATCGTGCGATTTCAGGTGGTCTACTGTTTCAAATGGAAAACAAATTTACCCTTAGTGCTGAGATTGGATTGTTGCTGGATGATGAAGTCGATGAGTTCAGAATATCACTTCAATTTGGAAAGACCTTTTAACTTAGGTTAGGATCGCAAGCGACATCGGTCTTAGATTAGCCAGCACTGTTTAATCGTGAGTTAGCGTGAAATCGCGCAATAGACTATGCTGGATAGCTTTCGAACGCACGGTCAAATTCGCCTCGGTAGGGAACTTGAGGCCTGAAATCTAGGTCTTATGTTCACTCTATAATTGAGGAATATTCACGTATTCAGCCCGTTAAATCACACATTTGAAGGAGTTTGAATTATGAAACGCTTACTCGTTGTACCTTTTGTATTGCTATCCTTCTGCATCATCGCAGATGATCGGATTATTCTCGGATCTTTTGAGCGAGAAACAAATGATGCCGACACCGAAGAATTCACCGGCGAAACAACGTTGAATGGCTTTGGGGCAAGACTTTACAATTTCAAAGACGAAGGTCTTTACTTCGGAGCAAGCTTCGTCTTCCGTTCTGGTGATTATGAACTATGCGCAGGGACCGATTGTTTGTCTGGCGACGCTTCGGCAACGATGTTCTCCGGAGAAATAGGCAGAGATTTAGGTAATTGGACGCCGTTTGTCGGTTTGTCCTTCACTAGTTCAGAAGTAGAAATATTTGGTGAAACTGACAGTGATGAAACTTCTAGTTTTAATGCTGGGTTGTGGTTGGAACTCGACACGTTCAAACTCAGAGGTGCTTTGATTGATCTGGATGACAGTGACAGTCGAGCGATTACCGGTGGGCTCTTGTTTCAAATGGATAACAATTTTGCTCTCGGTGCAGAATTTGGAATGTTGCTAGACAGTGAAGTAGATGGGTTCCGATTTTCGCTCCAGTTCGGTAGGAAGTTCTAGTCGCTTTAACTATGTAGTCTCATGCAATTGAAGCCTGTGGATAAGGACTGACCGGATCGTCCCGATCAGCGAGTACGAGTGGAGTTTCAACTCCTAGCAAATACTCACGTTTTCAGTCAGATAGATCAAACATATCAAGGAGTGTGAATTATGAAGTGCTTACTTGTTGTAGCACTAGTATTGCCGTCCTTTTGCGTCATCGCAGATGAACGGATAATTCTCGGTTCTTTTGAACGAGAAACAGCCGAATCCGAGGGTGCCGAATCCAATGAATCAACCTCAAGAGGATTTGGGGCAAGGTATTATGATTTCAGCGACGAAGGTCTCTACCTAGGAGCCAGTTTTGCTATCCTGTCAGAAGACTCAGAAGAATGTTTTCAGTCTCGCTGTTACTCTTCAGACACGACTGTGACAATGTTTTCAGCTGAACTAGGCAGAGATATAGGAAGTTGGACTCCATTTATCGGATTGAATTTCGTGAATGCAGCAATAGACGGTGATATTGTTAGCACAAGCGTTGGATCTTGGGGGGTTGATGTAGGATCGTGGGTAGAACTTGACAACTTCAAGCTACGCGGTGTTATCAACAACATAGAAGACAACGTTGATCGAACGGTTATCGGTGGAATCCTTTTTCAAATGAATAACAATTTTGTCCTTGGTGCTGAAGTAGGAATGTTGCTGGGTAGTGAGGTCGATGGGTCCCGATTTTCGCTTCAATTCGGTATGAAGTTCTAACTCAGTCTAAGTTTGTGTTCTCGATTCGGTCGAGTCCACCAGATCACGACTGACTTGCTCGTCGCAGATCGCTACGCGCTCGTGACCACTTCGATAGTCCTACATAGTAGATTTTCGTGTCAGCTTGTGTTCTTTCTCCCTTGCTGACTCGATTCGAATACAAAGCACACTTATATAGATCGTTCATTAGTGTTCAAGGCTTGAAGCGTTTCCCTATTCTCTGCTGTAGATCACCCAATATTCCATCTTCCCTGTAACATGCTTCAATACTCCATCAATTTACTAGGAGAATCTCATGAACCATTACATCGTTTATTACTCTCTCAACAACAAGGATTGGAACAGTTACATGGAAGTCGAGAAAACACTTGCGAAATGTGGCGATGCTTGGAAAAAGTACTCTGCGCCGACCTTCATCAGATTAGACTCAGAGTTAGGTCTTAAAGCAGTACATCACCGATTGCTTTTGACAATAAACGTTGATGAAGGAGACATCTACTACATTTCGCAGATCCCTACAACCACCTACCAGAGCGGTTCTACAAGGCTAAATCGAATTACTAACATGGAACTTGGTAAGAAGCTCGAAGCTTAAGTGCGGAAACGACAAAGTCCGGGCGGAGATGTGCTACCTTCCATCGTTTCAAACAATTCGTCCACGCATACTCTCTTCAATTCTCGAATTTCACACCCGCGAATTTTCTTCTAGCCGCGTAAGAAGCGCGTGTGCCTAATTAGGGTACAATCTTTCACGTCCCAATTTCAAGCTGGTACGATGCCATGATTACCCGGAACCTGCTGTTTATTCTGTGCTGTGGGATGTTGGCGAGTTGCGCAACCCTTCACACTCCTGAGCCGGGAGACCCACTGTATGAGCAATCTGTTAGCGAATCGCAACAAGCGATTCTCGAGGCTATCAAAAAAGAAACTCGGCTTCGAGCGCTCACATACCCAATACTGTCTGCCAACGGAGACTTATGTGGGGCTCAGCGTACATACAAGCTCGCGTTCGAGTGGATCACTCTAAATGATTTAGGCAGAATAGGTCGAATTCAACGAGATGCTGGAGCAGCTATTGGGTTCGGAACTTTCCCCTACGTCACTGTAGTTACACCTGGATCGCCCGTTCACAAAGCTGGACTACGTAAAGGTGACATGTTAGTGTCCCTCAATGAAGTCCGAATTAGTGAAGATAGAGAAAGAAATTTCATCCCATGGCTCGAAGGTGGGAAGGACTTCATCCGCCCGTACCGGCGAAATTTGGATAGATCTCTCCATTGGGCAGTGCTTGGCGGGACGGCTGTATCGCTTGAATTCGTCAGAGGCGAAAACACCTACTCCATCGAAGTGCAGCCACAGGAGAGGTGTGACTATAAGCTTGTCGTCGTAAATCACGATGAATTGGTTTCACGCGCTGTAGAAGACACAATATTTCTCTCCTCTGCTTTGTTCGACTTTGCTGAAAATGATGCTGAAATTCAGTTCATAATCGCACATGAAATTGCGCACAGAATATACCGTCACACACCTGGAAAACTCACACCGCTACGAGCGCTTGCTCTCGGCGTAGATGCACTAGTGAATTACGGACTAGTTACAACTCAGATTGTCGCGGGCGTTATTTCCGGTGATGAGTGGGATGGACAAGTCTGGGTTCCGGGTGCGATATTCTCCGACCAAAACAACCCTCCGTATCGGCATGTGTTAGAAAAAGAAGCCGACTATTTAGCAATGTACATGTTGGCTCGGGCTGACGTCGATGTCAGTGAAATCGATACATTTTGGGAACGCATTCCATCAGATTCGCACCTTTCAGAGCTCCATGTGACAAAAGAAGGGCGCATCGAAAATATGGTCGCCATACAGGAGGAAATTAAACAGAAAATTGAAAGAGATGTACCTTTGAATCCATCTAGAGCACGGAGAGTACAAAGCGACGATGAAGTTCCACCAGACAACGCTAAGTGAATATCTACATGTGAGTCCGAGCACTCAGTTTAAGACAATGCGAGTATTCTCACTAGGCCAAAGATTTAGACAGATCTAGTTCAACGCGGTCGGATCAAGACGAGGGTTCAAATTCCGCATATCATTAAGAATGACTACACCGCAAAACACAGACTAATAGTGTTTCTTGCCAGTCACCGACAGACATCAATCGATGTAGGAGATCAATATGAACACACAAGTGAACGCATTTTCTAAAGCTGTTGCACTCCTCGTGCTCATTTTTTTGAGTTTAGGAGTAGTAGCCCAAGAGAAAAAATCGTACTTTACCATCGAATTTGGTCAGGTGGTTCAACAATTTACAAATGTGTATGACGGTCCATCGATCCAATTTGCCGGAGGCTATAAACTCAACCGTAATTTCGGAGTCGAATTTGGCGTTGAATATAGTCCCGGCGGTATTGCTGCAGATGACTTCTGGCGCGATATTGACGGACCCGTCGAATTCGACAATGTCAACATGCTTAGCGTGTTTGCGACCACAGAGTGGCACCTCAGTCCTCGAACTTCACTGTTTACTAAACTTGGTTCAACACGAGGAACCGCTGACTTTAATGGGCTGACTCCCAACACGAGTCCAACTTTCGGAAGGCTCACCGAAACAAATCTCGTGTTCGTACTCGGTATTGCTAGGCCAATACGGGAAGACATGGATTTAACGTTTTCCGTGAAGGAAAAATTCAGTGCTAACTTCTTTGCGCTAGGAGACAGTTTTGACTCATCAACGGTAAGCGTTGGCTTACGTCGTCGTTGGTAATCCCGAACGAACAATTCTTAGAATTCGAACTATCGTAGCGTTCTCCCCGCTCGTAGCGGTGCGTTAAAGGGACGTACGCGTCGCGAATTCTTTTGTGGACGACGATTAAGTGTGCAAGTATTAGACACTATACTGTAGCACTGTTTTAGTTCTCGGCACAAGCGGAAAACGGTGTTACTGGGATACCCACTAAAATCCTCGAGTAATCATTATCGGAGGAGACTATGGAATACGATTTCCTCATTCCAATGTTTCTTTTCATCGCATGGATAACAGGAGCTTATCTCGTCATTCGATATGTCCTGGTTCGCTATTACAAGAAACACGAGGAACGGCGAAAGAACAAGCAGTAGCGCCATTCTGCGCTCTAGGGAGAATCAAGCACTCTGTAATTAATTTACAGGAAAGGTGTTAACGTATCGTGTGGAACTGTTGTACGATACAGCCGACGTTATCTTACTTAGACAACTTTCCTCGACGAACTTATGCAGTGCATTCACGGAAATTCGTCCATCCTTTGTTAAAGCGCCACAATGCGACGCTCACTCCAAGCAGAACTGATACGAATATAAACCAAAAGTGTTTGCGCAAATAGAAACCCGCGAGTATGGACACCGCGCCATACTTAGTCATGGGTAAATCATTACGTACGAAGATTTCTTGATACGCTTCATTGATCGCTTGATGTGTCGCGTGAGATATGTTCGCAAGCACTTGGTCTTGAAACAAAAGCGTACTGAAAAACGGTAACACAAGCCACGCAATCAAAAACACCACACCACAAACGACGATCGCTTTAAGCAAACAGAGAATGAACCCTACCGCGGGGTGAACGACGAAACTGTTAGTCATGAATTTTGGCGTTGTTGGACGATACGTTACTAAAAGTCGTGAAGCAAAGCACTAAATGGTAGTCCGATGCTCCAATGAGAATCAATTCAAGAGTTTGACCTAACTGAGCACATTGTAGTTCCCCTCCACAATTAAACGGATCGACACTATCAATCCCAACAACGGACATACCACCCAAGGTGCATTCGTCCCGATGATGTAAAGGTATAGGTCGCGCCTAGGGATACTTCTGTGTCGCTTCGCGACGAAATAGCTGACCCAATAGACACTTGTCATATAAATCCACTGCCAACATAGCATCAATCCCACCATACCCGCCACGTATGCGGGTACGAAGTGTACGGTAAATACCACGTACAAAAATATTGTCGGTAACAAAGTGACGAATCCGTTGGCGATGTCGACGCTGAAGCCGTATGTTCGACGGTCTGCAAACGACGGGTCGTACTGTGCATAGGTAGCCCAGATGTCAGCCCACGTCTTCGAACTCAAAACTTGTGATATCGGTACCTTTGAGGTGAAGAATTCGACGTGTGGTAATTTCCCTGTCTGGATCCGCCGTTCACGCCAATACGAAGTACGATTCTCAACTCGAGTGCGTTGCCAGAATAAGCATGCCTCCCACCAGCATATTAGGATGTTAATTGAGAAGAACGCGCTAAGAATCACATAGGTGACGCTGAGCTCTTGGTTCAAGTAGTACTTAGTTCCTAGACCCACGGTTATCAAAATTCCTACACATAGTGAGGTGAAAGACAACACACGGATTTTCGGTCCGCGAGTTTTGTTTAAATTGTTGCTTTCTCGACCTTCTGCGGAAGAGTTATCCACAGATTGATTCATTGATGCAATAGGTGCATGGATAAGTTGGCATATGGGGACGACAAGAACTCAAAATTCTCCCACCAATTTTCATTGCAAGGTAAATTTTGGTTGACAAATATACTGACAAAGTGTTTTCTAGCAGTTGGACATACTAGAAGAATACAAAACTCATCAAACATGTTCAGACACTAGAAGTCCGTCCACGGACTCGAAGCTTCGTTAACGCAACCAAGTCACCAGCGGGTGGAGCGTTATAAAATCATGAGAGAAGCTATCGCTTCGCTCGAAACCACATTTTGAAAAAAATATAAGAGGTGACGCATGAAACTTTTACTGTTTGCCATATTTCTTGTGTTTCTATCAGTATCCAGCGTTGGAGAAACCATAGTAACTGACGCAATGAGAAAATCAGCTGAAGAGAAAACAAGCAAGTTTAAATTACCTGATCGATATTCTCTGATCGGCCTGTCTTTGTATAGCGAAGACACAGATGCGATGGTTGGTAGCGGTATCGGTCTCCGCCTCCGAGGATTTGGATTGCAGTTCAACAATCGATTTGGACTAGAGGGGTTTCTTGACTTCGCTCCTAAATTGGACACTTCGTCGATTGAAGACGTGAGTGACATTGATTTGTCTGGTAAGGATGTTGAACTAAAGACCAAACGCAGCAGCTACGCGTCACTAGTGGGTACGTTGACTCACGCCATGAACGAACGGTGGTCGCTAATCGGAAAAGTGGGGTATTGTCGGTATTCGAGTAAATTTCACGTGTTCTTCAAAGATGACCTTCTCTTCCCAAGACGGTTAGTCAAAGATAGTGGATCAGGTGCGGTTGTTTCATTCGGTATGCTTCGTAGTCTGAGAAATAGCAAAGACGAGAAACCCGGCGAATTCAGGAAACGCGCTATCGAATTTTCTCTGACCAAGATGTTTGGTGATGCCGGACCGATGTCGATCAATGTAAGATTGCGTGGGATTTAATGGAAATCAATTGCCTCACCATAGGTCGATGCTCAGACGGTCGAATCTTGCTTCATGTTCATCGACTTGGTACTGTCACATTCTGGAACTAAATGGAGATATCTCCATTCTCCTATCTGAGTGGTAGACTGACACTAAAATGACTGCTGTTTTGTGACAGCTTCTACGTCATACTCTACATTTATCAGAAGGAAACTATGAATCCACTACACAACCGATCACAACCCTCCTTTCCGATTGTCAGATTAGGACTCGTTCTAGCGCTGCTTTCACTACCCCTTTGGACAGCATGCTCAAACAACGAAAACGCTGCCGAAGCGGACACCGAAGTAGCAACGAATGAAGGTATGGAGTTTTTCGAAGGATCCTACGAAGATGCCATTGCGCTCGCGAAAGAGGAAGAAAAATTAGTTTTCGTCGACGTCTGGACGACGTGGTGTGGTCCGTGTATTGTGATGCAAGAAACAGTATTTCCATTACCCGAGGTTGGCGACTATTTCAACGCTCGATTCGTCAACTATAAGCTTGATGCCGAGGATGAAGACCAGAACGGACCTGAGATTTCTGCACAGTTCGAGATAAATGTAGTTCCGACATACCTAATTCTCGACGGTGAAGGCAACGAGCTCGGTCGTGCCACGGGGGGTTGTGCTCCTGATCAATTCATTGACATGATCGGACAGGTCCTAGGAGAAGTAGAGTCTGAGTTCGATGACATGCGTGCGCGATACGTCGCTGGCGAGAGATCGCCAGAGTTCATTCAACAATACTTGATGGATGCGATCGTCGAAAAAGCGTTGCAAAAGAATTCTGACGCTCGAAGTCTCGCGACCGATGATGAAACTATAGCCGAAGCAGATAACTACTCGCAGATTGCGAACGAGTATTTCGGTAGTCGCCCCTACTCCGCATTGATTAACGAGATTGACGCCCGATTAATCATGCACTACCGTTTTTCCAAACCTCGGGGCGAAGAATTGGTCGAATTTGTGATCGAGAACTACGATGCGTTTGTTGCCGTTTCCTCAGACTCAGCTATGACCCAGTTTGTGCTAGACGCTACGTTGGGTGCTGTGGCGGACGCGGCACGGGCTGGTGATGAGAAGTTTCTCGAATACATTGCCGCACTCGAATCCGAGCCGTTGAACAAAGCTGTGGACTACGAGCGCAATCGCGATCCCAACAGCCGCTTACTACCGGAACGCATCAAATATTCGTGGGAGGCGGACTTTTTGATCGCTACAGAAAATTGGGACGGTGTCCACGACTTGTACGTTGATCGTCTCGAGAAGAGAGGCGACTCGGCGACAGCGAACAACTACAAATGGGCGGCGAGCAATCTGATTCAGTCTACCAATCCCACGCACCAAGAAATTGCCTTAGAATGGGCTAAAACATCATACGAAATGGATAGTACAGATCTTTTTGTAGTACTGGGCTATATTGATGCCCTCGTATACGTCGAAAAACCTGATGAAGCGCGAACAATCGCCCATGAGTTCCGGTCGAGCCTTACCGACTCAGCCGTAGATCAGAACGACCTCGAAATACTAAATAACTGGACTTCGTCGTTGTTTGATGCTAGCGAAAGTGATAGTTCCGATGCAGAGAATGAGTAGCCTCTCCGTAGGAACACTGAGTCGTACGGGATATCTCTGTGGTCCTATAGTTTTTAGTACATTGCCGTCCCTGGGGAATTGACTAGTGAAAAAGTCGACCATTCTTCTTCTGCTAATCTTGTCCATACCGGCAGTGTCACAAACCTGGGATAAATGGTACGCGTTCGGAGGCGTTGGAAGCTACAGTACAAATGACGTCGACACCTTAGCTATTTGGCACGTTGGAGGCGGCATCCAGTTAAATAAACGATGGGGTTTCGAACTAGACCTCTGGCCAGGACTCAGTGGTGCCGAACCTCGTGTGGATGATGTCGAACTATTTCACACTTCGCTATCTTTCACATTCAGAGCGAGGCAGATTTATCGAAGTCCTGATGTTCACATAATTTTTAAGGGCGGCAGCACCCGAATCAGATCTACAAACCATGACGAGGTAGGGGCAAGTGATGTGAACAAGGGGCCTGGGATTGTCGGTATTGGGCTTGTCGTAAACCCGCAAGCGAAACGATCGTTGGAATTTTCGGTGTCTAGAGTGTTAGATGTTTATGAACACTCTGACACGTTTAAGGCTACGATGCGCTTTCGCTTCTAACAGCCGCATCTGGATGCAGTGGTTGTCAGCCCCTGAGACAACGTCTTGTAGATTGGATTTGCTGGTAGCACCGACGAGCAATGCCCTAACAACTAGAACGAGTACACCAAAGAAAGTCCGACTGATCTCTCGCTATCGTCAATAGTAGTTTCTACCTTGAGAGACATATAGCCACCTCCCGGCGGACTGAGTGTAGTGCGAGCATTAAAGGAAGAGTTTTCAAAGTCTTTCTGAACATAGATCGAGATCTCGGTTCCAAACGAATCAATATTCGACCACTGTACTGCGGCACCAGTTTGATATCTCTCTGACAGGCGATAACGAATTCCGATCTTGCCTAAGGTTCCGTCTTCTTCATTTGTATAAGTGGTTTGAGATTGAGGTCGATCCTTATCGAAGATAGAGATCGGCGGCAAAAAAATGTCGCTGCTACCACCCGTGACAATCGGACGGGAGGAGCTTTGTGTTGTCGTTTTAAACTTCGCGGAACTACCTCCTGCACCTAATCGAAGGTAGGTTGAGAATGTTTCCGTTGAGTAGTGCGCACCAAATCCCATCGAGGATTGAAGCAGAGTGAGCGTGTACGCAGAGTCGTCTGACAAATCTCTTGATTGCGAGACATCAACCCAAAAGTGAACACCCCATCTGTTATCAGTAGACGAATTTTGATACAGATTTTTGGAGAAATTGAAGTCGCCAAAGAAGTTTAGGTCGTCGGACAAGTAATCGGAATCGCGGTCCGAAAGAGATAGCCCAATGTCCCAGTAGTTGTAGGATATGTCGTCGGGATGAACTACCGATGTCAACCACAAAGCGATCACTGAAATTAAGCCGACGTAGAATGTTTTCACATCACTCTTTTGTTAACGAAATTTTGTAATTGGAAGTAGTACGGGACTATTCGACTACTATCGTTGTAAATCTTGAACTGCCACACAGTTCCAGCTATTTAGTCGTGATTTTCCTCAGAGCTGTGCTCTCCCGACCCAGATTCGCCCACTTCTGGGTGAGCGCCCCAAGTGTCAAACTCCTCGTCAAACACAAAGAGCGTTACATCCATTGACTCTGCTGGATCGAGATCGCTGGGCTCCGTTGGACCAAGTTCAGTTCCGTTGGAAAGATGCACTTCCACCCTTACCTGTTTTAATGTTTCGTCGGTAGTGTTCTCGACCGTACCAACGAAAGCATTTGCTTCGGTATCGTAATGCATTACGAGGCGCGCACCGTTTCGAGTCTCGTCGTATGTATCTGTTTTCGCGTACTGCGTACCTGACTCTTCACCAGATTCTTCGCCGCCCGTACCTTCACTACCGTGCTCTTCGCCACCTGACTCAGCACCCTCTGTGTGCTCAGATTCACTGACTTCAGGTTCAACTTCGCTCTCCTCTGCGCTGGTATCTTCCTGTTCGTTCATACTACAAGAGCTTAGGGTGAACACTAAAACTAAGATCAATCCTAGCAGCGTGAGAATAGAGTATTGTTTTTTCATGGTATTTCCTGTTCCAACTGTTGGTACTTGCACCGCGTGAAATCTAAGCTGTGTCGAGACGAGACTCAGCGACCCACCACAAAACATTCAAAAAGATCTACTTGATCGATTGGTGCAAACAAAAAAGCACCCTATCGCAAGACTGAAGCACTCGGTATTACCGCGTAGACAGATTCTATTCGACTAACGCGAGCGCGAACGCTAAAGCCTCGTTCCTAAGGATGAGGCTCTTATTGGGTTCCGTTGAAGTGGAAGGAATCTGTTTTTATTCTTCGGAGTCCGAATCCTCGTCAGACATGTCACCGGCGGAATCTTCGTCAGCGGACTCGTCCATGTCGTCGTGCTCCATGCCGTCCTCATCCATGTCGGAGTCATCCATGTCAGACTCTTCCATCATTCCTTCTTCTTCCATGCCCGACTCGTCCATGTCGGATTCCGCAGTTTCCATGTCTCCAGAGTCAGTATCTGCTTCGACAGACTCAGTCTCTTCTGGTGCAGCTTCAGGTTCATCCGCGCTTGTAGAACCATCGTCCCGACTGCAAGAACTGATTGCGAATAGTAAGACTAGGAGGAATCCCAGCACTGTAAGAAATATACCTTGTTTCTTCATGTTATCTCCTTGGGTTAACGTTAAGGGTTATAGCGTCCAGCCGACGGTGAACCTGAAACCAGTTCCGCTAATGTCCTGGCTGAAAGGGTACATGAAAGCACCGCCGATCGTGATGCGGTTTTCCAACTTCCGTTGGAAACCAGCCGTAAGAATCTGACTACCATTTTCTCGCAATCCGTTGATGTTGATCTTGAGTTTTGTTTCTGGGGAGGGTTTGTACCAAAAACCGATGCCGAAGTCCACATCGCTATCCGCATCTGATTCATCTGAATCATCCGCATCGGTATCTGTCCAAGTGAGATCAACGAATGGCGTCCAGTTTCGTAGCGACCAACCGAGTTCTAAATTCGTATCGCGGACGGTTTGATTGACACGGACGCAATCCTGGAGTATGCATGCGTTGTAATCGCCTTCTGCACTTTGCAATCCAGCACCGACGAAGAAGCCCTCTTCCTCGAATGATTGGAAGTAAAACCTAAAACCAGCGCGAGAGCCAGTGGTAAAAGTTATTTCTACGTCGGAGCCTTCTTCCGTTTCTGAAGAACTTTGCGCTTCTGTGTCGAAATAGTAAACACCGCCAAAAATCGTATTTTCTCGCGAGTACGCTGAGAGAGAAAACGCTAGCAGGCTCACTACTAGAGTTGTCGTCAAAAAACGCATAGTTCAACTCCTCGTGTCTGTGAATCGAGAGGTATCTAAATATGCAGTATACCTAAACGAATAGGTCAGTCCTGTTATGAGCACACTAAGCAACTAATCTCGGTGCAAAGAAGCTCGAACAATGCACGATTCCTCATAAGCAAGGAATGTCAGCTCACCGATCTTGTAGCCTATGGCTTATTGCAAGGCATAAACCGTTGTGATTATGCACTCCCACTAACGCGGAACCCAAGGAACATACCTATTCGTTCTACTGATATATTCGAGATATTCACTCCCAAAAACACGCTTAAGGTGAGGTTCCTCAAGTTTCCGCACTTGTAGATCAATACCGACGAACGCCAAGACGAAACAAATTACCATGAAGACGTGTGGGACAAGTACCATGAAACCGAGTCCTACTACCAGCATGCCAAAGTAAATTGGATTTCGACTCGCAGAAAACATTCCATGCATGACTAGTTCAGTCTTTTCGGATTCGTCGACACCGATTCGCCACGACTTTCCCATCTGGTATTGAGAAACCATCGTCAGTGTGGCTCCCACCGCACACAATGCAATGCCAACGACGGTACCTACGATTTCAAATTTGAAGTGAGGTTTTAGTATGTTCAGACTATCGAGAATGACAATCGACAACACCCCCAGAAGAACAAGTATTTGCAGGTAAGTTGTTACTTTTTCGATAGGAGAGGAAACCTGCGTCGAAACACGAAGCCCAGTATCTCCCGTTCTCTTCCATTGCACTGTTACGCGAAATCCGAAAATCAGAATAGCCAGCACAATGTAACAGATCAGTGCCATCGCTTCTCTTTCTCTAAATGAAAACGACCTGTATTGTAGTAGGGTAGCGACCAGTTTATTCGTTGAGTCGCTATCGCTTACCCTTCACGAACGACTAGGCAATCACCGCTCTTGAAGTTCTCGACAATCGCATGTTCAATCAACTAACTCTCGACTGCGACGGAGCTAGCTCCGACGAATGGGAAGACGCCAAAAGGCTTCAGGTCTTCGCTTTAGTCTTTGAATTGACATAACCAAATAGCCCGATGAATCCCGCAAACACCAACGCGAACACACCTATGCCAATATACATCAGCTGTCGATTGCCCGTGACAACATCCTCGATTTGAGCCTGCAGTTCATCCTGCGACTGCGAAACTTCGGCCAATGCTTCGTTCATCGCACTCTCAACAGCGTCTGCGATTGCATCGTCATCCGGCGCACCAAGACTCTCTATTTTTTCATTCAACCTTCTCTCCACTGCGCTGATGCGTGCACTGAGCTCAGATTCCACATCAAACAGTTCTTGTTCAATTGGATGTCTCTCAGGCCCGGGATGTGCTCCTAGAGACATCACAAAGAACAACGCAGCAGCCGTAATAGCCATTAGTTTAAACTCTTTCATTTTTCCTCCACGGAACAGCCCAATTGCCTGCACGGTCTGCAGTAAACCGACTCTCGCAGACATGCTGCACCTATTTGGTCTTAGTATAGAGAATTAGGCGCAAAATCTACAAATTGAGTGTTAAATTTGCGTCGAGTATATACGAAGGCTGGGATTCCTGTTTAGATCCAAAATTCGATCCTAGTTGTCAGAAATACGGGCTAAGAAACTATACTCGAACTAATCGCAGCGGTCGTGAGAGCAGCGACAGAGGCTGCTGCTGAATGCTCTATCTTCTTGGGTATCCTGAAACTGATGCGTTCCCACATGTTTCTAAACCGTCGCTTGTAATATCCTCGACTTCTCAGAAGTTTCAAGCAACTGGTGAGCTCTCGGAGCGGTTGTTTCGATAAGGAAGGTACCCCTCCGCGCTGTTTGTGTTCGCGATCGATGATCTCAAGGAACTGTTCCGGGGATCCTTTGTGCCCAATCGGAAACAGGTCCTTATTGAGCAGATATACATAGAGTAAATCTGCGTTTAACGGAACACCTTTTAAGTCTAATTCCAAATTATTTTGTCTTTACATTGCACTTGGCGTAGCCAATAGCCACCCTGTCTCATTGATTTTATGGTGGGAATCACGGTAAGAAGTTGAATTCTTACTCAGATCGAAATCGAAAAGACTGTAGTTCGTCGGCTTTCAATGTTGCTTCTCCCCTCGCAGCTTCCCAAAAGTTGTAAATGTCCTCAATCCACAGCGCGTGCGCTATCTCATCTCTAAATGACTTTGGTAACGGACCCTCGATTGTGAACTGATTGATGTAGTGTTCAGCAGTTGCTAATTCCGATTCCGAAAACGGGTTTCCTTTCCCGGTGACCAGTATGAATGCGGCGCGAAAGTTCTTCTGCGAATTCTCGAAATTGGGCTTGCGAGGTCCCAAATTGCGAATAATTTCTTTGACATTCCATGTAGATATTTTGTTAGCTACGAAAATCTTGTACCCTCTGTCGTCTTTTTCTATGATGCAGTCTTCATCCAATTCCCCCATGAAGGGACCAGACTCAAATTTACAATCTTCTAGTTCCTCTTTAGTCAATCTCTTTAGTGACCATTGACCATCTTCCGCAACCCAGATTTCCGGTACATCGGTCGGTGGCAACCAGCCAGCCAAGTACATCTCTAAATCGCTGTATGGCACCGAATTGACTGCGCGCTGTGGTCCAAAGTTTCCTGCAATGTATTTGCCACGACCTAGTGTTTCCAGCTCTTCAAGCTGGAATCCCCCGAGCTGCCCTCCCACGCTACTAAATCCCCAATGTCCTACAAATTCTGAGGGAATAACCGTAAGGTCTGAGAACCAAAGATGCATGAACTCGTGCAACAATGGTCCCAAAACAATTTGTTCCAGACTAGAGAGATGCACGACTCCCTTAAGTCTACTAGCTGAACCGAAAGCCTGTCCAAAGTCTCGTTTACTAGTACCCGTGCCTGAATCGGAATGCCTAACAACCAACATGCCTCCTCTCACACCAACTCCCCATTGCGGTAAGAATCCGTCCGGAGTGTGTGAAACCAACACAAGTACGTCAAACTCGTCTTCATAGTGTCGATAGAACTCCTGACAAATTTTTAGCATACCTTTAGGATTGGCCGCAAAGGTAGTTCTTGGTGCTTCCACCACGACAAAGCTATCCGTGTGTTGAGTGAATTCCGGATCCGGCAACAACGTCACGCATCCACTCACCAGAGACAGACAACTTAGTACGAGTAGACTTCGCAACGTGTTACTTCTTAAAGTAGATCTAGGAAATCGCTTCATAACCTACCGTTTCTTAATGTAAATCCGGACTTGTTGTGAACTTATGCATCAAATCTGACTCAACGTCGAAACGACTGTAGCCCGCCTGCGTGCATGGTAGCGACTCCCTGCGTTGCTTCCCAAAAGTTATGTCGCTGTTCGTACTGTAGTTGTTTTAGTAACCAGTCTGATACCGGACCCTGTCTGGTAAATTGTTCGATGTATAGATTTAGTACTGACGTTTCCGTGTCTCTAACAGGAACACGACCGTCAGTAACTAACACAAAGGCGATTCGAAACTCCTTCTGAGAGTCCTCGAAGTCTGGGGAACGCGGACCCAATTTTTCGATGATTTGCTCGATACTCCATGTTGAAATCTTACTAGCTGTAAAGATCTTGTTCCCGTCTTCGTCCCTTTGATTTTTGCGCTCTTCTTCGGTTGCTCCTTGTATCAACCACGAACCATCCTCTGCAACCCAAACGTCGGGTACCTCATCGGGGGGTAACCACCCTGCTAAATACATCTCCAACGGGCTGTATGGTGTAGATTTAATGGCGACATGTGGCCAAAAGTCTCCAGCGGAGTATTTGCCTTCTCCCAAGAAATTCAGCTCATCTCGTTGAAATCCCCCAAGCTGACCACCGACACTACTGAAACCCCAATGACTCTTCGACACAGTCGGAATCACCTCAATCTCACCGATCCATAGATGCATGATTTCGTGCAACAATACTCCGCTAAGTATCAGATCGGGGTGTACTAGTTGCACAATACCCTTGAGTCTGCCCCCAGATCCATATCTTCTACCAAAGTCTCGTGTTTTAATGCCGGTGCCGACTTCAGCGTTCCGGACAACATCCAATTTTCCGCGAATTCCATCCCCCCACTGATCTAAGATGCGGGCGGGATTGTGAGCCATCAGCACTAGCACGTCAAATTCGTCCTCATAATGGCGGTAGAACTCGTTGCATACCGCCATCAATCGCGTTCGGTTGATGCCAAAATCTGTCTTTAGAGTCTCGATCACAACAAAGTTGTCAGAATGTTCGGTGATTTCAACGATTGTTAAGCGAACGCTGGTACATCCACTGACGAGTGAAAGGCACAGCACTACGAAAAAACACCGCGAACTGCTGCTATGCAAGATAGATTTAAACAGTCGTCTCAATGCCCGCACCATCGGAAGGTGTTTCCAAGTTTGTCGCATGTTTTAGCAAGGTGCACAACTCATCGCCGAAATGACTGAAGATTGCCTGCTTCCATGGTTGCGATTCCGCGTGTTGCTTCCCAAAAGTTGTAAAACGAAATCTTCTCAGACGAGTCCTCATCCTCAACATTGAGCCAACGTGGTGTCGGCTCGTTAGAAGTAAACTGCTCGATCCAAAATTCTGTGAGATCAAAACGAGATTCGGTGACAGGTTCAATCCCGTCCGAGAGATATATAAATGCCACGCGAAATTCCTTTTGAGAATGTTCGTGATTGGGTACTCGCGGTCCCAGTTTCTCAATGATTTGCTCTATACTCCAAGTCGAAGACTTACTAGCTGTGAAGATAGGGTTTCCATCGGAGTCTGTCTCCATGATGCAATCCCCGTCCAAGGTGCCTTCGTTAGGACCGCTGGTGATCATACACTCAGCTAAGGTCTCTTCAGTCAATTCGCGCAGTGAGAACTCACCATCTTCCGCAACCCAAACATCTGGGACATCACTCGGAGGTATCCAACCTGCTAAGTACATTTCCAGTTCGCTGTACAGGACAGGTTTGATTGCCCTCTGTGGCGAAAAGTCCCCCGCGACGTATTTCCCATCTCCGATGGTTTTAAATTCTTCTCTCTGAAAACCACCGAGTACACCTCCGACACTACTGAAACCCCAATGTCCTGAAAACCCGGTTGGTATAACCTCTAGATCAAACATCCACAGATGCATAAACTCGTGCAGCATCGATCCGCCCATAATCTCGAATTCACTCTCTAAATGAATGATTCCCTTGAGCTGACGTTTTGACCCAAGTGCGCTTGCGAAGTCGCGAATACTCGTTCCAGTGCCGCTGATGGAGTTTCTGACTACCACCATTTGTCCCATTGTCCCCGCTCCTAATTGCGAGGG
>VYFT01000068.1 GCA_009842245.1 Gammaproteobacteria bacterium | reverse complement strand
ATCTTCTTCTTTCGTTAGTTGAATAAGCAAGATCTTGTGTCGGACTTTGCGTATGGCGTCGTCGATTGCTTCTATTCCCGCTGGGTCAAAGAAATCCGAAATGACTACAAGTAATCCGCGTCTTAGCTTCTGGTGAGACAACTCATCCAAGACATCAGACAAGTTTGTCTGGTCTAGCTCATCTAGCTCCGCCATTTGACGCGCGAGGACAATGAGCTGTCCTTTCGACGAGATCGGCTTGGTCTGCATGTCCAAGTTGTCCGAAAACGAAAACAGCGACACTATGTCGTGTTGGCCAGAGGCGATAGCCCCCAGGGCTAACGCGGTGCGTAGTCCTGCAACAATTCTTGGTGGTTCTTCTAGGAACATACTCTTCGACAAATCTACCAGCAGATATACCGGTAGGTCTTGATACTCTTCGAACACATGTACGAAGAGTCGCCCTAAGCGTTGATAGATACTCCAGTTCACAGCGCGCAAGTCGTCGCCGGGAACGTAAGCCTTGAAATCTTTAAATTCTTGACCGAATCCACGGTCATGCGACAATTGCTCACCGTGTCGCCCTTGCCGAATAAACCGCTTGATCCTTAGATCAAAAACTTCTAGTGCACTCAGAAACTCCGAATCAAAGAGTTCGTCAAATGTTAGTCTAGCCACTTCCGATGGTCACTCCAAGCCTAGTCCACGGCGTGCGGAGTTTTGACCTGTTCAAGAATGTCGTCAATCAGTTGATCCGGGGTCACGTTGGTTGCTTGCGCTTGGAAGTTAAGTATGAGGCGATGACGCAATACACCATGTGCAACGGTCTTCACGTCGTCAGTACTAACTGCAAAGCGGTCGTTGAGCAGCGCTTGTACTTTACCGGCAAGCATGAGTCCTTGAACGCCGCGAGGACTTGATCCAAGTAGAGTGTACTTCGACACACTCTCTGGGGCATAACGGCTCTCAGGTTGTGTCGCCATGACCAATTGAACTGCGTAGCTCTTGACGTTTTGCGGAACTGCAACTGCGCGAGCAACTTCACGGAGCTCGAGTATGGTTTTTCCATCGGTGATGGGCTTAATTTCTACGGTCTCGGAACCTGTCGTACGGTCGACGATATCCGCATACTCATGCTCTTCGGGGTAATCGACGATTAGTTTGAACAGAAAACGGTCTAGTTGTGCTTCAGGAAGTGGGTATGTACCTTCCTGTTCCACTGGGTTCTGTGTCGCCATGACACAGTAGGGTTCCTCGAGATGAATCGTTCGACTACCCACCGTAACTTGTTTTTCCTGCATCGCTTCAAGCAGCGCGGACTGCGTCTTGGGCGTCGCTCGGTTGATTTCGTCTGCAAGAATGAGGTTGCTGATAAGTGGTCCTTGTTGGAAAGTTAATTCGTGACCACCACCGGAAGTTTCCGTCAACACCATCGTACCTTGAATATCTGCCGGCATCATATCAGGGGTAAACTGAATTCGGGAGAAGTGCAGATGCACCGCGTCACTTAAGCACCGAACGATCATGGTCTTACCAAGTCCAGGCACGCCTTCAAGAAGAACATGCCCACCAGCCAACAGCGCGGTTAACACACCATCGATTACTGCGGTTTGGCCGACCATCATTTTTTGAACTTCGGCCCTAATCTCGTGAAAGACTTGTTTAAAGTGTCCCGCTTGCGCAGCTACCGCTGAATCGACTTGCGTGGTTGCTTGATTTGCCATAAATGTTCTCTCTTAAAAAATGGTTAAAGGGTTAGTTGTCAGGATTGTTGTTCTGGCGGAGGTCGAGGAAGTACTTCTTCGCAACGTCTCGCATCCAGGGTTTTAGCTCAGTGCGGGAGAATGTACCGACACTGTCGTCCATCTGTCCTCGGTTCTCACTGTTCGCGGTTTGGACTTGATTGGGAATCGGCACCGAGCGTTCGCGCTGAACCTTAATCCGACCGACGTTGATTTGCGATCTCAATTTATCCGGCATTGGAACCCCTAACAACATCGCAGCTACTCCACGTGTTTTCTTGAGACCTCCCGGACCACTTCGACCATTTGCCTCTTCATTCTCTTCAAAGCCCACGCCAGAAGGAGTCAACTGTCGATCTACCGGAGCCTTTCGCTGATTGAGCATTGGTTTCGCCGCACTGGCAGCTTCTTGCTCTTCATCCTCTTCATCGTCAGATTCTTGATCAACATCTTGATCGAAGTCGTCTTCACGAGAACGACTGTGTTGTTCTAACATTTCCGTCGATGCTGACTGCCGACCAGAACCCGTACCTTTACCCCCAGCTATTCCGCTCGCAGAGTCGTCTTTCTCTTCTTCCTTCGATTTGTTCTCTTTCTCTTGTTGATTCTTTCTGGTCTGTTTCTTCGGTTCAACTTCTTCTTCTTTCTGCTGTTTTTCGTTTCCTAACCCAGCAATATTTGAGGCTGCTTGACCCGGTTGATTCTGTTTCGACGCACTTGCACTCAGTCCGCTCTCCGAGGTTTGTTGCGGGACGCTCTGCGCTTCTTCCGATTGTGCGAGGGAAGACTCCGAGTTCGTCGCCTCGGTGGCCTTCTTCATCTCGGTCGGCTTCTGCTCTTCCGCCACGGGAGAATCCGGCTCGGGAACATCGTGCTCAGTGCTTTTGTCTTCAGGAAACACCGGCGGTTTGATTTCCTCTTCCGATTGGTGCGGATCGACGTGATCCGGCTCAACCATGGCAACGCCCAGCGGCGATCTTTCAAACTGCAATCCGTTCGTAGACAGACCAAGTGCGAAAATGAACATTGCTGCGAACACCATCGGCCACTTAATCGTATCCATCGCTGGTTTTGCGATGTCAATGTCGGCTAATGGAGTTTCCAACGCTTTTTCGGCGTGCGGCATTGCATCGGTGATCGCGGCTTGTTCAAATGGCGTAGCCTGCTCTTTCAAGCGGAATTCATCCGCGGATTGCAGACGGTCTTTTAATCCCAGCTCTCGATCAAACAAAGCGAGTGAAGTCTGTCGGTCTACGCGTCCAAAGGAAAATCCGAAGAATGCCCAGAGACCAATAAAGACTACAGGAATGGCAACCACTAAAACAACGGCCAACAGTACCGCCAAACTCAGGAACGGGCCAAACCCGTACGATACCGTGGCGTACTGCCCGAGATTTGCGAATAGATAGGAAACAAAGTACCCTGCGGGGAATGCGATCGCCAAAAGAAAGACTATTGGCCATGCCCGTTCTAGACTCTGCTTCGCTTCGTGATAACGACGGTAATCAAGCGCATAGAGGACGAGCCAAAATGCCGCGGGGATCAATAGTGCAATGACCACCGTCCACAACAAGCCCCAACCTACCGGTACCAGAGAAAAGCTTGCGCTTACCGCCGTGGTCTGAAAGGCCGCATAGATCTCATAACAGCGAAAGCCAAAATACCCAAGAGGAAATAACAGGGCAACGATACCCACCAAGGGCCATGCTCTTTCCATCGCCCCCTTCAACGCAAACCGTCGCAAATAGCGAGAGCCTTTTCGTGCCAATAAATCTAGATTACGTCGTAATTCGTTCATGATGCCTTCTTCCGTACCACGGAGTTAAAGAAGTTAAGGTCCGATCCCGGTTGCACAATGATAGCGGGCAGGTAACCTCTCTCGAGTGCACAAGTTCGCGCACTATCAATGAGATATCTGCTTCGCCTCATTTACAAAGAAACGTATTTTATTCTATAGTGTTAGACACGCAATACGTCTACGTAGAAATACGCTGCGCGTATGTGTCCAAACTGCTAACGAGTTCACAATTATAGTATGCGAGATCTACAAGTACGTCCTGAAATACACATCGTGATCCCTCGTCTTAGATCTTAAATCGTCGTTACTTTTACTCAAGAATCCTTCTGAGCCATCTGTGTGACGCGATAGCTAACGAATTGGTTACAAAACCATTCAATTTTCTTTCAAAATGCTAGCCTTTGCTCAAGTGACATCGAAGTCGTAAGACAATGAACTCGATATTTGGTAAGTACCTCGCGATAGACTTACCTAACAAGTCCCACGTTCGCAGTTACCACTGATTCGACTGGCGTACTTGTTTGAATTACCGTATATGTGCTCTCTTTAAGACCGTTTATAGAGCTATTCGTTAGAGCCGTTGTTCTGTCGGAGATCGAGAAAGTACTTCTTCGCGACGTCTCGCATCCAGGGTTTTAGCTCAGTGCGGGAGAATGTACCTACACTGTCGTCCATCTGTCCCCGGTTTTCACTGTTCGCGGTCTGGACTTGATTGGGAATGGGCACCGAGCGTTCGCGCTGAACCTTAATCCGACCGACGTTGATTTGCGATCTCAATTTATCCGGCATTGGAACC
Organism: Gammaproteobacteria bacterium; assembly: GCA_009842245.1. Taxonomy (GTDB): domain Bacteria; phylum Pseudomonadota; class Gammaproteobacteria; order Pseudomonadales; family Azotimanducaceae; genus Bin55. Next base: position 16,877 of record VYFT01000068.1, on the reverse strand, counting down.
CCTAACAACATCGCAGCTACTCCACGTGTTTTCTTGAGACCTCCCGGACCACTTCGACCATTTGCCTCTTCATTCTCTTCAAAGCCCACGCCAGAAGGAGTCAACTGTCGATCTACCGGAGCCTTTCGCTGATTGAGCATTGGTTTCGCCGCACTGGCAGCTTCTTGCTCTTCATCCTCTTCATCGTCAGATTCTTGATCAACATCTTGATCGAAGTCGTCTTCACGAGAACGACTGTGTTGTTCTAACATTTCCGTCGATGCTGACTGCCGACCAGAACCCGTACCTTTACCCCCAGCTATTCCGCTCGCAGAGTCGTCTTTCTCTTCTTCCTTCGATTTGTTCTCTTTCTCTTGTTGATTCTTTCTGGTCTGTTTCTTCGGTTCAACTTCTTCTTCTTTCTGCTGTTTTTCGTTTCCTAACCCAGCAATATTTGAGGCTGCTTGACCCGGTTGATTCTGTTTCGACGCACTTGCACTCAGTCCGCTCTCCGAGGTTTGTTGCGGGACGCTCTGCGCTTCTTCCGATTGTGCGAGGGAAGACTCCGAGTTCGTCGCCTCGGTGGCCTTCTTCATCTCGGTCGGCTTCTGCTCTTCCGCCACGGGAGAATCCGGCTCGGGAACATCGTGCTCAGTGCTTTTGTCTTCAGGAAACACCGGCGGTTTGATTTCCTCTTCCGATTGGTGCGGATCGACGTGATCCGGCTCAACCATGGCAACGCCCAGCGGCGATCTTTCAAACTGCAATCCGTTCGTAGACAGACCAAGTGCGAAAATGAACATTGCTGCGAACACCATCGGCCACTTAATCGTATCCATCGCTGGTTTTGCGATGTCAATGTCGGCTAATGGAGTTTCCAACGCTTTTTCGGCGTGCGGCATTGCATCGGTGATCGCGGCTTGTTCAAATGGCGTAGCCTGCTCTTTCAAGCGGAATTCATCCGCGGATTGCAGACGGTCTTTTAATCCCAGCTCTCGATCAAACAAAGCGAGTGAAGTCTGTCGGTCTACGCGTCCAAAGGAAAATCCGAAGAATGCCCAGAGACCAATAAAGACTACAGGAATGGCAACCACTAAAACAACGGCCAACAGTACCGCCAAACTCAGGAACGGGCCAAACCCGTACGATACCGTGGCGTACTGCCCGAGATTTGCGAATAGATAGGAAACAAAGTACCCTGCGGGGAATGCGATCGCCAAAAGAAAGACTATTGGCCATGCCCGTTCTAGACTCTGCTTCGCTTCGTGATAACGACGGTAATCAAGCGCATAGAGGACGAGCCAAAATGCCGCGGGGATCAATAGTGCAATGACCACCGTCCACAACAAGCCCCAACCTACCGGTACCAGAGAAAAGCTTGCGCTTACCGCCGTGGTCTGAAAGGCCGCATAGATCTCATAACAGCGAAAGCCAAAATACCCAAGAGGAAATAACAGGGCAACGATACCCACCAAGGGCCATGCTCTTTCCATCGCCCCCTTCAACGCAAACCGTCGCAAATAGCGAGAGCCTTTTCGTGCCAATAAATCTAGATTACGTCGTAATTCGTTCATGATGCCTTCTTCCGTACCACGGAGTTTGAGAAGTTAAGGTCCGATCCCTCTGCGAAAAATTCACGTCGAGCACAACCGATAAGAGCCGAATAAGCTCTTGCACTGGGTCTGAGAAGTCTGCGTCGCCTCATTTACAAAGGAACTTACTTTATTCAGTAGCGTTGGACACGCAAAATGTTTCCTGGAGAAAATATGTTGCGCGTGAATGTCCGTACGGCTAACGAGTACACCATTATATCATGCAAGACGTATAAGCATGTTAATACAGAAGCCCCGAGCTATGATGTCGCCTGAGTTGAACTTCTCTCGGGTTAAATCAAAAAGTTTGTTGAACTAACGGAGTGTTGCGATAGCTAACGAATCGCGATACTTCACAAACAATTTTTCAACTAAAACTCAAGCCTCGGCTTGAGTGAGTCAAAGGCAACAATTTACGGATTTGAAGAACAAAAGCACATCATATTGGCTAAGTACCACTCTTAAAATATTGCTTCTCTGGTACGCAAAAATTTCTTTGTTCAAGTGACTCGCATTCTAGATTTTTTTGACATGACAAAGCCCCGCGTGGTGCTTCTAATGTTGTTGTGCGCGCTTGTCGGCATGTTAATGTCGGTGCCAAGTTTGCCGCCTTTGTTGCTAATCCTTTACGGCCTCGTGGGGATTGCACTCGTAGCAGCCAGTGCCGCTGTCGTGAATCACGTAGTCGATGCGAGGATCGATAGACAGATGGCGCGCACTCGTAATCGACCGGTACCAACGGGTCGGGTTCGTTCCAGAGATGGGATTATCTTTGCCGTAGTCTTAGGTGTTGCGGGATTTGTGGTTCTCTTTGTATTGGTAAATCCCTTAGCAGCCTGGCTCAATCTTGTCTCATGGGCGGGCTATGGTCTCTTCTATACGTTTTTTCTGAAGCATAGAACATCGCAAAATATTGTGATAGGTGGGTTGTTTGGAGCCGCTCCACCACTCCTAGGGTGGGTGTGCATTACTGACTTCCAATTAGAAGCACTTATACTTGTAGCAATCATTTTCCTATGGACTCCACCGCACTTTTGGGCACTTGCGATTGATCGCACTAAAGACTACGAAACCGTCGGTGTTCCAATGCTTCCGCTTACCCACGGCGACCGCTATACGCGACAATCTATATTAGTGTATACGGTACTACTCGTAGCTCTTACGATAGTCCCGTTTTTCATAGAGATGAGTGGGTGGTTGTATTTGGTACTGGCATCGGTACTCGGTCTAATTTACCTTGGATTTTCTGTGATTATGCTTGTGGATAGCAATCCAAACTTGCCAATTCGCTCATTCAAGTTCTCTATCGTCTATCTGGCGACTTTGTTCATAGGATTTGTCGCGGATCACTATATAGCATAGCGGTCGCAAACTGTCTTGATATTGAGGGGTGGTGTGGGGGTCTTGTCTATGCTCCAATCCAAGCCTTTGCAACACTTATTTACTCTTGTCAAACGCTCAAACAACATTAAATAGTCATACAACGTACATTAAGAAACTACAGATTTTTCGCAATATTTTTTCTCGCAATTCGGCGGCGGAAGAGAGCGAGAGTGCATAAAACTAACAATATCTGACACACGTGAAATCCCCAAAACTAGGGGGTGGTTGTAGCTTTTGAGGCTAGTGCAGGGACCCCCGAAAACTTTTTTATCTTTTCTCGAGAAGAATGAGAATGAGGGGATTGTGGTTTGGTGTTCCTAAGGATGATAGGTCGCTCGCAAACGAGCTTCAATTTACAGATAAAGGAAAAGGATCCCCGACACTTCTCCTAGTCTGCACCGCCTAAAGCATTGAAAAAACGGCTCCAGCCACGTCGCTCGAGTCGGAAAAAATATTTTTTTAGAAACGAAAAAGAGTTTGTTAAAATGCTTTTCAGCGATCAAGTATCCAACGCGCCCGAGGTCCGGTTGCCTGTGAATACAACAGCCCCTCCAAAAGGACGAGAGTTGCAAACTTGTCTGGGTAAATAAGCAGGGTTCTAAATCCTTGAATACTTGATTGATTGAGCCCGACACTATGTCGGTTAAACAACAATCAAATTCAAGGAACTTTCATGAAAACTCTTCGCAAACTTTTGGCAGGGATGGTCTTAATCACATTGACCGCGTTCGGATTGACGGCTCTGACTTCCTCTTCATCCAACACCGTTGTACCGGTTGTTGCTTTCCTCAATCACACCTGTAGCAGCGACGTGTATATGGAGCATGAGAGTATCCAAGCGATGCTCGAATTCAATGGCACGACGCGAGATGGTATCGTCTGGGATTTTGAGTCATACCACCACATCGAGGATCTACAAACGCAACTATATCCAGTGTGCTACCTCGTGTCTGCTATTGAAGAAGTTGTTGTTAGAGGCACGCCGTGGCCAGCTAGGCCAAGCGACCCCTACGGAGCTCAAGGTGGCCGCACTGGAACACCCACACCAACACCTCAAGAACCGGAGCCACCAACACCTCCTGCCCAGCTTCAAGCCGACAACTTTACCGAAGAAAAATCAAATGATCTAAGAGAATGTTTGGAAGAAGATCTCGGCGATGTTTCGGAGGAGATTGAAGGGTGGAATTCTGATGCTATCGGAGCGACAGAAGCTGAGTGGGGAATTAACAAAAACGTAGCGCGGGGCTTTGGCTACACCGGCGTTGATATCGGAGAAGATAACAACGGAAATCCAACACTATCAATAGGTGTCTTCATTTATCCACAAGGTATCGCTAACGCCGTTGCGGCCATGTTCGTGGAGCAGAGGGACGTACAAGTAGCCGCTTTTGAACAACTGACACAGTTTACTCAGGCTCATGAACTATTCCACGTCGGTCAACTCAAAACAATATTTGAGGAAACAGGGGCTAGACCCAAGCCGTATCAGTACTGGGATTTGGAAGTGCAAGCTCATAATGGATCGACTAGCTTGTGGCAAGGGATACATGGTGATAACGCTGAACCGCCCAGTACCCTAAATCTAGGTTCGCAGGTAAATTTTTGGAGGAAAGCAGCGTATGACCTTGATACGGCTAGATACAAAGAACTTGAGGTAAAAAAGGAAAATGGAACCATAACTTCAGATGAGGAAACGGAAATGGACGAGTTAGAAGCAACGCTTAAAGATCCAAGCAGTCTTCCAGAAGCAAATGCAAATCGTGATTGGGATCCTGATGCAATCGACATAGACTGCGAGTGAGAGCAAGAGTGAGCCAATCTGTTCACGTCCCGCGTTGGTCGTGGGTTGCGGGGATCGGGCTAGGACTAGCCGTGGTGGCTGTGATTTGTGTGCTTTTAATCTCGCACAATCGAGCCTCGCTAAACTCGACTGTATTAGAGACAAGCGAACCAAGCACGACCGTTTCTTCTTCAACACCTACGATCGAACCTGAGGTGGTTGTGGTTGACACACCACTACAGCTACCTCGTTTGGACTTTCCACAGGGTTCTGTGGAAGAGGCGTGTGGTTTTAATGAGTTACCAACTTATTCGATCGCTGGTTCTTATGACACGATCATACAAAAGAACGGCGACCGCGCCCAAGCCCTTGAAACTGATGAATGTCGGATTGCTTTGGAAGCACATATGAGTGCCACAAACCCTCAGCTATTTCTTTCTAGCGCACCCAATTTCGCCAGTTTGGCTGAGCTTGTGGTATTGGATGAGCCTTTCACCTTTGAGCGCATCTTTGCCGATCCCTCGGGTGATTTACTGAGGGTGCAAGACGCGCTCTCCCGGCCTGAGTGTTTGTTGACAGGAGACGAAACTAACTGGGAGTTGAAAGAAACCTGTCATGCGGACGCGTTGTTGAATTATGCCTTCGTCAATCTCTTTTGTTTTAGCGAAGGGATTGAAAATCGTCTTCCGCCGGTAGATAGGGGGAAAAACTATAGCAATCCCTATCGCAAACATCCTACCCCGCAGGAAGATCGGATACTGTGGAAACAAGATTTGGAAGACTCTTGGTTAGTGTCGAAGTGTGCGGTACTAGATCCCACACTAGAGCTCACCGTGGGGCACTATCCAGAACTTCATACACTCGTAATGTCTTGGCATGAAAAGGAAATTACCCCATTCTCTAAAGGTGTTGAAGCACTATTAGTTGAACTAGCCGCACGTTTGGGTGATGACGCGGCCGGGCTGTCGCATACTGTTTTTGAACCTCACCATATGGGCTACCACCTCAGAGTAGCTGGCTACAAGTTTGGACGAATTGACAATTTTTTGGGAAGTAGGAAATGGAGCCGGTTTACTCTTAAAGAAGAACCCAACACCGATCGCTTCCTAGAAGCATTCCACTTTCTCGCACGGCTCGACAGTCCAAAATCCGATCCACAAAACGAGTTTGATTTGGATTGGGAGTTTGTGGTGCGCCATTTTTGTGAGCCACCATACTTCGTAGTGCAGCCATTTTCTAGTGGCCCCGAGCTGGTAGAAAATGGAGAGCATTCAAGTTGCAAAGAGATCGTTCACCAAATTCGTCAAAAAGGAATAACCTACCCGCCGTTGTTAAAGATGTTGGACAAGTTCGAGCAAGTTGCTTTAGAGCTAGAAGTGTACGAATAAGCGCGGATTGCGCGCTATAAAACAAAGAATGTTTCATGCCTTCGAACTGGTCAAATAGGACGATTTGGACCGGTGACAATCTCCCAATCATGCGGGGGATGAACTCGGAGTCCGTCGACCTCATTTATCTAGATCCGCCCTTCAATTCGAAAGCGAACTACGCGGCTCCTATAGGGAGTGAAGCTGCAGGGGCAGAGTTCAAGGATACCTGGACGGTGCAAGACATCGATACCACATGGCTTGAGTTCGTTACCCAGCAAATATTGAACTTTTAGAAATAATCACTATCTAATAGGTTGTACTTCGATACTCTGTGTCGTTAAAATACAGTGCTCGAAGTAAGTGGAACCTCTTTGTTCCGCGTACGAAGGTACGAGAAACACCAAAAGTGAATCCGTGCCGACCAAGAATTTCATTTTGTGTGTAACCAAAAGTCGCACACGAGTAATCCAAATCCTCACAAGGGAGTAAAGAAATCATGCAAATTAGAAGCAAGTCTATAGTCCATCAGGTAATTCGACCCGTGTGGAATGCCTGGATGCGCTTCGGAAATCACCAGCTATACTTATCGACCTCGCACGACGATGGGGCAAAAATTGGGCACGACACTGAGTGTCCAAGTCCACAAGTTGTAGGACAAGGAAGTCAGAGCTGCTCGCCTATGCATGGCGAACACGGAATCTAAAACAGAGACGCTCTAAGTTCTAGCGCTCATTCAGCCTCTACGCTACGTTACGTTGTGTCGTACCAATTCTGGCACGCGTGTCTGAGGTGTTCGCATTGGTGTAGAGTTTTCGATCGCTTGCAACGGGGATGCTTTAAGTCCTTTCTCGTGTATAGTGGGACTTACGGAGCCGTACGACGTCGTTCTTTGTAACGGGATCCGTCCGAGCGAAGTGATTAGATCTTCCATTTCTTTAGGATGTAATTCCTGACCGTGCAGTGTACCCGCTGCACGCGAAATACTTTCGTTCATTAGAGTACCACCGAGATCGTTGCAACCGGCACTGAGGACGGCGCGCACGCCTTCCCGACCTAGCTTCACCCAACTAGCCTGAATGTTTTGGATGTGAGGATAGAGTGCTATACGCGCGACGGCGTGCATGAGAATTGCTTCACGAAATGTTGGACCGCACCGAGATTTACCTTTGAGATACATTGGTGCTTCCATATGAATGAACGGAAGAGGTACGAATTCAGTGAATCCTCCTGTCTCCCTTTGCAGAGTTCGTATTTGAACCAGATGACGAGCCCAGTGTATCGGTTGCTCGATGTGACCGTACATGATGGTTGCGGTACTCTTAATTCCACATTCGTGTGCCATCCGCATTACGGAGAGCCATTGTTCCGTGTTGATCTTATCCGGACAGATCAGTGTTCGAATTTCGTCGTCGAGTATTTCCGCGGCCGTACCGGGTAGTGTCCCCAGTCCAGCCTCTTTAAGGTCCAAGAGGAAGTCTTTTAGTGGACGATCTAGAGTCTTTGCTCCTTGCCAGATTTCCAGTGGTGAGAACGCATGCACGTGAATTTCTGGAACCGCTTCCTTTACAGTTTGAAGAACTTCTAAATATTTCGCACCTGTGTATGCGGGGTGGATTCCCCCTTGGAGACACACCTCCGTGCCACCTCGAGTCCAAGCCTCGATAACGCGGCGACTGAGTTCTTCATTTGATATGTCGTATGGGCGGCCGCGCAGATTCTCTGCTAATTTACCTTTTGAGAAAGCACAGAACTGACACTTAAAGTAACAAATATTTGTGTAGTTAATATTGCGGTTTACCACATAGGTTACGATATCTCCGTTGACTCTTTTTCGAAGGTCGTCGGCGAATTCAATCACTGTATCAAAATCTCGACCACGTGCCGCAAACAAACTCGCAATTTCTTCCTCACTCAGATCGCGATTAGTCGCGTTTCCTAGAGTTTCATAGATTGAAGTATTAGTTCTTCGCTTCGGTACCCGAATTCTCTGTACTATGTCTTGTGGTGGTTCCAACACCGTACCGGGTGCCCAATCATCGGTCCTCGGAAAACCTTCAGCATCATTCCGTCTCAGAATCTCGGTGAGCAGCTTGGGCTCGACCCATTGTTCATTGATAAAACGAGGATAGATAGTGAGTCGTTCCTGTAAGTCCTTTCCAGCCAAGTCAGTCGCATCAGAGAGTTTCGCCAAATGTGGCCACGGTGCTTCGGGATTTACAAAGTCTGGCGTGAGCGGAGATACACCTCCCCAATCATTGATACCAGCATTTACGATAGACCTTAAAGAGTCTGGGCTCAAATTTGGTGGGGCTTGAATCGACATAGTCGGACCGAATATCAACCTAGCTACAGCGATGGTCCACAGGAGATCCTCAATAGTTGGCTCCGCCACATCTGCCATCAACGTGTTCGGTTTTGCTCGAAAGTTTTGCACGATTACTTCTTGAATGTGGCCATACTCTTGGTGCACCTTTTGTATGTCCAACAGAGATTCGATTCTCTCGGCTCGCGTTTCGCCAATACCAATCAAGATGCCTGTGGTTGTCGGTACGTGAAGTTCACCCAGACGCTTGAGTGTCGCTAGTCTAACCGCTGGTACTTTGTCTGGAGAACCGAAGTGTGGCATACCTTTTTCGGTGAGTCGTTCGGATGATGACTCCAGCATTATTCCCATAGAGGGAGCGACTTGGCGTAAATACAGGATTTCTTCTGAGGTCAAATTCCCGGGGTTCACATGCGGCAATAGACTTGTATGTTGTAGTACTTCTCCCGCGACATGCGTGACGTATTCAATAGTCGAATCAAAGCCTTCGTTTCTCAACCAATCGCGAGCAACACGATACCGTAGTTCCGGTTTTTCTCCCAAGGTGAATAGAGCTTCCTTACATCCCAACGCCTCACCTTGTCGAGCAATGTCTAACACTTCTTCGACAGAAAGAAACAAGGATTTCAACTTGCCGGGTGTTTTTGCGAAAGTGCAGTAATGACATACGTCGCGACACAATTGCGTCAATGGTATGAAGACTTTTTTTGAATAGGTAATGGTTGAACCAAACCCATAGTCTCTTAGTTTTTGGGCAGGCGCGATGAGGTCATCGAGATGCGGAGTAGCCAGCAATTCGTGCGCATTCTGCGACGTCAAGGGCGAATCAAAACTCGTTTTCATGCTATCACGTCTTCAGAACCATACGCGTCAAATCGAAACTAACTGTGTTCGAGTAAGGAGGAATCGGACGTTGATAGACTGCGGTACACTACGGATGTTCGGGATTCCGGACGCAACTGTACAACCATCATGAGATCGTCGAAGGTATCCACATCGTGTGCAAAGGATTCGATTTGTAAAGACTTCGGTCGTAATCCTGCGGATCTTGCATTTTGCTGGTGTTCGTTAAAACTTTGACCGTTAAATACATACTCGAACGCGTTCGGAGGTGTCGCGATTACGCCATTCGTTCCTTTGAATCTTACATCAGGAATGAGCGTAACTTGCTCGTGCTGCTTTATCGCACAATCGATGTCTTCAGTTGAAATGAGTGGTAAGTCTGCCGGGACGATGAAGCTTGTGGAACAATTTAATTGGTTGGTCGCGAATAGGGCGGCTTGAGTGACGGCGTCCCGCAAGTTGTCCGTTTGTGTTTCAAGAACGATTACGTTCTTTCTATGCGAAAATTCGTCTAAATGGATCGAATCCGAAACTAGCAATATACCACTAATCTGCGTTGAGTTCGACAACGCGTCGACAACTTCTTCGAGCATTGTAGAAGCAAGTGTTGTGCGCTGCGCCGCGGTGAGACGGTTTGATAAACGACTCTTGCCAAATGGAGGCTCTTTGTATGGCACAATTGCCCACACGATGCTCACTTTGACAAAGTCGCTCCAAAATCCAATGTGTCGCGCGCGAGCTGTACGCGAGCTTCAGTCGTATGCATCACTGTGTTCCGCGCAATACACTTGATACCTAGTTCTTGAATCGGATCACAATCGGTAGCGTCTGCACCATCTACGATAAAGCCAGTTAGAAAGTCGGCATAGTGAAGCGCGATTGTTTCGTTGTCGACGTTGTACCCAAGTTCAGTCATGATTTTTGTTGTAGGTCCTTTGAGTGCTCTGCCTCGGACTATAGGTGATACTGCCAGTACTGCAACATTGGGTTTCCGTAGGAATTTCCGTAAATCTGGAATTGCGAGGATGGGGTCGACAGAGAGATAAGGATTTGAAGGGCAGATGACCACCAATGAGATTGTAGCCAAGTCTAGCCTTAAATTTAGACGCGCGCGATCAGCGCCAACATACCTTATCCCTTGCACCTTAGGACGACACTGGTGTTTTACAAAGTAATGCTGAAAAGAAAGTTCACCTATGTCGGATTCCACTGTCGTAGCAACCGGATCGTCGCTTGCTGGTAGTATCGAGTGTTTAACGTCTAACGCTTCCGCAATAACTTGAGTAGCCTCGGTGAGAGAACGGCCTTCAGTCAAAAGTTGAGTCCGGTAGGCATGTAGCGCGAGATCTTGGTCTCCTAATTGAAACCATGAAGGACCCCCTAGGTCCTGAAGCGTTTTCACGAATGTCCAACTTTCGTCCCGTCGTCCCCAACCTTTTGCGGGACATGAAATATTTGCTAAAGAGTACGTGAGTGTGTCGAGATCTGGCGATATGTGCAACCCCAGATGGCGAAAATCGTCTCCGGTGTTAACTAAAAACACGACCTCGTTCGATTGCAGCACTTTGGCTAAACCGACGGCTAACTTCGCACCTCCCACACCACCTGTTATGGCCAATACCCTCATTGAAACAGGTCTTCTTCTAACGGTCTATTACCTCTGAACGCACCGTCTGGGCTATTTACGTGCGTTAATCCCCGAACGATCGCAACTGGTACGGCTTCGTCGGTTTCTCCCATGACGAGTAAAGCAGCTGTCGCGATCGAATCCACCCTGTTTGAAATCGTGATTTTGAGCATGCGCCCAAACAGATCAAATCTCCCGCGTCGATCGTCCAGTACAGCGGTATTCGCCACCCCGATAGCTATGCCGACACTACCCAATCTCCACGGTCGATTCACTGAGTCACTAATGATGACGCCAATATCGGCATTAAACCCGTTTGCGAGTGTTTCGCGGATTTCTTGGGCGGATCGATCGGGATCCAACGGTAGTAATAACGCATGTTCGCCATCCGAGTGATCAACGTTTGATTGGTCAATCCCAGAGTTCGCTGCGACAAAACCGAGCCGATGGCGGGTTATGAGAACACCTTTTTTTTGTCGAACGACACCAACCGACTCTTGTAAGATTAACTCCACCAAGCGAGGATCTTTATCAACATCAATCGCAAGTTGTCGTGCTCTTGGTGACGGAGTCACCGAATCAAGCGCAACTGAGCGGTCTTCGGCTTTCGAAACGATTTTTTGTGCAACCACAACTACATCGTGGTCTTGTAAATTAAGATTGGAGTCTTTTAGTACTTTGAGGAGTACCGAACCCAGATCAACTCCGGTCTGAATTACAGGCACACCTTGGAGTGGTAATATCTGCACGTTCACGTTCTGTTAGTCGTGCGAACCTCCGACAATTTTGATTCCGGAGTGTGAAATTGGGTACCTTTTGTTGATTTGAATCAGAATGCTCGTGAGCGCCTCTGCAGCTGCCGCGTTGTCAATGGGCCCCGCGTGCCATGCTTGCACACCGGCATCTTTCGCGAGTTGAACTACTTTTTCGCGAGCGGATTTTTTGTTGCCACTCACCAGCACGTCGCATTCAATCGCGACGTCTGTTTTCATTAAATCAGCTGCAACATTTTGAAACGCGCTCACTACCATGACCTCATCGCCTAAGAAGTCTTGCGCTCGTTTGCCAGCACTACCTTCAGGCGGGAGTTGGACTGTACCGACTCTAGGCGGTACGAGCGGTACGGTAGCGTCGACGAGTACTTTCCCCTTCAATGCTTCTCTGACGCTAGCTAATGTACTCATCTGATGCGCCGCGGGCACCGTGAGGACGACGACGTCTCCTTTTTGCGCTGCTTCCCGATTCTCCATTGCCTCTAATGCAATGTCCGGAAACGACTTCGAAAGTCTCGCTACTGAGGTCTCTGCTTTGGTACGCACTCGAGACCCGATGATGACTGTATGCCCAGACCTTCCCCAACGAATCGCGAAGCCGGTACCTACACCCCCGGTCCCACCGAGAATGGCAATTGTTTCAGGATTATTTGTCGAAAACATTTGTTTCATCAGTCTAAGCACAGCTCACTCCTGCTCATATTGGAAAACGAGTCGCGTGTAGCTCGGTTCTGTAAATTGTGTTGAAAGTTTACCTCTCGGTTAGTGCTTACGTCACCGACCACACTTTTTAACGTGCTACCGGTTGGTTTCGAATGTGTGTGACGATTTCTTGTAATATCGTTGGGATTATCGGTTCGGGTAGGTCGTGTCCTAATTTTTCGATGATCCGTAGCCGAGAATTGGGGATAGTCTCTGCCAGGTCAATAGAACCACATTTGTCGACTAGGGGATCTTGGTCCCCGTGGACCATCAAAGTCGGAGTTTTCAACGTGGCTAGCTGGGCGCGTCGATCACCATCGCTCAGGATAGCGCCGAGTTGGCGGCGCACACCGTAAGGACGACTCGCCCGGTCATACGCGGTTTCGACAAAGCGACCGATTCCAACCTCGCAGGAGTCGAAATACGGACCACCAAAGATTCTATTGGCAGCCCTAGCTGCTTCAATGCTCTCTTCCCGGGTTGGGGACACCACGGTGGTACCGAGCGCGCCGACAACTTCGGGTGCCGGAGTCGGGATCTCAGGGTTGCCAGTTGAACTCATTAGTAAGGATAAACTGAACACACGCTTCGCGTGGTTTAATGCGACGTACTGTGCGATCATACCGCCCATTGACACACCAACCAAGTGAGCTCCTGATTGCCCAAGATGATCAAGTAAGTGTACTACATCTTCTGCCATGTCAGCGAGACTATAAGATGGATCGACCGCAGTTGGATCATCCATGGCTTCTATGAGCTTCGCAATTTCGGGCGGTGATTGCTCAACGTCGAACGATAGTCCGGCGTCGCGATTGTCCATCATCACCACTCGAAAACCTTCAGATCTCAAGCCCTCAATTAACGATTCAGGCCAATGCACGATTTGACATCCGAGACCATGGATCATTACAATAGGAGGGTCCGCGCGCGAGCCCCGTTGTTCAAAGTAAATTGAACCTTGGGGCGTATGGAATGTTGGCATGGAATTGAGTTTCGCTAAGATTTCAGACACGGTTTATACGCATTGCACATTGGAAATCGCAATGCTTTTGGAAATTACCTGCAAGTTGGAATTGCAGATGTTCGAATTTCAGGAACATTATTATGAAGATTAAGAAGATCATGTTCGTCACGGTACTGTTGTTGCTGACCGGTGCCGTTTTAGGCGAAGAGTATGAAGAAAAATGGGGACCAGAAGTAGGCTCGGACTTCCCCGAGCTAGCGGTCAAAGACACGGAGGGTAACGACCGATCAGTCGATGAACTTCGGGGTGAGAACAAAGGGCTATTAATCTTTTTCGTTAGAACGACCGATTGGTGAGGGAGTTGCAAGAGGCTACTAGTTCAGTTGCAAGAAAGAATAGAAGAATTTAATGAAGCTGGCGTTGCTATTACGGCAAGTACCTATGACGACATAGAACAAAATGCATCGTTTAAGAGTAGTGAAGAACTAACTTACGCGCTGTTATCTGACCAAGAAGCAAAAACCGTGAAGAGCTTAGGGATTCTCAATGAAACATACGAAGAGGGTTCGTCGCGCTACGGCGTTTCACATCCCGGTGTCATATTAGTCGACACTGACGATAAAGTGGTTCTAACACGGGCTGAAGAGAAATTCATAGATCCCCCATCTATGGACGTTTTACTCGAAGACGTGAAAAAGGTTCTAGCAGGGGAAGCGTTAGAAGAAGAAACCGATGCGGAGGAAACCCCCGAGGACTAGTCTATTCGGAGCCTAAGCTCCCGGGCGTTTGGGAGGCGACGGGCTTTTCCAAACAAATGCTGAAAGCGCTCGTACGAGTGAAATCAGGTTGTGAGGTCGCTGCTCTTGACCGTAGTTGGATGGTTAGAATAGCAAGACTCGCGCGCGAACCACGTTGTTCATCGTAAGTTGAACCTTGGGGCGTATGGAAGTTTGGCTTAGAATTTAGTTTCGCTAAGATTTCAAACACGGCTTATGTGCATTGCATGTTGGAAACTGCAATGCTTTTCGGTATTCCCGGCGAGTTGGAATAGCTGACATTGGACATTCAGGAACATTGTTATGAAGATTAAGAATTTCATGTTCGTCACGGTACTGTTGGTGTTGACCGGTGCTGTTTTAGGTGATGAGTTTGAAGAAAGTTGGGGTCCAGATATAGGCTCGGACTTCCCCGAACTAGCTGTCAAAGACACCGAGGGTAAGGATAGATCTGTCGATGATCTTCGGGGAGAGAGCAAGGGACTACTTATTTTCTTTGTCCGCACCTCCAATTGGTGACCTTTCTGCAAAAGGCAACTAGTTGAGTTGCAAGATAGATTAGTAGACTTTAACGAAGCGGGTGTAGCTGTTGCAGCGAGCACTTACGATAAAGTGAACCAGAACGCAACGTTCAAGAGTAGTGAAGAATTAACGTATCCGCTTCTCTCCGATCAAGAGGCGAAGACGGTGAAGAGTCTAGGTATTCTCAATGAAGACTACGCGGAAGGATCTGGCGCCTACGGCGTGCCGCATCCGGGTGTGATTTTGATCGACTCGGACGGCAAAGTGGTGTTGAAACGCGCAGAAGAGAAGTACAGCGATCGCCCGTCTATGGATGACTTACTCGAAGACGTTAAAAAGTTCGTAGCAGAAGCGGAATCGGATGACGACGCCAACGCAGAGGAAGACTCCGCGGAATAGCCTACTGGGAGTCTGAGCTCCTAAGCGTTTGCGTTTTCCGCACGACGCGTGGCCACCCAAATGCTGAAATCGCTGGTGCCAGAGCAATAAGGTAGCTCGTGCGCCACGCGATCGAGTTTTCCAACGCGCTCGTGTTGTCGACGAAGTTTGGGACGGTGACAAATAACACCAGATCAATCGAAAGCAAAGAACATAAGATCAAGTAGAGCTTGGGCACCCAGGTTCGCTCACTTTGTTTTCTTATTCGAACCCAAACAAGCCACTGTGCAAAGAAAGTCAATAGAAAGAAAGCACTAGTGCTGTTTGATCTGATTGGACGACAGACACCACACTCAAGCCCTAAAAATGTCATTTGCAATAACAGTGCTATGGCACCTAGACAGCCGAGGATCGTCGGCGCGAGGTTCAAGAAGTACCCTGTCGGAGCAGAAACTTTGTTCCATCGCGCCATGTCTAGCCAATACACGAACGCAAGGATCGCGACTGGGGTCATCGTAAGTTTGAATAGATAGAAACTCACACCATATCTTCCAGTCCGACTAATACTGGTACATCCTTCAATGTGCGGTATGCACCACGGGACGACCTCTCCTACGTAGGAGAATAAATAACCTAATGCAGAACCCACCCAAAAGAGTATCCAGATCAGAAATGGACCAAACTTGAACCAAGGTTGAAACGTACTTTCCCTGTGTTCATTGCGTAGTTCGTTGGTGTAAACGTTCATAGTCTTTTGTTGGGTTTCGAAATTTCAACACTCACAACTCTGAGATTTTGACGTAGTGTTCTGGTCTGAAGATTCATGGTTCGAATGATTGTGATTGTACGTCAAGCGAGAAGGTGAGAATTCATACAATGACTCAAATGAAAAAGCGACATAGGAGACTAGTGATGGGCACCGTGACGGTGGTTCTGTTCACGTTTCTCAGTGGATGTCAAGTCGTCATTTCGTCAGTGACTAGTGGATTTTTCAAAGATCTTGAGACGTCGATTTTGAATAGCGACGATCCCGATCTCATTGAAGCTGGGATTCCTGCGTTTTTAATCATACTCGATGGGATGTTAGAGCAGAATCCTCGCGATGTTTCAATGCTAATAGTAGCAGCCCAATTGAAGAGCTCTTACGCAACCGCATTTATCGACGACGTAGAACGCCAACGACGGTATACGGAAAAGGCTCGAGGACACGCTTTGCAAGCAGCATGCTTTCACAAGAAGAAATTGTGCAACTTAGACACAAAGTCGTTCAGTGACATAGAGGAGGTGATCGCTTCGTTGCGACAATCTGATCTTCCTGTAATCTACGCTCTCACAAGTGCGTGGTCGAGCTGGATTCTCGTACACTCGCACGACTTCCGCGCGCTAGCTCAGCTGTCCCGCGTACGAGTGCTTGTCGAACGCATGCTCGAACTAGACGAGTCTTATGAGTTTGGTGCTCCGCATATGTATATGGGAGTGTTTGAGTCTTTAGTTCCGCCAACCCTCGGTGGCAACAGCGACAAAGCACGGCGCCACTTTGAAGAGGCGATTTCCCTCAGTGGAGGCAAGAATTTATACGCTAAGGTGCTATTTGCGGAACGCTATGCTCGAAATTTGCTCGATCGAGAACTACATGATCGATTGTTGGCTGAAGTATTAGCAGCCGATCCAACTGTGGAAGGACTTACGTTACAAAATAGACTTGCACAACAACGCGCTCAAGAATTGAAAGATTCGGCAGATGAATTCTTCTAAAGTAACCCGTTTAATCGGTTCGCTGTGTGCGTTGTCCGTATTCGTCGCTTCATACGGTTATACAAAAACCACGTTCAAAATTGCGACTACATACCCGGACGGTACACCAG
>VYFT01000048.1:16323-21397 GCA_009842245.1 Gammaproteobacteria bacterium | reverse complement strand
GCCAGTACCCGATGGGTTGCTGGTTTTACCGATACAAGTTGCCAGAGTAATTACTTTTTGGCTTCCAGTCTGGACGAGCTATCAAAGCAACATGGTAAGAAAGATAGTTTCGGTAATCTTTGGAAATTCAAAGCGTATATATGGGCTGACGACCCGACCTATGAATGCCATTTGTTTGATTTTGACGCTGTTGAGGTAGTTGCTAAAGCCCCGCAACAACCTTCGCCTGGAGGGGGTAGTGGTGGTGGCTCTGGTGGTGGCTCTGGCGGTGGCTCTGGCGGCGGTGGCGAGGAAGGTGGCTCCGGTGGTCAAGAAAGATCTAAAGTGTTTAATGATGACGCTCTCAAAAAACTCAACGAAAAATGGCAGGGATGTGCTGACCAAATCAAGTCAAAGTACGGAAAGCATGAGCTAGCGTACAAAGAAGAAACCGATTACCAGTGGGTGACCGATCAGACAGATACGGACGGTTTGCTTTATGGCCACACAATTCACAGTCCTAAAGTAGTCACGATTTACCCAGTTGGCATCGCAAAGAACCCGTGGAACATTAAATTTGACCACATGGCGATGCAAACAGCGATAATGGAATATATCCATACGATCCAAAAGCCGTTTAACCCAGCGACAGACAACAAGTTCGATAGAGAAGTGGAGTCTTACAACCTATCGTATTATTGGTACAAAGCGATCTTTAAGAAGAAACCACCATTTAAACCTTGGACCGCGACACAAATCGCTAGTGCTAAAAAGGATTCACTGTACGTCAAGGATATGGTAGATATTGAGAAGTTGCGTAAGAAGCTCAAAAAAGATGGATTTCTATCAGAAGCAGATGCTAACAAACTTAAGTCCTTACAAGAAGGGTTAGAAGAACATCTTCCTGAGGAAAGATTCGAAAAAAATACGACACAGGTTCTTTGGAATGCTAAGAAAATTAAGTCGAGAACAGCAAGGCTCATGGTGGATTTGGAGCAGCGTTTTCGTGCTAGTGAGCGTAGGAGTCGTTTTATTCGTACTCTTACGCGGCACCC
Organism: Gammaproteobacteria bacterium; assembly: GCA_009842245.1. Classification (GTDB taxonomy): domain Bacteria; phylum Pseudomonadota; class Gammaproteobacteria; order Pseudomonadales; family Azotimanducaceae; genus Bin55. The sequence continues at coordinate 20,363 of VYFT01000048.1, read as the reverse complement.
CTAGTAGCAGCTTGCTTTCTTCCTTAAATATTGACCGGTCTTCATCAATATCGGAATTCGATGTCACCGCGCCCGTAGAGCCGACTGAAGCTTCCCGAGTGACTATGAAGACAGGTCCTACGCTACCACCTTTGGACTTCCCTACCGACTCGGTGGAAGCGGCGTGTGGCTTTAATAACTTCCCTCCCTACTATTACCGTGAAGAAGATGGCGGTCGGCCGGTTAATACTCCCTTTAACATAGATTGGGAATTTCGGGTGTATCCGAAATCCGCAGAGGCTAGCCGTTCGACCAACAACACCCCCATCTATCCTAAGCGGGATTGGATACCTGTAAAGTCTGAGGAGTGTTTAACTGCGTTGGAAACACACATGAATGCTATCAACCCTTATCTTTGGAGTGCGAACAATGAAAACCACATATTTAGTTTTGTGGTGTTGGATGAGTCCTTAACTTTCGAGCGTATTTTTACCGATCCCACAGGTGACCTGATTAGGGTACAAGACGCACTCTCTCGGCCTGAGTGCTTGTTAAAAGGAGATGAGAGAAATTGGGAATTAAAAGAAACTTGCCACGCAGAAGCGTTCTTAAATATCGCCCTCGTCAATCGGTTTTGCTATGAACCTTACTGGCCTGATGATACCCAATTTTTTGCTGAGCCCAGGGATGGGGTTTACAGGCGTAGTAAGACCTACTATTGGGAGCAAGACAACCCAACCCCAGAGCAAGATCGGTTCCTGTGGAAACAAATAATAGAGGACGATTGGGTCAGAATGAAATGTGAGGAATTAGACAAAACTTTGGAGTTTACTCCAGAAAAACATCCCACATTTTTTGCGTTGGTAGAATCCACCGCAGACCCCACAAGAAAAAAAATAAAGAATGTGCGTGAACTTTTGATTGAACTGGGGGCACGTTTAGGGGATGATGCAGCTGCACTAACCCGGAAATCTCACAGAGAATTCGAGTGCTCGTACAATGAAGAGGGCTACAAATACGGACGATTCTCTGGGCTGTTGACGAGTAACGAATGGCAACAGTTTGCTTTAAAGAAAGAGCCTAGCACTGATTATTTCTTACAAACCTTCAAAATGATAGCGTTTATTGATGTGCAAATACCAGACCCGCGCGATGAATTCGCACTGGATTGGGAGTTTGTGGCACGACACCTGTGTGAACCGCCCTACTTAAAAGCCTCCGCATATGGTTTCACACCGGTGGAAAACGTTGAGCACTCAAGTTGCAAGGAGATCGTTCACGAGATCCGCCAGAGCGATCTTCGATTCCGACCGCTGTTAGATATGTTGGACAAGTTCGAGCAGATGGCTTTGGAACTAGGAGTGTACGAGTAAGCGTAACTCTGCGCGCTATAGAGCAGGAAGAGTTTGGTGTCTGCGAACTGGTCTAATCGGACTATTTGGACCGGTGACAATCTCCCGATCATGCGGGGGATGAACTCCGCGTCTGTCGACCTCATTTATCTAGACCCGCCCTTTAACGCGAAAGCGAACTACGCGGCTCCGATCGGGAGTGAAGCTGCACGGGCAGAGTTCAAACGTATTGAATGCATCGAGCAACATGCCGAGGTGGACCTGATGCGCGTCAGGGTTAAATTTCAGGAGCACATTCGTGGATGTTGTATAGAGTAGTCCCACTAACACTGACTTCCTCGCAAGTTAGTGAAGACAGTACCGAGCTCTTGGTTGACGAGTTCAATTCACGCTTCAACTCAAATGAGCTATTGATCGTTAAGAACAATGATCATTACGAAGTCAGACTGCGGGAAGTTGTAATCAAGCAACTGGAGATGGTTGTCGCCGAACTGCAAAAAGAAGAACGCCTCAATTCGTCCATTCTCTCGAATGTTCTTTCAGAAATAAAAAGTCAAAGTAGTTATGGGCTCAGCGGCAAAAAGCGAGTTTACGTAGGATACAACGAAGAACGAAAGATCGAGGGGAGAAAACAGAAAGAAGCTCGCCGAGGTCGTCACTTCTATACGAATGGTGCTGAGTTTGATGAGCAGTCGAATGACGTTCCTGCGCCTTACACCAATCGAATTCTTTGCGGTGATAGTGAATCAGTTCTCGCGAATTTACCAGACAATTGCGTAGATTTGATTTTCACTTCGCCGCCTTACAACTTTGGGTTAGGCTACGATGCTCAAGAAGACTCTGACCAGTGGCAAAATTACTTCGATAAACTCTTTGCGATACTCGATGAATGTGTTCGTGTACTCAAGCACGGCGGTCGCTTAGCGATCAATATTCAACCTTTATACTCCGACTACATTCCTAGTCATCACATCATCTCAAAGAAACTCATGGAGTCGAAACTCATTTGGAAGGGTGAGATCTTGTGGGAAAAGAACAACTACAACTGCAAGTACACGGCATGGGGGAGTTGGAAGAGTCCTTCCAATCCTTATTTGAAGTACACGTGGGAATTCATTGAAGTATTCTGTAAAGGAACTTTACAGAAAGCTGGCAACCGAGACGATGCTGACATTAGTGCGGATGACTTCAAAAAGTGGGTTGTCGGAAAGTGGTCGATCGCTCCAGAAAAGAATATGAAAGCCTTCGAGCATCCGGCTGTTTTTCCTGAAGAACTCGCTCGGCGTGTGATTCAGTTATTCAGTTTCAAAGGGGACACAGTACTTGATCCCTTTGTGGGGGTGGGTACTACTTGTGTTGTAGCGAAGAAACTCGGAAGAGGATTTTTGGGGATCGATAACTCAGAGAAGTACTGTGAAACCGCTCGTTCTCGTCTAGAGGAACAACTCACCCTCTAACCCAGGGTCTGCACCTAACAGTTAGTCAGAGAGACTTTCGTTGAGACGTTCGTAGGCTTCCAAAAAGTCCTCCATAAAGTCGTACACCACTTGTCTCGAAGTCTGTATGGAATTCATCAGACCGACCCCTTGTCCAACCCAATAGGTTGCAAGTTCTCGAGCTCCTTGATGTCCCTTGTCTGCCATTTGGGATATTCGATGTAGCGGAGGTTCGCTAACTAACGATTGAATCGGCATAGGCAATGGATTAGGCGCTCCGTCGGCATCCCAGGCTTCGGTCCACGATGATCTGAGTTGTCTAGAGTACTTGCCGGTACGTTGTTTCGAGCGCACTGTGTGTCCTGATGTTGCTTCCACATACTTTTCTTTGATCGCCTCAGGTGTCTCTGATTCGATCGTCGTCAACCACACTGAACCGGTCCAAGCACCATCTGCACCCATGGCCATGCACGCTGCCATTTGGCGACCAGTAACGATTCCACCAGCAGCAAGAACCGGTACATTAATGTCTTGCAACGCAGTGCAAATTTCCGGTACCAGTACCAATGTAGATACCTCACCACAGTGTCCACCCGCTTCATATCCTGATACCACCAGGATGTCGACTCCGGCTTCTACTTGTTTCATCGCATGTTCCTTACTTCCGATGAGAGCAGCTGTCGGAACGTTCTCGGTCTTCGCGCGATCGATCATATATTGAGGGGGAACGCCCAAGGCGTTCGCGATCAATCCAATGGGATGCGAGAACGCTACGTCAATTATGGCACCAGCTTGGTCGTTGGTGAGAAAACCGGTGATAGCGTTTTGGGTGTCTCGTTCGGTGTAGGTGTAAATGTTGTCGGTTTCGATGCCGTGCTGCTCCAACACTTGCAACGCGAATTGACGATTCTCGTCTGGTACGGACTCGATTTGTTCTTGGGCACTTGCTGCAGCAACAGGAGATAAGTTCGTCGGTGCAATGATGTCGACCCCGTAAGGTTTCCCTTCAATGTTTTCGTCGATCCAGTTGAGTTCAACTTCCAGTTCTTCTGGCCCGAAAGCCGCCGCACCCAGTACACCCATTCCCCCGGCTTTGGATACTTCCGCGACAACATCCCGACAGTGGCTAAAGGCCAGTAACGGAAATTCAATTCCGAGAAGGTCGCATATCTTTGATTTCATCTAAAGCTCGTTCCTGTCTTCGTTGTGTTCTGAAATAGACAAACGAAAACAGACTAATCTCATTAATCCCAATTTTATTCTATATGCACTT
>VYFT01000048.1:0-16313 GCA_009842245.1 Gammaproteobacteria bacterium | reverse complement strand
CCGTCAAATCCGGACAAGAGGCGGAATAGCATCAAGGACAGTCATTCTTTGATCCAAGATGCTTTTCGTTTTTCTATGAATGCTGCCATCCCTTCGGCGGCTTCATCAGAATTAAAGATTTCGGTACTCCATTGTTGTGTTTTTACTAGTCCTTCGTCCCGACTCCACTTGGGTACCTCCCTGACCAAACGTTTGCACTCTCTGACCGCATTCGGTCCACCTAGTTTGATTGCGTCGAGTTCTTCGTTAACGGCTGTAATGAGCTGTTCCTGTGGAACCGCTCGATGTATTAATCCATAACTAACGGCCTGCGAGCTGCTAAACCGTTCTCCGGTAAGAAACAGCTTCATCGCTATGTGCGGTCCAATCTTAGGAAGACAAACTACCGCAATCACAGCGGGAATCACTCCAACCCGAACCTCGCGGAAACTAAAGTGCGCGTCGTCGGCAGCTATAACAATGTCCGCTGCGGCGATGAGTCCAAGTCCGCCGGCAGCCGCGCTACCGTTGACTGCAACTATCACCGGCTTCGCGCAATCCATAATTCGTTTTAAAACATCGCCGAATGGAACCGATTGAGATCCGTCGACGGTGGCCCCAGGAGGACTCTTTAAATCAGCACCGGAACAAAAAGCTGGACCAGCTCCGGTAAGAACGATCGCTCGTAAAGACGAGTCTTCCTCAGCTAAACACAGAAGTTCGTCTAGCTCGTTGACTAGCTCGGCTGAGAGCGCATTTCTATTGTGCGGACGATCTAGTGTGATCCAAGCGACGTCATTCTCTGTGTTGTATCTTGTTGCTGAACGCTCAGTCATTGTGTTACGAGTAGTGGGGTAGGGTCTCTATCCGATAGCTAACTATTAATTTGTTTGCTGTCCGCCATTTCAACCAACAGGACATCCTTTTCGACCAAGTCCCCAACAGATACGTGAACAGCGGCAATGATTCCGTCGTACGGCGCGACAATTCTATGCTCCATCTTCATCGCTTCAAGCACTAGAAGGAGCTGGTTGGTCTTAACTTTTGCACCTTCTTCTACGTCTAATGAAAGCACTTTTCCCGGCATTGGCGCACTGAGATTTCCAGTGAGATGTGTCGTATCATCTAATGAAAACAAAGGTCGAATGTGTACTTCGAGGTCGCCCGCAGAGGAGTGTACATACCAGGTGTCTTCATCGAGGAAGAGATCACATCGTACTCGACGATTACCGACTTCAATGTCTATGCAATTCTCTGCTAAACTGACTACACAGGCGTCTATCCTAATGCCGCCAACTACAACTTGGTACTGTTGAGCCGAAACGAAATCGCACTTCACATCATAGTCTTGCCCGTCAAATTCAAGAGCGTGGTGTTGTGCTGGAAGTTGTGCCTTCAAGCGAGGCTGCTTTGGATCATTCCGGTCGTTCTTTCGAAGTTGTGAATACAGTGCGACCGCGGCAAGAATTCCTCGGATTTCTTCCATTTCGGGTTGCCGCGCTCGCGCTGGTCGGACTCTGTCGATGAAATCTGTCGTCGTTTCACCTGCGGCAAATTCCGGCGTTCTCAAAGTCTGTACGAGGAAGTCTCGATTGTTTTTGAGACCGTGAATGTGAGTTTGCTCTAGGGCACGAGTCAGCATACGAATCGCTTCATTTCGATTACGCCCATGAGAAATGACTTTTGCGATCATCGGATCAAACTCGATGTTCACATTACTCCCAGACTCTACTCCCGAGTCAATCCGAGCAAACGGTGCGGGCTTCCAAGTTTTAATCGTCCCCGACGTTGGAAGGAAGTCTTGCATCGGGTCTTCGGCATAAAGACGAGCCTCGATTGCGTGGCCGGTGATACTCAAGTCTTGCTGCAAGTATCCGAGCGGTTCTCCTTCTGCGATCCGAAGTTGTTCAGACACCAAATCAAATCCAGTGATTGCTTCAGTTACAGGATGTTCGACTTGTAGACGCGTGTTGACTTCGAGAAACCAGTATTCCTCTCCACTTACCAAGAATTCAACGGTTCCCGCTGACGAATAGTTCAATGTCTTTGCAACAGAAACTGCAGCACTACCCAACTGAGATCGCAACTCTGGTGTGATTGCGGGGGAGGGTGCTTCTTCTATGATTTTCTGATGGCGGCGTTGAATGGAGCACTCGCGTTCAAAGAAGTGCACCACATTGCCGAAAGTGTCCCCGAGAATTTGTACTTCGATGTGTCTCGTGGCAGTAATCCAGCGTTCTAAGAACACTGTTTCATTACCAAATGCTGATTGCGCCTCGCGTTGCGCGCTCTCAATAGCGTCAATGAGTTGATTGTCATTGTCAACCACGCGCATCCCGCGCCCACCACCCCCAGCTGTGGCTTTTACCAAGACCGGATACCCTATTTCCTTGGCAGCCGATAAAGCGTTTGTATCTTTGGTAATCGGAATAGCGTTAAGCGTCGGTACGCCCGCTTCTTGCATCGTTGACTTAGCCGTGAGTTTGTCGCCCATTTTGTCAATAACGTCGGCAGGTGGTCCTACCCAGACAATCCCTTGTGATTGAACAGTTCTCGCAAACTCGGCGTTCTCAGATAGAAAGCCGTACCCAGGATGAACCGCGTCTGTTTCGGTCAGTGAACAAGCATCAAGAATTTTTTCTACATTCAGGTAAGTCTCCAAGGGAGTCCGTCCACGCAACGCGATCGCATGGTCTGCAGCGCGCACGAACGGTGCGTTTGAGTCTCCTTCTGCATAGACGGCAATGGTCTCAATGCCCTTTGCTCGAGCAGTGCGAAATATGCGGCTTGCAATTTCGCCGCGGTTAGCTACTAAGAGCCGCCGAATTACTTTGGAGTTCACGTAGGAGAGACTATTTTGTGAGATGCGCGGTTACGAACTAGGTATCAACAAGACAAAAGAATACCACGGGAAACGCTGATTAAGTCTAACATTCCGTACATCTAGTCTGTCTCAGAACCAACTAGAGCGCTGGGATCTGACCATGGAGATCGTTGTTGTTGATAAACACGAGCACCATTACGAAAGTGGCTGGCTTCTTCCAACGATTCGATAAACGGCATACTGGCAGGATAGAGTGCATCACCTCGTGGCAGAGGACCAGACTTGGACACGTGTCCGTTCAATGGATGACCGACTACTTCCTCTGCAATAACTGCTGCTTCAATGACTTTGTCCAAATCATAGCCAGTTTCAATCCCCATCTCATGGCAGAGTTGGATGAAGTCCTCGGTTGGTACATGACCGGCGGCACGACCGTTACCACAATAGGGACAACCACCTAGTCCACCGAGTGAGGTGTCAAAACGCGTTACCCCGTGCCGCAATGCTTCATAGTAACTAGCTAAACCGACACCTCTGGTGTTGTGAAAATGTAAATGAAACTTCCGTATTTCGGGATAGCGGTCGCGAATCGCAAGAATAGTATCCTCGACAGTGTGTGGCATGTTCCATCCCATACCGTCTAGTAAGGAGAGTTCTAAGACTTCAAGCCCCACTTCGCGCCACTTTTCGATTAACAACGTGAGTAGTTCCATACGTTGATCCAGACTAAACGGACCTTCGAAGTTAGAACCGAACGGACTGCCGAGAGCTACGGAACCATACTCTCGGTCCGCTTCAACCGCGTTCGCAATCAGTGTGGCGGCGGAATCAATTTGTTCTCGCTGAGTTCGATTGTAGTTGCGGCGCGCGAACGTGTCGCAGAGTTCGGCGTGGGTTGTGAAACTCCGTTCCCGGACGTCTATCTTCGGGTAATACGCGTCGGCTCTTTCATATCCCACCTCATTAAACACAAGCGCCGTATATTTCACTCCTGACTTTGGTTCGAAACGCTCTGCGAGTTCGTCAATTTTTGCCATGGAAGGCGTCCATTTAGGGTGGGCAAATGAGCCAATCGAAATAGTCTTGGCACCCATATCTCCAATGGCGTCTAACAATCTCAGTTTATCGTCGATTGTTATGTCCGGACTCTCTATTTGCAGTCCCTCTCGCATTGTATCGTCGAAAATCTCGACCGATTTGGGAAGTGTCATTGTGTTGAACGTATAACTTGAAAGCTCGAATCAATCGCTCGTACAACGAGTTAAATGCTGTACGTGCCCAACTTACTTTGCGAGTACAAAGCGCATTTGAACTCGATTGGTCCGAAAGAACCTCTTTCTTAAATTATAAAAATTGGAGATGCGCAGAAATTGAAACTAGCTCGAGGGTACCACCGAGTTGTGATGGTGAAGTATTCGCCACTCATTGTCGGCTTCTTTGGTCCAGATGAAGCTAAATCTCGCCGTTACTACGTTCGGCGTGTCGCGACGTTCAGTTCCAAGACTCAGTTTCATCGTTCCTGAATATAGAAAGCATTGTTCCCCTAGTTTCAAAATTTCCCCTTCATAAGAGTGCAACTGAGGACGCTTCGCTAAAAAGTCTACAAAGTAGTCTCGAGCGCGAGCACGGGAATAGATGTGCTCATTCCAGAGCGTCGGATGGAAGCTCAGCTGAGTGTCCGAGTAGAGTGAAACTAGCTGGTCCAGATCTCGTTGTTCGAGCTGTTTAAACCAATTTGATGCTATTTCAAAGTGTGGGGTCTCTGTCATCAGTTGCCCCTTTCAGCTACGCTAAAATTACAGACACTACTCGATTTGAGAAAGGAACCGAAGGGACGGATCATATGCTGTTAGTGGAACAAATTTGGACAGGCAATTCGCTGCGAAATTTTAACTACTTGGTCGCTTGCGACGAGACCGGAGAAGCGCTAGCAATCGATCCTTTGGATCATGAAAAATGTCTGACACGCGCGAAGCATCATAGCTGGCAAATTACGCAAGTTTTGAATACACATGAACATGGGGACCACACAGGAGGGAATGATCCTGTTATCGCTGCGACGGGAGCAAAACTCCTCGCCCACGCCGGAGCAAAGAATCGAATAAGAGGGATTGATCGGGGTTTGAGTGCTGGGGATGTCATTAAAGTAGGGACGTCGGTAGAGTTTGAAGCGATGGACACTCCCGGTCATACGATGAGTCATGTTTGTATTAGGTCAATCAGCGACGAACCAGTCTTGTTTTCTGGCGATACTCTATTTAACGCCGGTGCTGGAAACTGTCATCAAGGCGGACATCCTGAAGAGTTGTACCAAACATTTGTTACGCAGTTGTCAAAGTTAGATGAAGAAACCAAAATATATCCTGGTCATGACTATATAACAAATAATTTAGAGTTCACTTTAAATAGAGAGCCGACAAATGAACAAGCGCGCTCTCTTCTGAACGAACTCAACGAATCGCATGATCCGAATAACCCCATCGTGACTACGCTAGCATTGGAAAAGGAAGTCAATACTTTCTTTCGACTTCAGAGTCCTGCTGTCATTGAACAGTTGAGAAAAGAGTTTCCAAATCTAGAGGACGAACCCACACCCAAGACTGTATTCTTAAAGTTACGGGAATTGAGAAACAGTTGGTGAGGAGTTTAAACCCAGCATATAAATGTTTGTTGATGGTCTTTAGTATGCTTGGTTCGGTGTTTGTTCACGCTGACGTCGATCAAATGATCGAAGAAATCGAAAAGACCACCGAGGAGTTAGCCAGCTACACCAAAGTCTCTGAAATTAGTGAGAGGGTCATCAATGCCTTACGCAGTGTTGACCGTTCGAAGTTCGTCCCAAAGAAACTCAGCAAAGATGCATTTGAGAACGCACCGCTTCCAATTGGCCACGGACAGACGATATCGCAACCATTCATCGTAGCCTTAATGACCGAAGTACTAGATGTACAAACCACAGACAAAGTACTTGAGATTGGTACGGGATCGGGGTTTCAAGCAGCAGTGCTCGGAGAACTTGCGCAACAAGTGTACACAATCGAAATTGTGAGTGATCTCGCGAAAAACGCGGCCACAAGACTGAAAGACCTCGGTCACGACAACGTTGAGGTGCGCGAGGGTGATGGATGGTACGGATGGCCGGAAGTAGCTCCATTTGATAAGATAATGGTAACTGCTACTGCCGAGGAAATTTCAGAAAAACTAGTGGAGCAACTGCAACCAGGGGGATTGCTAGTCATGCCCGTGGGTGACTGGAAAGGCGCACAAACACTTACGCTTTTGACTAAGTCGGAAGACGGTGAATCTTACACCACAAGATCACTCTTACCCGTACGATTCGTACCGATGACCGGCGAGGGGGTACTGACTCTCGACGAAGAAGAAAACGAGTCAGAGTAGGGGGCAACTGTCAAGCGTAGAGGAATTTGTTCCTCAGGCTATTCTCTATCAGAAGACTCCTTTAACTAATAGTCGCTTGGTAACGACAATAACACGTCTAGGTCTGAAGGTTAAAACGCACTCCTGCTTGAGGATTTCCGTCTTTTAAAAGCTCGATGTTTGTATCTCGAGATTCTGAAGTTTCGCCTTCATCTTGGGTCGGAGGTTTAGTCACGAAGTTTAGTACTCGAGGATACACAATCTGATTTGAATCTACTTCAGTCGAGAGAAACCCCTCAAGAGATTCAATATTGTCGAGCGAGATACCTACGTGTTCTTCAATCTTCATATTTCGGTCAGCGGTGCTGGTGACTCTCTTACCATTGAGTAGAACCAATATACGCCTTTTCCATGTTCTATCCGCGCGACTAGGAGCTGGTTCCTCATTCGATGCTGCCACAGGTGCTTTGGTTCTATCCGTCTGAGAGTCTTTCTCGTCCTCAATCGCATCTAGTTTTTCCTCTGCAAGATCGACGACTAGGTCAACCAGATCTCCGTATGTGACTATTTCTTCGTTGAAGTGATTCTCCGTAGGAAATTCAAAGTATCCATTCGGCTGAATCTTGATGGAGTCGTTCGATTCGCTTGGTTCAACGGTCTCGCTTGGTTCCTCTGCGTTTATACAAAAACCGAGGAGTACTAGTAGTGTGGTCCCAAGAAGATTAAACGCGCGCATAGGTGTAATTTCTCGTTGAGGTGAAAGGTGGAGGGAAGAAGCGAAAAGTGAAAACAAACTCTGCTGTTTTTGCGATTTCAAAGTGTGGTATTTTATCCGAACTGAGCGAAAACAGCGGTCAAGATTGGGACCATGGTGAAATTACACTCACGCCCCTGTACCACGAGTACGTGACATCAATTCACATCGACTAGCTACCGAGTCAGCGCATTCTCCATAGTAAAATTGTGAATTCGATTGCTTCTCATGGCTAGAAGTATGAAATGAAAAATAATAATTTCTCAAGAATACACAAAACAAGATAACAAATCAGCATTAGAGGAAATAAATTATGCGAACGCAAGTTGCTGTGTTTGTCGACGCTGGATATCTCTTTGCTCTAGGTTCCATTGCGATGACCGGACAAACCTCAAAGCGAGAGAAAATCGGCATCAAGAGTGAAGTTTTCTTAACTGAAATCAAAAGCCTAGCGAGGCAGCTGACGGGTGCGAAACCATTACTTCGAGTCTATTGGTACGAGACTAGCACTTCAAACCGTGTTCTGGGTAATGAACATGTTCAAATAGGGCAAACAAACGAGCTTAAACTTCGAATAGTTCCTCTACACCAACACAATTTTCGCACGGCAGTGACCTCGGCAATTGCGCGAGATCTAGCGGAGTTAGGTCGGAATGGGGCAATTTCCGATGCGTTACTACTTGCTCGAAATGATGCTTTACGAACAGGAGTCGAGTTTTCCCAGTCTTATGGAGTTCGAGTCCACATGCTTGAAATTTTTGCTGAAACGGATAGTGAGTTTTCAGCGCTCTGCTCAGAAGCGGATACGAACACAGCATGGCGAAGAGAGAATGTCGAAAAGTTTTTGATAGAACAGGATCTTACATCCGTCGCAGAGTATGAAACTATAATTCGATCTCAAGCTCATTCTCCGCCAGTAGACCGACACTTTTCGTCTGAACCGGTCATGGAACCGCAAGCTCTAGATCGAGAAATTCCTGACGAGACAAGAGACGCTATTCACGGTGTGGTGATCGAATACATAGAGCAGCTCTACGACGAGGAACTTGAAGCCTGCATGGGTTATTGGCGAAATGGTCGCGGCGTACCCAATTCGTACGACAAGTCTCTACTCTTTGAATGTCGCAACGCGTTAGAAAGAAATCTTACCGAAGACGAACGCGTAGTTATGAGAAGTAGTTTTCGAGAGTTTGTTGTCGAGCGCGTTCAAGGCGACGACGACTCTCAATCTTCGTCGCGGCAGCCTGAAGACCTGTTGTAAGCTAGGACGAGCCTAGCGCGAGTAGATTCTCTACCGGCTGGTACAGTTCTTCAAGATAAGTAACGTCTTCTTCTTCTAATGTAATAGAAGTCGCTTCAGCCAATTCGGTAAGTTGTTCTACTTTGGACACACCAACGATAGGCGCAGTGATTTCAGATTTGTTTGTTAACCATGCGATCGCAATCTGGCTTGGTTTCTTCCCATATTTTCTGGCAATTTCTGCGACGCGTGCAGCAATTTTGAAGTCAGCATCACCTTGATAAAGACTCGCTGTACGTTTTGCGTCGCGTCCTGATGAACGTTGAGTCTTTCCTTTCTTCAGACTGCTGCCGTATGAACCAGCAAGGATCCCTCGAGCCAACGGCGACCAAGGAGTCAACGCAATCCCAGTACTCTTGCAGTATGGGATCATTTCTCGCTCTTCCTCACGATAGATTAAGTTATAGTGGTTCTGCATGGAGACAAACTCGGTCCACCCGTTTAGTTTCGCGACCCACTGTAGTTCGACAAATTGCCACGTGAACATGGAGGATGCACCTAAATATAGAGCCTTTCCGGCCTTGACGACATCGTGAAGTGCTTCCATCGTCTCTTCAATTGGTGTCGGTGGTTGGTTCCGAATACCGTGTGGGTGTCGGTGAATGATGAGCTGATCAACATAGTCCAGACCTAAGCGTTGGAGACTCGAATCAATTCCTTCAATGATGTGTTTTCGCGTAAGTCCGGCGAGGTTAGGAGCGTCCCCCATTGGATACGAGACTTTGGTTGTGATTACATACTCCGAACGATTAAACATCGAACGCAAAATCGATCCGACAACTGTTTCGCTTGCTCCGAGGCCGTAGTTGTCCGCACAATCAAAATATAATAGTCCGTGCTCGAACGCGGCGCGGAAGATCGGCTTTGCTTGGTCTTCCGTTAATGTCCAGTCTCCATGCATACCACTCCCTGGCACCCCAAAGTTCATCGTACCTAAACAAAGCTCGGATACTTTCATGCCACACTTTTGCCCTAGCGGCACCGCTTTTAACATCTGTGTTTTTCCTTAGTCGATTATTGAAATCGGAACGCAACTCGCTAGCGACTGCATTGAGTTGAACACTGTGATAGAGATTGAAGGATTTTAAGTAGAGCTTGTGGAACACAGTGCACATTTCTATCGGGTTTGTGAGGTTTCGCTCACCAAAATGGTGATTTGATTTGATTTCAGGGCAGCCCATCGATTCTTTGAAGCTTCAAGCTGAGCTCGAAGCATTGCTAACAGACTATAGTACGTGGCGAATGGCATCGCCATTTGCGCTTGTGTTTTTCTTTGGTAGTAGATTAGCGATCGTAACCAAGGCACTGTTTCAACACATGACAAACTTTATTCCCGTAGTGGGCGTCACTTTTATTGCAGTAGTCAGAACAAATCTCACGTGGTGGCAAGGCATACTGATTGTCGTTGCATTGATCTTGATCATTACGTTCATCGTAGCTTTTCTCGCTTACCGAAGATTCCGCTTTCGGATAACAAACGAGAGCATTGCGGTAAAGTCGGGAATACTTCGAATCACACAAACGGATGTTCGATGGGAACGGGTTCGAGCCGTCAATTTGGAGCGAGGACCGGTCGAAAGAGCACTAGGTTTAGCACAGATTTCACTGGATACCGCAGGTACTGAAGAAGCCGAAGTTCAAGTGCCTGCGATAAAACTACAACTTGCCGAGTTGCTTCGAGCGAAGGTCAGCATGGATTCTACAACTTCCGAATCCGTTGAGCAAGAGGTTTCGAGTGAAGGGCGCCAGATGTATGGGATGAAGCTTTTTCCGTTGATTAAGGCAAGCGTCTGTACACCGGGAACGTTAACCCTGATGGCCGCCATGCTGGCTGCCTTTTCTGGGTTCACAGCTACCATGCAAAACATGTTGGACTATGACGACAACGGCGAAAACGAGGTGTTCTGGGTCAATGCTCTCAATATTGCGGAACAGTACTACATGTCGTTCGCTGAATTTGTTCAAAGAGTTACAACGATTCCCGTCACGCAGTCTTGGTTGGGTATGGCGGTACCAGGTTTTCTGGCGATTGTTATGGTAATAGCGGCACTGTTTGCGGCTCGAGCCATCTACTTCTGCGTTACAAACTACGATCTACGACTCCTTCGACGAGACGATACACTATCGACCATAAGAGGTTTGTTCACTAAAAAGCGGACCAACATAAAACTTGAACGAGTTCAATCAGTCTCCTTGAAGATAAACGTACGGGAACTTGGTTTGAAATTGTGTCGGTTGACCGCGAAACAGTCGATGAGCGGAAAAGAACACATGCTGTCGCTTCCTTCGGTGCCAACGTCGGTGCGAGATGAGATCGTTGCACTCGCTTCGTTGGAAGCTGGGAGTCGATTGCGCCTCGATCCTAAACTACAAGAGTTCCAGCCGATTTCGATAGTGTATCTCTTTCGATTATTGATTGCTCCTACATTAATTCCTTTCTTCGCGATATTGATTCCAACATTGTTTTTGGATTATCAATGGTTGATTTGGGTTTGGCTCGCATATTTAGGTGTATGGATGCCCATTAACGTAACTGAAGCTATAGTTCGTTGGCGTAAGGCAGGATATGTCTTGGATTCGTCTTCGATGATATCTAAATCAGGTTTGTTGGGCTATTCGTTGGACATGGGCAAGCTCAAAAAAGTGCAACGTGTGCGGATTGAGCAGAGTTTCATTCAACGCTTCACGGGGAAGTCAACGCTTACGGTGTTTTTTGCGACGACCCATATCGTTGTCCCATATTTAGCACGAGATCGCGCGATACAGCTACATGACTATATTTCCCATGTTATCACTGTACGCGATACTGAGTGGTTGTAACCAAAGATTGAAGCACGAATGACTACGCGAACGAAAAATAGCGAGAATTGGCATCTCGTCTCACCTCTGTCTATCGCGTCTTTTATTGGCAAGTATTTAGTCCGATTTTCGTTATGGCTGTTGAACCAATCACACCTTCCGATTACAGTGTTAGTTATCGCGACAAGCGCGAGTATATATCTTCGACAGTATTGGCTTTGGATTGTTGTTCTTGGGGCGATCCTGTGTTTGCTTGCGTGTGGTGTTTTGGTTGCTGCACTACTTTCTTACTTCCGATTTCGATACAAAGTTACTGATCAGGACATATCAGTGCGCGAAGGAGTGTTCCGAGTGGTGCAGACCGATGTTCCTTGGTCGCGTGTTCGGGCCGTGAACATTCGACGGAATCCTATCGAACGATTGGCAAACCTAGCTACCATCTCGATCGACACTGCAGGTACCGCAGAGGCAGAAATATTGATACCTGCTATCAGTCCAAGACTTGCCGAAACGCTAAGAGACAAAATCCACATGCGTACGAATTCGGCACCTGAATCGAATTCCGTCGCGGCATCAACTTCCATTTATCGAATGTCTGCTAACAACGTGTTTAAGGCTAGCTTGTGCTCAAGTGGTGCAATTGGTATCGTATTTGGAGGTCTATTCGTCGCGTCTTTGATATTGTTTGGCTCTGTGACGACCGGACTGAACTTTGATCCCTCTTTTAACCCGACAACCTTGCGTGACGTTCCGTTAGAAGCATTGCACGTAGTTCTACAAGGTTTTCAAATGGTCTTCTTCGCTGTGATCGAGTTTGTTGAACGCATCACGGGCATTGCATTGACTCAATCATGGGGCACGTTAGTCGTAGGGTCCATCATCTTACTGTTGATTGTTACGCTTTGTTGCTTCTTGCTCACCTTCGCGATGTGCTTCGCACGAAATTTCAATCTACACTTACAGCGCAAGCAAGAAGGTTTGTCCGTGTCGCGCGGTCTGTTCACCACACGATATTCGAGTCTCTCAGCAAGAAAGATCCAGATTCTTTCCCTCCGGAGGAATTTCCGAGAGCTCTTTCTTCAGATCGGTGAGTTGATCGCTTGGCAATCTTCAAGTGGTAGAGACCACCGGTTAGTGATACCATCCTGTCCAGTGGAGATCCAAGACAAGGTTTGGAGTATCGCCTTTGCACACACTGGGTCGAATATGAGACTCACACGGAAGAGTATCGAGTTTACCCGTCTCTCCCCGATTTACCTTTGGTTCGGAGAGCACATGGCGTTAATGCTCTTCATTCTTGCCGTGCCTTTGCTAGTGCTTATGTTTAGTGGAAATTTTCTTGCGCTGGCAGTCATGTGCCTACTCTGGATTCCCTGTACACTCACAGTTGCGGGAATTTGCTGGCTGAAAGCCGGGTACGTGTACGACGGTGTTCTTCTCATTAGTCGAAGCGGATTTTTAGGTTACAAGTACATGATGGGGCGGTACGGGAAAGTACAACAAGTGTCGATCAAGCAAAACGCGGTTCAACGATTCACTGGCAAGTCGACTATAACACTACACTACGCTCACGGAAATATTTCGATTCCGTACGTTATACTCTCGGAAGCCCGACAACTCATGGACGCTGTCTTAGACTTTGTCGAACGTAAGGAAACACATTGGGAATGAACGAACACAGCAACGATCAACTGTCAATCGGAGATCTCCCCTCTCTCGAAGACATTGATTGGGTTGAAGTTGATCGAAATTTAATCGTGCGAGACGTGATTCGAAACTTGATCATCAGTACCGGTCTCTTGGTAGCTACGCTCGTAGGTGGCTTTGGTTTTCTGTCTGCCGGAGAAACGATATTTAGCTTAATTGGAATCATATATATATGTGTCGGATTATTTGTAATTGTCTTGTTAATTCTGTGGCCACGTTTAGAGTTTCCACACCGAGGGTATGCATTACGTGAATTGGACATTGCACAACGACGGGGATTCATCACACGCTATTTGGCGACAGAACCGTTTAGTCGGGTACAGCATGTTGCGGTGAGTCAAGGCGTACTCGACCGAATGTTCAGTTTAGCGACACTGCAAATTTACACTGCCGGGGGTGTTTCCTCAATCAAAGGATTCCACGTAGATAACGCGCATCAGTTGCGTGAACACATCCTTGAGAGAGTTGCAGAAATCAACTTGGCAGCAAGTGAAGAATTTGCCGACGAAGCCACCAGTACGAATCCTACGATGGACCCGTAGTTCTTTTTCAATTACCGCGAGTTTCCCGTATTGTTCTGTGGTGACTCTCTAAATACCACAACGTGTTCCTAGAGCCTATTGGGGACTAGTCTTTCACCTTTGTTGATGCACACACGCACCGTAAGGCACGAAATTCGAGCTAGTCTTCTGGAGCTGTGATAGTGATATTTTCACCGTCTCGGAAAATTTCATAAACAGCTGGTCCATCTTCGCCGGGTTGTGGTATATCCGCGCGAAGAATTACATCGTTGACTTGCAAGCCAAGTTTCGATGCCTGGCTGTCTTCCAGAATGTCTCGAACAACCCAGCCGTCTCCTTTCAACTTCTCAAAGTGTTCATCTTGTGCATGAATTTCTCCAAGAGCAGCTCCGGCAAGACCAATCCTATCACCCATGAATGTCCGTGTACGAATCTCCGCATGCACCGTCATAAATTCTCCATCTCTGAACAACTCAACCGGGACCGTGTCGCCAACTCTAACTTGTTTCACCTGACCTACCAACTCGTTTACGCCGACCACTTGTTCACCGTTGAAGGTTGTGATGACATCATATGTTTTAATTCCTGCTTCTGATGCTCCGGTTCCATTGACTACTTGTGTGACCATTACTCCTTTCAACTCATCAATGCCATATAACCGAGAGTATTCCTCCACTTCATCCAGTCGCACTGGTCGCATGTGAATGCCCAAGATTCCGCGTGGAATTCCACCGAACTCAAGAAGTTCCTCTACAACTTCCTTTACTAGGTTTGACGGAATTGCAAATGCAATGCCAATATTTCCTGAGTTCCCGAGAATGGCTGTGTTTATCCCAATTACTTCACCGGAAAAATTTATCAACGGACCTCCGGAGTGCCCCTCGTTGATAGCCGCGTCAGTCTGAATAAAGTCCTCAATATCTCCTATCCCCATTCCTGTTCGACCAAGTCCGCTGACTATACCAGACGTAACTGTGTTTTGCAGTTGTCCAAATGGATTTCCGATTGCGAAAACGAAGTCTCCTACCCGTGTTTCGTCTGAGTCGGCTAGAGGTACAGCTGTTAGGTCGTCAGCAGTGATTTTTAATACGGCGACATCGGATGCAGCATCATCTCCAATTATCTCTGCTTCAAATTCTCGTTCGTCCTCCAAAGTGACCATAACTCTCTCGGAATTGCTGATTAGATGCTCGTTTGTAACGATGTAGCCGTTATCTGCGTCGATTATGACTCCAGTTCCAATGGCCCGACTTGGTTGTGTCCACCGTCTCGTCCAAATACTTGACCGCGACGACTTGATCGAAGTAATGTTCACCACTGAAGCTTTAACTTCCTCGACTAACGGAGCAATCGACTTCGGTCCGACCAGCGCTGAGACCCCGCTTGCTAGTAAGTAGGTCGCAAACAAAGATAGCGCGAACAACGCTCCCATCTGAAACTTTTTCAACTTCATGAATTACTCCAATCTAATTTGGTTTAACGGCTCTTTGACTGATAATGGCTTGATTTGATTATAAGTAGATGGCGGTGTTGCAATGTTTAACATGCATCGACGCTCAAGTCTTACAAATCGTTATTAATTTAGACCGTCTGGAACCTGTAAATATCTCTTGCGAGATTCTTAATTGCCCATTGGGTACCGAGATCTCTAATTATCGACCAAGGGAAACCCAAATGAAATATAACTCCCATTCTTTCCGATCTTTTTTGGATTCGTTCGACCCGTTGTCGCCTACTTTCTACAAATAATTCAATTACCTTTTCTATGTTCTTAGAGTCTGATTTCAAGCGATTCGCGATGGTGCTAGCATCTTCAATTGCCAAGGCTGCGCCTTGCGCCAGAAAGGGCATTGTCGCGTGAATCGCGTCTCCCAGTAATACGATTCTTTGACTACTCCACGAGTGCTTAGTTCGCGCGTGATGAAATAGTCCCCACCGAAACAGACGTTGTTGATCAATTTGCTCGATCATCTCGCGCACCGAGTGGTGCCAATCTCGAAAGTACGCTCCAAGTTCAGAGACAGAACCTCTCTGTTTCCACTTTCCAGAGAGTGTTTGATTCGATTTGGTTACAAAAACAAAGTTGTACGTCCGCTTAGAGTTTACAGGGTAGTGCACAATGTGTCCTGCTTTGCCGCACCAGACATTGGTCTTTCTCAATCCTGGGGAACTCAGTGTCGGATCGCTTTGTACGGTGCGCCATGCTTGCCACCCTGAAAATTCAAGCTCTTGCGTATTCCCTATGAGTGCGCTGATGGTCGAGTGTGTACCGTCTGCGCCGATTACCATCGGAGCTGAAAAGATCTCATTCGAAGAATGGAGACTCACTCCGTTTTCCGATTGCTCGATATCCGTTACTTCAACATGATCCATTAGTGTTATATTTGTTTGTTTCAAACACTTTCTACGAAGGATTTCAATCAAATCAGACCTAAGAATCTGTAGGTATGGAAACTCACAATATTGTGCGACAATTTGACGCAATGGCACTCTACAAAGAACGTTACCTGTCCGCCAGTGTCGGGTCTCTAGGATCTCGGGTTCATGCGAGACTGGAACGAGAGAACTCTGTAATCCGAGCTGAAAGAGAACACGAG
Organism: Gammaproteobacteria bacterium; assembly: GCA_009842245.1. Classification (GTDB taxonomy): domain Bacteria; phylum Pseudomonadota; class Gammaproteobacteria; order Pseudomonadales; family Azotimanducaceae; genus Bin55. Next base: position 454 of record VYFT01000048.1, on the reverse strand, counting down.
TAGCGTTGGGCGTGAGCTGGATACCGGCACCAGATTCATCCTCAAAATTCAAGCGCTCCAAAACCAGTGTTGGAATCTCTACCTGACTTAAAGCAAGTGCAGTAGTTAACCCAGCAATCCCACCCCCGACAATAATGACCTGGGAGTTCACGTCGATGTTTGCGGTAAACGCGCGTTCGACTTAACTGGGACGTCAAGTCGAGCAGTCGTTAGTTTGTCGATTCGTTTATGTTTGGTGGGGTACGAATCGAAGATAGGGTAGGGGCGCGTCCCAACCATTGGGATATTTCTTCCGTGCCTCTTCGTCTGGAATACTCGGTACGATAATCACCGGATCCCCGTTACTCCAAATCACCGGCGTCGCTACTGCTTGTTTCACCGTGAGTTGGCAGGAATCCAACAATCGTAATACTTCGTCGAAATTTCTCCCTGAAGTCATAGGATAGGTAAGGAT
>VYFT01000022.1 GCA_009842245.1 Gammaproteobacteria bacterium | reverse complement strand
CAGGACGTAGGGAGGCTCTAAACCAAGAGCAGAAGGAAAATTTGATCGCGCTCCGACACAGTGGTCATTCCTTACGTCAGCTCGCGAAGATTTTTGGGGTCTCCAAGACAACCGTACAGCGTTACGTCAAACTCGCGGAAACACCATAACTTCAGGCCACTAAGAGATCGTACGCCAAGGGGCGACTGTCTCACATTAGATGATCCCAGCTCTAACGGTAGTGCTCGTCCAAATTCGCGCTGCTTGAAGTAGCGGAGACGCTCCTTCGTCTCTTACATCCTGCCATGCCATTTATCACTGAAAAACTTTGGCAGAACATTGCGCCGGGACTGGGAAAGGATGGTGAATCTATCATGCTGGAGTCTTATCCCACAAGTGCCAAGCTGAAGGAAGACAAGGCCGCTGAAACTGCGATCGGTTGGCTCAAAGGTGTCATTAGTGCTGTACGCAATATTCGAGGCGAACGCCAAATTCCTCCGAACAAAGAAGTAAGCGTCTTGTTTAGCGAAGGAAGCGTCCGAGAACGAGAGTTTGAGCAAGAAAATCGTGTCCTACTTTGCAAACTAGCAAAAATTGCATCGACCCAATGGCTTGAAGACGATGCCAATAGCCCACACGGTTCAATGCAGATATTTAATGGTTTGAAAATTCACGTACCGTTCGTCGACAAACAGGAAATGTACGCTGAACACGCTAGACTTGAAAAGGAATTAACACGGACGACAAAGGAGCTAGAAGGAATAAATCAGAAACTTGAGAATCCAAACTTTACTTCTAGAGCGCCAGCACATGTCGTTGATGCTCAGCGTCAAAAGGCGCAAGACGCGTCGCACAAAAAAATTCCTTAGAGCAACAACTAGAACAAATATCGGCGGCGATGCGTCCTAGCGAAACTCACTAGGTCTAACATCCGAGAATGTACTGATTGTCGATCGACTGTGTGTGTTTGTAATCTATAGCGAATGCTTGGGGGAGAACTACCAATCGTCGAACTAAATCAACCCATTAGTCTCGCACTTTCAGTATGACTTTGCCAATCGTCGCATTAGACGCGACTAGCTCATGTGCTTGCTCAGCATTTTGGATGGGATAGACTTCGTGCACTACGGGAACAATCTTCCCTGTATCAATCAAAGGCCAAACCCTAGCTTCAAGTTCCGTCATAATTTTCGCCTTCGCTGCAATAGTTCGTGCGCGTAGCGTAGATCCGATGACGCGTTGTCTTTTCACCATTAACGGGCGAAGTGGTACCTTTGCTGACCCTCCACCCATTAAACCAATGATGACTAACCGACCGTCTATCGCAAGACACCGCAAATTGTCTTCAAGGTAAGAACCACCAACTGGATCCAGAATGACATCTACTCCTCGTCCGTCAGTCCATTGTAGAACTTCGTCTGCAAAGTTGGTTTGCGTGCGAACGCACCCGTTCGTCGCACCTAGCGAACGACAATACTCTATTTTTGCCACAGAACCCGCCGTGACAAAACAGTAATTTTGGAACTCACGACACAACTGAATCGCCGCCGTACCAACACCACTGGCACCCGCGTGGAGCAACGCTCTTTCCCCTGCTGACAACTGCGCTTCAAGGAACAGATTCAGATAAGCTGTCGCGAACACTTCCGGTAGTGCAGTTGCTTGACAGAAATCCAATCCGTCGGGGATGCGAATTACTTGTGAACTAGGTGCTACAACGTATTCGGCATAGCCACCACCTGAAAGTAGTGCACAAACGCGCTCTCCAACTCTTGATGACGGTACACCGTCTCCAGCTTGGACTATTACACCAGCACATTCCAGACCAAGAATTACACTCTCGCCGGGTGGTGGTGGATACTTACCTGCTCGCTGGGAAAGATCTGCACGATTCACGGCAGTTGAGTACACTTCAATCAACACTTCTCCGCGCCGCGGCGAAGGATCAGCAGTTTCTTGCCAACACAAAGTATCATTCTCTACCTGTATCGCTTTCACCTCACGTTCTCCTAAGACTGTCCACTCAACTCTTGCTCACGTTTTCCGAGAAACTATCATCATTGACTTGCTATGCAATCTGTCGGCATCATCGTTGCAAACTTAGGTTCTCCGACTTCACCTGCTCGTAGAGACGTAGCGAAATTCTTGGGAGAATTCCTGTCCGATCCATACGTGGTCGACCTCCCGACACCACTGCGACAATTTCTGGCACAAGGAATTATCGCCAGAACGAGAAGCAGAGCTTCATCCGAAGCGTATGCGTCCATTTGGGACTCGTCTGAGGGACCTCTTCGACGGATCACGAGGCATGTCGCAGAAAAGGTTCAAGAAGCGACTGGAATTCAAACAGTGGTTGGTATGCGCTATGGTCAACCATCTATCGTTGAAGCACTTAACGAGTTAAGAGACCGTGAAACGATCGTACTCGCCATGCTATATCCACAACACGCCGACTCCACTCGCACCACAACTATTCGCTATCTGCATCAGGTTTCTAGTGGAAAAACAACGTTAGTGGTACCAGTGTATTACCGAGAAGAAGAGTATCTGAATGCGCTAGGTCGATGTACTTCGGATGCACTGGATGCAGACATCGAACACGTGGTGATTAGTTTTCATAGTCTACCGATTCGGCATATTCTTAAAGCTGACCCAACAAACTCCCACTGTCTCAAGTCGGCCGAATGCTGCGAGATTGAGTCAGTTGCACATAAAACTTGCTACAGGCATCAGTGCAATTCGACGGCGACGTACTTGGGCAAAGCCCTCGGACTTCCCTACTCCATAGGTTATCAGTCTCGATTAGGACGACTCCCGTGGTTAGAACCTGCAACGACAGATGTCATAACCAGTCTCGCAAAAGACGGTGTGAAACGTATCGCAGTGACGTGCCCTTCTTTCGTGGTTGACAATTTGGAAACCTTGGAGGAAATAGGCATTCAAGCACGTGATCTCTTTCTGGGTCTAGGTGGTGAGAAATTTCAACTATTACCATGTTTGAACACAGATAGCCGTTGGATCAAATTTTTTAGCCTATTTGTCCAGCAACAAATTCATACACAATGACTTGTCATCACAAACGTTGCTTACCAACTTCAACAAACGGTATGCAGCGAAGTCTGCTAACGGATCGTATAACTCAATGTCAGTGAAACAGATCTTCAAGTGAGACTCTCTGGATTCTCTGCACGAATTAGAATAGTTACAAAAGGAGAAATCTCAATGTTCACATTTAGAAATAGGCTGTTTGCGATTACCTTGATGTCCGTGTTGTCCAGCATTTTGGTGTACAACACTTACGCCGACTACGATACGACGACGGGTATCCAATTTCGCGAGCTACCAGGAATCGAGCCATCACATCAGAGCTTAGATTATTTCAGACCTCTTGCCGCTGAAGGAGAAGAGGCACCATCGAATCTCCCGGTGATACTGTACGTTCACGGTGGTCGCTGGATGATTGGAGACAAAGATATTGACCAATCCCCATTTGTCGAATATTTCACGGATCAAGGATTTGTAGTGGTCAGCACCAACTACCGTTTGAGTGAAGATGGCAAAAACCAACATCCCGCGCAGATCGAAGACGTTGCGGATGCCGTCGGTTGGATCAGCGACAACATACGTTATCGAAGCGGTAATCCTCGCGCGATATATCTCATAGGCCACGGAGCGGGTGCACACTTAGTAGCACTACTTGCAACAGATCATTCACGTCTAATTGATGTGGGGGTTCGACCCGTCGACATTAAAGGTGTAGTCCTATTAGAACCGTTAGTACTTGACCTAGTTGAGACCATGCAATCGTCCGAGTTAAGTAAGGAATATCACAAAGCTGCATTTGGTGACAATCTTGAAGTCTGGCAGGATGCGTCCCCATACTTTCATATTCGCGAAGACTTTCCTATCGTACCCCACCTTATAGTTGCTGCCTGCCCCGTGGGGTGGCCGTCGCCGGAACATCTAAATAAGTTAAAAACCAATCATTGGTCAGCAATTGAGCACTACACCAAGAAACTACAAGAGAATGATGTACGAGTAGACGTAGTGAATGCCATGCAGTATCAGAGTTTCCGCGCTGTTGATCGAGACCTCGGTACTGCCGGAGATCAAACCACGGAAGTCATCGCATCTTTCATATCTGAGCTTGAATCACACCGTACCGAACGAAACCCTGTTCCAACAGAAGGAGTTGTTCATACTCTTAAGGTAGAGGGCGAGGAGTGGAAGGAAGCTGCTCAAGAGCTAGGCAACGTGGTTTTCGATTTGTGGAATTTCGACAACTCTCGAGATCTCAATACACCCATTCCGAGTGACGCATTGCCCGAAGATTTACAACAGAACTTTGTTTCTTGGGATACAAACAACGATAAATCCCTTGATCGTGAAGAAATTCAGGCTGCGTTTGAGGCACTTTACCCCGATTGATCGAATAACTACAGTCTCAATGTAGATTTTCGATTTAAACAGTCGAGTCGTAGCATAATAGCTGAATCGTCTACCGAAAAAGTGCTCTTATGTTGCAAAGACTTCCTTTAATTATCACCGTTGTCACAGCGCTGATTTGGCCTTCAATCCTGCTCGCTGAAACCGACATCTATGTTCCCGACAGCTTAAAACCTTGGGTCGATTGGGTCCTAGAAGACAACCCTCATGTGTCTTGCCCAGTCCGGGCTACCGACGGAGTGCGACTAAACTGCATCTGGGTCAGAGCAACCAACGTTAACGTCCTGCGCGGCGAAACATTTGGAGCTAGGTTTGAACTACAAGTACATGCGTTCGCTGAGTCCACTTTACAACTTCCTTACAGTGGATCTTTCAAACCACAAAACTTCACGCTGAATGGTCAAGAAATCGCCTTGGGTGGAGGAAATTCTGCACCAGAGGTTCAAGTTCCAGTTGGTACTCACTCGTTAAAGGGTGAACTGGTTTGGAATGAAGAATCTGAACCAAGATTCTTAGAAATACCCCAATCCGGCATCGTAAGATTAACAATTGACGGGAAACCGGTTAAACATCCTACTCTTCGAGCTGGAGGTAGTCGATTATGGTTTTCGAGTGAGATTTCAGAAGAGTCCTCGACTAACCGTGGTCCCGATTCAGAAATCGTGCGAGTTTTTCGCCATTTCATCGACGATATACCACAGACACTAACTACGTATATAAGAGTCACTGTAACCGGTAGTCCTAGGACTTTAGACTTTGGACAAGTACTCACGGAAGAGTATGAAATTACAGATCTAACATCGCGTTGGCCAGCGATATTGTCCAGAGAAGGAAACTTAGTCGTTCAGGTAAGCCCAGGTACTAACGATATCCAAATCGATGCGCGCGCGACTGATCAATTGAATTCATTTAAGTATCACAAGGCCTCTGATCTCTGGCCAAATTTGGAATATTGGGGGATAGAACCCCGACACGAACTTCGAGTCTTACGAATGGAGGGCGCGCCTCGGACGGATTTATCGCAGATCAACGCACCGCGAAGGATGCGTCAACTGAATGGATTTGTTCTTTCTACAGAAGACGAGTTGGAATTAATTGAAGAGCAGCGAGGGAGCGTAGAACCCTATGCATCGACGTTTTATATGACTCGAAACCTTTGGTTGAACTTCAGAGGAGACTCCTATACAGTAGCAGACTCAATTAGTACCGAGGTTGAATCTGCCCAGCGCGTGACGTCCAGCATCACTCTAGGTGAGGTTCGAGTAAATGGAAGTTCCCGCTTGATCACCTATGACAACACGTCTGAAGATCGTTTGACGAGTGTCTATCTAACGCCAAATGACTCTAGTCTGTCTTCAATTTCGAAAGTCTCCAGGTCCGATCCGCTACTTGCTAACACCTGGAGCGTCGAAGCCGAAAGTCTTCGTACTCGGTTGCATCTCCCTCCTGGTTGGTTGTTGTTGTGGTCGCACGGAGTCGATGAAGTCGATGGCTCTTGGCTTTCGAAGTGGGGAATATGGGACGTATTCATCGTCTTACTTCTACTTTGCTTGGTGTGGGGTCTGGGAGGATGGAAATGGACAGCAATCGTTGCTGGCACGGTACTCATTAGCTATCAGCTAGACCAAGCTCCAACCATCGGTTGGGTCCTACTTGCCGGAATGTGTTACGCGTTAAAAGCGATTAAAAACGTTAAGCTTAGTAAGCTGGCGAGCGTAAGTTTCTGGGTTGCATTCGTCGTCGTAGCGGCTGCCTGTGTTTTCCACTCGACGATCTCAATGCGTAATGCGATGCATCCTCAACTAGCAGATCGAAGTCCAACGTTTGAAGAAAGTATCTATAGCACATTCGCTAGAAGGTATACAGCTGAAGAAATAGTTCAAATGGGGATTACCGATCTTAGTGACTTTTTCAGAAAAGTACCTGAACAATTTAATTCCACCACTCCCCAGACCTCAACGTTTGAAACGGATGATGAGATGGAAGAAGTTTTAACTACTGGTACGTACATGCCAATTTCAGATCCTTCTGCACTAATCGTGTCTAATAAAGATGACGAGGTAACTCGATTGGGAGTAGCGGCGCGAGAAGCACTTCAGACTCCAGCACTAAAACCTTTTGACCCAACACTCCCGATCGCAATCCAGACTGGTCCTGGCAGACCCAGATGGGAGTGGGAAACCGTAACTCTCGATTGGCACGGACCGGTCGCTCAGGATAGACAAATGAGTTTCGTTTTGCTACCTCCTTGGATTTCCCGAGTGATATATGGTTTGTCGGCTCTTGCAACCTTATTGGTACTCGCGTACTTCGCATATCTAAAAGTACCCGGTATCAAGAATTGCGTAAAAAGCGTTCTACCGGGTGCATCAAGTCTCGCATCACTTGTACTAGTAGGGGTGTTGTTCTGTCCTCAAGAAGCTCACGCTGAAATTCCAGATGCACACCTTTTAGACGAACTGGAGAAGCGGTTACTCGCACTGCCCGATTGTTTGAACGAGTGTGCATACCTTGAGGAGGCTAGCGTTGTTCTTTCCGACGGCGTTTTAAAGATTAGCATGCAAATACATGCCGAGGATCGCGTAGCAATTCCATTGCCCAACGAAAATGGTACTTGGAACCTCGTCGACGTACGTCAAGGAACAAATCAACTACCACTACTTCGAGAACGTTCTAGACTCTATACTCTGCTCGATAAAGGCGTGCATGAGATAACACTCACTGCTGGCGTTGACGAGCTCGATCGGTTTGACATAGCATTTGATCTGATTCCTGGACATCTGGAAATCGACGCACCCGGTTGGCGCGTCGAAGGTCTGATTCGAGGTCAGGTGGGGGATCGCAACCTCTCATTTTCTCGCTCAGGCATTGTGGAATCTGCTAGTACATCCCCTACCACATCAAATTTCATACCAATCGAAATTACACCTTATGTATCGGTTCAACGCCAGATAGTCCTATCCTATGAACCCACCGTCATAACCCGAGTCGCCAGAGTTGCGCCATATTCTGGCGAAATCACCGTTCGTATTCCGTTGCTTCCGAACGAACACGTTTCTACTGGCGGCATGTCGGTCGAAGAAGACCAAATGGTGATAAATCTCAAAGACGGTCAACATATTGCTGTTTGGGAGAGCCGATTAGAGGAGACTACCGCCATCACCTTGTCCGCACCGTCGGTCTCGGAACGTTCCGAACGATGGTCTATCATTGGATCGGATTTCTGGAGCTATGACTACGAAGGGGTCGTCCCTATCGACGTCGGCGCAAGTCACACTACTTTCATCCCGCGATCCGATGAAGTATTGCAGGTCGACATTCAACAGTCGCAACCCGTACTGGGTAATTCCATCACTATTAACGGCGTCAATATGTTCCACGAAGTCGGGCCACAGAGTACGACTTCGTACCTCGAGATGACCATTCTCGCATCACAACCAGGGGACATTGAAGTAACGTTGCCAGAAGGAGCAAATATTGAGAGTTTCAACTTTGCTGGGGAATATCAAGCTCTACCTTCTAACGATGCCGAGATCGTGTTTGTCCCCGTTCAATCTGGAAGTAATCAATATTCGATAGACTGGAAAACCGACGCTGGCGTATCAATTCTGTACAGACCCCATGGTGTGTCGTTTAGTCAGCCCGGCGTGAATGTACGAACACACATTTTGCTCCCTGACAATCGTTGGATTTTGTGGTTGGCAGGTCCCTCCCTCGGTGGTACTGTGACACTTTGGTCAGTTTTAATTGCTTTACTCTTCGTCGCCGTCGCGGTGTCAAGAATACCCGGTATTGCTTTATCCACAAGAGACGCAGTGATTTTGACTCTTGGAGCTACGTTAGTTCACCTGAGCGTCCTCGTGTTTGTGGGAATCTGGTTCCTTGCAATATGGCTCAAATCTCGTGCTAAACAAGAAATCACTCGACCATGGTTGTATCGAATAGGACAGATACTGTTTGGAGTTCTTACACTACTGGTACTCTACGTCGTCGTGAGTACGATCGTTGCGGCGTTAACAAACGAACCAAACATGTACATTACAGGTTGGCAATCCTTCGACCAATCATTCGCTTGGTTCTCGGATGAAATAGATGGAAGAGTGCCATCGCCTTGGGTGTTGTCACTTCCAATGTGGGTGTACTTTGTACTGATTCTCGTTTGGGCGATGTGGCTGGTATTCACTCTGATAAAGTGGATCAAAGTGTGGTGGCAATCATTCAAAACACCTGTGCTTTGGATTCCGACCAACTTCCGAGAACGGTTTCGCCGCCAGAAACAAACTGTTGCAACAGAGACATCCACTGAGTCCTAGTAAGAAGTAGTCAATCATGAAGATGTAGTGAATTGGTTGAACACAAACCCATTGCTATCGTGGAATACAGCGACTGTGACTGCTTTGACTCCCTTGCCGTGACTCCTCGCGTACTTTGGATTCAAGACAGAATCTGCGAACAATTAATCCGATGTAGAGGTGTTCGACTATTGTTTCGGTACGAACTGTGATCCATCATCGAATTACCTCCACGTGTCCTCACACAATTCCTGATTTAAAATCAACCTAGAGTGTTAAATCGAATGCAAGGAATACTGGTGACTCATTTTCGCTCGCTAAAGTGCGGTATCGTCCTACTACTAGTAGCTTCGGCACTGACAGGTACTTGTGAGGTAGACTCCGAAGGAAAGCTCAAAGCCGATACTACGATACCCAACACTAAACTTCTTTCTATAGCAGAGATTCAGGAATATCGGAATGCTCGGTACGAGAGTTTTCTAAAGAGTGTTTCTGATACCGAGTTATCTCAAGAGAACCAAGAGCTCATCGCGACCGCTCTCAGTAAGTCGTACTCTGGAATACCGCTATGTTCGTTCTCATTTACACTCGATGCTAGAGGAAACCTTGCGAGTCCAAGCGAAGAAGAGGCTGTCTGGATTGTGTCGAAGTCAGGTGGGACGATACGCGAAGACTCTAAGGCACAAAGACATTACCGGGATGCTCCTTTCTCATATGTTCCGAACAAGCCCTTCGACTTAGCACAAGGTGTGGTCGTAGCCAAAAGCAGATCGACAGTGAAATTTCGATTCCCGTTTACTCCTCGATTAGTAGCTCCTAACCTAGACAGTGATGCTGTGCGAGTCTTGCGAAAGCTTGAGTGGATCGCCGAGTTGACCGTCGACACCGAGAGCAAAGCACCACTAAGCCTATTACTAACTATTGAAGATGACAACGAGCGAGCACACTCGCCTCTAGTCACGTTCGACGTTGCTAGAGTCGAGTTTTTATACGACTACAACGCGAGTTGCGAATACTATGAAGTTTTTTCCAAACTTCGTCATTTTGAAGGAACTTCAATATTTTCAGGCGACTTTCTAGATAAAACGATAAAAACGTTCAAAAACGTTACTTGTGAACAACCGGTCTCGTATCTGCTGCCTGAAGTGAAAGAGCTCGAGTTCTTAGAGCGATACTAGCTCTGTACAAATTGTTTATTGTTCGTTGAACTTTCGGCGATTTAAGTATCCCGGAATACCGTGTGACTGTAAGAACAACTATGTTTGATCTCGTCTGAGCATCAATTCGCTCCAGGCTGAACAACGAACAATAAATCTCCTTGATTCACTTGTTGCCCGGTGTCGACGTTAACTCTCGTTACCTTGTACTCGGTTGTGTCTGGATACAGTAGTTCCGATCCCGAGTTCAAGTCTCGTAATCGCAACGGCGTGAAGATCTTGAATGCTTCAATCTGACAAAGCGTCTGATCAACTGAGATCAAATCTCCCGGTTGTACGTAGTCGTTTTCAGTAGGTGTCGGCTTGGTGTAGAAAATTCCTGTGGCCGGCGAGAGAACCTTTAATTCCTTGCTGTCTTCGATTCGAACTGAGTCTAGCCCCAATTGTTGATCTTGATGTCCCTTCATCGCTTCCATCTCAGCAATCAAAGAATCTGAATCGGTACGGTCTAGGAACTCGGGTAAGTAATCCGTCGTATAGTTGCCGCTTCGAAAAGTCTCGTCTTTTAGTACGCGTTTCAGCAGTGCGATATTCGTACCAATACCTTCGATTTTCACCTTGTCAAGGAATTTAAACAAGCGATCTGCTGTAGAGTTTCTACTCGAGCCGTGTGCGATCACCTGCGCAATCATGCTGTCATAGTAAGGTGAAATAAATTTGTCTTGTGCGGCGATCGTGATAACATCGACGCGAGCATTGCTAGGGAATGAGCACTGAGTAATTCGACCCGCACTAGGACGAAAAGTAAGACTACCATCAGCGGCTCGAGCGACTTGTTCAGCATTGATTCGAGCTTCAATGGAATAGCCGCGACTTCCAACTTTTAGACTTTCAATGCTCTCACCGGAAGCGATGCGAAATTGCTCGCCAACAATATCCACCTCAGAAACTTGCTCGGTCACCGGATGTTCTACTTGTAGCCTCGTATTCATTTCCATGAAGTACACTTCTTGCTTTTCGACGTCAAAGATAAACTCTACGGTGCCTGCACCTATATATTCAACCTCGTTAGCCAATGCTGTGCTGTGTTTAAACACTTCTTTAACTAATTTCGAAGGAAGCATTGTAGAACCAGATTCTTCAAAGACTTTCTGTCGATTGCGCTGAACGCTACAGTCTCTCAAGCCCAATACCTTTGTGTTCCCGTGACGGTCTCGTAGCACCTGTACTTCAATGTGTCGCAGTTGTTGGACGTATCGTTCTAAGTAAACATCTCCACTACCAAACGCTGCTCTTGCTTCAACCGAGACTCGCTGAAAGAGTTCTAAAAAACTGTCCTGCGTCTCGACCAGTTGAATACCTTTTCCGCCCCCACCATGTACTGCTTTGATAAGGATTGGAAAACCGATTTTCTCAACGATTTCCATCGCCTGTTCAATGTCGTTGACAATGCCATGACTGCCTGGAACGACAGGAACACCCAAGCCTAATGCAGTGTTGATTGCGTTTGACTTATTACCCATAGTTTCCATAGCGGTAACCGGCGGTCCTATGAAGTTGATTCCGTGAGCGCGCGTTAAACCAGCAAAGTTGCTATTTTCAGACAGAAATCCGATCCCGGGATGCAGTGAGTCCACATTAAACTGTTCAGCAATGGTGAGTACTGACCTAGCGTTTAAATAACTCTCGTCCGGTGTACTGCCTCCAATACAAACGAGTTCATCATTGTCTTTCAAAAGGTCCGCAGCAACGGAGTCCATATCTGGATCAGACTGTACAAGTACCACTTCATGACCTCTCTCTTGGGCGATGCGAACAATCTTTACTGCCGCACATCCCCGAGCGTGTACGAGAACTCTGTTAACAGGTCGAAATAGGTCGGTCTCTTGAACTCGACGCTCTATTGTGGGAATTTGCTTGGTAGTTACCGCAGTCAATGACCCTTCCATTACTCCCGCTACAACTTCAACCACCGTGTCGCTTGGAACTGGAATGTCAGGATCAAACTCTCTCAACTCTTCATCTAACTCGGTATAAAACGGATGTTTCACGAGCCCTTGCATTGCACCTGGAGTCGTGATCAAATAGTTCGAAAGAATCGAGTCTAATGGTAAATAACTAGGTACCACGATTTGTCCAGCGAATGGCATACTTGTACCCGAAAAGTAATAGGTGTGCACCAAAGGATGGGTGACGAAACTCGCCTGTGCGCCACCCGTACAGTCGCCATATCCAAAAACGATTACCGGAAGATCGTAGTCGCGAACAAAGTGCGTTATACGATCATTGATCGCCGCCATCGAGAACAAAGCACCTGCTCCCTCCTTAGTCTGCATACCGCCAGAAGAAATGAAACACACAATTGGGAGAGCGGATTCAGCACAATGGTGCAGCAATCGACAGAATTTCTCCGCACTTGCCATATCAAACGCGCCGGCCTGAAAACGAGAGTTTGAGATCACAACTCCAAATTTCAGCGCACCCTCAACCCCTTTGAATGTACCAACACCAGTTACCGTGCCACAAGGCGGTTCGTTGTCGTCTAAGGCACTCTCAATCGCGAGACGAAAACCAGGAAACTCTACAGGATCTCCGCTAATCAGATCGCCAAAGAGTTCCTCAAAGTTCTCGAAAAACTCATCTCGAAAAGCTTGATACGTGAGTCGTTGAGTTTTCTTGTATCGTGTAAGTACTTGCTGTAGCTGCAAATCTCGATAAGCGTTATTTAAACGGTTCCAAAAGTCGCGACGACGACCGATATTTCGAGGAGTGATTTTTCCGTTGTAACGAATTCCCTCCCCTTCATATCGCAAATATGAAACCATGATCTTCTCAAACAGGAATGTAACGACAACGAACAGCGTGTCCGATAGATGCGAAAAAATAGACTTTTTCCACTCCTCCACGGTGAGTAAGAACTTTCGAAAGTTTGGAAGTGTGGAAAAGCGTAGATACCACGCAAAGAACCGCGCTTGTAACTCTTCCATTGACGTTCCTTGATCCAACAGATATCCTAGAGCATCTCGAATACCGCTCTCACTGTGAGTCAGAAGCAATTGTCGAATGGTGTAAGGTTCCAAGGATTGAGTTGCCTTTGCCTCTGCCGCAATCGACTCTAAGCTCTTGATTACGCCGTTATAAACCGCATCAAATATGAGTTGATTTTCGAATTCTTCAACGAACGATGTTTTTAATTCTGGTATCTGAATAACGTCTAGAACCGTCGATACTGATTCTTCATCGACCACTGCAAAACCCACGCTACGTCCCCGCAAATACTTCGCGTAAGACCGATCTACAAGCCGCCGATTGTGTGTTGCAATTTCTTGCTTTCTTTGAGATTCATCTGCAATCACGGGCAATTGGGTGTCGCTTTCGAAACTCTCACCGGTGATCGCCAAATTCAGTTCAAGCGTAAGTTGTTGCGCAACTTGTTCATCAGACAAATCACTTACATCAGGTGCATGGAATACCCTCGTGCCTTGATGAGACAGCCGATGTCGAAGTTCTGCTCCAAAGCCAGAATCATGATCAATTCGCTCGAGTAGTTCTCGGGGGTTGATCAATTCCATCGGATGTATCAAGTCATACCTTGCGGTCTCATGCCGCAGGTAGTCTAGCAGCAACTTCAGGTTGCCCGTTGAATCGACCTTCCATCGATTTACAAGAAATGCACCTACACTACCGAACAAATTGCTTCTTGCCGTCTCAAAATTACGCCGCGGCTCGCCGAATAACATGCGTTGCAACCGATTACGGCTCTCACTAAGCGCAGATTTTCTACTGACATAGTTACGCCATGTTCCCTTCAACGAGTCGTCGTATACGACTCGATCTGGATCTTGAAGCCACCGGAAGAAAGCGCGCCTACGATCCAGATCCATTCGCTTTTGCAATTCTCCCTCAGGAATCTCTCGGTGTGCTAAACGTCCATATTGATTGGTACTAGTGGATTTGATGCGGCGTCGAACTCGCAGAAAACGCGCAAACCGATAGGCGACGCCAAACACATTGAGATAGTCAGTTGGATTTTCGACGAACTCAAACAGTGAGGCACTCTCAGTTTGTTTCATTCGTTCTGTTGGGAACAAATACCGATTTAAGACATGTCGGTACTCTTCAAGAAACATTCTTTCTTGTGCAACGAATGTCTTAGTACTGGCTTCAATCGAAGAAATACCCGTGATAATGGCTTGTCGAAAGTTCTCGATCTTGTCGTCCTTCTCACCGGGAACATAGTCTATGATCCCGTCGATACACCCCTGTTCCATGAGTTCAAACGGGGAGACACCGACATGTTTCGCACACTCTTGCCATGACAAGTTCAAACGTCGAGCGATGCTGGCTAACCCGCGTGGTTGGATTGTGCTAAATAGGCCGTCTCGAACTGACAAGATCATGTTGCTAGCGGCTAACGGAATCGCACCACCCGAATATCCTATTCCAAATATGACCCCTAAGTTTGGTACGTCAATGTCAGACATAACTGCGATCAAACGGGAGATGTTGTGCGCTTGATTCCCCCGATTAGCTTCTTCGTCTGCAGCAGCGCCCGGGGTGTCCATGAGACTTACTATGGGAATGGAACGACGGGTGCAAGCTTGTACAAATTCCGCCGCGGCATAATGTTCTTGAGGACCCCAAACTCCGTTGCGATGATTGCGATCTTGTGCTATAAATGCGACTAAACGCTTATCTTCGGGAAAGTCCATTTCCACAATCGCGTCAAAGTAAGGACCATTGCTCGTGGCTTGAATGACTTTGCCGAGTTGGTGGACGATGTCAGAGGCGGGCGTTCGATCCGGCATTTCCGCTGGCGCGACTACTTGCTCAATATAAGCATCAACTCCCATACTGTCCAGTTCCGCTACACGCGCGGCGATGTCACGTGAGCTCAGTAGTCCGCGAACTAAGAACTCAGACTTGGGATCTGCCGAAGGAAATAAGTTGAAATCCTGCGCAATCCGTTCTGCTTTCAGGAAGAGTCGTTCGTCTTTCAAGGTCAAAAATATGTGTAAGTTACTACATATTGTCCATAAGAATTAGGCAAATCCACAGTTACAATTGATTTCTTTGTTGTCTTCCGACACCGTTTCACTGTGAAATTGAACATATAATTCGATTGAATGAACATCGCGGTACTAACCATTTCAGATACTCGAACAGAGGCAAACGATACCTCTGGAGATTACCTAGTTACTGCCATGCAAGAATCACACCACACGGTACCTGCTCGGAAAATTGTTCGGGACGACGTCTACGCAATACGAGCCGCGGTGTCAAATTGGATTTGTGATGATCAAGTCGATGTAATTGTTACGACGGGAGGTACGGGTTTCGGTGGCCGCGATTCAACTCCAGACGCGATTATTCCGCTATTTGACAAGCAGATTGAGGGGTTTGGTGAGTTATTTCGCTTTCTCTCCTTTTCCGACATAGGTTCGTCAACCATCCAATCTCGTGCGGTTGCGGGAGTTGCTAACGGAACGTTCATTTTTGCGCTTCCTGGATCAACAGGGGCATGTCGATTAGCTTGGGAACAAATTCTCGTCGAACAACTCGATGAGTCTTTTCGTCCATGTAACTTTGCAGAGTTAATCTCTAAACTTAAGCCAATTACGGTATGAACACATTTATTCTCGGCGCGAGACGTACTCCGATCGGTAGTTTTCAAGGTGCCCTCGCCAAATTGGCTGCGCCCGATTTAGGAGCGCGAGCGATACGCGCCGCAGCACAAGACGCTGAGGTTCCCTTAGATGCCGTTGATGAAGTCTTTATGGGTAATGTCATAAGTGCTGGTTTGCGACAAGCACCAGCACGGCAAGCAGCATTGCGAGCGGGTGTCGGCGAGCAAACACCTACCACCACGATCAATAAAGTTTGTGGATCGGGGATGCAAGCTTCAATGCTAGGAACAGACTTGATTAGTGTTGGTCGTGCGAAGTGTATTATCGCTGGCGGAATGGAGAGTATGACCAATGCGCCCTATTTGGTACCGAAAGCTCGCGCCGGACTGCGGATGGGACACAAAACGCTACCGGATGCAATGTTCTGCGACGGTCTCGAAGATGCCGAGACTGGTCGATCAATGGGAAGCTTCGCACAGGAAATTGCCGACCTGCATCAAATGACCCGAGACTCAATGGATGAGTTTGCCATTGAGTCGCTCGGTAAAGCCTTGCACGCGATGAACTCGGGTTCATTAGCGAAAGAAGTCACGGAACTAGAAGAACTAACCGAAGATGAACAACCACGCAAATCTCGTGTTGATGCAATCCCGAAAATGCGACCCGCGTTTGCAAAAAACGGTACGATCACGGCTGCAAACGCTAGCTCGATTTCTGATGGTGCTTCAGCATTAGTGTTAGCAAACGATGAAATCACGAAGCAGGTTGACGTTGAACCGATTGCTCGCGTGGTCGCCCACGTGTCAGTCGCGTTGCACCCCTCTCGATTCGTCCTCGCTCCGATCAAAGCGATCGAAACAATACTCCAGAAAACTGGCTGGCAAAAAGAGTCGGTAGACATCTTTGAAATCAATGAAGCCTTTGCAATGGTCACGATGTTGGCTATTCAAGAATTGCAACTAGATCCCACTAAAGTCAATGTGTACGGTGGTTCCTGTGCTCAAGGACACCCTTTAGGTTCTACTGGATCTAGACTAGTTGTTACTTTAGCACACGCAATGCGGAATCAAGACCTCCGCCGCGGTATCGCCACATTGTGTATCGGCGGTGGAGAAGGTACAGCAATAGCACTGGAACGAGACTAGAATTCCACCAGCACCGAAAACATGCTAGTTTGCTTTTCCGCGCGCGGCTCAACAATGATAGTACGATAGGCTTTTGACACCACTTCCAGTAATCGTTGGATTCGGAGGCATAAACCCTGCCGGCCGCGTTTCCAATCACCATGCGTACAAACGCTTAGTGATCGACGAACTACCAAGTGCTGATGCCGAACATACCTATCGAGCGTTGCAAAGCTTGATGGGATTGGATACGGACACGCTCACCAACGATGTTCGGCAATACATACTCGATCACACGCTCATACGCAAGATCGAACTTATTGACACAGACAACATTCCCGCAAAACGAGCGACAAGCTTCCATCCGGCTGGAGAATCGTTTCGAGTTGCCGTCCCAACGCGCCAAATGCCTAACCCCCTACCGGAAGGATGGGTAGTCTTGGATCGGATTGGAAATAAAACCACCGTTGAAGTCGACACCAAAGTCCCTCTGCTCCTACCTGAAACTAGATCATCGCGGGTCACCGCGGCAGGACAACTGCCTAAAGGTTTTAACCCCGCTAAGACGTATCCGAGCCGAAGTCATCCGCGTGGGTTGCAAATGACCATTTACAGTGCGTCCGACGCTCTATTGTCGACAGGAATATCTTGGTCTACGATCCGCGATCATATTCGACCTGATCAAGTCTCCGTTTATGCTTGTAGTGCCCTAGGACAATGTGATGCAGACAGTCTGAGCGGTTTGTTGCAAGCCCCATGCTTAGGGAAGCGTCCGACGTCTAAGCAGGCAGCACTCAGCCTAGCGGAGATGCCTGCAGATTTTGTCAATGCTTACGTTCTCGGTTCTGTCGGAGGTACTGCGGGAGCGATGGGTGCGTGTGCAACTTTCCTGTACAACGTAAAACAAGGCCTCGACGACATCGTTCACGGTCGCGCTAGAGTAGCTATGGTCGGAGGTGCAGAAGCCCCTATCGTAGCAGATCTCATCGAAGCATATCGCATCATGGGTGCCATCGCCGAGGATGAAGCTATTATGGAACTCGATGATGTTGAAGAGTTTGATCATCGTCGTGCGTGCCGACCATTCTCGTATAACGCTGGATTCACCCTTTCTGAAGCCGCTGTATATCTGGTTCTTATGGATGATCAATTAGCGATAGATCTCGGTGCTGAAATTTACGGTTCTATCCCTTCGGTCTTCATTAATGCAGACGGTTATAAAAAGTCCATCCCTGGACCCGGAATAGGCAACTATTTAACGGTCGCAAAAGCTATGAGCTTGGTTCGGTCCATGTTCGGCTCAAAGTCTTTGCAACAACGGTCGTACATTCATGCGCACGGCACAGGAACACCACAAAATAGGGTGACTGAATCGCACATACTGAATGAGTTAGCTAAAGTTCACAACATCGAGAAATGGCCAGTGACCGCAGTGAAAGCCTATTTAGGACATACACTTGCGGCCGCTTCGGGCGACCAGATCACCTGTGCCTTAGGAACCTGGCGACACGGAATTATTCCAGGAATTAAGTCGATTGACCACGTAGCAGACGATGTTCATGACAGCAATCTTCGTATCAGCTCCGAACACACTCACATCGACGCTGATAAAGATATTGATGTCGCGTTGATAAATTCGAAAGGCTTTGGGGGGAACAACGCAACGGGTGTCGTCATTTCACCTGCTCACACGCATAGCATGCTCCAAAAGAGATACGGAAAGGAAGGATTTAAAGACTATCTGAAACGAAACGACATCACACGCCAAAACATCGAAAAATATGATGAAGAAACGATCGAGAACGGAGTCGCCACTGTGTACAAATATGGCGAAGGTGTCGTCGAAGGAGAAGAACTTACCCTAAACACCGACGAAGTTGGGATACCCGGTTGGCGTCAATCAGTCAGCATGGACTTGTCGAATCCGTACCCCGATATGTCTGTTGGAGACGAGGACTAGTACATTAAAGCACGTAGCAATTCCTACGGAGTTGCTATTGATGCATGTTCCCGACTGGACGAAAATGATACGTCCGGCCACCGCTCTTCAATTATTTGTAGATTTGGCCTTGACGTGGCGAGCAACGCCAAGTGATCGCCCCCGTCTCTAGCTAATTGCGACTGTGTTCGCGCGCAAAATTCACGCATCAACTTTTGATCGTCTGAATCGACCCACCGAACGGTGTATATGTTGCACGGTTCATATGCGCACTCTGCGCCATATTCATTCGCCAATCGGAAGGCTACTAGGTCAAATTGCAACTGCCCGATGGCTCCTAGGATCACGTCCTTGTTAGACATCATGCTAAAGACTTGAGTAACACCTTCTTCCGACAGTTGCTTTATGCCAGTCTGTAGACGCTTTGCGTGTAACGGATTCTTCGGACGAACCCGCTTGAATAGCTCTGGGGCGAAATTTGGCACACCCTTAAATTGCAACTTTTCTCCTTCGGTGAATGTATCACCGATTCGGATCGTTCCGTGATTGTGTAGCCCGATGATATCTCCCGCATATGCTTCTTCGACTCTCGCCCTATCGCCTGCCATAAACGTAACGGCATCGGCGATCTTGATATCTCGATCTATTCTTACATGACGCATCTTCATTCCTTTTCGGTAGGCTCCGGAGCAGATTCGAAGAAACGCGATTCGATCTCGATGTTGCGGATCCATATTCGCTTGAATCTTGAACACAAAACCACTAAAAGAATCGGAGTAAGGTGACACCATACCCTCATTGGTCTCTCGCTCAAGCGGGGAAGGCGCTTTTTTGACGAAAACGTCCATTAGATCGGTGATACCAAAGTTTTGTAGTGCAGACCCGAAGAACACAGGTGTCTGACGACCCTCTAAATACTCCTGCTGATCAACTTCGTGACCAGCACCCTTGACCAATTCGATCATTTCCATGGAGTCATCGTAGTCTGCACCAAGCCACTCTTTCGCTTCAGGAGAGTGTAAGCCTTGAATTACGTCGTAGTTAAATGTTGTACTTCCGTGTCCCTGCTCGTAAAGCTTAAGTTCATCCTTATCGAAACGGTAGATTCCTCGCAAAGACCGACCCGATCCAATTGGCCAACTAATCGGAGTACATTCAACCTGAAGCTCGTCTTCGATGTGAGTGATCATGTCAAGAGGGTCCATGCATTCGCGATCTAATTTGTTGACCAAAGTTACTATTGGTGTATCGCGCATACGACAAATTTCAACAAGCTTACGTGTGCGTGGTTCTACGCCTTTGGCACCGTCGATTACCATGACCGCTGAATCCACGGCAGTGAGAGTCCGATAGGTGTCTTCAGAAAAGTCTTCATGTCCCGGTGTATCCAGCAGATTTACAACATGTCCTTGATAGTCGAACTGCATCACCGAAGTCGTCACTGATATACCACGTTGCTGTTCCAACGCCATCCAATCAGACTTAGCTTGGCGACCACTCTTCTTCGCTTTGACCGTACCAGCTAACTGAATAGCATTGCCCATCAAAAGGAGTTTTTCAGTGACAGTAGTTTTCCCAGCATCTGGATGAGAAATGATGGCAAACGTGCGGCGTTTGTCGACTTGTTCTGTAGCCTCCATTAGTTCTGCTTGCGGTAGGATCCGTTAATTAAAGCGAGTTGGCTGTTGGAAATGTAATAGATATTCATTGATAGCAAAAATTTAACAAAATTTCCTAATATAAATCTAAAGAATACACTTCTGCGTGTTCACGACCTCGAGTAGACTCATAGTAGTCTTTCCGCTGACCAATTTTCTTAAAACCCAATGAGTGGTAGAGCTGTTGAGCTACAGAGTTTGAAGAACGAACCTCGAGGAACAAGTCCTGGACTCCTTTCGCTCGACAACGTGCTAAGGCGAAGTGCAAGATATCCCGTCCATACCCTTTCCTTTGATGCGGGACATCGACACAAAGGTTCAAGAGTTGCGCCGTAGGTCCAATGAAATACAAAACGCAATAGCCGATAAGCGTCTCATCTTTCTCCAACTTCCAACATTCGTACGCGTCGTTGTACAGGCAGGGTCGGAAAGTGTTTAAATTCCAACCGAATGGCATCACTCGCCGTTCAACAGCTACAACAGCCTGCAAATCCGATTCCTCGAATTGCTGGAAATTTGCATTACTGTTCATCTCGGAGAAATTTCCAAACAGTGCTTTTGAAGGTGCTAGAGTCCGGTTCATCTAGACAATGTAGTACTCGTGCATTCTCCGAGACTCCACAATCAGATAACTGAACAGCACTTGGACCAATTGCCAATACGAGGTCGGGTAGTTCTGTTATAGATGACCGAATCGTGGATAGAAACGCAAGTCTTGCGCCTTCTACGGATGTGTCAACTTTACCTTTGTCATAACGGAGTCGCGTTTCTTGTGGCCAGAAAAAACGAAAGAAAGATATACTAGCCTCGTCAGCTTTAACGTCATTTAACAATCGATACGAACGAAAGATATCTTCTGTCATATCCCGATCCAAAGCTTGCTTGTCCTTCATCAATAACAAACCTGATCCATAACTACAGAACACTTCGGTCTTAAAGCGCTGTACTAAGGTCGACTCTTGCTTTCGATCTTTGATTTCTGAACTCTTCGTACGCGACGAGGATTTTTTAGTTGTTCTGACTCGCGGTTCCAAACTCTCCTTTTCTGAACCAAGAGGACGACTGTCAGAGCCGGTACTTTCTCGCGCGGCTTCGGTCAGGCCAAATTCTTTCGGGACCCGATCAATGGTACGTGGTCGCCACACGTCTATCCCCATCCTCTGTAACCATTGAACTCTACTGGCTTCTATAGGCATCGTTCAGAAGAGTGAGGATAAAATGATGAAGAGTGGTACGCGTTAACAACAACACAATACCAGTCGCGGATTCTTAATTCAAAAAAGCACTGCTGGATCGCGAGAACAAACTTTGGTGGATCGCTAAACGTTCGTTTTTTTCTTACGTGGGGGTTGTGGTTTACGGGAAATCACAATGTGTTTGCTTCGATTTTTCTCGTCTTGCCCCGTGGCTCCGGCCGGGACCGACTTAATTCTCATACCTTCTTTTAAATAAACTTCAATATCTCGTTCTAATTCTTCGCGCGATTTGCGCATTGACGCCAAAGTCGCAGTTACTTTTCGAGCCATAGTGTCCTTAGTGTACCCTTATAAACCGTATAGTATAGCAG
>VYFT01000005.1 GCA_009842245.1 Gammaproteobacteria bacterium | reverse complement strand
ACAAGAACTGTTGAATTGAGACATCTAAAACTCTGAGTTCAAGAACGATACGACTTTCTCGCTCGTTCCTCGTAACTGTGTAGAAATAGCATTCGATACCTCGTCAGTCGCCAAAAATAAAATTTCAATAACCTAGGGCTTCCCACGTAATTCGTCTAGCCCGAACCACCGAACGTTGAAGTCAATGTTTAACAATATTAAAACTCTCTTTTCGAAGTCGGACCCTTCACACACTTTAGAGTTCGAAGATGAAGAAATCGTTCCAATTGCGGCCGCGATGGTGCTCTTGGAAGTAGCGTGGGCGGACCACATATTACAACCCGAAGAAATAGACCTTATTGAGTCTGCTTTGATTCAACTTTACGGATTTGATCAAATTCAAGCTGAAAGAGTCCTCAAGCAAGCTGAAAGCGAACACAAACAGTCGACCGGGCTCCACAAGTTTACAAGAACTCTAAATGAGCAACTAGACATAGAAGAAAAGGTTACTTTGCTCACTCACCTTTGGCGAATGAACAACCTAGAGAGTGCTTCGTTTCACTACGAAGAACATATGATTCGAAAAATTGCGGACCTATTACACCTGCGTCATTCGGAGTTTATTCGCGCCAAGTTAGCCGCGAAACAATACCAGCAGCCCTAGTGTTCACGCCTTGCGAGTGGTAAGGATCACTCCCTTTTTATTGAAAGCCTGAATCGTAGGGACTAATTTCTTCGCCAGCGTTCCAAGAGGAACACTAAACTCTTCACAAAGTTGGGTGGTCAATGCCTCGAGTGGCTTTGCAATTTTCAACACTTCCAACATGCGAAACGTATGCACGTTCGCCACTAAAACATCGACTACATCGTTTGGGTCTCGATACGCAACTAGCCAAGTCGGTTGCGTAGGTTTCTTGCTGTCCCAAGTAGAAGGAGTAATTTTCTGCACGGGCCACTCGTACGATAGCAGGCGCACCGTTGATGAAAGCGATATAAGGGTGGTGCGGTCTTTGATGTCAAGATTTTCGCAGGACTGTGCATCGGGAACTAATCGTAACTGCATTCTCATCGCATCCAAATGGCACATTTCCCTCATGAACGGGAATTCACTCTTTTTAAGATTTGAGCTTTCCAAGTACTCTACAAACGCAATGGGTATGTCTTTGAAATACGGTGAGTGGCATGAATGCTCTCGCATAAAGCCTCGAATAAGCGAATTCCACTCGTCGTCCTCAACGAACGGTCGAAACGACTTAAAAGATTTCTTACAAAACGATGAAAGATTGTTAAAAAAGAGGCGTTTGTATATATCCATACGACGTTGCTCAACACCAGCAGGCAAAGAATTACTCGCAGGATCACGAATGTAATTAGCGAACTGTAATTGAACTCTCTGATACTCGGGCATATCCATTGGAAAACTAAGACTCTTGCAGAGTCTGAGCCGGCTCAGAATTTTTCGAAGGCACTCGTGCCTGATACTGTTTTATCTGAGCTACTTCTGATACTAGCTCTGGGATCGGAGGAAAATTAAAGTCCCGTTCCAACAATGTCGGTATCGAACCATAGTTCTGATATACGTATTCAAGCAATTTCCAAACTGGATCGACTACCGCAGCCGCATGTGTGTCAATCCTTAGATCTTCTGCTTCTTCGTAATGGCCAGCAATATGAATATAGGTAACGCGAGAGATCGGTAAAGAATCTATGAACTTGTACGGGTCATATCCAAAGTTTACACTGTTAACAAAGGCGTTATTTACGTCCAATAAGAGATTGCAGTCCGCTTCAGTTATAACAGCATTGATAAATTCACTTTCACTAAGTTCCTGACCAGGAGCGGCATAGTAAGAAACGTGTTCCACCGCAATTTTTCGTTCTAGAACCTCCTGCACCGTTCGAATTCTCTCAGCAACATGACGAACCGCGTCTTCTGTGAACGGTATCGGCATGAGATCGTAGAGATGACCGTGATCGCTACATGCACTTAAGTGATCAGAGTAGAGTGGTATGTCGTGTTCGTTAAGGAATTCACGAACACTGTTGAGAAAATCTATATCTAGAGGGGTGGGTCCGCCGATGGACAGCGAAAGGCCATGGCAAACTACGGGATATCGTTCCGCATATTTGCGAAACTCTCGCCCAAAACGGCCGCCTACATCAATCCAATTTTCAGGTGCGACTTCCCAAAAGTCGATGCTTTGGTCGATGAGCTCTGCATGCTCCCTCAGAGCACGAAACATGCCACGTCGGAGTCCAAGACCAGCACCTTGAATATCTCGCTGTAGTGGCACAATTTAAAAGAGGACGAATTGTAGTTCCGGCTTAGTTCCGAAACTACAAATCGTCAGTCAAAACGAAAGTTAATTACGGAGAAAAAGGAGATTATTCCTCAGTGGATTCCTCTTCCTCTTCTTCTTCTTCGTCGTCCTCGTCGTCGCCCTCTTCTTCACCGCATTCGCCTTCGCCACATTCGCCTTCGCCGCACTCACCTTCGTCGTCGCCTTCGTCGTCGTCGCCGTCGTCGTCGTCGCCACATTGGCCTTCGCCACACTTGGCTTCTTCGTCTTCAGCGGTTAGGACGTCGATGTCATCGAGAGACTCTGCTACGAAAAGATTGTCAGCGTCCTCGTCGATAGAAGCGCTGAGAGTTACGCCGAGTGATGCGGCCATGAATGCACCCACTCCAACAATAGCGGGCTTTGAATCTTTAATTTGCATGGAAAGTATCCTCACAAGGGTTAAGGGTTACGTAACTCGAAACTGTTTACCGACAATTTCAAACTACGATTCTAGTACTGAATGTGACAATGATAATCATTGATAATTCCACTTTTCCTTCATTTTTTCTTCAGTTTTGTGATTTCGAAATAAAACTCAGTTTTTCATCCCTTTCTACACCACTGGGGCTGACTCATTTCTGCTCGGCAGATTCCCAACGAGCGAACTCCTGTTCCAAGCGCTTTGGTGACATTTTGACCCTAGTCTTCTTCTCCTGACAGAACAGCGATAGTCGATATTCTTGGAGTAAATGAAATAACTCTTTTACATGTGGCTCATGTTGGTCGCTCTTAAGGTTTGATAGTCGATTTTGCCAGCGTGCTATTTCCTGTGTTCCGAGCAGATCTCGTTTCAGCTTGCCAGAAAGTCGATCTAAACGAGCTCCGATCCCGTCAAGATATCGGGGTAAATC
>VYFT01000007.1 GCA_009842245.1 Gammaproteobacteria bacterium | reverse complement strand
GGACACGACAAGTCGAAAAAATTTGTTGTGATCAACGACGAAGCTCATCATTGTCGGTTCACACCAAAGAAGGAAAAGGGTGAAGATCAACGCGAGCGGAGTCATCGTATGATGTGGGCGAGAGCTCTCAAACAGATTCAAGACTCTGAATTGTTGGATATGGTGTTGGATTTCTCAGCAACACCGATGTACCTCCAACAGCAAAAGAATATGGACTCAACTCTCTTTCCGTGGACGATCACCGATTTTCCGTTGTTAGAGTCCATCGAAGCCGGTTTGGTAAAAATACCTCGTTTACCAAGTGTTGACCAAGACGAATCAGGTCACGATGTCGCACGCCGGATTTATGAAAACACGAAAGTTAAGGAATTGAAGTGTCATGGCTTGCAAAATCCCGTGCGAGCTTTACTGCACGCATTGGCAGATGGTCACGAAAACGAAGCTGAAAGGGTTTGGAGGAAGACTCGAGATGTAGAACCGGTATTCATTGTTGTTGCAAATACTATCGCGAACGCCTTTGAACTCTACAAATACATTGCCGGTTATGAGGGTGAAAATGGCTGGAATCCCGGTCAAATTCCGCACTTCTCCAATATCCGTACTGACGGTTCTGGACCAGTGAGTACTCCTCCAACTGTTCTCGTCGCGTCAGACATTGACGATCCCAAAGAGTATTCTGGAAAGAGGGGTCAGTCCATATTGGACGAACAAATCAAGGTTCATGCCCCAGAGTTACAAGATACTCGCGGTGCCCGTACATCCTTTCGGAACATACTGCGGGACATGTATATGAGCGTTGGTAAAACAGGAGAGTTAGGCGCAAACATTAAGTGTGTAGTTTCGGTGTCCATGTTAACCGAAGGTTGGGACTGTCGCACCGTATCTAGTGTTTTTGGGTATCGCCAGTTCGGATCTTCTTTGTTGTGTGAGCAAGTAGTTGGCAGGTCATTACGACGAACTGAACACACTCTCCAAGAAGACGGTAAATTGACTGAATGTTATGCGGATATTCTCGGTGTGCCGTTTGAGTTCATGAAGAGTCGAGACACTCCACCACCAAGAGATTTAACCCACATATACTCAATGCCGGAACGCGCAGAGCACTTTCATCTTGAGTTTCCCTGCGTGGACCGGTATGAGCGTGAAATCACCCAAATTGGTGAGATCCTCCTTGACTCCGATAAAGTTGGTCCGTTTGGTCTTAATGACCTCGGAATCAAAGACATCGAAATTGAAGGGGTGATTGGTCGAGGGAGAGTACTTACTATAGAAGACGACTCTGAAAATTCAGCGTTGATGAGACTAGCGGCAATATGTACGAACAACTTTGTGAGCAAGACCACCTACTCTAATAAACTGTCTTCTAAACATGAAAATACTCATAAACGCGAGATATTTCGACAGTTTCACAAGGTTGTAGTGGAATGGTGGAATCATGAACATGTACGAGTACCCCTACAGATCATTGCGATAGATACATCAAATTCCGATAGTATTACAGACATGATTGTTGAGGAGATATTTCGAGTCACAATTACTGACGAACTTGATTGGGATACCTCACTTCATTCGATCCTAGACAGCTTTCAACCTTCCAACTCGACCACCGGTATTGACTATCGTACTGGAAAATCGTTGTGTCCTGAGACTACCCGAACCGAAGTAAACAGAGCCGTGTGTGATTCTCAGCCAGAAGCAGAACTCGCGCGGATATTAGATTCACATCAATCCATCATTAGGTGGATGCGAAACGAAAGGATTGGATTACTTATTCCATGGTACGACGATCGTAATCTAAGGTGGCGTAAATACGAACCAGATTTTCTTGCACAAGGGAGAGCAGAGAATGGAAACTTAGTCAATCTCGTGATTGAATACAAAGGAAATGAGGATTTTGGAGCAATTGCGAAACGTAAGTACGCCGAAGACTATTGGATTCCGACGGTCAATGAAATGAAACCGTGGTCGGAGAGGATCACTTGGAAATATCTCTATATAACTGACAACAAGGTGTCCCACATTACTCGAGAAATCAATCAAGCTTTAAAGAGTACAGGAGTATGAACAGGTATGGCTAAGAGACCTCAGGTAGTCGACTCAATGAAGCACGAGAGTGCTACACGCGTGAATGTACCTACCGACCAGTCTGATCCACTTATGCGAGATGAGGACAAACGTCCAGAAAAGTACTCACCTAACATCCGCAATTTAGAAGGACCAGTGTTGTCTTGGGAAAGGGCTGAAAGGCTTGAATCGATAGAAACAGACGCTTACCCTTTATACATTCATGAAAAAGTACATCCCGAAAGCTGGGTCAGACACTTACAAGGCACACGAGATACTTCAAAGGGGATTTAGCAGGATCTCTTCTCGGATTTTAATGGCCTACCTTCGGACGCTAAGTACAAATGGTATGAGTACGATGGAAACTGGCAAAACCGGTTGATCAAAGGAGATTCTATATCCATCATGGCCTCGCTCGCTGCAAAGGAAGGATTCGGTACTGGAACCAAAGGTGTGCAAATGTTTTTCTTTGATCCACCGTTTGGGATTAAGTTTAACTCCAACTTTCAACCGAGAACGGACTCTCGTACTGTGAAAGACGAACTCAAATCTCTGCCCGTAGAGCCCGATAGTGTACGACCCTTTCGCGATACGTATAAGAATGGGATTCACTCCTATCTTGATCAAATCTATCGAATCGCTACGCACGCAAGGAGCATCTTGCTCGATACGGGAAGTTTTATCA
Organism: Gammaproteobacteria bacterium; assembly: GCA_009842245.1. Lineage (GTDB taxonomy): Bacteria > Pseudomonadota > Gammaproteobacteria > Pseudomonadales > Azotimanducaceae > Bin55. The sequence goes on along the minus strand of VYFT01000007.1, from coordinate 19,506 downwards.
TGCAAATCGGCGATGAAAACGTAAATCGTTGTGCACTCATATTGGACGAAGTCTTCGGACCAGAAAATCGAGTATCAATGGTTCAGTTTCAAAAAACAAGCAATAGCTCTTCTAAATTACTGCCAAACGTAGGTGATTTCCTCCTTTGGTATGCGAAAGACATTGATGAGGTCAAGTTCAATATGGTCTATGAAGAATTAAGCAATATCGATGAAAAAGTTTCGTTTTTGAGTTCTTATGCTATGGTGGAAGAAGAGGATGGGAGCGCAAGACCCTTAACATCTGCGGAACGATCTAATCCTTCGTTACTTGAAGATAACGGTGTGAAGTTGTTTGGTAGGACTTCATTGTTTTCTCAAGGTTGGTCATTCACGGGTCGATCTGAACCTTTCACGTGGAATAATCGGATTTGGCCAGTTCCAGTTGAATCCCACTGGGCAATTAGCCACGATGGATTACAGGAATTGGGAAGAAAAAACAGACTCGTTTGGGCGCCGACCGGTGTGAATCTCAGAATGAAACGCTATATAGATGAGTATCCCGGCAAACAAATCAACAACTTCTGGGCTACTCAAATGTTCGCAAACGACCTACACTATGTAGTAGAAACGTCAGAAAGAGTACTTGAACGCTGCATCCTGATGACAACAGATCCCGGTGACTTGGTCATGGACATAACGTGTGGCTCGGGTACTACAGCTTATGTTGCCGAAAAATGGGGTAGACGATGGATCACCTGTGATGCTGCGTCTGTACCCATTCAGTTGGCTCGACAACGATTACTCACAGGCACGTACGACTGGTTTTTACTCAAGAACTCGGTTGAAGGACTAAGGAAAGAAGCAGAGTTGCAACGAGATATTACCAATATACCAGAGGGTGACGATCATCCGGTCGACCCTTCAAACGGATTCGTCTACGAACGAGTCCCCAGAGTTTCTGCCGCGATCGTAGGCTACAATCAAAAGGTCGATCCGATTTACTTAGTTAACAAACCGTTCAAGAAGAAAGGAGTTATCCGAGTTAGCGGGCCATTCACAGTCGAGAGTACATCTCCTTACAAATATGTTTCGATCAATGACGACACCGACACCTTTGAACATCGGACGAGTAGCGTAAACGCAGTGGTAGACGCGTTAAAGGTGAGTGGTATTGCAATAGGAAACGATCGGATCAAATTCGAAGACATTGAACCGGGTCAACCACACGAGTTTCTTACTCATACTGCTCGAGTGATCGAATCAGATCAACGTTCAAAAACCGCTGTGCTGGCAATTGTTTCAGATGATCAAACCGTACCTAGATCGTTAATTGATCGTGCCGCGGATGAAGTTGCTCAGACTGCCGCAGACCTTCTTGTCGTGATAGCATTTGCATTTGCTGCCGATACCAGAACTGAAAGGAAATTCTCTCTTGGTCGTGTTGAAGTTATCAAAGCACAAGCTAACCGAGACTTGATGATTGCCGACTTGAAAGACAAAGAGTCTGATCGTGCAATTGTCGCGATTGGAGATCCTGATATCAAGGTACATAAAGAAACCGATGGTCGATATTCTGTTGAGATTTGCGGTTGGGATACATACGACCCGGCGACCGGGAACGTTCGGCGCGGTGACAAGAGAGATGTCGATACGTGGTTGCTCGACATTAACTATAACGGAAACTCGTTCTTTGCTAATCGCATACACTTCCCAAACAAAGCTAGCGACAATCAAGTTAAACGTTTGAAGAGTGCTATTGCGAGATCGCTCAATCAAGCGGAATGGGAAGCTGTTTTGTCGTGTCGCTCAACTCCCTTTCCGAAGCCAACGAATAGTCAAATTGCGGTGAGAATTATTACTACTACAGGAACTGAAATGACTACTATCATCGATGTTGAGTAAAACCTCGCAAATACGTCGAGTAAGACCAACGTAATTGCAAAACCGCTTCAGGTGAATTGATTTTCATTGATGCCAGAAAGCGTTTTGGGTTAAGCCTCAGATCTGCGGATGTCTATTTGAACCGTCAGCCCTTGTATCTTGATTTTCTCCCCATCCTAATACGTCCAGCATAGCGACTCGACATTGCCAAATGTCTAACTCGTGTGCACGTTTGGGTCTCGGAGAATCATACCATTCAGACTCACGTATTGGTACTATTACTTCATCCCAGTATCGCTCATAATCGTGTGGTTTTAGTTTTGGTTTAAGCTTAAGCTTCTGTTCAAGAGTACCCTTTATTTCATTGTTCCAAGGTACAAATGAATCTGGACGTTTTATCGTTAGCAATCTAGCTCCTACGCCGAGTCCATGGGGTTTTCCCTTCAGGGCTTGTTTCAAGCCTTTTATATATTCCAAATAATCTTCTCGATAAACCACACCTTCGATTGGAATATGATCCAATCCTTCTCCCAAGAATTGCAGTTGATTACCGTTGACGTTATCGTAAATGACTTCAGTAAAGTTTCCGTACGCTCTCGTGAATCCAAACCATCCAATGCCAATTTCTGCGAACTCACCTTCTGTTGGAGGATGGGATCCCGCAAGACCTCGTCTTGTGTTGGAAGAGAGTTGATGGAAAGGCTTGTCTTTTAAAAATATCTCGCGTGCCTTGTGCAACAACATCAGAGCTTTCTTCCGATCGTCAATCATTGAATTTTCCCGAATTTCTTTGTAGTATTCTTCCCAAGTCCAGCACAATAATTCACTTTGGACCTTTCTCTCTTTTTCTTCGAGTATCTTCCTCCTCTTCCATTGTTCTCGGTAAGTGTCGAGAAGATTTTTCGAGACGGTCCGCGAGCGATCGTAATAAGATCGAACGATCTCCAAAGCACTGGTTTTTAAGCTATCAGAGTCAGTCGTACGATTGGTAACGTGCAACATTAACTCAGTATTGTTCGTCATGCCTCCCACAGTCAGGTTTGCGCTTCCTATAAGTATGTCCCATTCGTTGCCAGACCAGAATACGTAAACCTTGGGATGAAACACGCAGTTAGCTTTATCGTCAAAAATGAACCTAATCTTTGGCTTGTTTTTTATGCACCAATCCAGAACTTCCCAATGCGTTTGAGAAAAGTGAGTACCAATGACCCCGTACTTAATCTTATTCTTGGCTTTTTTGAAACGCTCAAACACTTTCGTGTGGTGACTAGCCCAGGCAACAGCAAATGCCACATTGCGATGTTTAGAGGTCAATTCGATTAATTTCGACGATGTTTCTTGACCGTTAAGAAGTTTCATTGAACACAATTTTTTGTCCTACCGTCAGTCAAAAGATGTCAGAATATTCTAAATGGAACGTTTTCGGAGTTTTTAGTCGTGGCATTCGACGCTCTACTTTGGTGTATGAAAGTTTTGTTTCGAGTTTCTATCGACGGTTTTGACCGTTCTTGTTAGGTTGAGAGGATGATCGAGTGGTTCTCCTCATAGAGTTCTTTCCTCTATGACTCTCTAGGGAGCACGGTGATATTTATTTCCTTGTTTAGCGAGCAAGACAATGCGATGTGCTCGATTTCAAAGTCTACACTGCCTCACCACTAAAATTTGTGCTATTCAACCAAACCATGAATACAACGTTATAAAGCGTCCTCGTTGGCTTAGTATTTATAGGCAGTGAGACTGCTATGAAAAACGGCTGTCCAATCTGTCGTTTCAGTCTACAAAACCATACCTAAGTTTCTTCACCGAATGTCATGATCAACAGCCCTTTTACTCACATGTCTGACCCAAGTACTGAAGTCCGCGACTTCACCTTCATCGATCTCTTTTCGGGTATCGGTGGGCTTCGTCAAGCATTCGAGACGATTGGTGGAACATGTGTCTTTTCATCTGAAATTGATCGCTTTTGTCAGGCTACATATAGAGCAAACTATGGAGATCACCATGTTATAACTGGAGATATAACCGAAGTCGAGACACAAGAGATCCCAGCACACGATGTGCTTCTTGCCGGATTTCCTTGTCAACCATTCTCACTCGCGGGTGTCTCCAAGAGAAGAGCACTAAATCGACCGCATGGTTTCCACTGCGAAACACAGGGTACTTTGTTTTTTGAGGTTGTCCGTATCCTTGCATCGTGTCGTCCTAGATTCTTTCTACTTGAAAATGTCAAAAATCTCGTTAATCACGATCGCGGAAGAACTTTTCGCGTGATCAGAGAGACTCTACAAAAAAAGTTGGGCTATCAAATCCATGAACAGGTCCTTAATGCACGGTATTGGGTGCCTCAACATCGAGAACGCATATTTATTGCAGGATTTCTTGATGACACTGAATTCTCTTTCGATGGAATGAAATTTCCAGAGTCTTCTCCCGGTCCCAAACTCAATTCGATTTTGCACCCTGAAAATGGCACGGAAATTCCCGAACATGGATATACGGAAGGTAAGCTTGCCAAAGTGCATCCTCGATATACTCTATCCGAACATCTCTGGAAATACCTTAAAGATTACGCAGAGAAACATCGCCGAAAAGGAAACGGATTTGGTTTTGGTCTCTTTGGGCCTGATGACGTAGCGAGAACTCTATCAGCTCGGTACTTCAAAGATGGCTCAGAGATTCTTGTTAAACAGAACCACTGCGAATGTCCGCGTCGACTGACTCCGCGTGAATGCTCGCGGTTAATGGGTTTTGACAAAAGTGGACAATCCCCCTTTAAAATTCCAGTCTCGGACACTCAAGCATATAAGCAATTCGGAAATGCTGTGGTTGTACCAGTTGCAGAGGCTGTGGCGCGACACATGGAACCTCATATTAAGTCGAGATTTGATCAAGTTTCAATAGCATAAAACAATACGGAATATTCACTTTTAGGGCGCAAAATACCTGAAAACCCTTGCAATTGCTGTTTTGTTTGTGTTATAATAGCGCAATGAACATAACACAGATATACCAGCAATATCCGACCAGCGATGATTGCTTAGAGCGATTGGAACAAGTGCGATGGGGCGATACTCCAAAGTGTGCATATTGCAAGTCCGAGAATGTCAAAGAGCGTACCAAGTCCGATGTTCGCAGAAAGCGATGGTTTTGTAATACATGCCGTAGATCGTACAGCGTAACAGTCAACACGATCTTTCACCGAACACATTTACCGCTCCAAAAGTGGTTTCTCGCGGTCTCCATTCTAATTAACGCTAAGAAGAGCGTAAGCAGTCACCAACTCGGTCGAGATTTAGACATACCAGTTAAGACCGCTCATTCACTCAGTCAGCGTATTCGTAAAGCAATGTTCGGAGCACAAATGCCGTTGCTCAGTGGAATTGTTGAAATGGACGAAACTTATGTCGGTGGTAAGCCACGTAAGAAAGGTGAGAGCAAACGCGGTCGCGGTACGAAGAAAATGCCAGTTATCGGCGCGGTTTCAAGGGGTGGAGAAGTGGTCGCAGAACCGCTTACGAAGTCCAAAGTTAATTCGTACGAACTGCGCGGTTTCGTACTTCGTAATGTCGCTCTCCAAGATACGCACTTAATCAGTGACGAATATCCAGGCTATCGTCAAATGCGAATGCTCTGCAAAGAGCACAGCACAATCAATCACCAAGAAAGTTATGTCAATGGTGACATACACACGAACACGATTGAAGGATTTTGGGCTACTGTCAAGCGTGCTCACTACGGACAGCACCACCACTATTCGCGTAAATTCGCACCGCTCTACATCGCGGAGTCATGCTACAAGTACAACAACCGCAATGAGATTAACCGCAAACATGGCGGTCAAGTGTTCACAAACTTGCTCGGAGATATGGTATGCACCGTTTTGTAGACCTATTCTGCGGTGTCGGTGGATTTAGAGTAGCACTAGAAAGAGAGGGAATGGACTGCGTATTCTCGTGCGATATTGATAGCAAAGTGTGTTCTGTCTATGCACAGAATTTTGGTGACATGCCTTCGGGCGATATTACGACCATTATCAATTCCGAGATACCGCCACACGATATTTTGTGTGCGGGGTTTCCGTGCCAGTCATTTAGTTTGTCGGGGAACGCGAGAGGATTTAACGACATTCGAGGGCGGTTATTCTTCGAGATCGTACGCATTGCAAAGCACCATAAGCCGTACATGTTGCTCTTGGAGAATGTAAAGAACATCCTAACAGTAGACGACGGTAACGTGCTCAGAACGATTTATAAGGCACTAGAAGACATAGACTACAAACTACAACACTACACGCTTAATTCGTCTCATTTTGGAGTGCCACAGAAGCGAGAGCGAGTGTATTTTGTCGCATTGAAGAACGGAGTACCACTACGACACGGTAAGCCGAAACCGACTTATCGAAAGAAGTATTTGAAGGATATTTTGCTAGCCGACAATTTGTGCATGGATTTAGTCGTAGAGCGCCCAGACATAGTGATTACGAAGGACGAAGTAGAGCCAGATTTATCTCCTATCAAAATCGGCTATCTCAATAAGGGCGGTCAGGGAGAGCGTATCTACTCGGACCTAGGACACGCGGTCACGCAGTCAGCCAGTAGTGGCGGTGTTGGATCACGGACTGGACTCTACTACGTCAATGGTAATGTTCGAAGATTGCATATTCAAGAAGCAAAATCGGTCATGGGTTTTGATAAGTCGTTTCATGTCAGTGACGGACTGTCAGGGTATTCGCAGTTAGGTAATGCGGTTATTCCAGCGATGATTAACACAATCTATGACTCGGTCAGGATCTAAGAAGATTGCGAAACTCCGATTAGGAGCATGTCGCAATGGCGGTTGGTCAATTAGTGTATACAACACAAAGCAACTTGAATACGTGCAATTCTTCGATCCAAAAATCAGTGCCAGTGCGGTCGTACAGAACGCAGTAGAAAGAAGGGAACTATCCAAGCGTTTCAAGTTAGAGATTGACCCGCCCGACATGATGGTAGAAAGTGAAGTGAAAGGAGTACTGAGTGCCACCACCGAATAAGACGAATACCCGACAGGGAATTAACATTGAAGAACTGTTGCAAAACAGTTTACCGCAACATCCGAGAGCATTTAAGAAGGTCAAGGAAGCAGTGGGTATTCCCAACCGCGCTCAGCCGATCAAGGACGCAGAAAATATCGGATTGAAGAAGCGAAAGACGGACGCGGTGTTCAAATTTGGAGACGAATATCCGTTGTTGCGAGTAAGCGTAAAGTCGTTTTCAAAAGACGCGGGCTATAATCATGTAGAGCGCAAATCTCTATCTGCGTTTTGTCGAGATTACCGAATCAGCGTACCCGACCAAAAATTCCTTGAAACACTATTTTTGCGTAAAGCAGCTGCCGAGAAAGGTAGACGTACTCATTTAGTCAATTACGATGAACAGGGACGGGTACGCGAGATATTTGACGATTTAGAAGTCGGAGCAACATCACTACTGGGCAGAGATCACCCGCAAATCTTTGCGATCTACTCCATTGAACGAAGTCGATGGCACTTGTACGACATTCCTAAACAAGTTCTGCCAGTGATAAGACAGCATACAGTCACATTCACACAGATTGGAAGGAATATCGAGTTCGGTGACTATATCGTACTACAACGCAAAGGAAGTGCGAAAGGGGAGCACAGCGGTGGACATCCTATAACGGACATACGCCACAGAGCGAATGATGTTCAAGTCAAAATGCGTACGCGGAATTTCTTTAACGAGATTAAACCGCTCTGTTTTTTTGAACTTTAGCGCCCTAAAAGTGAATATTCCGAAACAATATAAGTATTGTCTAAACCAACTGTCGCAAATACCAACGATGTTGATATGATTGAACTTACAGACTGGCTAGCAGAGAACAATTTCGCTCGTACAGACATCGCTTGGTGTGTTAAACGACTTTCAGCAAACGATACCCTTGCCACCAGTTCCCACCAGTCAGGCATATATATGCCTCGCAAATTTATGCTTGACATATTCCGTTCAATCGAATATTCGAGCGACCGCAATCCTGACGTCACTTTTGATCTGTATATCGATTCTCACCCACAGCACCACAAAGCGCGCGCGGTCTATTACAAACAAGGATCTCGCAACGAAGTACGAATCACACGTCTCGGTGGTGCAGACTCCCCATTGTCCGATGTGGAAAGCACTGGTGCCCTTTCAGTGTTCTCGTTTACTAGATCTCACGGTGGAAGTGTGATAACATGCCATGTATGGGTTTGCACCTCGCAACTGGATGAGGACGTCGTACAGAATGCCATCGGATGGGTTGAACACGGCATGTTTCGTGTTGCTAAATTCGACGAGCTCGCAATAGTCTCAGACGGTGGTCTTGACTACAAACTTAGTCATGAGAACATTCCGAAGAAGTGGTTTGATGAGTTCCCAAGTGCTGATGACGTAATACAAAAGGTCATAGAGCTTTGTCCTTTTGACACCTTAGATCTAGATAGGCTTCTAATCCACCGACGAAATTGCGAGTATGAACTTTTTCGTGTTCTCGAAGAGGATTCGACCCTACCAATAGTCCAAACAGGGTTTGAAACTGTAGAAGAGTTTATCAAGTTCGCACATAAAACACTTCAACGACGTCGTGCTCGTTCTGGTCGTTCTTTGGAATTACATGTACGTCACATGCTTAGAGAAGCGGGTTTAGAAGAAAGCAAAGATTTCACATATCAGGCCGAAACTGAGAACGGAAAGCGATCGGACTTCCTCTTTCCATCCAAAGCACACTACGACAATATCAGCTTCCCATCCGATAACCTACGGATGTTAGCGGTCATGACTACCTGTCGCGAGCGATGGCGTACGATCATTTCGGCGGCAAAACGGATTTCTGTCAAGCATCTTCTCACACTTCAAGAAGGAGTTTCTGTTAAACAATACTCTGAAATGAAAAGTTCCGGAGTTCACTTGGTAGTTCCAGCTGAACTGATAGCTTCCTATCCGCCCTGTCTACGCGCCGAATTGACCACAATTGAGAGTTTCATCGGAGATGTACGAATTCTCAAGTCGAAGATAGACTGCTCGAGTTAGAATTGTCCTAAAGAATGAATTCATCGAACTGTTTTTGTCTGCTGATCGATGCACTAAGTTCTTTGATAGAATAGAGGCGGTCTGTTTAGGAATTACCCAAAACGATGCCAACAGAACTCACTACCGCAGACCTAACTTTTCAACCACGTGCCCGACTGCTCCAACTTCTAGGAGACGAGCTCATCGGTTCCCCGCGACTAGCTGTGTTTGAGCTTGTCAAGAATGCTTACGACGCAGACGCCGACTCAGTTCAAGTGTCAATCCAAGACATCGACGAATCGCGAGCATCCATCGTTGTTTCGGACGATGGTATAGGTATGACACTTGCCACCATTCGAGACATTTGGCTTGTACCGGGCCATGACCACCGAGAACGTCAACGAATAGCTGGGCATCGAACCGAAAAAAAACGGTTACCACTCGGCGAAAAGGGACTCGGCCGATTCGCCGCCCACAAGTTGGGAGACAATATCAGCTTAGTCACCAAAGCTGCTAACAGCCCAGAGTGTTTCTTGTCTATTGATTGGGCTCATGTCGTACGTCAAGGAGCACTCGCCGACGTAACGGTGAATGTACAAGAACGCAAACCTCAAGTTTTTAAAGGCTCTTCCACGGGTACGATATTGACTATATCAGCACTCCGACAGAAATGGACTCGTGGAGATGTCAGGCGACTTCATCGTCAGATTGCGACCATTTCGTCTCCGTTTTCGCGACGATTGGATGATTTCAGAGCATATTTGGACGTACCTGATCGTCCGGAGTGGCTCGAGGACTTACCTGACACGATGGAACTACTTCGGCGCGCACCGTGGTACTATCGATTCGAATTTTATAAAGGCAAATTTAAATGGCGCTATGATTTCCGTTCTATAAGCTCCATCAAAGTTCAATCCCGCAAAGTTAGTGAATCTAATGTACCTTTGTTAGTCATGCCATCTGACATACTAGACGACACGCGAAAACGTCGCAAGTCTGTAGTTGCTAAATCATCCATGTCTGAGGGAATTGGACGAGTTCGTGGAAAGTTGTATGTATTTGACAGAGACAAAGAGGTTCTCGCTAAACAGAGTGAAGGACGATTGATTGAAACCCTTCTAGACCAGCACGGTGGTGTTCGTGTATATCGGGATGGAATCCGCGTGTACAACTACGGTGAATTGGATGATGACTGGCTCGGGCTTGATCTGAGTCGTGTCAACGATCCTTCTGTCCGTATCAGTCGCAACATTGTCATTGGTGCTATCGAATTGGATCTAGAGGATAGTACGGGTCTCAGAGAAAAAACTAACCGAGAGGGTTTTGTCGAAAACGACACCTTTCAAAGATTTCGCGCGATCGTTCGCGGCGCGCTAACTCCGCTCATGGCCGAGCGGAAACTCGACAAAGATAGGATAAGACGGATCACATCTTCCGTGCGTGCTCCAGAAACAAGTCCAATAAAGGTTGCCATAGGTCAACTGCGCAGGACTGCACGACGCCACGATCTAGAATCTGAGTTCGAACCAATAATCAACAGGATTGAACGCCATTACCAAGAATTTAGAGACACCATGGTTCGAGCTGGCTCTACTACTATTGGAATCACTTTGGTTTTCCATGAAGTCGAACAAGGTGTACGTAACCTTTGCGAGATGATAGAGGCACAAAATAGTCATGTTTCTCTTCGACGACGCGCACGAGATCTCATCAATCTACTTTCTGCATTCACTAACCTTGCGAGGCGAGGAGAACGGAAGGAAAACTCCCTCAACGAACTCATCCAACGTGTTTGTGATATTAATCGAATTCGGTTTTCTAAGCACCAAATTGAACTGCATGTACCCGCTTTGGATGCTTCCTCACAAAAAGTAACAGCGAACTTTGTCTTTGGCAATGCGCTGGGAGCACTAAATAACCTCATTGATAATTCTTTGTATTGGCTGCAAGTTCGGTGGTCACAACAGTCCTCATCTCGCAAAATATACATCGATATCAATTTAGATCTTGACAAAGGACCGGCCGTTGTCGTCGCAGACAACGGACCCGGACTAGAGGACGAACCCAACGAAGTCACCCGTCCGTTCTTTAGCCGTCGTCCCGAAGGGATGGGGCTAGGTCTTTATTATGCTAGTATGGTAATGGAGTTGGGTGATGGTAACCTTTCGTTCCCACGACCTAAGGACGCAGGCATTTCAGACGATTTCGACGGTGCCGTGGTGGCATTGATATTTCCGACCAACCGAAATAAGAAATGAGAGAATTTTTGTGATCGACTCACCAGCTCAGATTGTTATAGTCGACGACGAAACGAACCATCTTCGAGCAATAGTCGAAACGTTTCATAAAGAGGGTGTTAGTTGTCTTGGTTTACATTACGATCCCGAGGTTGGTCTTGAAGCAACACACCTTCGAGGAGTGCGCTTGCTTGTCCTTGACCTCCACTTACTTCCTTCTGGCACGCTTGGTAGCAAACAGCACTTTGGTCACTTGGCTCAACTCTTAGAGCAATGTATCAGCTATAAAGGAGGTCCGTTTGCTTTAATCCTTTGGACTGAGCACGAAGAAGAATTTGTTAGTCTAATTAAGTACCTTGATTCCGCAAACGGACTAAGTGAGCACGCCCGTCCTGTCGCCTATGGAATGCTCTCGAAAGCTCATTTCTTGTGCCCGGACGAAGAGGTCGTAGAGGATCACGCCGGTTTAATTGAAGAGATTGAGAACGCCTTACAGATCGCACCACAACTTAAAGCGATATTTGCTTGGGAACGGGATGTGCAATCGGCGATTCGGTCCATGCTAGCGTCCATGCTGGAACTTATTCCAAAAGAAAAGAGAACCTCACAGTTATTTCCTCACGAAGTCGAAACCTTGCTGAGTCGTCTTGCTATTAAAGCAGTCGGCGAAAAAAATGTATGCAAAGACCCTCGGGCAGCACTCGATGCTTCTTTGGTCCCCATTCTAGCGGATAAGATTTCCAATGCGAGAGTTCCAGAGGACTTAGAGCTCTGGCGTAGTGTTATCAAAGAGTCCAGTGTACCTAGTCTTCCCTCTATCGGCTATGCGTCGCTAAATCGCATGCTCCATGTCGCGCTTCCGAAGTCCGACACCATTAGGGCTTCGGATTGGGGCTCTGTCGTCGAAATTCCAAACAATTGGAACGATGAACACACTTTTGAGACCCACTTCGGTCTCGCTCAATCGGAGTGCTTCAATAAACATTTCAAAATTCCTGTAGCCAAACATGATCAGTGTAGGGCTATGCTTGTAAGAATCGGTGCTCCCTGTGATTATGCTCAGCAAAAAGCAGGACCAATAACCTTTCTTTTGGCACTGGAGGTTCCAGATAGCATAGAAAATTGCGGCACGCCACCCAATGCTATTTGGACCTCACCTTTGTTGAGCATTGAACATTGCGAGCTTTTTAGTTTACGTGTTAGTGTCTCGTTTCCGTTGACTGTTACACTAAGTCAAATCTCAGCTTGGTCAGCAGTCTATCGTCTGCGTGGACCGCTGCTCATGGAGTTGCTCCACAAATATGGTACTCACTCTACGAGACCCGGCAAAATATCCTTCGAATAATTCGAGCGTTTCCTTTCGTGTTTTTTATCGATTGAAACTTGTTTAACATTTGTCGAATCTGACGCAATATCACTCACGATAATTGTCCTGTTGTGTGTGATATATTGAATTTTCGACCGAATTGACAAAGTGAAAGCAATATGCATCGTTCGCATCGAGGTCTCTGTGCACGACATACCGCGCGACCATGTGCTATAGCATTCACATGATAGTCGAATCGAAGTTTTGGAGGGACGACCATTGAGAGTTCGTTGTCGACAACCGCATTATCGCTGGTCGTAACAAGGCCTAATCGGAATGCAACTCGTGCTGAGTGAGTGTCGACGGGCAGTACTTGGCGACCCAGACTATACATCAATATACACTTTGCAGTCTTCACCCCAATGCCAGGAAGGGACATTAGGTAACGTTGCGCGCGGGCATCTTCATAATCGAACAGTGGGTCGAGAGACGCAGTACCAAAATCGTGACTTAATCGAGTCGCGATCTGCTTGAGACGAATTGCACGGTGTCGAAATAGTCCTGCATCGCGAATCAGATTCTCGAGTGTCGAAAGGGGTATATCGAGCAGCAGATTCCAATTTGGGACAGCCGACTTTAGACGGTCATAGACACGTTCATAGCTAACGTTGTTTGTCATTTGCGAAAGAAGAATAAAGACTAATTCGTCGAGTGGGTCGGCCTTGTTATTCAGCAACGGCGAATGATAGGTTCCCTTTAATCGGGCGATACAATTCTCTGCCCTCTTTCTTCTTGTTCTGAGCGTGTGAATTTTCGGCATGGTTTCCGGTTGTTGGTCTTTACGCTTTGAGATAGACGCAATTGAGCTCCTTGAGGAATCGACTAGAAATATACACATTAGTGCGATGTATTAGTAATTGACCGTCTCCATGTACCATAGCCTCAGTGTGGATCGGTAAATCTCAACACTCTGTCTCTCTGCGTTTGAGTCTTAGAGTTTCATGGAAAAAATTGCTAGCGGCAAGAGAGATAGGAACCTAGGAGTGCCGAATATGGTTCATGTTGTATACACAAAAGAAATAAGAAACAACGTGTTAGCCAAGCTTCGTGCAGAAGCTAATCCTGAACGCGCTAAACACCAGCAAGTCTACATGAAATCCGAAATGCCGTATTTCGGTTTGAGTGTACCACGATGTCGTCGTATCGCTCACGAAGAGTTGCGTGATCTCCCACCGCAAAATTCTGATGCTTGGGTGACCTCTATTCTTCTACTATGGCGCGAAGCGACACATCGCGAGGAACGCTATGTAGCGATCGAATTGTTTCTTAACAAAAAATTTGCCCATTGGTTGGTCCCGGACCAACTACCAGTCTTAGAAGAATTGGTGGTTACTGGTGCATGGTGGGACTATGTGGATGCACTCGCTACTCGAGGCGCAGGAACCATGCTCGTCAACGAGTCTGTTCAAACAAAACGCATACTCTATAAATGGGCGAAGGATCAGAACATCTGGAAGCGACGAGTTGCGATCTTGGCGCAGCTCAAGTCGAAGACAAACACCGATGTCGAACTTCTATCTAAATGTATCAAACCTTCGATTGGTCATTCAGAGTTCTTCCTTCGCAAGGGAATTGGTTGGGCACTACGTGAATATTCCAAGACTGATCCTGATTGGGTTAAAGAGTTTGTCGAGAAACATCCAGACCTCTCTGATTTAAGTCGACGAGAAGCACTCAAACATCTGGCTCGTGTCTAGGGCAGTGAAGGAATTTTGATTTCGTTCCCGAAATTCGTTTAAAAACCACGACGCCGTGCATGGCGTATTTCTCCTGATGTTCGGCTTCAAATTCATTTTGGAAGTCGAGGTGGATATACCTGATCGCGTAGCAAAACTGATCACAAGAAGAGAACAGAGATTTGAACTTCAAAATACAGACTTTGTACTGATGAAAAGGTGCAAAACTTCTTACTGTAGAGGTAAGAAGAAGAGACGATGCATTTATAGTGCGGCTCTGTTACAATAATCATTCCATACTTCGTCAAGTGGCTACGAACCTGAACAAGATCTTGTCGACTATTTGTACCTCAACAGGCGATCAAACAAGGGTTGCGATGTGTACCTGCACTCGTACGGCTAGACCACTCTTTTGTTGAGGCTCAATTCGTTCGCATCACAAGGCTAAACCTCCTGATCTAACATGACCAAAATCTCTACGCACGCAATGAATATTTGGCGTCTCGCTGTCACAGAGATGCGAAGTTGTACCAGAATGGCTCGAACTTGGCTGCTTGTCGTCCTAGGGTCTGGTGTTTTCCTTCATTTGGCTGCTAATTGGAGCTCACAAGCAGGACTCTATGAATACACGTCGTTGAACTCTCCCGCTGTGGGTGTATTTGGACCTCGTTACATGATCGTTTATTTGGCACAGCTTATCGTTATGTGGCTCGCACTAGGTATGCTCTTTTTTGCGTTCGACATAAGGTCTCGTGACGTTCGAGATCGCGTTTTCGAAGTTTTGGATTCTCGTCCGGTAACAAATTTAGAACTCCTCGCAGGGAGATTGCTGGGGTCCACGATCCTACTGATAATTCCTGTAGTACTGATCATGGCCTCTATCTTGGTCATGAGTTTTCTGGACCAAATTGTGGGTGGCGATTTGGGTCGTGTGGTCGACCCCATTAGTATCTTGTCCTTTCTCACATGGGATATTGTTCCGCACGTAATTTTGTGGGGAACTTTGACGTTATTACTGTCTATGGTCCTGCGGTTTCGAGTCGCCGTAGCTATTGCCGCACTGGGAATCATGTTGTTCTACTATTTGTTCCATTTCGCGATGCCGCTGTATCTCAAGACTGGACTGTCGACTTATACCAGTATCGGGTTTCTTACTTCTGACATAGCTCCACAATATGTAACGTGGGACATCTTTCTCAATCGAATTGGCGTGTTGATACTCGCTAGTTCCTTTCTGTTGCTCGCAACAGGTCTATATCCCAGAATGGTCAATCGTCCCGTGCGGCCACAATGGATAGGTGCTGGACTCAGTGTGTTTCTTGTCGGAGTTTTGACTTTAGGTGGATTGGGATATTCCAAGATTCTGGATTTGCAGGACGTAGAGCGTTGGGCCACCGTCCACAAAGAACTTCAATCACATCAACAAACCGACATCCAATCGATCGAGGGAAGTGTAGAGATTCGTCCAGGACGATCGATCAAGCTTGATCTCACCTTGGTTATGGCACCTCAGACTGACGGGAGTCTCGACGCCTGGCTATTCTCGCTAAATCCCGGATATCGAATCGACAGTATTGCTGTTAACGACGAAGTTGTTGCCGATGACGACTACGAGTTCAAGGATGGCATCCTCCGCATACCGACGGCTAACGGCCTGGATTCAGCAAGCACCGTGCACCTCGTGGCACAGGGTGTCCCCGACCCCTTGTTTGCGTACCTAGACAGCGAACTGGATTGGAAGACCATGGAACCGACGAAGGCCAAGCGGCTCTTGTTGCTCGGACATCGACCTTTCGTGTTCCAATCACAGTATTTTGCTTTGCTCTCTGGCGTCAGTTGGTTTCCATCTTCGGGGTCTGCCTACGGAAAACATGTTTTCGAGACTCACAAAAGAGACTTTTTTGACCTGGACCTCGAGGTCAGGGTACCCAAAAAATGGATCGTAGCAGGACCGGGAACTCGACAGAGTTTAGAATCACCGAACACGGGATTTCGGTTCAAACCGAATCAACCCGTCCCCGAATTCGCGCTGATAGGTTCCAAGTTCGTGCGCCGATCGTTCGAAACGAAGGGCATCGAATTCGAACTGTTGCTGAGTCCAAAGCACACGAAGAACCTGTCCGCATTGGCATCGGCGGTGCCAGCTTTGCAGGAGTGGGTCGCAAGACAAATAGATAGTCTGGAGAGAGCTGGCTTACGTTATCCGTTCGGAACTCTGTCTTTCGTCGAGGTACCGACTCATTTACGTGTGTACGGCGGCGGCTGGAATATGGGTAGCGCATACTCTCCGCCCGGAATCCACATGATCAGAGAGTCGGGATTTCCTTTGGCCCAGTTCCATAGTGTCAAAACCGACGCCGAAAAGGAGTTCGGTGACGATATCGAAAGCGTGGGAAGCTACCTATTCGAACACCTTAAGCACTATTTTCAGTACGATCTTCACGGAGGTAGTCCCATGGTCAGCCTCGGCGAACAGTTTCTTGGCTACCAGACGGCACCCCATGGGAAAGGGGCAACGGCACTCCACGCATTCGTTAACGAACTTGCGGGCAGCTTAGCCTTGGAGGGGGATGGTGTGTTTTCGGTCTATTTCATATTCGAGGATCACCCTGTGTGGGAGAGCACGGTCATACCCAACGTAAAGTTCGAAAGAGACTATCTAAGCGTATTTCGCGATAGACGCTTCAACCGAGCCCGAATTTGGAAACCAGGTTTATACACGGCGTTAACGGACTTGAACTTTGAGACGCAACCAAGAAATTCACTCGAAACACTCTTGCTCAAGAGCTATGCGATTTCTAGGACGGTGCGGGAACTGGTTCCGCGAGAGAATGTCGGCGCGTTCTTGGGAAGACTCATTTCCGATCACCGCGGCGGGTCCTATACAGAGCAAGACTTTTTCGAGATTGCTTCTGAGACTGGCATTGACTTTGAGTCGTTGGTTGGAGATTGGTTGAACAGCACGGAACTGCCGGGGTTCCTCGTGCGAAAACCGTTTTTCCAGCGAGTCCCGAACGAAGAGGGTAAATTAGAGTATTACACTGTCGTTGTAGTGAGAAACGACGAACCGGTCCCGGGTGCGGTGAGCATTGACTATACGTTAGAGGACCAATTTGAAGTATCGTGGGCCGATACGGTGCATTTCCCTGGAAACACCACGTTGCGAGTAACCTTGCGCACCGACACCCCGGTTGAGCGCTTGAAGTTGCATCCGCATCTTTCTCTCAATTCCGGGGAGATTCGACGTGGGGTTTCGCAAGAGCGTTTCACGTATTTCCAACCCGGTGAGTCTGTACCTTATATAGAAAAATACGATTGGGTTCCCGCTGAAGACGACGCTATTGTGGTCGACGACTTGAGTGACGGATTTTCCCTTGTGAACAGTCCCGAATATTCGAGTGAACGCGACAACCCACCCTTGTTTGCTTATTTGTTCGGCCCCAACGAGTTCACTCCCTATTTATATTACGGGCTACCAGACACTGGAAATGTGCAACTCTTTACCAAGCGCGGGGAGTATTCCGTCTGGTATCGACAGTACGATCGCTCGAGTCACGGCAAGTACGACTATACGTATGTTTCGAATGCCATGGGGGCTAAGGAATCTCAACCACGATTCTCTGCTAAGCTTCCGTCGGAGGGACGTTGGTTACTTGAATTCCACCTACCAGAGGTCGGAAACGAGTTGCGATACGATCTTAAAGAGAGACAACCGGAATACTTTGGGTTAATTCGCTGGCCAGGGATCCACAACTTTGAGATCAATGTAGGGGACACGATCGAGTCGGTGGAACAGGACCTCTTAAATGCGTACCCTGGATGGCACCGGATTGGAATTTTCGATACAAGTTCACGCGATGCGCACGTAACCATCGTCGATGTGACCGACGGCGTTGCGATTGCCGATGCAGTCCGATGGACACCAGTTGAATAGTCAACATCTTGATCGTGGCAATCGCGATGATAACCGCTTTTTTTGATTCAAAGTCGAGATGTAGAATCATACCACTAGATGAATCGCGCCGAACTGCGTCGGTGGAAGCACATGGAAGAAAGGCTCAACATTTTTAGAAAAATTGAACGGACTGTTTTTCTTGGTGCTTTGCTGATTGTCGTAGTCATTGTGATTACTCTAGGAGTATCAACGGCAATCTCACTTTTCACGGCTATTGTAGTTGCGTTTTTTCGGTGGTTGGCTAATTGTGGTACTTATGCTACATTCGCTAATTGGTGCTAGCTTCGTATCGCAAACACTCCGATTTCAAACACACGAAAGTTTGCTCTCTGAAGTGTGGTCGGGAGATTCGAGAAGATTTCTTGCGACACCCTGAGAACGCCTAATTTTTTGATTCATTAGATCGTTATAGACGAGGTAAATATGTCTGATCGCTTTGCATCCAAGAACAGCAAGAAATTCGATTTGAAAACTTCATTGGGAAACGGACTAGTTTCGATCTTTCTTATGACTGCGGTTATTGTTCTCGTGGTCGCTTTTGTGTCAATTAGCACATCTATTGCTGATGAGCACGGTGCCGAACAGGACGCGGAATCGTCAGTGATCGCACGTGCATCCTTGGCATTTTGCGAAGACTCCACAGTTGAGGTTGGAACGGCTGAACTAGTGGAACGATGGTCCGAGGAGGGAGTGAAACTTGTCGATGTGTACATACGCGTAACAGGACTCGCTGACGAAGCAGGTCTTCATGCGGTTCACATTCATGAAACGGGCTCGTGCGATCCGTGCTCAGCTGCTGGTGGTCATTTCGACCCCGGACCGCATGGTCACTCACATCCCGACGGCAACCATCCCTTCCATTCTGGCGATTTGGTGAATATAAGGGTCGACGAATCGGGCGATGGAGAACTCCGGACTACGACTTCCCGCATTACGCTTTCTCCCGGTCCTTTGTCAATCTTTGACGAGGATGGTGCTTCATTAATCATTCACGTAGATCCCGATACATATTGCCCTGGTGGTGAGGAAGCAGGTTGTGCCGGAGGCGCACGACTTGCCTGCGGAATCTTCGAGCTTCAAGAAGATTCGTAGCAAAGTTTGGTACATTACGTCAACTAAGACAATCGAAAGACACGAGCTCAATTCTTTGTTTGAGTTCCAGATCTAGGGAGTGTGCGGACCCCGGGTTGAGTTTGTCGATGTTGGCGAAGGAGTTTCTGGTTGGACGGCGGCGTTGGTACTGGCAACTCCAGTAAACCTTCAATGTGAAGAAGTCCTACATTTCGCGCTGCAATGTGTAAGGATCCCTAACTAGCTTAGCTAGCACTCGACGCAGCGAAGTTGTTCGTGACACAAGTAGTAAC
>VYFT01000075.1:2451-3245 GCA_009842245.1 Gammaproteobacteria bacterium | reverse complement strand
CCGGGCTTCCCTATTGAGCCCAGACGGGCTCCTCCAAGCAGTACGAACGATAGCACAGCGGCCGCCGGCCGGTCAACGTTGACGACAGAAGGATCGTTCAGACCTCGAAGACGGTCAGCTGAGTGGGCTAGCTGAGGGTCGAGCAACGGTGCCTCAGGCTCGGTCAGCCGTTGCAATCTGACGAACACCCCGCCGTAAGTCGTTCGGAGTTTGCCGGCGCTGTCGAGCCACCTACCGGCACTGCCTTGGCGCGATCGGATAACGCAAACACACCTGCATGCGCTGGAGTCTAGCGGTGAGCTAGGGAACTGCTAGTAGAGATACGGCGGAATGAGGCGCTCGGTCAGGATTGGCGAGCCTTAGCCAACTGCTGTGCTCGGGACTCTCCAGCACTTCGGCCGGTTGCTTTAGGGCGGCGGCACCGTCAGAGTCCCTTGCCCGGATCGTGCGAAACTGTCCGTCTGCCACGTTGCGCCGTAGGGAATCCAGTCACCCCAAGGGTGGCTCGTTAGAATGGTCTGCGGCGGCAGGGGCACGCGCCGTGTCGTGGAGATTCTCACTTGCTGCACCTCGCCATAGAGCAGCTGTGCGGCTTGGCCGCCGTGGTCTTCGCCACCGCATCGCGGGGAGCTCGCGGGGCTGCTCTGCTTTCTGCAGGTTTCATTTGCGGGCTCGGATTGCCGGCTCCATCTCCAGGATGGGCAGGTGCGTTCGTCGCGGCCATCGCAGTGCTGGTGCTCATGGATTTACACTCCCCGCCGCCCGCGGTCGCCAGTCCGCTGGCGTCCGGGCTG
>VYFT01000075.1:0-2441 GCA_009842245.1 Gammaproteobacteria bacterium | reverse complement strand
GCCACGGGATGGCGACTTGGCTGGCGTGGCCGCTCGCGGCGGGCTTCGTCGCGGCATCGGCGATTGCGTCGCAGCGCAAACCTCGCTTCGCTCGGCGGGAGATCCGCGAGGACGCGCTGGCAGCGCTCGCAGCGCTGGGCTTGTTCGTCGCGGCCGCGCCAAGTGTGGCAGCGGGTTGGCGCACGGCGGGAGGAATGAACCTTGCAGCCAATGATTTGGCTGGCCCGGCCTTGAACTCGGGCCTGCTGCTGGGCGTAGCGGCTCTCGTTGCGCTCGGAGGCTTGTATACGTTGCGGAGGCGTGCATGAACTTTCTTGGGATTCTGGAGAACGGCCTATTCGCCTTGGCTCAAGTGCTCCGCCTGCCCGTGATCGCCCTGCTCTGGGTCGCGGTTGGCGCCGCATTTTTCATGATCGGTGCCTGTGCCATGGATAGCTTGGCGCGGCGGCGAGAGCGCGAAGGCTTCGATCTCAGCGCGTGGCTCGATGCAGGTCCGCTGCTTGGCATTGGTGGCGCGCGGCTGGCGGCATTGCCCACGCCGCTCCGCGGGATGCTGCGCGACGTTGAGACTGAGCGAAGCAGGCAGGGACTTGCCGATGGCGGCTTGGAGAACGTCGTTCTAGAACGGGAGGAGCGAGTGCGCCGCACTCTGAACTGGTCGCGCTTGCTAGTCAGGGTTGGTCCAAGCTTGGGCTTGCTGGGCACCCTCATCCCGATGGGGGCGGCCCTGGCATCGCTGACCGCGGGCAACCTCGAGGCGATGGCGGGACAAATGGTCGTCGCCTTCACCACGACCATCGTCGGTCTGGCGGCGGGGACGGTCGCCTTTGTCATTCAGAGCGTGCGCCAAAGATGGGTTAGCGAGACCGTGCGCGAGCAGCGCTTCCTGGCCGAGCGTCTCGCTGCTGAGCTGATACACGATGCGCGCGGCGCCGTCGCGCCGGAGGACAAGGATGGCACGATTCCTGCACCTGAATTCGACAGCTGAGGTGGAGGCCGAGGACCCTCTCTCGGGAATCACGAACATCTTCGACATCTCGGTGGTGTTCATCGTCGGCCTGATGATCACTCTCTTCTCCGTGTATCGCATCGGCGACTTGGTCGATCCAGGCAGCGAGGTGACGCTGGTCAAGACCAGCGCAAACGGCTTGCAAGAGATCATTGTCAAGCGCGGCACCGAGATAACTGCGTACGAACTCACAGGCGAGACGCTCGGCGGGCAGGGCGAGCGTCTCGGCACCGCGTATCGGCTTGCCGACGGGCAGATCATCTACGTCCCCGACTGAGCGAATCGCTTCTGGGACCGATTGTCGGTACTGGGACCATCAAGCGAAGTCGACGGCCCTGTAGCGGCGCTAGCTTCGGGTGGATTGGCTCACCTTGCGCGCCCGTCCGCCCCGGCCCTGGGCCCGCACTCAAGCCACGGCAGCGAGGGAGAGGGAGCAGTGGCCTGACAGTCTGCGCTTGGGAACTGAAGGTCGCGGATGGCCGCGTTCGGTCCAGCCAGTCGCCTGCTGTGTCTCAGGACCGACCTTTCTGAAGCAGCCGATGCGTGTGCCAAGCGGCGAGCAGCCCGAGGAGCGGTAGGCCCACCCAAAGCGGGGCCCATCCATCGGGTGCCGGAGTTGCTGCCGGCAAGGGCGGGGCCGGACCGCTCGCGCTTGTGGTCTCTTGCATGCGATAGCCCGTGATGCCGGTCAGCTCCGGCGCAGCTGTCCGCGCCTCGTTGCGGAGGACGAACTCCTCTGCCGCAGCCGCGGCTTCCTCGATGTCGGCACCGAGCGCCTCCTCCATCGCCTTTCGGTATCCCTCAAGGGCGGGACCGGGAATGTTGAGCGCCGAGCCCCGCTCCAGCACGTAGCGCAAGAGCCTCGGATTGCCGCAAGTGTGGGACGCACAGCCGACGCCGTGCTGGGCGACGCTCTCGACATGTTCCTGAAGCAAGCGCTCCGCTGTCGCCTCATCGGCTGCCCAATAGCCCTTGCGGATAGTCTCAACCATCCGGCCGGTGATGTCCTGATACGCGTGGGGCGAGTGCTCGTCGAAGAAGGCCTTCAGGTCCAGCCCGTGCCTGTCCTCCACGTAGACGGCGAACGATTCGTTCCACATCGCATCGTCGACGGACTCTGGCACCGCGGCGTCCCAGCCCCACAGGTACTCGACGAATGCGCGCATCTCGCCGGCGCCGGCGTAGCCTTCGCTCTGCATCCCTTCGATCCAGGTGGGGTTGACGTAGCGCGTCCGGAACTCCGAGCCGATGAACTCGTGGATCCCGGTCATCTCGGGCCGGCTGGGATCGCGGGTGTTGGCGACGACCAGCTGCGGGCTCTCGCCGTCAATGCTCCTGACGGCGGCCGCGAGACCGCCCATGTACATGAAGAAGTCGTCGTTGTCCAATGCGCCGTAGAGCATCGTGGAGCTACTGTGCACCACCTTCGCAG
>VYFT01000012.1 GCA_009842245.1 Gammaproteobacteria bacterium | reverse complement strand
GACAAAAAAAACGCCCGAAACGGGCGTTTTTTCTTCTGTTTGAGTTGATTGAATTCTGCGGAATTAAACCTTCCGAGCAGAACTCAACTTCATCATCTTAATAGAAACTGGGTGAGTAGCTGAAACTCATGGATAGGACACGGCCACGAGCGTCCCAACGGGTCGCATCGTAAGGCTTGCGATCACGAATCGTAATCGGCGCGTTCCTATTGAACAAGTTCTGGCTGCTGAAGCGCAAGCTGAACTCTGGGCTGAATCGATACGCGAATGAGAAATCAATCGTAGTCAATGATCCAACGTCCATCGAGAGATAACCGCCATATACACCGTTTGCACCCCAAGGAGCAAACTGCGCACATTCGCCAACTTCATTAACAATCTGCTGCCATCGGCAATAGTGTGCACGATCATTCAAATAACCAGGAGTGTATCGCGCGGTCATATTCATGTTCAGGCGGCCCTTGTCCCAAAATACCTGGAACCGTCCAGTGTATTTGTCAGGATCTCGCATCGTTCCCAACGCAGAGAAGACGAGCCCCTTCAAAGGTTCGCGTTTGCGCTCGATGTAGGCGTTGTACGCCAACCGAGTTTCGATCAAACCGATGAGGTCACCTTGCATGCGATAAGTGATATTCGTCGTCAAGGTCTTGGTACTGTCTTCATGCGCATTGAAATAATCGTAGTTGATGAAATCCAATGCACCCTCAGGAGTACGCGACGCGATCACGTCATAGCATAATGCCGTAGGCTCATTGCGATAGTTAAGACCACGATCAACCTTGTCCTTGTGCGATCGATCCGCGTAGGTGAGATCCAATTCAAAGTTTTGGAAGAACTCCGGACTCCAGTTAACGCGAACGGACCAATTCTCGGACACCGAGGACTTCAAATTCGGGTTCGCCCACGAATACCGGTACGGTACGCGTTCGTAGAACACGGACTTTGGTTCACCTTCAGTGGTATCACATGGATCGAGCACGTCATACACAAACCACTCACTATCGTCATATGAGTCATACAACTGCGAAGTCAATGGCGGTTCCACGTTCTTCGAGTAGTTCACTCTTACGGTGACATCCTGCATTGGCTCATAGTAAAAACCAATCGACGGCGCGTTGTCGTGTTCAGCATACTTGATAAAGTCTGCTTCGTCTCGGTCGATTCCATACTGGTAACTGTATACCGGAACCGTGGTCCAATCCGTAGTGCTCGGGTCCCAAGCCCAACCTTCGCCTAGGTCGAAGTTAAAGTCGAACCCACCGATAACACCCCAGTTAAAGTTTCCAGTTCGAATGTTCTTGATGGTCAACTGCAGCTCTTTACCCCACAGCTTCGCCTCTTCATGGCTGAATACGGGGAGCCAAAACTCAAAGCTGAAACTGTTGTTTCGCGAAACCGGTTCGGAAATACCATTCCAGACGGCGTTGTAGTCGAAGTCATAGTCGAACAAACCAGCGAGATACTGATAGCGGTTGGTGTACCGAATCGCGCGTTGCGAATATCGGAACGCATAACTGATGCGCTCACCGTTCAATTCGAACCAAAATCCACTCGCTCTCAACGCAATTTCCGTCACGCGATTGGTCCCAATTCGTCGAGCAGTGTTGCCCAGAAAGTCTCTGAAGGGCGCACCGCCGACTGTACCGTTCCCAAACAAGTTGAATGCAACTTCCGGATCCGGACTCGCTAGCCGACGATAAAACTCGTCAGTACCAGGAGCATAACGCTCGCGACGCGTCGAACTCTGGAAATAAAGTTGTCTATTCGAGGACCGTCCCTCGGTCACCGACAACTCGATCTCATTCTCGCCAGCATACTTCCACTTCACGCCAATGGTTACGTTCTTGTTCACGCCCTCAGCCTTTCGGAATGGAATGGGGAGAATCCCAGTGTCTTGCTCATTCCCGGGTACATAGGTCACAAACATCGGCCGACCAAACGGGTTGTAGGCATTCGATGCGGGAACTACAAGGCGCATTGCTAACGAATAGATACTAAAGTTCTGCTGGAATGAGTTATCCGTGGAATAGCGGGAGTTCAAAAAGATCTCGACGTTCTCATTGAGATCGTAGTATATATTCATCACTCCACCATCTCGGCTCGAGTGCGCGCCATTCACGGGTTCAAGTCGGTTATAAGGTGTGATGTTCTCTAAACCATAGTTGAAATCATCCACGGTCGAGTTCAAACCCGTGTGGTCTAGGGGTAGTTGCGCAATGAAATTACGCTTATCCCAATCGATATTGAAGCTACCGTTGATGTACCAGTCCGAATAATACGGGCCAGGATACCGAACACTTCCGTTCCATTCCTTCACGATCCCCGGTTGACTGTAGTTGTAATCGCGGTAGTCGTACGCCTCACCGAACAGATGGCGGAAATCGAGCGTGTTATGTCCCGTCTTCGCATTGATGATGGGCTCGCGTTCAGACGTCTCCAATGAAATAGTCGTCCTAAACTTCGCCCAATTGAAACCGAATGTTACGCCAGAGGTATAGTCATCCGCGCCCGTGTAACTGTTGTCTTGCTTCATGTTCAGCGTAATACCGCGATAGTTCTTCTTCGTGATGAAGTTCACGACACCACCAAGAGCATCAGCGCCATACACAGCAGAACCACCGTCAAGCTGAATCTCGACTGCTTCAATCGCTTCCATCGGGATTCCCAAAATATTGACGATGTCTCGTTCGGAACCGCCAAAGCCAGCGACGCGACGGCCATCCAATAACACTAACGTGTTACCAGATCCCATGCCGTGCAAGTTCACCGTGGAAAGATTGAAGTTGTAGTACAGACCACCGGAATCTCCGCCCAACTCATCACCCGTCGCAAACGACGTGGATGTCTGTGGAGTGGTGGAATTGAATTGTTCAGGAATCTTGCGGAAAAAGTCAGAAAGGTCAGTAACGCCCATGGCTTCAATGTCCGCGGCAGTGTACCGAACGATCAGTGCGGTCGGGTCGGAAATGGGCATGTAGGTACCAGTCGTGATTACCTCTTCCATTTCCTCGTCAGCGTACGCGCTCTCCGACTCCTCGTCAGACGCTTCACCGTCTTCGCCGACAACTTCTTCGTCTAAGGCTTCTTCCGAATCCTCTTCATCTTCGTCTTCTTCGACGACTTTATCGGAGTCTTCAGAACTCTCAGCTTCCTGAGCCACCAAAGACCCTGTTGCAAAAACCAACCCGAAGATTGCGACCCACATGGGGACGATCTCGGACAGGAATCCTTTCTTGTTCACAGTTGAACTGCTGTTTGGCATCTTATATCCCTCCCAAAAAGGTTAGATACATCACATCGGTTGTTCCTAACTTTACATACATATTCAAGAACTCCGGAATATTTCTATTGTTAAAAAAACCAAAAGCTTGAAACCACCT
>VYFT01000083.1:42473-94925 GCA_009842245.1 Gammaproteobacteria bacterium | reverse complement strand
AATTTCGATTGTTTTTTATATTTTAAGGGTTTATGCGAGATCAACACGAGCGCGTCAAAGACATCCTCATAGTGCCGATAAAACTCTCTGCAAATCTTGATCAGTTGCCTAGGATTACTCTCAATATTTTTGAAAGGAGTCTCTATGACAACCAGGTTGTCCCGGTGTTGGGTGACTTCGGGATTTGGTACAAAGACCATACAGCCACCCAGCATGATCACAAAACTCAGAACCAGTATAGAACGCGAAATCCCACTATCTACGGTGAATTTTGTTACGTGTTTCATGAGTCTCTGACTCTTCTGTTTGACCATGTTTGTTGTGAGTTCAATTCACCATCCAACTCAGCGTCGATAGGACTGTAAATCACCTGCTTCCACAGTCGCCATTCCTCTCGTCGCTTCCCAAAAATTGAGAGGTTTTCCCTTTCTCCCCCAAGGATTGTTGAAAGTAACTGTGACTTGGGATGAATCGTCAAGCCTAACCTTAAACGGATTTTCCAACGGAGTTTTTGCTGTAAACCGTTCGATGAAGGACTCCGTAAGCTTTAAATCCTTTTCCGTAACAGGTTCACTTCCGTGAGTAACGAGTATGAAAGCGATGCGAAATTCCTTTTGAGAGTCTTCAACACTAGGTATCCGCGGACCTATCTTCTCAATGATTTGTTCCATGGACCAAGTTGAAGTCTCACTAGCCGCAAAAATTCTGTTTCCATCGGTGTCCAACTCCGTAGTACAGTCTAGTTTGAAAGTACCTGCGAGTGGACCTTCCTTAATCTCGCAGTCAGCTAATTCCTCTTCTGTCAAGTCTTTTTTCAACCACTCACCGTCCTCCGCTACCCAGATATCCGGTACATCGCTTGCGGGTATCCACCCCGCTAAGTACATTTCGAGATCACCGTAAGGTAGAGCCCTACGCCCGTCTTGTGGTTGAAAATAACCCGCGGAGTATTTCCCATCCCCCAAAGAGTTCAATTCATCCCTCTGAAAACCTCCCAGCCGTCCTCCGACACTACTAAAGCCCCAATGACCAAAAACGCTAGTTGGAAAGATCTCGAGATTGAAGTACCACAAGTGCATGAACTCGTGCAGTAGCGCGCCATCGAGAATCTGGAAATTGCTTGCCAATTGAACGACCCCTTTGAGTTTTTCATCAGAACCGAATGCGTGACCAAAATTCAGACGGCTTGTCCCGGTACCTTGCAACGTATTTCTCACTACCGCCATTCTGCCTTGGACACCAGGCCCCCAATGGTTAGGGAAGAATCCGGTTTCTGATCGCAATACCAATACCACGAGATCGAATTCGTCCTTGTAGTGTCGGTAGAACTCTAATGAAACTCTGACCATGCCCATTTTTCCAACGGCATAGTCTCGTGTTGGAGTCTCCATCACTACAAAGTTGTCGAAGTGGTGCGTGATTTTGGGATATGGCAAGAATGCCACACATCCACTGACCAGAGTCAGGCAGACTAGAACCAGAAAACATCTCAAAGAGTCTCTGCTGAGTGTAGTGCTAGTAGTTCGTCTCATAGGTTCACAATTGTATTACCCCACAGTGTGTCGGCACTGTAGGTTTGAAACAATCTGCTGGTTCGGTTAGCAAAGTACGAGGAGTACTTAATCAGCCCAGCCGACACAGTCACTCATCAGACTCTCATCAGTTTAAAATGTTCAAAACGGAGTACTTCAACCGCAATTAGCAAGCATTGAGATGAGCAGATCGGGCGAGTCAACACCATACCTTCGATCAAGAAAAAAGCTTATACTGCGAGTGGTTCTGGCCACTGTGGCATTCTTAGCGATCCTAGCAGTTGTTTACGGACCAATGTCGATTGTTCTCCTTGGCTATTGGATCATCGGTTTAGTTTTGGCCGTACCGATGTTTCTCTCGATGCTGATTCTTGGTCTCAAAGCACCCCAGCTTCTTACCGTATCGAGCGTCTTCGTCTGGTGTATTCTGTTGTACGTGTGCCTCCCGTTCGCTATAGTCGCTATTGTGAGAAGGCTAAGACGAAAAAGCTTGTAGACTAGAGCCCTACTTCGACAAACTTCTCGTTTTTGCCACTACGTTTCAAAGCACCGGAGTGCGTTCAATCCCAACGTTAACGGAAGTTCTACCACGTCCGCGTCAGCAATAACATCTCGAAAATGCGAATGTGGTATAATCTAATATGTATCGAACTCACGCAATCACTTTCAACTACTCGCTACGCCTGTTAGCAAAGGAGGTGCCAAAGAAACCTAGCTTAACTTAATAGAACTCATACTATCCACTTTTTACTGTTAATATTTATAGGATAATATATTGAACTCTACTATCTCCCCCTTTCCCTCCCAATTACAAATTGGTGCTCCAACAATTTGTGACAACCTTGCAATCGTTCCGTTGCTGAACAAGACGAATCCTACTCCCACGTACCTCACGCTAGACGAAGGCTTGTCTAAGTCTCTGTTCTATGTTGAAGAACTAGATGAGGGTGCGAGTGTAAACGACATTCTATTTCGCAATCAGTCTGACAGGTTTGCCTTGTTGTTTGAAGGCGAAGAATTTCTTGGCGCGATGCAAAACCGCATTTTGAATGTTTCGATCTTTGTGACTCCAAAGACTAAACAGAAAATTCCCGTCTCTTGTGTCGAAGCTGGACGCTGGCATCATCGACACCAAGATCGCGAAAAGAGCCGGTTTCGAGCCGCCAATCGGATGCACTATGCTCGGGGGCGTGCCATGGAAAATGAAGCGGTTTCCATGAACCTTGCATCCATGCAAGAGTTTCGAAGCGATCAATCAGGTGTCTGGGAGGACATTCGTCTCAAATCTAGTCGCACGAATGCTGAATCACCATCCTCCGCCTCAGATGCGATGTACGAGTCCTCAGAGTCGAGAACCAATGAATTTCTCAAGTCATTCACGCACGAACCTAATCACGTTGGATCTGTGTTCTTGATCGATGGCGCAGTTTCAGGTTTGGAAATCTTCGCTACCGAATCTACTCACAAGCGGATGCTGCAAAAGTTAGTCAGAAGTTATGCACTAGATGCGATAGATTCTTCCATATCGCGCGAAACTGAAGCGAAAGAGACCTCTCGAAAGTTCTCGAAACAACACTGTGTCGACGCGACCAGAGAATTTACCAAAAGATTACGGTCGTCTTGGACTAAGCGCTTCGATGGAGTATGCGTTGGCGAGAACTATCGTTTCAAGGACAATCATCTGACAGGTGGTGCATTGGTACATGAGGACCAACTCCTGCACCTATGCGCTTTCTCGCTCAATGGGAACGGTTCCCCAGTCGGCACTGATACAAGCCATTAAACAATAGTAAACCTCCTGTATTCGAGAGAGTAACTTATCGACACCACAGGTGCTACTGTTGATTAGATAAGCATAGCAGTGTGGAGCTCCGGTATCGCCGGTGCTCCACACTTCATCATACAGTTGTTGGCGGACTATGGCTTACGAAAGTGCACGTAAGAAAATTTCAACAATGCGTCTTGAATAAAGCAAAACGAGTAACAAGTAAGGAAGCGCACTTACGCTAAGGCAAAAAGCCCACCCCTTTTGGGTCCAAATCCGCAGTCCTCGTACTGAGAGACTCATAGTCCACACGATTGGAAGCAAAAAACACAACCCTATCACAAGCAAGCTTACCAAAAACGAAGGGTGTTCCGTGACTGAATATACGTCTATAACAGCAGTAGCACCATTCGCCAAGATTAAAGGTATATGCGTCCACCAAGCGAACGCGAACCAATGTTCCCACCATATATTGTCGATCCGAAAGAACCTAGCGATACCAAAGTAGTAGGTACCGAGTAGCACCATGCCAATCACATACCCAAAAACTTCAAACGGCACCTCGATAACCACACTTTGGACAAATTTTCCAACTTCCCAATCACTCTTTGCGTGTGGTTCGATATCAAGTTCTTCAAGTTCCCAATCACTCTCTGAATGCGCATCATGTTCAAATTCTTCAACTTCCCATCCACTCTCTGTATGCAGCTCGTGATCATGGGTCTCTGATTCAGTTCCATGCCTGTCGAAGACTACTGGTACGATGACCCACAGCACTATCGCTGATGCTATTGAAATGAACAACGAGGGTACTAGAAAAGGGGTACGAGGCGGGAGTATCTCTTTAAAGACCTGATCAGACGAAAAAGTGTAGATCTTCCCAATACGCAACCAATTCATTCCTTTCTGAGATTCTGATTTTGGTGTGCTCGAATCGGGTGGTAGCATGATTCGCCCGTTACAACTTAAGTGCGGTGCTGAAGACGCTCGAGTCTATCTCCGTTTTCGAGATAGTGTAATCCCTTCGAATTTGCGTGTGCAAACATAACCGCGGATATACGGATTCAATCAAAGCAAGACTTGAGCCAAATGTTCTCATGAGAGTATCTCAGCAAACAGTTCAAGCAATTGTGGAAACGAAGCGAGCCCTATCACTAGAAATGGTAAAACACAGAAGAAAATGTGCCAGCGTTTCGTATTTTTGTTCCAAACAAGCAATCCACGAACCGTGAGATAAACTGACCAAATGATTGGGAGCAAAAAACAAAGTGCTAACACGACAACGCTCAGAATAAAAGACGGATACACCGCAGTCTCATAATTTTCGAAAAACACTCTTGCACTCGGCACCATGAACATTGGGACGAGCGTCCAGCAGGCGAAGCCAAACCAATGTTCCCATCGAATGTCGTGAATTCGATAACAGCGCGCCAGAGCGTAGTAGTAAGTTCCCAGCAGAATCACAGCCAAAACAACGATATATAGTAGTGTGAGCAACATTGTCCCGACCATTAAAGCCTGATGTACCAATGTAGCTTCCGCAAACCACCAGTGCACACTTAGCTCATTTAGAGGCTGGTATCCGGTAAGATAGAAAAACGTTAGTACGATCCCAACTATAAATGTTGTCACCAATAGAAACGTCAAAGGTACTAAGATGTAAGTACCAGGTGGTCGAATCTCTTCAAAGACTTGTCTAGACGAAAAGGAAAAAATCTTCAGGATTCGCTTCCAGTCGTGTTTCTGTGGTTGATTCATCGTGTATGAGTTTAATCGACTACTACTAGTGCATCCGGTTTGCGCCTATCGTTCCTCGACAAACACTGCCCATGTTGCTACACCATCTTGCTTCCGTCGATAAGCAGATTGAGAAAGAAGCAACATCAACGCGTGACGGTCGAATCAGAATTTTATTCTCCCTCTAGCTGTCGCATCAGGGAAAGGCGACGAACACCTTAGATGAGTACTTACAATCACAGTTGACTGTCTGCCGGCGTGTTTGTTCAACGGAGAGATTGCTAGGCAGATGAAGCCGAAAGGTGTGCGACTATCGTCGCGTTAGTCGCCAAACAAAGGGACTGAAATATGGGTCTCAACGAATCCAACCCAGACTCACACTATCGCCTTCATCCAGACGCAGCAACCCCCATTTCAGTGAACGTGGGTGTCGCGGCGCAGATTGCTTGCCTGGTAATACCAGGTGTCGTAATGATCCCGACGGTCGTGTTTCGAGCTGCTGGCCAACCCGATGAAAACCTGCAGTGGGCTGTGTTTGCTTCAGTCGCAATTTCTGGTATTACCGCGATTCTCCAAGCACGTAGGATTGGTCGATTCGGCGCTGGCTACATTCTCGCGGTTGGACCATCCATAGCCGCGATCGCTGTTAGCATTGCGGCTCTAGCCGCAGGAGGACCAGCGTTGCTCGCGACTCTGGTAGTGTGCTTCGGTTTGGTTCAAATTTTGTTTTCCGGGCATCTCTCACTGTTACGCCGGATTCTTACACCCACCGTAACCGGCACGGTTCTCATGCTCACTCCAATCACGATCATGCCAGTACTGTTCAACCGATCAAACTTTGGAGTGGAGGACATACCCCTCGCTGGTGCAGCACTCAGTGCGTTAGTCACCATGGTCCTCATTGTCGGTATCACTCTCATCGGAAAGAGTCGGATGCGATTTTGGGGTCCAGTTATCGGCATAGTCGCCGGCTCCATTGTTGGTGGCATGTTCGGACTGTATGACGTTGACCGCGTCGTTAATGCCTCCTGGATTGGTTTGCCTCAATTTGAAGCGGTGCTCCTGGACTTTCAATTCAAAGCTGATTTCTGGGTATTACTTCCAGCGTTTGTGCTAGTTGCGTTGGTTTGCACGATGCAAACAATCAGTGGTGCCGTTGGAATTCAGCAAGTTTCTTGGGAGGACGATCGAGCTGTGGATTTCCGCGCCGTGCAAGGTGCCGTAGCTGGGGACGCGGTGGGCAATCTGCTCTCCGGAATCGCATGCACGATGCCACTAGGCTTCAGGCCATCCGGCGCATCAATGGTTGAAATCAGTGGGGTTAGTTCCCGTCGTATCGGAATCGCACTGGGAGTGCTATTCCTCTTGCTCGCGTTCATACCTAAAGCACTGGCCGTGATACTTGCAATACCAATGCCAGTAGTCGCAGCGTTTATAACGGTCACGATGGCGACTATTTTCGTGATCGGTACGCGGGTGATCATTCAAGATGGAATTGACTTTCGCAAAGGATTGATTGTTGGGGTCTCATTCTGGCTCGGTGTAGGGTTTCAGACCCAAGCAATGTTTCTTGACCAAGCCCCAGAGTTTGTGCGCGCTCTTCTTCAAAACGGAATGCTCGCAGGTGGAATAGTAGCTATCGCTTTAACAATGTTGCTTGAACTGACGAAATCGCGACGCCACCGTATAGAAGTGGGGTTTGACACTTCTGCATTACAAGATCTATGGAATTTCGTCGGCACTCTCGCAGAACGTAGAGGTTGGGATACAAAGATGGTGGATCGCCTCAATGCCGTCTGCGAAGAAATATGGTTAACGCTGCGCCAAACCGATAAAGAGGGCACCGACGATGGACGGCGTTTGCTACTAACGACGTACACCGAGGGTCGATCCGTGATCCTGGAGTTAGTATCTTCAAAAGGCGAAGAGAACATTCAGGACCGGATTGCGTTATTGGGTGAAGCAAATGCGGCTGCAATGATCGAACAGGACGTCTCGTTGCGACTGCTGAGCCACCTTGCTTCCTCCGTTCGTCATCAGCAGTACCATCAGACTGACATCGTCACCGTTCGAATGGAACACGGACGTGAGACGACATATGGTATAACGTAGAAGTATTCCATGCTCAAACGTGATCTTCTATCTTGGTAATTCAACACGACCGAAGAGAACCAGTAAAGTCGTCCATAAAATTTGTTGATTCTCAAGAACATACTTTTAAGGAAACAGTCATGTACGTTGTTGTTAGTGCCACACATAAATCAGGTCGTGTTCAATCAGGAAGTGAAGTGCAGTTAGCTTTTGCCGACTACTTACAAAGCCATCCTGGCCATCCGGATGTTGTCGTCCACAACGCTGGTCCTACGCATGACGAGGATTTCAATACACCCGTTGGTTTCCTGCTCGTGGTCGAAGCATCCTCATTGGATTCCGTGCGTGCATTTATTGCGGATAGCCCTTACGGTAAAGCAGATACGCTAGCAGAAACCGATATCCGAACGTGGGACTGGCGAACAGGTCGACCCGGAGACTAATCACCCGCTCCATAGAAACCGGACCTCATCGTGCGTAACCGGTCAACGTTTCGCTTTACTTGAGATCGAGAGAGCCTCTCAGTTTCAACGTTCGTCGCGTGCTCATCCTGAGCTTAAAAACGTTCTAGTTCTTGACGAAATGACCAAGATAGTGTCTGCTCTCTGCTTTTTCGTGTAGCGGACTGACACAAGCGTCGTGTACTAAACGTTCAGTACAACCCACATATGCGACACTCGGTCGTTGACAGATTCGAAGGCATGGCGTATTGCTCTCACTCTGCCTGATGTACTCGTCAGCAACCTCGCACGGATGTAGGTCGTTTGATGACTCTATGCTCTGCGCCATTTCTTCTATAGGCATGAGTATCAAATAGACATACCGATCCCCTGGTCCTCTATTGACAACGATCCGGTTTCGGCTCTTCCATCTGGAATGAACGTCGTGGTCATCCCATGTATCCAAGTGCAATCCCAACTTTAGCCCTGTAGCTCGATCTACAGTTATCGACGGACTGTTCGCTGAGTCGACGGAGGCGTTTAAAACGTTAATAGGAGACAAGCTCATGAAGGGGGTGAAGTCCAGTGTTCGATCACACTCAGGGTCACAAGGGAAGATCGCGACAAAGTTCAGCTCATCCTCAAGTGAAAGTTCGTCGAGAGTACCAGTGAATTTCTGGATTTCAAATTCATCCAATTGTCGAAAGTCGACTGGTAATTTGGCGTTCGGGCGATAGTTTTCAGCACTCGAAAAGCTCTCTCGCACGCTAACAAGCGTGTCGCTGAACGCTATCAGATCATGGACGGGCCCCAGTCTTGGGTCAAAGTAGATTTTCACTGAGGATCACACCCCCGCAGTGCGAGAACATAGACCCGTTGGTTGAATCCGTTTAGACCAACTCTGCGCTGAGAGTGGACAGGGATTCACCTTGCAAAGCTAAATGTCTCACCACATGGGTGTAGAACTTGTCTAAGCCTTCGCAGTAGACTGAAGGGTTATCAAAGCCATTCACACTTCCGTATCGATGTTCAGGTTGACCACTGCCACAAACGTCTCGCCAACAACAATCCGAACACGCCGTTGCCGGTGTGTTCTTCCCGTGTACGAAGTCCTGAAATATGGGATCTTTAATGACTTCTCCGATTCGGGATTCTTTAACATCTCGATACTCGTACCCGCTCCAGAACTTTGTCGATCGAATCGTGTCTTCAGGTCCCATACCGCCTTCAGACGATACCGTTACTAAAAGATTTTCTGGAGTGTAGCGTTCACTACTGAAAAGAAAGTTCCCGTAGCCGTAAATCCGAGCTAAGAAGTGATCGATGATCCTAACACTGACCGATTCGTCATCGTCCACCATCTGGTCGAAAATGTCAATCAAAAAGTCACCGTAAGCTTCCGCGTTGCCATCGAAGTTGTCGTGATTCATGTCGGGAAGTAAAAAGTCAAAATGATCCGCTCCAAGATCTTCTCGAAAGTGTTGGTAGATTTCCTTGGCATCGAACTTGTCATCGACCACTGCTAAGATCATCGGAGGTTGCTGGAGGTGTTCGCGACACATTGAGATACCCCGTGCGGTAGCTTCATACGAAGATCTACCCTGGTGATCGCGGCGATGAACATCGTTGTGTTTCTTCGCGCCGTCAAGGCTAATACCAACCTGAATGCCATACTGCTTAAAAATTTCAATCCATTCGTGGTCGATCAGCATAGCATTGGTTTGGACTGTCAGCGCTAAGTCCACGATGGGATCCAAATTTGATCGGATTTCTTCGCATATACTGCTGAATCGGTCTTTGGGCATCAGCAGTGGTTCACCACCATGCAAGTGGATAACAATTCGTCTCAGTTCGAACTCTGAAGCGAATTCTTTAAGTCTTTGTACGAGTACTCTAATTGTGTCGTGTGATATGAGTGCTGAATGCGTCTCATAACTGTCGTCGCCTGCATTGAAGAAATAGCAGTAGTCGCAGTCAAGGTTACATCGTTCCGATATCTTCAGCGTGATCGCGAGGGTGTGGAGATTGCTGAAATCGACTTTAACTCGATCCGAAGAGATCAATGTTTTCGATGCGTGCGTGGTTTCGTACATGGAATTTTGAATCGATGCTGACTCAATACTACTGTATCAGTGGTCCGCTCTAAACCTAGAGAGGTTGCTCCTTGTATTCCCCTTCTAACTCAGTTTGTCTAACTGGTGTAGAGAAGAACTACTCTTCCAATAAACTCCGAACTACATTAACCAAAACCTGACTAAGCAGTCAAGAATCTGCTATGCGTTTATAACGTCCGGTAGTCCTCGGACTGGAACAGTTTTAAAGTCAGAAAATTCGCGGTTTATGAACGAGGAGCTTTTGCTGCTACAGATTTAGAACCTGGAGGGGCTGATACAAAGTTGCCACCTGCTGAAACCGACTCCGTTCCGGGAGGAGCGGAAACAAAATTTCCACCGGCCGCTACGGGTTCTGTTCCCGGCGGAGCCGAAACAAAATTGCCACCTGCTGAAACAGACTCCGTTCCGGGAGGAGCAGAGACGAAATTACCGCCAGCTTCTTCGTAACTAGAGACTTTCTTCTGCAAATTTTGACCGAGTACTTTACCAGTCGCATTCCTTTCGTCTTGGGTGGAGATGCCCAATTTGTCACGAAGGTGTTGTAATTTTTGATCTTCCATATTTGACCTTTTGGTGCAGTTATAGACCCTTCAATTATATGTCAGACTCGCGACCCACCAGTCAGCCACGCTAACAAGTGGATTGGAGTATTCCAGTTGTTCTAAATTCTAGCCCTACTAAAATTTTTCCCTTTAATTGATGGCGGCTGAACTACATCCAACCTATGTTTTGTCAAGAAAAATTGCGTGATATGGATCCCAGAGTTTGGGAGGCAATTCAAGCTGAAAATCACAGACAAGAAAATCACATAGAGCTGACCGCGTCTGAAAACTATGCTTCTCCAGCTGTGCTCGAAGCACAGGGTTGCAGGATGACGAATAAATATGCGGAAGGTTATCCCAATAAGCGGTATTACGGTGGATGCGACTTTGTCGATCAAGTGGAAGTCTTTGCTATTGAACGCGCGAAGAGACTGTTTGGTGCGGACTATGCAAATGTGCAACCACACTCCGGTAGTCAAGCTAATGCGTCTGTGTACCTCGCTCTGCTCAAGCCTGGAGATGTCATACTCGGTATGAGCTCATCTCAAGGAGGTCATCTAACGCATGGTTCTCCGGAGAGTTTTTCGGGTCAAATCTACCGAGCTGTCCACTATGGTGTTAGATCCGACACGGGATTAGTAGATTACGATGACGTGTTTTCGAAAGCGCAAGAACAAAAACCAAAGATAGTTGTTGCTGGTTTTTCAGCGTATAGTCGCACACTAGATTGGGGAAAGTTTCGTGAAATAGCAGATTCTATCGGAGCACATTTGATGGTAGATATGGCACACGTTGCTGGTCTCGTAGCCGCTGGCGTTTATCCCAATCCAGTCCCGTATGCCGATGTCGTTACTTCAACCACGCATAAGACCTTAGCGGGTCCGCGTGGTGGATTGATCTTGGCGCGAGAAAATCCGGAGATCGAGAAAAAACTAAATTCCGCACTCTTTCCCGGTACTCAAGGTGGTCCTCTAATGCACGTAGTCGCGGCGAAAGCAGTCTGCTTAAAGGAAGCTGCTACCTCCGAATTTCGAGAGTATCAACAACAGGTAGTAGAAAATTCACGCACCATGGCTCAATGCTTTATGGATCGTGGTTATAGAGTTAACTCTGGAGGGACCGATATCCATATGTTCTTAGTGAGCCTACAAGACACCGATGTGTCTGGTGCCTCAGCTTATGAAGCATTGAAGCGAGCTTATATTTCCGTCAACAAAATAACGGCTCGAGCCGACCCCCGTTCTCCCGCTGCATCAAGTCGTCTTCGCATCGGTTCAGCAGCGGTGACTCGGCGTGGTTTTCGCAAACAAGAGTGTACGATCTTGGCACAGTGGATGTGCGACATTCTTGACGACGTCACGAACGACGAAACGATTACTTCCGTAGGACTGAGAGTACTCGAACTGTGTAAGAGATTCCCTGTTTATTCGCAGTGACTCAGGAGAATTAAACCCAATCTCCGTACAGTCGGGGTACGGAAAACCCAAGTTAGTATAGACGGAAGAATTTAATGTAGTCGTGTTTCAACCGATCAAAAATCTATGGAAGCAACGACTTTCTTAGTGTCAAGCTTGGTGTCCAATTCAGGACTACCATGCTAGTGATCCCACGAGTATAAGCTCAGGAGTCGTCATTACCGCGAAAATGAAATATGGTATTAGACTGATTCTTACACAAAAAGACGTCCCTTTGTCGCTCCAACTTTTCAAACCCTGTACACATAAGACCACCGCCCACACTATCGGTAGTATGACGAATATGACGAGAACGGCGAAGAAAAAGATTCGGGACGGATTTGCAGTGTGCCCCCATGCGCTCAACAAGGAACTCCCGAAAAACATCAAAACCATAGGGATGTTTATCCAACCAGCGAACCCAAGCCAATGTTCCCACAATATGTTTTCTATACGAAACAATCGTCCAATTATGAAGAAGTACGTTCCTAGTAATACCAAGAACACTCCGATAATGAAGGGCATAGTAAAGAACAGCAAGAAGTGCGGGAGTATTGATGTGACATTGAACTCAATGAACTGAGCAGGAATGTCGGAGTCATCTATCGCACTGACTCCTATGATCGGATAGAGAATCGGTAGGATCACACAAAGTATCAACGATGCAGTTATTGAGACAAAGAGAACTGGGAACAATACTGGGGTGTTAGGGGGTTTGATTACCTCAAAGACAATCTCAGACGAAAATCTGTAAATACTCCACACATGTACCCAGTTGTTCTCTTTTGGATGACTCATTTCGAATTTTCCTTACCTTGCTTGAGATGGGACACTTGGTCAGAATACGACGGCACAGAATTGGTGTCGTCTGTTCTGCTTAAATTCATGGCTTGAAATTTCATGCTGAAGATCGGATCATCAAACACCAAGAACTAAATTTTGGACACTACCTTGGTAATGGGCTGCTTTATCAATTCATCAATAGTAGGAATGAAAGAAGGCCGGTAGAGAAATTATGAAATCAAAATAGTAGATTACATAAGGCAAAACACCAAAACCGAAACAAAAGCCCCACCCTTTTGCTGTCCAAATCCTCAAGCCCTGCGCACTTAGACACACAGTCCACAGAATTAGTAGCATTGTGCCCAGTATCGCAACTGCGATGATCGCCGAGGAGGAATTTGCTCCCGCGCCATACATTGACAGAAATGACATCGCACTGTGTACCGACGCTAAGGGAATGAGAGTCCAACAAGTAAAACCAATCCAATGTTCCCACAGAATCTTTAAGCGAAAGCAACGTGCTACAACAAAGAAGTAAGTACCAATGACGATGAGTGTCAAGAAGTTTCTCATTCCCATACTGACCGCAGTACTCAGCTGGTGGATAGGCTCCGGAGATTCAAACAACGGCAGAAAGCTGCGTCGTCCACGGAACATAACAGGGTTGGGAGCAATGAGAATAAAGACCGTACGGACGAGTATCCAAGGTATTACCGACGCTGTAATCAAGACTACAAAAGCTGGCAACAGAACTGGTGTGGACGGAGGTTGGATTTCTTCAAAGACTCGTTTAGACCTGAAGGACAAAATCCGCCAAATTTGAAGCCAATCGTTTTTACTTACAAGAAACGTACCGAACCTATAGTCGGAAAATTTCTTTGAAAATGAATCACTCTTCACTGAGTTCATAGTCACTGCCTCTAAGAAACTAGACTCCCAAATTGATGTGTCTCAATTACTCAAAGGATTATAGCCTTGACATACGGTGGTCCCCAGATAAAAGATTGAATTTGAGCCCGTAGTGAGTGGAAAGCAGATTGCCCGCAGAACCGCAGCGCCCGTTATCTCTCGGCTAGCGGGAATGTTAGTCTTGAGAATCTGCACTTCCGCCGTTATTATTGTTATACTATAGTAAGAAACAATGAGAGAGCATTGTATGTCAACATACATATAATATATTTCCTATTTTCTCAATTATTGTAATCTAACAAATATACAGCGTCCAACCACTCAAGCTAGTACTGGATTCATAACAGATGTCGAACAACAACTCGACCCGCGCTGGTAGATACGAGCAACAACGCGAAGGATTTAGTGCATTCATTCCGAATCCCTTGCCTCCCAATCCCCGTATAAGGTTTACAAACACTCTTCAGAACGCGCTTTCTCAAGCCGACCGCGCGTTAGCACGTCTCGATGGTGCAGTTCAGATACTCCCTAAACAAGTTCCGTTGGTCGACATGTACATTCGACACGAAGCCGTTCTCTCTAGCAAAATTTCGGGTAAACAGAGCTCCTTGCTGGACTTACTCGCACATCAAGCACAAATTTCGGCACACGAGTACGGCGGTGATGTAAATGAAGTTATAGATTGTGTTTCTGCTATGAAAATTGGCTTCGAGCAGATCGAACACACCTCAGTTTCAATTCCAATCATTCGAGAAATTCACAAACGGTTACTGCAGAGTACAAACAAGCCAAATCACACTCCTGGCGAAATTAGAACCACGCAGAATTGGATTGGTCCTCCGGGTTGCGGCATTAACGATGCGATCTTCATACCTCCGCCGCCAAGTCAAATAGAGCAATGCTTGCAAGATCTAGATCAATTCGTGGAATGCGATATTGGACTACCCGTACTCGTGAAAATAGGGCTCGTGTATGCTCAGTTTGAGACGATACATCCATTCTCCGTTGGTAACGGTCGCGTTGGGCGACTTATCGTTACTTTGTTATTGCAAGAAAGCAATCTATTGAAGCAGCCGATTCTCAATCTCTCTTGGTTCTTCTATAGACATCGCCAACAATACTACAGTAAGCTACAGTGTGTGAGAGACGATGGTAATTGGGAAGACTGGCTCTTGTTCTTTCTTAAAGCGGTCGAAGAAGTTAGTAGGAACTCAACCGCAACTCTAAGACGTATCTTGTTGTTGCGAGAAGAGAGTCGAAACTCAATCAACATGAATCTGGGTCGTCTAGCTACGAACGCGCACAGCGTGTTAGACAGCCTATTTGAGTTTCCGTTTGTTAGTGTTAACGAGGTTAAGGAGCTTACAGGAACTACGTTTGCGGCCGCCAATACTCTGGCTGCCCGGATGGTTGAGTGTAGATTGCTAAGAGAGTACACCCAACGCCGTCGCAATAGACGTTATATGTTCAACCGTTATGTGGAACTCTTCAAGGAAGATTAATCGTATTTGATACGAAAATCATGATTCGATGCTGCAACTGTTCGAATAGTCTTGTGTCTCACTTAGCGATTGAGTTTTCGAAATTAGGCCGATTTACACAAGCGTTGTCGCACTCTTCTCAACCTATAGTCTCAAGGTATTCCAGTAAAAACTGACGCTAGTATGTCAGCCACAATAAATCCCGTATCGTGGTCTCTTTGCTTTGATTTATTCTCCACTAGAAACGCTAAACAACCGGTTCTACGTTGTCGAATCGCAATCAACCCTTCCGGTACTTTTCTCGGTGGGTCTTCGTCTTCAAACCAGTTGTCACAAGGAGCGGACAATCTTGGATCGAGCTTTCCTTGATATACAACAAGATCTTCAACACTCTTGACAACAACAGCGGTACCCTTAACTGGAAGTTCTTCGCCAGTCAATCGTGCCATATCTTCCTCATTTTCTCAATCAAACAACAATCTATGTCTGTGAACTCAAGGCTGAAATGGATTGCGCATCAATACTACTCCATTTTACTATGCTTCGTGCTATCTGCGATTTGGACTTGACATTAAAAAAAGAGAACATAGAACAACGCGCGTAGTTCTCTGCCGAGCACACGTAACCGACTGTTTGGTCGAACCGTGAATGAGCGTGGTCTACAAATCTCGAATGATTTGTCGAGCCGCATTCTTCCCCGGGATTCCACTGACTCCCCCACCTGGATGTGAACCAGCACCGCAATGGTAGAGGCAAGAGATCGGTCCGCGATATGCTGCATGACCGAACACGGGTCGATTAACCCACAGTTGACTTGGTATGTGGGACAAGTGAAAGATATCACCGCGTGGTAACCCAAAAGTGCGCTCAAGATCCAACGGTGTGAGAACTTGCCGAGCTATCACTGAGTTAGAGAAATTAGGAGCGTATCGGTCTATTGTTCGAAAGACAGTATCAGCCGCGCTGTCGCCAAGAGTGTCCCAATCGCGATCGTAAGGAAAGTACTGGCAGAACAGGCTAGCGACATGTTGACCTGTTGGTGCAAGACTATCATCAACTGTCGACGGGATCAACATCTCAATCACGGGTTCCTGCGACCAGTCTCCCGTTTTGGCATCCAAGTAGGCCGTCTCCATATAGTCTAAAGTTGGACCTATCACGATTCCAGACCGGTAGTGGTCTGTGTAGATCGGACTATTGATGAACTGCGGTAGCTCGGACAAGGCTACATTTATTCGTAATACTGCGGACTCACTTCGTAGGTTTTTGATGCGTTTTACAAAGTCCTCGTCGAGGCTTGCGCGATGAATCAAATCCAAATAGAGAATTTGGGGAGCTAAGTTCGCAACTACCGCCGTAGCTTCTCTTACTGAACCGTCAGCCAGTACTGCACCAACAGCCTTGTCGTTCTCGATGCAAACCTCAACCACTTCTGCTTTCGTTTCGACAGTGACTCCAAGATCACTTGCTTGTTTAAGCATCGCGTGCGTGATTGCTCCCATCCCTCCAATCGGGTGGCCCCAAATACCGCGTTGGCTAGCAACTTCTCCGATCGCGTGATGAAGCAACCCGTACGCAGACGCGGGGGCATTGAGTGATGTATAGTTGCCAACGAGTGCGTCGAATGCGACGGCAGCTTGAATGTGCGGATTCTCAAACCAACTCTTCAGGAGATCTTCAATGGATGAAAGGAAGAGGCTAGACAAGTCACCGCGTCTCCGCGCAGAGAGTCGCTTGACAATCCTAGCAGTGTCAAGAATTTGAAACCATCCGCGTAGCCCTGCGTACTTGTTTGGCGGAGGCCGATGCATTTGACGGATCACCACATCGCCAACCTCTCTAATCATCTCCTGAAATTTAGGCAGCGCGGAAGCGTCCAATTCTGAGAAGCGTTTGAATTCCTCTACCGTGTCTTGAACGTCGTTATAGATCGTGAGTGACTCACCATGCGGAAGTGGTAGAAAATTTGCTACGGGCCGTGGAACAATACGCAAACCATGTTGATGCAGTTTGAGGTCTCGAATGACTTCGCTATCGAGCAAACCAACGGTGTAGCTTGCGATTGAATTACGAAAACCGGGATGAAACTCCTCGGTCACACATGCGCCGCCCACCACGCTCCGACGTTCCAAAACGCGTACGCGCAACCCCGCCATGGCGAGATAGCACGCGCAAACCAACCCGTTGTGTCCAGCACCGAGAACAACAACGTCGTCTCGAACGTTCGTCACGGAAAACGCATTGAAAGTGCTAGCTCAAAATAGGGAGCAAGAGTCTCCAAATACAGCATTGACATCACATCGCCGACCGTTTGAGACTCACTCCGAGTATATCCCGGAACTGCTCAGGTCCGACATTACTTCAACACAATCAACTCTCAGAGTACCTGCTCTTTAAATTGTCGTTTGACAGTTACACTGTAGTCTGGGTACTAAAAAGTGTACTTAAACCCGATTCGTAATGAAGTGCTGTTTATCTTCTCGTCAGACATGTGAACTAGCATCAGTTCCGAAGTGGTTTTCTCGCTGTCGGGATAA
The DNA here is from genome assembly GCA_009842245.1 of Gammaproteobacteria bacterium. Taxonomy (GTDB): domain Bacteria; phylum Pseudomonadota; class Gammaproteobacteria; order Pseudomonadales; family Azotimanducaceae; genus Bin55. The sequence goes on along the minus strand of VYFT01000083.1, from coordinate 77,540 downwards.
GGAAAGGGAGTTTCCACACCCAAAGAGAGTACCGGCGTAAATCCATCAGTCTCGTAATCCAGATCACGATAACTGAACTGGATGTGGTCTTCGTCATTGTCCAACGTTAGACGACCCGTAATTCGGTGAGCCTCATAGTACGCAATTCCAACTTTGGCAATGAAAGTATAGCTATCGTTTAGATCATAAGAAAACTTAGCCAAGTGTCCCACAATTTTGTTTCCCTTTGTCGTAAGAGAGTAATCCAACATTCGTTCGTTATATGTATCGCGAAGATCTGCTACGATTGATTTGATCTCAAGTGCCGGGGTTCTTTCCTCGAACAATTCATACGCAAACCATTTCCTAAATTGATAGCCAAATGTGAGTCGAAAGGAGTCCCCGTCTCCAATAGCAGAACTAACATCTTCTCGAAACAACGAAGTCCCTACAGATATATAAAAGTCATAATCGCGCTCTTTCGACTCAGTGGCGGAAGTCTCTTTGACCTCTTCGGCACCTAATTCTTCAGTCTCTACGGGGTTCGGAGCGTCTTGCTCCTCGGCGAAGACTAGGCTGAAAACTACGAGCGTGAGTGTAGCTGCTAAGACGTTTAGGATTGACGATTTTTTCAATTTTTACCCCTCGAATTCACAAAACTTCAACAATGACATGCTCCCGAGACACTACGGTTGAAGTAGATTACTCACCAACCGCGCGCTGAAACAAGCACACGATAGAAGACAAGATAGCATTCCACTAAGTTCAGGAAGTGTTGATTTACACGTCTTTTCAGGCTCGGACGAGTGAGTCTAATGAGCACTCGCGAGATCTTGTCGACGTTATTTCAGTTCGGTGTTAAAAGGTGTACTTCAACGTAACATTGAACGACAAGTTTTTGACTTTATCGTCAAACATCTGGGTCAGACTCAGTTCGCCGGAGGTCTTCTTGCTATCTTTGTACGGGATAGGAATTTCATAACCGATCGCGACCACTGGAGAATAACCGTCAGCTCCGCCTTCGAGTTCCAGGTAACGGAACAGAACGTTGTCGGCGGGGTCATCCAACGTTATGTTCGCTGCAACTTGGTGAGCTTCGAATCTAGCAATACCAACTTTTGCAAAAAGAGTTGTATCTGGCCGCAAGTCATACGAAAATTTCCCTAAGATGCCACCATATCTGTTACCTTTGGTCGATATTGAATAACTCAATATTCTTTGGTCAATGTTTTCTTCCAAATCGTCAAGTATTGTCTTTGCCGCGATGGCTGGAGTTAGTTGCACGTAGCATTCCAGTCCAAACCATTCGTTGTACTGAATGCCCCAAGCGATTCGAAATTGTGAGCCTTTACCCACGGTCGAATCAATATCCTCTTGATAAGCCGAAAGGCCACCAGAAACATACGCTAAGTAGTCGCGCCCTTTCTCCTTAGGACTGGAGAGCGCGTTCACCTCATTGACGGTTGTCTTTGTTACCTCTACGGATTCAAGCACAACCACATCTTGCTCCTCAGCGCAAACCTGTCCGGAAACGAAGAGTGCAAGAGTCGCGACAAATGCGGCGAGGGTTGAAAGTTTTTTCATTTTAATTTCCTTTCTGGTAACCAGAAATTGACATCGGTATGCTCTTAGTGATGTGCAAACGTTAAAGATTGCTCACAGGACTGGTAAGTTGAAAGAGCACGCTAGCGTAGACTCAATTGTACGTCGAAAGTTTCGCAATTAGACATTGAACTATCAGGATTAAAGAGAGATTAAGAATACTAAACTCTCTCGTGGGGACGGATAGCTTCCACGTCGATAAAAAAACGTTCGGACTCGAGCTAGTGAGTGTACTTCAGGGAAAGATTTAAGGACCAACTCTCGACCTTGTCGTCGTACATGCGAGTTAACATCAATTCTGCGGATCCGTGCTCGCTTTTGACATCCGGAAACGGCATTTCAAAACCGAGAGAAACTACCGGAGAGTATCCCTTCACCCCTCCGTCCTGGTTGCCATAGGGACTTAGGCTAATATCATCTTCGCCATCCAAAGTTACATCTGCATCAACGCGGTGGGCTGTGTACCTCGCAACTCCAAATTTTCCAATGAGAGAAAACCGTTCGCTGACGTCAATCGAAAGTCTTCCCAATATTCCTAAGTATTTGTTCGGTTGGGTTTCTATGTTGAAACGCGATATGTACTGATCCGTACTCTCGCTGAGATCGGCAGCCACTGTTTTAGTCTCAAGCGACGGTGCCTTAGCCGAGAACAACTCGGTACCAAACCATTTATTGTGCTGAATACCTAACGCAAATCTAAAAGCCGCGCCCTCACCGATCATAGATCCCGTATTTTGAGAAAAAAACGAACCTCCTCCTGACACATACATGGCAAAGTCTGGTTCGCGTACTTGACTCTTCAATCGGTTGACGTCAATTTCTCCCTCGGCATACTGTTTGATTTCCACATCGGCAACAAGTTGACCAGAAATTAATAGGGCTACTGTGGCGGTAAGAACTTTAAGGGATCCAAAATATCTCATTTCATTAACCTACAGATTCACAAAAATTTGATCATAGCAACTTTGATTGGATTTTATCTGTAACTGACGATGAATGTGATTACACCCTTAGGTCTGTCGAGCTTTCCTCACAATTCTCCCTTCGCGCCTACAATCACGGCATGACTGAAATCGCGTTCATAGTGGATCCCATTCCCTCTCTCAATGTCGCCAAAGATTCGACGATCGCGATGTTTCGCGCAGCAATTCGACGAGATTGGAAGGTCTGGGTTTTGGAGCAACGCGACCTTTACTGGGAGGACAACGAAGTGTTTGCTTTTGTGACCTCACTTGAAATACATCCCGCGTTTCTTGAGACGCCCGAACCTTCAGTTCTCGACAGCGCACCGTGGTATCGCACAAACGGAGATAAAGAGAAACGCCCACTCACGTCTTTTCAAGCGATTTTCATGCGCAAAGACCCACCGTTCGACATGAACTATATCTACACGACCTACATGTTAGATCGAGTCGAAGCGGAAGGAATTCTCGTTGTAAACAAGCCTTCAAGTCTAAGAGACTTCAACGAAAAGTTTTATGCGACTCACTTTCCGCAATTCACGCCGCCAATGGTCGTTGCTCAGGAGATGGAGACGTTGAAGAACTTTTACTTTGAACACAGGGATGTCGTTTTCAAACAACTGGATGGAATGGGTGGCAAAGGAATCTTTAGAGTACGTGAGGATGACCCAAATCTAAACGCCGCACTCGAGATGCTCACGGAAAACGAAAAAACTCCAATAATGGGACAAAAGTTCCTACCGGAGATCGCCGAAGGGGATAAACGCATATTGACAGTCGATGATGAGACCATTCCATATGCTCTTGCTCGTGTACCGCCGAAGGGCGAGACTCGAGGGAATCTGGCTACTGGAGGAACTGGCATACCACAACCATTGTCTCAAGATGACTTGGCAATGGCTAATTCAATGGCAGCAGAATTCAAGAAGCTAGGATTGTTGTTTGTAGGAATTGATGTAATCGGCTCATACCTAACTGAGATCAACATTACTTGTCCAACATGTATACGGGAACTCGACAGAGCCTATGATCTAGACATAGGGTCGCTACTGATGGATGCGGTGGAACGACGTTTGAGTTAGAAGAGTGCCATGGCTACGGATAACCAATTCCTTACTCCAGAGCGCGTGAGTTGAGGATCATGCAATCAACCCACAATGACAAGCGACTGTTGGTGCTCGCCTTCGTCGGGTCCGTGATGTTTCACACGTTCGTGATATTTGCGATCGACTTTCGATTCGAAGATCGTGTAATAGAACCAAGAACTATAAACGTCCAACTAATACCACATTCACCTACGCCAAGTTTGTTGACCTCAAACCCACAGCAAGACCTTGATGAGATATCCGCAAACTTAGAACTCAATGTTCCCGATTCCAACCAAGAACCTCTTGAAGAACAAACCCTCAATCTAAGCGAGAACGATATTGTTGAAACTGATAGTGATGCGAACCTCCAACTAGAAAATGCTTTTGCCTCCGTGCAAACTAGTAGTCAAGATATCGATCCGACAACAACAGTCGACGTCTCCGAGCGGGACACACCTTCCGACTTAGAACCACAGATATCGAGTCAAGATCTGGTTAGTTCTGCTGCCGAGATCGCGCTCGAACAGTCAGGGGAAAAAAACGTTCAAAATATCGTTAGCGACGAAGCAACAAAGACCGAGGAAGAGTACTACCTCAAAGCTTGGTTGAAAAAAGTAACGCAGATTGGTCAACTGAACTATCCCCAAGAAGCAATTGACAAAAAACTATACGGGAAGTTGCGCCTTTATGTCAGTATCAAGCCCGATGGTACAGTTGAAGAGACCCGAGTGGTTCGTTCATCTGGGCACGAAGTGCTTGACGAAGCTGCAAAGCACATCGTCGAACTAGCCTCCCCGTTTTCCGCATTCCCCCCGGCAATGCGCGAGTCCTTGGACTTACTCGAGATCGTCAGAGAGTGGGAGTTTCGTAAAGAAGCTCTTGTCCCCACGTCGGACTCAGATGAGGACTGAAGAAGCCTACGTGTCCCCACAACTTTCAATTTGTACCTCGTAAACACACAGATGGTCGCTGTATAAACAAAATAGTGACACTTTTTTGAACTTTCTTTGATTGTTCGTGCCATAATAGTTCTAGAACACCAGTCTATAACTTTCAGATCCTAGACTAAGGAGGAGAATTTTCGATGCAACGTTTGCGTATCGCCATTTCTTGCTTTACCCTCGTTGGCGTGGTTTGCCTAAGTTTGTTTGTGCACCAAGCATTTTTCAAACCGACCCCAGCCGCCGAGACCTCAAGTGCTAGCCTTGAGTACGCTACTGGACAAGATTCAACTAACTCAGTAGCTGGTAGCGCGAACCCTTCGCAGGGAACTCAAGAATTTGTCCCAGAAACTGCCGAATTGGCGCAGTTTGGAAGTTCTGATCGCGTAGCAGAAACTGATTTTGAACTCGTCAATTCAGTTGGGAAACAGATTGAGCTTACGAATTTTCGTGGGGACATGAAAAAGGGCAAACTTGCTAAGAGACCTTGGGTCGATCTATCGACCCATCCAAGCCTCCCGTGGTTCACTAAAGACGCATCGCGAATCGTTTTTCCAGATTCCGACGAGAGTTCTGACCGAGACTATTTCTACGCTTGGATACAGCTCAATCCCAACCATTTACACACTATTAGTCACGATACCTTCCAAACGCTTCAGGTCGAAATTTATGACGGCGGGAATGAGTATCGCCGAGTTCGATTACCTCGAGAAAAAGAGAAACTAGAAAAGTTGCTTGAACACGAGGCAGTTCTTGCACTTGGAAACAAACCAATTAGCGAAAAGATCGGTCCAAATTTCCAGGAGGAAATCGACACCAGTATTGGCTCAGAATCTAAAGAAGTGTTCATCACGCTAATGACCACTTCAAACCTCCAACACTGGCAGCAACAAATCGAAAAACTAGGTGCAGTGATTGATCACTGGGATCCGACTATCAGAGTCCTAGTTGCGAAAGTTCCGTACGGAAAGCTAGTAGATCTTGCCGAATGGGATTTCATTCAAGCTGTAGAACCTGTGGGAACATTGGATCTGTCACTCGACTCTGCAGTGCCTGTTTCCGGTGCTGATGGCATTCGAACACATCTTGGCGTGAATGGGAGTTTTACTGGGATCACCGGTGATGGTATTACTATCGGAGTCATCGATAGTGGGTTAAATCTCTCTCATCCAGATATTTCGTCGACTAGAGACAGTATTTGTGGCGAGAGCTTTCAAACTATGGGCAATGGCTTACTTGATACAGACGATCTTTGGGTCGATGTTGTAGGACATGGCACCCATGTAACCAGTATTTTCGCCGGTGCTGGCGTAGATGATCGCAGCCGAGCTGGAGTCGCACCGGGAGTGAAACACATTCGATTCGCAAAAGCATTTGCAAAAACGTCTGGCGGTGCTTCGACTACCTCCATGCTCAAAGCCTTTGACTATTTAACCGAAGAATCTTCGTGCGAGTGGAATGGCACGCAATCAGCTGCGATGAAACCCAATGTTATCAATATGAGCCTAAGCTCTATCACCGCAGACACGGGATACCGAGTCGGAGCTAAGAAATTAGACTGGGCAGCATGGAATCACGACCAGGTGTTTGCTGTTTCCATGGGAAACGCTCGTACGATTGGCTACTCCCAATATGGCTCAGCCAAAAACTCGATCGCCGTTGCATGGTTCGCTGATACATTATTCGCCGACTATAGCAGCAGTATCGGTCCAGCGTCCGATGGTCGCATGATTCCGAACGTTGGCATGTCTGGAGATCGGGTGCTCGCAGCCGATGGAGACGGGGCAACGTCTGGCTACGCACTCAAGAGTGGGACGAGCATGTCCTCGCCTGCAGTAGCTGGCATAGCCGCCCTCCTAATGGGAACCGACGACGGTTTTAAAACCAATCCCGCGCTCGTACGAGCTCAGCTCATGGCAACCGCGATTAAAGCGGATGCCTTCTTCGAAGATGAAGCTTATGCTCCACGAACGAACACCCATGGAACGGGATACATCAATGACCAATATGGAATGGGTGCTGTGTCGGCGAGAACAGCTATAACACAGGGTCCTGACGGAGCGTGGTCGAGTCACAGCGTGGTAAGCGAAATCGAAAACGACGAGTATGCATATATCGAAATCGAAATACCAGCAGACACAGATCGCGTTGACATCGTGCTAACTTGGGACGAACCACCGAACGATAACGTTGGGTCTGCCGTGATGGCAGATCTGGATCTGTATTTAGGTCCCGACGAAGATTGCGATGTCACTGAATGTGGCGAGTACGTATCTAGTTCTCGCGTGGATAACATGGAATACCTCATTATCTCAAACCCGGAAGCAGGAACGAAACGAATAACCGTGATTCCCCACAACATCTTCCAATTCGCACCGAAAATTGCGGTATCTTGGATGATTATTGCAGATTCCACACCGCAACTAGATATTGAGTTGGATTCGGATACCCTAAATACGGCAAATACGAGAAGGCCTCAACTAGATCTCACAGTTTCTTCTGATGGATTTGTTGCCGGAGGCGTTTCACTGTACTTTGCTTGTCGTAATCAAGGGGACGGTGATTGTGATTACTGGTACGATCGTGACGAGTCACGTTGGCAACCTGGTAGTCAAATCACTAGAGAGGACGGGACTGTTCAAGACTTAACAGGCATCTACATTCGCGATCCAGTGTTTATCGGTGAGCTTGTGTCCGGTGAGGTTCAGGACGTAACTTTGGTGTTCCCTCCAGCGATGAAGACCGATAGTCATCAACTCTATGTATCGGCAGCGAGTGCAAATGCATTTTATGATGTAGATGCTGTCAATGTTATAGTCGACAACAACACAGACTTACCGACGCTCTCGACTGCAATTTTGAATGCTTACGCTACGACGGCGATAGAGTTGGCGGGTGACTCTGGGACCATATCGGTGGATCTGGCAGCGGGAGCACGGCAACCAGGAGAACGCGCAATTGACGACGAGGTTTTGTATACCTTCTTTACAACACGGGGTTGGTCGCCAGGTCTGTACCTCCTCATCACTGAAGGGTACTGGCAATCTCGCAGTGCTTGGTACAAGTTGTCAGCTACTACGGCCGCGAAGTACGGCATCCAAATCACTAGTCAAGATCCAGACGATGCAAACGTTACCTTCCAGCTCCTTGCAGCTGACGACATGTTTGAACCACCCGCTGGAAATATGTGGACTACGGACTTGCACGAGTTCTATCTCCAGCCCGATACAGATTACTATCTACGTGTCAACACCTACTGGACGATACGAGTACCGGAACTAGAATTTACGTGGCAAAAACTAGACACGAAACCAGTCAATGACGATTTCGCTGATCGATCTCAAATCTCAGGAATAAGCGGTGATGTTTCGGGTAATAACGCGTACGCGACCGTAGAACGCGGTGAACCTGGCGGGCACGTATCTGTGGGTTCGACTTGGTTTAAATGGACTGCTCCATCGACGGGAGTTTGGACCTTTGAAGCTGAAGCAACCTATTTCGACGACTCTCCCCAGGTTCTTGTCTATCTTGGCGATTCGGTAGGCAATCTTCGTTTAGTTTCAGATCCTTCGTTTTTCGAAGCTACTGTGCCGGTTGTCGAAAATCAAGAATACCAGATTTGCGTGAGTTCCGATGCGCAGTTTACCGACTTTCAGGGGTCGTATGAGCTGTCGTGGGAGGAAGGAGAGAGTGAGGATCTGATGCCCAATGACATGTTCTCGAACGCCGCTTCCATTTCCGGTCCCCAAGGTTCCCGAACGAAGTGTAATCCCTGTTTTGGTGTCGCCCGTACCATTGAAGAAGGTGAACCAACTGCCACAACATCGCATTCACTTTGGTGGGTGTGGGAAGCTCCAAGTTCAAATCAATTTACTTTTCGTATCCAGAACGCGCAGGTTGATACTTTGAGTGTCTTTACTGGTTCAAGTCTGAGCACGCTGTCGCTCGTAGAAACCGGACCGGAATTCGTGCTCGACGCGACAAGCGACACTACATACTACATCGCCTTGCATCGCAACAGTGGTTTGGAGTATACATTCGATAGTTCCAATAATACCTTCCAATGGGGGCGTACTCCCGAAGGCGACAGTATCATTTCTCCTCTTACGTTGACTGGATCAACCGGGTCCACAAGCCTAGCCCTGAAGTACGCCACGACGACACCCGACGAGTCTCGTGCTAACGGAGTAACAAGTGCTGGCGTGCATTCCTCAGTTTGGGGTACATGGACCGCGCCTGGCGGTTTTGAAAACTGGATGAAATTTTCCACTGAAACCTGGGAAGATGCAGAACTCCAACGTGCTACCGACCAATATTTCCTTGCCATTCACGAACGCGATGAAGCGAATAACAAGTGGGATCTTGTAACTTCAACGGATCGTTCATTCATTATTTCTGGAAAACCGGAAGCAATATTCAAACCAACGGAAGGGACTGCGTATCGAATCCAGGTCGCACTACGTAGCAATACCACGGCATTGTCAACGCGTCAAGCTGAGATCGACGTTTCGTGGGAACCGACAGATATACCCCACTGGATAACTAGTGACTTACACTTTTATGAAATCGGCAGCCCTATCGACAACAACATCGAAGAACTCATCGATCCTATTTCTGGTGTACTAGCTGGACGTGATCTAAACAAACTTCTTCTGACTCTTGAGGATGAAATGCTCGTGTTAGGGCTATCTGGCGACGAGAACGATCTGAATGTCATTGAAACCATCCCATATGAAGACGCAGACGAAGAGACAGTTGAAATCTCAGATCTTTCGGTAATTGCATGGAATGAAAAGCGACGAACATTGTATGTTCCCGCAGAAAATGGATTCAAAATATTTGAGGGCTTAGATCAATCCGACCGGGAGGTTTCAAACTGTAACGTAGATGATGATTGGCAGCTAGACACTAACCAGGTCCTTCAAGACGGTACCGGACGTTTCATCTACAAAATTGGAGAAGACACGATCGCTGCATACCGCGTAGACGGACCTTGTGAAATAACACTTCTACAAGTTGCTACCGCTTCACTGAGACCACACTCTTTAAAAGATCAACTCCTCGATCTAGACGGTTTGCAATCTGCGACCTTTGATCCGGGTCAGTCCCGTATCTATGGCATGTCCGAAGATCGCTTGTTTACCTTTTCTAGAGATATCGAAAGGGGAACGCTGCACGTTGCCTCAGATACCCTCCATTCAGATTGGTTAACGCGTGTCGGTGTTGATGAAGATTCCGACCGATTCGATGGCGCGAGTCTCGTGGTCGATGCAACTGGAAACTACTTATTCGCGGTAGGGAGGAGAAATCCATCGATAGCAGTCTTTAACCTAACCGCAAACCGTGATTCACCAACGGCCGTTGGCGCAGTGGAAAATTATTACATTGATTATTTTCAGTTCTTCCCCACGCACATTCGGCGTCCTCGTACACGTTGGGATGAGGGGCAATGTCAGATCAGTAGTGTTCACAGAACCAGACAACCTACGATAGAAGTCTTTTGTCGTTTTATGAATTTTGTAGCTACCTACGACGCGACCGAAGGTGAACTCTACATTTCCGACTGGTCGTCGGACGAGCAACCTGATCGATATGGAAATCAACTTCCGGTATTCAATGACTTGGATGATGCGTTTGGTTTCAGCACGATAAATGGCCAGTACTCGTATGTTGTGGTAGATGACTGGATAGATTCCATTCATCGTTTTGAGCGAGTCACTGGGGAGAGTACTCTTCCAAGACCTGAAGATCAACTCGAATCTTACGACAGATACATAGTTCGCTTAGTAGCCATGGATGTGGAAGTAAACTCTATTAAATTGGGAAGTCGCACATTCAATGAGTGTACCGAATTCAACAGTTTCGATATCGACGGAGTATCCTACACAGTACATAGCTCCGAATGGCAGGTCCGCCAAGATACGGACGATGACGGAGTCGAAGAATGGACGCAGGTAAGTGGACAAGCTCGAACCGACAATCAATTGTGTCCATATGCACCCGACAACGATGGTGACTATCGGTTGGTATTTGACGCAGAGATTGACATAGACGATGTGGAGAATGAGGAACCCCGCGGCTATTACTCAAGCGACGTGCTGACTGTGAACACTTCGTCCAATTAGGATCCTTCGTAGATGTTAAGTGCCTCAAGCTGATGGACACAACACGTACCAGACTGAGAGAATGGGACACCAGAATGTTTATTGTCCATTCCTATTTTTAGGCAAGTGTTGTGAGAAATTTTCCTATGAAGCATGCAATCATTCTCTTTTCCCTTCTTATTGTTGCAACTCCTTGCTCTACGCAAGAATTTCAGTGGTACGGGTTTGTTGGATTCTCTATGTTCGATGAGGATATTGAAACCAAAGTCGGTGATGGAGCTGGTTTTCGAGCAGGGCTGGGTCTACAGTTCAGTGAACGATTTGGCGTTGAGGCGTTGGTTGATCGCGCACCTGAAGTCAGACCGAACACTCTGCTCGCTAATTTGGGCACACCTGTTGGTTCTTTTGACATATCGACCGTTGGGAACACCTACCTTTCAATCGGGGGCACGTTTACAATGCCTTTTAGCGACAAGACTTTTGGCGTCGTCAAAGGTGGGTTGACCAACTATACAGCCAAATTTGAACGCTACGTTATTGGTGGGGTGGACTATTGTGCTTTAGAACAAGATTGCGAAGGCAGTGGTACCGCCGCCTTCTTTTCGGGTGGTATGATCTATAACTTGAATGATTCTTCGTCCCTCGAATTTTCTGTTACCCAATACACCGGGGATGCCGAAACTCTAACATTCAATTCAATCATTAGATACCGTTTCTAACCGGAAACGCGCAAGGAACGAAGTAAGCAAGCAATCTAGAAGGACGTTTCTGGAAGTACAGAAGTAAGAGAAAAGCCGTCTTTAAGACGGCTTTTCTGCAGTCCAGTGTCTGGGAAACTTTCGTCAAGTTTTCACTATCGACGCTCGCGTGGTACCTCTCGGTTTGGATCGGTTACTTGCTTGATCTCTTCTTTATCGACGCGTTCGGCGATTACTTCGGCTGAATCCCGTTCCGGCTCATCCTCTGTGTCGTCTTCTTCATCTTCCTCTTCTTCAACTACTGGTGGGGTCACACCGGGGCGCGTTGTCTCGGTATTATCCGGCGGCGGTGTCACTGGTTCCGGCGGGTCTGTAGGGGCATAAGGTGGTATGCGGGGGTTCGGCGGAGTCCAAACGGTACCATCATCGTCTTCTTCTTCGTCATCTTCGACGTGACTGGCGACTCGCAACTGTCTCGTTTCAATTCTGATAAAGTCTTTTGGAGAGGACGCTCCCTCATCGTCGACCGCGTAAACCCGGATTCGTCGTGAGTGCCCGTCAATCACGTCTGGCTTGTACTTGACATTCAGTGTACACCAAGCCCCGTCTTCCGTTTCACACGATCCGCCGGTAGTAAACGATACGGCATCTGTTACGCTCTTTCCATTCACCTTAATGCTGCCAGCTCTGCGGTTGTCAATAGTCTGAATCACAAAGTGATCGATCGTACCATCAGGATCATGCGCTCGCAGACGGAAACTCACCGTCCCAGCCGTTCGATCGTAACTTGGTATTGGCAACTGAACTATCGGAGGTGTATTAACTACCTCTATTGTGAACGTCGTAAAGGCAGTCAACCCAGATCGATCTCGCACCTCTAAACCGTAAGTACTGACGCCACGCTTCGTCGCTTCAAAACGCAGATGCTTTAGCTGGCTGATAGAGCCTCTGTTTGGAACAAACTTGCCATTGGCGCGCTGTGTTTGACGAACTTCAAAACGATCAACATCATTCTCTGGGTCGGTGACTCTGATATCAAAATCAATGTGTTCGCCGACTGTGGTTTCGTATTGAGTCTTTCTCAGGCGAATCGAAGGTGGGTCCGGTTGTTCGGACACAGTTATCGTAGTCGTTGCCTCTATGCTTCGAGCACCTTCATCGTCGATCGCGACCCATTGGAAAGAGTCATATCCTGAAAAGTTTTCATAGGGTACATACAACAACCGATTATTGCCAACATCATCGATCCTACCGTGTCTCGGAGCTTTTACTACCGAAATACTGCTCACTGTTCCATCCAGGTCGTCCGTACGAAGATCAATGTAAATTCCAGTGCTGTCTTCCACAGTAACCCAGCTTGACGAGTCTGCGGTCGGACGATCATTGACTGAATCAACGGTAATCGAGACTACTGCTGGTTTCGAAACTCCACCTTGATCGTCAATTGCGACATACGCGAACGAATCCGCACCAAAATAGTTCTCATTGGGTGCGTAAGTTCGTTTTGAACCTGTCCCAATGAGTGTTCCGTACAACGGTAAAGTCGTGATGCCGAAACGGGAGACCGTGCCATCGGAATCGGTGGCGTTCAACTCGACAAGTACATCAGAATCTTCGGACACAACCACTTCCACGTCTTCTACGGTAGGAACAGAGTTGTCCGGGACATTGGTTGGGGTGATGGTGTCAGGTGTCGTAGTCGTTACTGCCTCGGTTGGCTCTGCGCTCGCATCTAGAGACTCACTTGCCTCTGATTGCTGAGCTACTTCGACCTGTGGTTGGTGTCGTACGCTAACGCGTACTGTTACTTGAGCTTTTGCGGATTGCAAGCCAGTTTCATCAATCGCAACATATTCGAAGGAATCTTCGCCGAGAAATCCAGTACGTGGGGTATACCGAAACTGCTCACCGACTAACTCGGCCTTTCCATAACCGGGAGACTCGGTAATTTGGTATTCCACGACTGTTCCATCCACGTCAATTGCCTGTGGTTGAATCAGGACCGTACTATTAACTCCCGTGGTTGCTTCAAGCGATTCAGCGACGGGAGGATCATTGACCGCGGCAACGTCTATTTTGACGGTTGCGGGATTGGACACACGTCCGTTTCCACGTAGAGTCACATACTCAAACTGATCGTCGCCAAAATAGTTTGCTGGAGGTGTATAACGAACTTTTGGTGGAGTTCCACTAACTGATCCGTGTATTGGTAAAGACGAAATTTGGAACTTGACACCACTATCAGAAGGGCTTGCCGTAGTAAGAGTGATCGAAACAGACGTGTCTTCTTCGATCTCCAGCTCGAGCGCTACGGGCTCTGGACCGCGAGAACATCCTGTTTGTACAAGAAGCCAGACTCCTAGTACCAGACACAACCCAGGAAGTGAAACGTGCTTGAAGTTGCGCGTTGATTTGAGTTCAAATCGTTTCATTGATCTCTCCTTGTTGTAACATAGACAACACCTCAACCATTTTAGTTTCTCGCGTGTATCGTGCGTACGAAATTTGAGCGTGCGTTCTCAACCCCTCTCTGTCGGTTTACCGCAGGTATCGAGCTCGTGTTTCTTACAGCTGGATAGTAACTGTCAGTCCTACCCCAACGACCCGAAGCGACTCCAGTTCTCGTTTACTGGAATAACTTTCCGGAACCTCATGACTTCGAAGCACATCCAATCCGCCAGTCGCCTCAAATGACTCCACTTGCAAGAATTTTCCTCGCAGACCAATCGATGTTGTGTCGTTGATTTGCAGATCGACGCCCGCGAAAAATTGCATCGTTGTCGACGAGTCGTTTAATGTCTCATGGACCGAACTAGTGGTACCCGCAAGATTCCTTCTTACCTCTTCAGAATTCGGTAAGGAAGAGCCAGTAGTAATTTGTGTCCAGTCGTTGTTTCTAACCCAAATCCTACCCCCGTATATTGAAGTCTTAACAAGACCAAAACCAGCTCCTAAATAGGGTCGAGTCTTGTGCTGTGATCGAAAGTTGTATCTCAGATTTGCAAAAACAGATTGCGATGTGATTTTTCCGATATGTTCCTGAGCTCGGTAGATCTCGTTATTCAACTTATCGCGTGCAACTCCCGACCGACTTCGGATGGATTGTGTCTGATCCAGAGAAGACTCTCCGTATGAATACTCAAGCTCAATAGAGAGTTTCTTCAAAATACCTGATCCATCGACGTGCCGACCAACGATGATTGCGGTTGCAATACCTGACGCGCTGTCAAACTTCGACAACCATCCCGTTCCTTCCGTAGGACAACCTGCTATCTGCCTGGATTCCTCGTTGGGATTGATAATCGGATCACAGACGCTACCTTGATCAGTCGATGATCCAAGATAATCGAAGCTCGAGGTGGTGGCCAACCCTAAATTTGTGCTGATATACATTCCCTTGAGAGCGTCGGCATGAATGTTTCCAGCAACGAGACAAACTGTAAGGATGGAGAAAAGTATATAAGTCGATTTCGTCATGGATTGAATTCCTCTTTTGCATTCAGGGGTCTCGAAGTAGGCACGAGGGTTTTGTATCATCGGGCCTCGCTTGCTAGTAAATTAGTTGCTTGCGCGCTCTGCTAATTCAAAGCTCGACCGAACAGCCTCGCGAAGACTCTGTTGCTGGTACATATTGGCGTATAAGCCTCCTTGTCGAAGCAACTCACTATGGGATCCAAATTCGACGATCCGACCGTTCTCAACGAACGCGATCTTATCGACATTTCGGATGGTCGAAAGTCGATGCGCAATGATAAAACATATACGCTCCCGCAGTAGTTGTTCAATACCCTGCTGAATGTGCCGTTCCGTGTCTGTGTCGACTGAGCTAGTAGCTTCGTCCAGAACCAGAATCTGTGGATCTGACAACAACGCACGCGCGATCGAAACTAGTTGTTTCTGACCAGCAGACAACTTGCTACCGCCCGCGCCAGCATTAGTCTGATAACCGTCTTCCATTGCTTCGATGAAATCGTGTGCACCAGCAAGGTGTGCGGCAGCTAATACTTCTTCGTCAGTGGCTTCGATACGGCCGTAACGAATGTTCTCGAGAATAGGACCAGAAAATACGTGGGCGTGCTGTAGAACAACCCCAAGTTGTGAGCGATACCAATTCAGCGGAAACTCCCGATAGTCGATACCGTTCACTTCGATAACACCAGAGGTTGGTTCGTAAAACCGGCATAGAAGATTCACGAGCGTCGTCTTACCCCCGCCGGTGTGACCTACGATGGCCAGTGACTCACCAGCATTGATACTGAAGTTGATATCGTGGAGTACTGGCACGCCGGAATCGTAAGCGAAGCCCAATTCTGACACTCGAATCGATGAAATCGCACTAGGAATTGAGAAAGGGCTATCTGAACGTGAAACAATGTCAGGTTGAGCGTCCATAACAGCCAGTACACGTTCCGCGGAAGCTTGTGCAGTTTGCATTTCGGTGAACCAAGCAGCCATTTCCATGGCTGGTTCTAAGAAGTAGCGCACCCACATCATAAACGCAAGAAACACTGTGACAGCAAAAACTCCTTGCACCACTTCTATTCCACCAATGGCTAGGGTAATACCAGTGATCATGCTCCCCGTAGTCATCACTATGGGCACGTAAACGGCCGACAATGTAAGGTTTTCGACTGAAGACTTATAGAGTTTATCGGTGGTTTGTTGAAGATCTTTGAGATGATTCTCTTGTTGCACGAACGACTTACTAGTGAGGACGCCCATAATGCTTTCGTTGATCGTGCCCGTGAGAATCGAATTTGTTGAACGTACTTCACGCGCGGTTCTCAATATAGAGCGTCGTAATTTCACAGTGATCCAAGCGATCACCGGGATAAATGCAAACGCGAACAAGGCTAGTTTCCAGTTAAGTATCAGCATCACGCTGGCAAACGATAGCATCATCGTGGTGCCCCACGTAAAGTCGAGAAATGCCCACGTCAAAATGTTTGACAGACGCTCACAATCTGACATCAGCCGCGCCATCAACCAGCCTACGGGTCGGCGATCGAAAAAGCGAAATGACTGCTGCTGAATGTTGCGGAATGCATCGTCTCGAATGGTATAGCTCGTATTCGATCGAACTTTACAGACAAACATCACAAACCCGCTTACTACCGAACTAGCGATCAAGCCCGATAGTAAGATCAGAATGGCCCATACCGAGAGGTTCGCATATGGACCGTTTGCTTGGACGTCAGAGACCATTCCCATGGTGATCAAGCCAGGAAATAATTCAGTTGCTCCCGTGACCGCCCCGCAAAACGCAATAATTGATAAGTGCGCCTTATACCTTAGGATGTAGCCGAACAGTCTACGCCATAGATGGAATTCCATCTGCGCTTTTTCGGTGTCTTGAAACTCGTCTTTGAGTTCAAAGGGTTCTGCAGAACTACTATCAGCCATTCGCGGCAAGCTCCGTTTCGTATTGAATACTCTCGTCGAGTAGACCTTGGATGTCGCACAATTCACGATAAGGACCAGGTTCCGCGAAAAGCTGAGCATGAGACCCAACTTGCACTATGCGACCCTGTTCCATCACGACAATGCGATCCACATTCCGTATCGTCGTCAATCGATGGGCGACAATAATGGTTGTGGGTTGATGTTCTTTGTTCGCGAGATTCGCGAGAATCTCATTCTCCGTATGCGTATCTACACCCGACAACACGTCGTCTAAGATCAAGACTGGTGCTTTGGTAACGAGTGCTCGGGCTAAGGCCAATCGTTGGCGCTGGCCACCAGACAGGTTTACTCCGCGCTCCCCGATTCGCGTGTCGTAGCCATTTGGAAAACCTGTTATGGTCTCGTGCATAAGCGACTTTCTTGTGGCATCAACGAGTTCTTGTTCGACAGCATCGCGTTTTCCTAACAGTAAGTTTTCCCTTACTGTTCGCGAGAATAGAAACGGCTCTTGCAGTACACAAGCTAGTTGCTGACGCAACCAATCAACGTCGATCGAATGAATGTCTTTTCCGTCCAACAAGATACTCCCGCTCTTGATGGGATAGAAACGCAACAAAGCGCGGATAAGCGTTGACTTGCCCGATCCAGGCGGACCGACAAGGCCGATCTTCTCCCCTGGTTCGATCGTCAGATCAATATTCTTGATATGTTCTGCTGTGTCGTTGTAGGCAAGAGATACATTCGAAAATACGATTCGTCCCCGTGTTCTTAGATCTTTTGGACGCTCTTGAACAGGTTCTTGTTCGGCGTTGAGGAGGTATTGAACCCGTTCTAAAGAAACGAGAGTTTTGCCCGCCCGTTCGACGACATCAATCAGTTGGCGAATTCTCCAAACCACGATACTCGCTAGTGTCACAAACAGCAACAACTCCCCAGTGGAAAGTTGACCCTGCGCGAGTAGATATCCGCCCCCAATCGTGACGATGCTTATCTGCACGGTACAAACGAAGTCACTAATACCCCAGTACCAAGACTCATAGTTCGTCATACGAATGTATTTGTCGCGAAAGTTCTGGTTTTCGCGATCAAATCTCTTGTACTCAAACTCTTCCCGCGCGAACGCCTGGACAACGCGCACACCGGTGAGATTTTCTTGCAGAACCGCTGTTAGCTTACCTTCCGCTTCGTCCGCAGCTCTAAACAGCTTGGCAACAAATCGAAAGAAGACGATGCCGCCCGCGACAATTATTGGTAGGAGCATTACGCTGTAAAAGGTCAATGTGGGATGACGCCAAAGCAGAATCGGAACCATGACGAACACAAGGAGTAGTGCGCGCGCAAGAGCGTCGACATCGTTGTGCATGAATTGGCGTAAGGTTTCCACGTCAGAAGTACAGCGTTGCACCAAATCGCCAACCTCTTCATGGTCAAAGAACTTTGCCTGCGCGTGATTGGTCCGGTCATACAACGATTCCCGCAATTGTTTCGCGAATCCTTCAGATGCTACTGCAGACAACCGACCTCGAAGAAACTGTAGCACACTGGCCAAAGTCGTAACAATCACACCAATAATCGCCGAGATCACCAAATAGCTCGCAAAGGGTGTCGCCGCACCAAAGTAATTTGCTAATTGAAGCAGAAATTTGTTTGCGGCTCCAAAATCCTGGTTTTCAACCACATCAATTGCGTACATCGCAATGACTGGTACTGCCATCAATCCAGCAATAGCAAGGGTCGAGCACAGTGTAGCAAGCACGTACAGCGTCCGATGCCCACGCGTGATAGACCACAAATTGCGGTATGAAGACTTGCTAGTAGGAGTATTTGCCATGTGAGTGTTTAGTTGAGGAGGAGTGACGCTCGAAATTTCAGCGCGGCACTAGATCGGTTTGCAGAATACTAGGTATCTAATACAGCAGGATCAATCCTGTTCAAGTAGAACTAAGGAAACCACTACCTTCGTGCAAAATTTATTCGGGTGCCGTGCTCAAAATTGCACCTGCGTATGACCGTCCCATGAGGGTCGAGTTCCATACAGAATTACCTGCACTTGTCGCCAATATTTAAATCACAAATATATCATTATTGAATGGACGCTGATTCTCTCATAAACCATTTCTTACTCGCACTCCCGATCCAAACAGATTCGTACTTTGAAGATTCGGTTACGCTCCTAGTCAAACACAATCAAGAGGGCGCGATGGGTTTTATCGTCAATCGACCGACACCTGTCTCGTTGAAGGACGTCCTCGTTCGCGTAGAGCTCAAGACCAAACGTGAAGTCAAAGGAATGATGCTCGAAGGTGGTCCGGTGAGTCGCACCTTCCCAAGCATGATTCATACCAGTGAGTTCAGTACTGACGAAACGTTTAAGGTCACCGACGACATATCGGTCACCATGCAAGAAAGTCATGGTGGCGTCTACGAGACCTTAAAGGCTATCGCCGAGGGCAATGGCCCTCAAGAATACTTGTTTCTCTTGGGATACGCTGGTTGGGGTCCAGGACAACTTGAAAGCGAACTTGAAGACAATGCTTGGGTTACCTGTCCAGCCGACCGACAGATTTTATTCGACGAACCGTTTGACAGCCGATTACAGAAACTCTCCGATCAACTCAACATGGACTTTGACAAGTTCGTGTTTCACGGAGGCGATGCCTAAATGCGTCGCCGGAAAGGTGCGTTAACGTTCGATTTTGGGATGAAACACATCGGTGTCGCCAGTGTAGAAGTGACCTCTCGAATCGTCGGTCCTAAATGCACACTAACCGCAAACCACGGGAAACCCAATGTCGACCAACTAGACTTTCTAGTTGACGCATGGCAACCTACAGATTTGGTTGTTGGACTTCCATTAAACATGGACAGTAGTGAATCGAAAATGTCAAGAGCCGCGCGCAAATTTGGGTCATTTCTAGAGAAAAGATTTCAGTTGCCTGTACATTTCGTCGATGAACGCTTAAGTTCTTACGAAGCCGCAGAACGTGAAGGCACTAAGAGCGCGGATCACGCGCTCGCCGCGGTCGCGATTGGCGAGACTTGGTTGCATGACCTGATCGTTTCTCGCCGCTAGATCCACCGTGTTAGCGCCCCCCGCGGAAATTTCAGTTCCGACGCCAAATATTGAACAACGGATCAACCGATTCAGGGATGAGATTCGCGCGGCTGCACTCCGAGCTAACCGAGATCCGGAGGAGGTAAGAGTTTTGGCGGTGAGTAAACAGAAGTCGGTTGCAGACATTCGCGGACTACTGTCTCAGGGATTTCGCGAGTTTGGGGAGAGTTATGTGGTGGAAGCACTACCTAAACTAAAATCGCTCGCATCCGCAGGGTGCACTTGGCACTATGTCGGAGTTGTACAGTCCAACAAAACAAAGAAAATTGCTCAGCATTTCGACTGGGTTCAGTCGATAGATCGTGTTCATATTGGTAAGAGGTTAGCTGAGGCGCGCAAAGAATTCTCCAATGTACCATTGAATGTCTGTATCCAAGTCAACATTGACGATGAACCAACAAAGGCTGGAGTGGCCGTGCACGAAGTTGCTGAGCTAGTCCAACAATTACAAGAATTTTCTCAACTACAAATTCGCGGTTTAATGGCGATACCTAACCCAAATGCTCCCCAAAACGCGACACGTTTGTCTTTCCGTCGTATGCGCGCGGTCTTTGACCGATTACAGTCTCAAACTTCACCTGCGTGGGACACTCTGTCAATGGGGATGTCAGCAGATTACACTATTGCAATCGAAGAAGGAACTACGATGGTGCGTATTGGAACTGCTTTAATGGGACCAAGAACATGACTTTGAGCATTGCAATTTTGGGCTGTGGCCACATGGGTTCCGCTATTGCACAGGGTATTTTGAAAGATGACACTATAGAAGTATCTCTGATCGTCGCGGACCCGAATCACGAAAAACTTGAGAAGTTTGCTAAGACTGATGTAATCGCTACTGACGACAGCACCGTCGCCGTGGGAAATGCGGACACGGTCATCCTCGCCGTGAAACCACATGACGTGCAACCGGCTCTAAAGAAGTGTGCATCGCAACTTGATGATAAGCTCATTATTTCGGTTGCGGCTGGTGTACCTCTGGATGGACTAGCAGGATGGCTTCCTCCCAATACGCCCGTAGTACGTTGCATGCCGAATACTCCTTCTTTGATCGGAGCAGGAATCGCTGGAGTATTCGCTAACTCATTCGTTAGTCCTAAACAAGTAGAACTCGTCGACAAGTTGCTACAGTCTCTAGGAAAGGTACTTTGGCTTTCGTCAGAAGATCAATTACATGCCGTCACTGCGTTATCGGGAAGCGGCCCAGCATACTTCTTTTACATAATGCAGGCTATGATTGAAGGCGGGTTCAATTTAGATCTTGATCGAGCCATAGCTGAACAACTTGTGGTACAAACAGCACTAGGCGCGGCCAAAATGGTGGAACATACAAAATTACCCCCTCAAGTGTTAATGGAACAATCTATTACCCCAAACGGTACTACTGAAGCAGCATTGAAATCTTTAACAGCAAATAGAGTCAACTCGGCAGTTTGCACCGCAGTAGAGAGTGCATGTGCCAGATCTGTCAAAATTGCAGGAGAGTTTTAGAAGTGATAGTTGTTCTGGTTATGGTGCTACGTGCTTTTGGCTTGTTGTGCGTACTCCGATTCCTGCTCCAGCTCTCTGGTGCTAATGTGTACAACCCGATCGTGAGTGCGTTCGCCAAGATCACGAACCCGGTACTTCAACCATTGCGTCGGTTTCTACCTAAACATCGTCTGATCGACTTCAGTTCTGGTGTTGTGGTATTAATCATCCACGTTGTAGTGGTCCTACTTAGTTATCCATCATTTGCGCGAGCTGCACTCATTCACATACCCATTATCTTTGGTGTGCTGTCGGCGATCAACGTTGTGTGTGTGGTATATATTGTCGGAATCATTTTGACCGTGATCATGAGTTGGGTTGCGCCGAACGTATATTCACCCGCAACCGAAATTGCCCATGTCCTTACGGAACCCATATTACGACCCATACGTAAAGTATTACCTGCGATGGCGGGCTTCGACTTTTCGCCCATGTTGGCTCTCCTGGGGTTATTTATGATCGTCTCCATGCTTCCTCGGCTGCCTACCTAGAAACTTTGATGGCGCGAGACTCTCAAACAGATGCGAAAGCTAAAGTTGTAATTGCTACGCAGAACGAGCATAAGTTCGAGGAACTAAAGTCTACGTTGAGCGAATTACCCTATGAATTTCTGCCACTGACGAACTGGTCGCACAAAGCAGTGTCTGAAACCGGGAAGACTTTCGTTGAGAACGCGGTAATAAAAGCTCGGTACGCTAGCCAGCGAGCAGGGATTCCTGCTATCGCGGATGATTCTGGATTAATCGTAGACTTACTTCGTGGTAAACCTGGTGTTCACTCGAGCCGTTATGCAGGAGAGTATGCGACGGACGAAGAAAACCGCAACCTGCTACTAGACCAAGTCAAAGCGAAACGACGAGCCGAAGAACCAGTGTACGCCAGCTTTGTTGCAATTCTGGTCTTCTTGGAGCACGCGGATGATGCGAGACCGATTATTGCTGAGGGTAGCTGGCAAGGTTCGATCATCGACGACCCGCGCGGTGAACATGGCTTTGGCTACGACCCGTTGTTTCTCCCACTTGACTCGGACTTCACTGCTGCGGAACTCGGTCCAAGTGTCAAAAACAGAGATAGTCACCGCGCCAAGGCTGCAAGGAAGTTAATGTCGTTGCTATCGGACCGAGCGCTACAACGCTCCACAGCAAATTAAAGGACTATCAATCTAGAGAAGGATAACTGGACTCTCTTCTTTAGTCGCAATAGTAGTCTTCAATGTAGACTCGATCCGGTATGAGCGGGCTATACGTACACATTCCCTGGTGCATTAAGAAGTGTCCTTATTGCGATTTCAATTCACATGAGAACGATGCTGGTTTTGATGAAAACCAATATGTCGCAAGGTTGATCGAAGACCTCAACGAGGAATTCCAACGTGATTTCCCGCCAATTTCAACCGTTTACTTCGGCGGTGGGACTCCCAGTTTGTTTGCACCGCAGTCGTTCGCCAAAATACTTGCGCGACCTGAACTTGCCGATGTAGCTGAAGTAACCATGGAGGCTAATCCCGGTACCGTTGAACACTGGGACTTTGAGGAATACCGGGCTGCAGGTATCAATCGTTTATCCTTGGGAGTCCAATCGTTCAACGACAACTACTTACCTAAATTGGGAAGGATTCATAACGCTGACGAGGCTCACAATGCATGTTCGCGCGCGTTAGTTGCTGGTTTTGCCAGTGTCAATCTTGATTTGATGTATGGATTGCCCAAGCAAACCATCGAAGATGCTCTTCGGGACTTGAGCACTGCGATTGAGTTGCAGCCTCAACACATTTCGTGGTATGAACTCACGATAGAACCAAATACGGTGTTCGGAAAGCATCCGCCAGAGTTACCACCTCTCGAAGATCGATTAGAAATGAGCACTCAAGGCGTAGAAGTGCTCACTACAGCAGGCTACCATCGCTATGAAGTTTCTGCGTACGCTCGAAACAACCAAATCTGCGCTCACAACTACAACTATTGGACATTTGGCGATTACATCGGTATAGGAGCTGGTGCGCATGGCAAGTTGTGGCGCGATGAAAGGCTTGTAAGAACCAAAAAAACAAAAATGCCAGCATCGTACCTGAACGGTGTCAATGGATCGGAAACACCCGTCGAGAAGGACACACTACCAGTCGAGTTCATGATGAATGTACTGCGTCTCACGGCAGGTGTATCCGAATCAGAGTTTACGGCGCGAACTCAACTACCACTCAGTCTGGTTGAACCGAAACTGCAAGAGTTAAGATCCTGGGGTCTAATGGATTCAGATGCGATTCGATTGACTCCTCTGGGATTCAAACAGCTTGACAGTGTTGTCGCCCAGTTCTTGTAATACAGAGGTAGGTTCGACTAACACGCAAAGGGTTGCTGATATTCTCAAATCTCGTGATTTTTGCTGGTTACAATTATTGAAATGTTGATCAAAATCGCACGCTTAAAGCGCATTTTCGATTGACAGGCACGAGAGTAGAGAGAGCGAAGAGGGGAAGAACTATGTATCAACGAGAACCTTCACAAGCAACATCCACCACAAACTTAGGCCATTTCATCGGTGGCCAGATGGTAAACCGGTCGACGAGAACGTTATCAATCGAAGACCCCGCAACCGCGAAGACTATTGGAATCGTAGAACTAGCCGATAGTTCGACAGTGGACGAAGCCGTCAATGTCGCGCAACAGACTTTCCCGGAGTGGCGTTATACACCGCCCGCGAAACGTGCACGGGTCATGTTCAAGTTTAAGCAGCTCTTGGAAGACAACGCCGACGAAATCTGCAACCTAATAACGCAGGAACACGGTAAAACACTGGAGGACGCTAGGGGAGAACTGCAACGAGGAATCGAAGTCGTTGAATATGCGTGTGGTATTCCAGAGCTTTTAAAAGGCGAACATACCCCAAGCGTGGGTACGAACATCGACAGCTGGTCTCAGTTTCAGCCGCTCGGTGTCGCTGCGGGTATCACGCCGTTTAATTTCCCCGCGATGGTTCCAATGTGGATGTATCCCATCGCGCTCGCATGCGGCAATACCTTTGTTCTCAAGCCGTCCGAACTCGATCCATCTGCTTCGATGTTCTGTGCATGGTTGCTGCAAGATTCGGGTCTCCCAGATGGGGCTTTCAATATCGTCAACGGCGATCGCGAAGCAGTAGACGCGTTGCTAGCCAACCCAACGGTTCAGAGCGTGAGCTTCGTCGGGTCGACTCCAGTCGCAGAACACGTTTATGTGACTGGCACCAAGAACGGCAAACGTGTTCAAGCTTTGGGCGGCGCGAAGAACCACGCCATCGTCATGCCCGACGCCGACATAGATCAAGCAGCCAACGCAACCTTGGGTGCCGCATACGGATCTTGCGGGGAGCGGTGTATGGCAATCTCAGTCGCGATTTGTGTTGGTGAACAAACTGCTACTGATTTTATCGGGCACTTAAAGCAAGGACTCAGCAAGCTACGAGTTGATAGTGGTTCTAGCCCTTCGAGCGATATGGGACCTTTGATCTCTCATCGACACTTAACGCGTGTGCGCGACTATATCGATGTAGGAATTGAGGAAGGTGCTGAGCTTGTGGTTGATGGGCGAGATCTAGTGGTTAGTGGACATGAAAATGGACACTTTTTAGGGCC
The DNA here is from genome assembly GCA_009842245.1 of Gammaproteobacteria bacterium. GTDB lineage: Bacteria > Pseudomonadota > Gammaproteobacteria > Pseudomonadales > Azotimanducaceae > Bin55. The sequence continues at coordinate 52,508 of VYFT01000083.1, read as the reverse complement.
GTGTTTGTTCGATCACGTGACTCCTGCAATGCGTATCTACCAAGAAGAGATATTTGGTCCAGTCTTGTGTATCGTACGTGCTCAAACACAGGAAGAGGCAATGAAAATCGTCGACGAACATCCGTATGGGAATGGCACCTGTATCTTCACACGAGATGGCGAGGCTGCTCACTTCTTTGCGGAAAACATCAAGATTGGAATGGTTGGGATAAATGTGCCCTTGCCCGTACCGGCCGCAGTGCACAGTTTTGGTGGCTGGAAGCGCTCGTTATTCGGGGATCTTGCTGCCTACGGTCCGGATGCAGTTCGGTTCTACACTCGTCGCAAGACCATAACCGAACGCTGGCCAGCAGGTGGGGTGCGAGAGCAAGCTCGCTTTTCGTTCCCTAGCTAGTGTTAGTTAGTTCGCTGGAATCCCAAACCTAAACCAACGTGCGAGTCACGAACTCCGCATTGCCTGTCGATGCTGCAGATCTCCACTCTTTGTATCGCGAGCGACATTCGGAGTTGTCTTCAGACAATCAGCTTAGATTGCGCCGCTGTCTCAGCTGGCTCGAGAAAGCCAAACATGACCACGAGAAAGAAGATTTCGACACCTCGTTCATTTTTCATTGGGTCGCATTCAATTCGATGTACGCGACAACAGAGTCCGATAATCAGCCCTCGTTGTACAAGGTTTATTTTGAGAAGATAACCAGGTTAGACTACAACCACTCCATCCGCAAAACATTACAACCGATTTTCGGACCACACATCTCCCCCTTACTTCGTACCCGGTTCATTTACGGGACCTATTGGAAATATGATCTTGACCGTATCACGAAAAGTCAGACCGACTCCCTGTGGGAGGAAAAACGTAAAAACCTAACAAAGACCATTACGGCAGGGTTGACTGCCAATGGCGACATAAACCATGCACTGAATTGCATCTTCGATCTACTTTACGTACTTCGGAACCAACTCATCCACGGACTGGCAACTTACAAAGGATCCGTGAATCGCGAGCAGGTTCAAAACGGCTCGATGATACTGGCGAAGGCGGTTCCTTGTTTTGCGGTGCTTATGTTGGGATACCCGGATCAAGATTGGGGACAATCACCGTATCCGCCAATCAACCGGTAGCCGTTTGTTTAAACGCGTGGTCAGAATCTGAAAAGTGAACGCTCGGGATTACATCCGTTTGGTGCACACTTGAAAAACTACTTGAGCGCATATCGCAACGAAATTCGCAGACTATACCCTCTAAGTTCCGCTTCGGTCCGAGCAAGATTTAACGACAATGGACCGCGCGCTCCATTCGTCCAAGAGACAACACCTTCACCGAGTCCGGTTCGAAGTCTACTCCGGTCCACAAAACGCACGCCGTAGTCTAGCTTCACGCGCTGGCTCAAGTCCGTGGAGGCACCAAAAGAAACACTCCAGGTAAGACTCGTCTCGCTGGCACCTGGTACAGTTGTCATAGTCACTGGAAACGTCATAGTCGTCGTTTCAATCCGATGATTTGCAATTCCAAAGCCAGCACCGATATAGGGGACTGTCTTCCTTGTTCCGGTCACATTCAACTTTGGAAAGTCACGATAGACGACAAAGGAAGTAGACACTGTTGACAACTCAGCAGTGACCGATTGCTGTAATTCACTAGCAAGAAAATTGGTGTTTCCGTTAAAAACGGCAGAAGATTGGTAAGCGACCAGAAATTCAACGCGTATGTTGCTGAGAGTGGACATCCCCAATCCAATTTCAAACGATTGAAATGGGTCAAAGCTTCCTTTGGAACTATAGGGAAGGTTATCACTTCCGGTTCCGCATCCGTACAGAGCTGCTGGAGTACCGCTCGGACAGTAGGTGTCCATGAACACCGTATCTTCAAAACTCTCTCGGGCAATACCACCTCGAACGTAGAAATCGTCGCCAAATGCTGAATTCGAAACTGAGAATGTACAGGTACAGACTAAGAAAATGAACAATCTCGTACGAAGTTTGAAAGGATGCGGTGATTGCTTCACAGCGTTGCAAGTTTGAGATCTCGATTCTAATCGGAACTGATAGTGATCCACGACACACAACAATCTTGAGTTCTTGCGTTGACGTTCATACATTTCAATTTGATTCCATTCTTATCGGTGCTAACATGATACTCATGGTCGTAACGGGTTACCCTTTTTAGAAGGTATTTGCCAGAATGTCACGAAGTTGGTTCGAACGAGTATCGAATTGATACGTGAGCTTATGACAGTGGTCAAGCGCAATGGTCACCAAGTAATGAACGCACATTTGACGTGCGAGAGCGACCATCCTAGTCCGGTCGCTGCTCTTCTCCGGGTTCAAACAACCACCGAACGGCATCCGCGATCACAATTTGACCGTCGGTCACATTACTGATATAGACATCGACAGTGGTCGGTTGTAATTCATAAACTCCAATAACGTTCCAACCGGGCTGTGCTTCGGCAGAGTTTAGCTCGGCTAAGTGAACCTGGTCTTCACTATGAATTTCTAGCTTGATTGTCCCTCTCTCGATCCATTGAAGGTAGTACTCCGGTCGGTTCCTGCTAAATTCTCGATGTGAGCCAAAAGGAGTGAGGAAGCGAGAGACTGACTCGCCGACAGGAAAGTAGTATGCTAATTGCCAGAGTCCTTGCTTTGGTAAGTCTGTTGAAAACTTTGCGCTAGCAACTTTTTGACGAACCTGAGTATTCTTCGAATTTGTTTCGGTCCAACGCGAAACGGTACCCGGTACAAATTGTGCGTACGTATTACGGTATCTGCCGAATCCATGATCTCCAAACTCTCGCACCCAATTTCCGTTTGTAGTAATGTCAGAGTTCAATTCGGCGCGCATGACGGGTAGACCGTTGTCCCACTCCACCTCTGGGCGCGAGTATAGATGCTTAATGAATCGAAGGAAACGAGAAGAGAATGATTCGTCAATATGTCTGACAATAGAAAACCCAGAGTCTAGGTCGTCAACAATTATTCCTGAATGGGTAGGAGGCAGCCACTCTACCGCGGAAATAAGCGGCACGTCTGATGGCGGTACGTCGGCCTGCTCAGGCTCTACATTGAAATCTAGCCGAAGCACCCCGTGCCGATTTAGAGAGACTCCAGTACGCACCCACACCCTTGCAAAGGGGGTTTCCGATTGCTTAGCTATGGTGTAAGATTGATTACCGTCGATACTAAAACGGTCGAAGTGATAGGGAGTGTAAGATCCAGAGAAGCCTGGTGGTGGTGGTTGTACTTCCCAAGCAACGGTTACCGATCCCGAAACCTGTTCCGTGTTTCTCAAATTGAATCTAGTTAAGTAAGTCGAGGACTCAGTATCCTCATCCTGTCGCACTTCCACGCTTGGAGCACCAATCTTGTATCCGGGTAAACCAGAGGTGTTGAACAACGTCCGCATTGAGTCCTTTACGTCTCCATGATCTGTAGCAGCAATCTGAAGGAAATCTTCCACCGAAAAAGTAGTCCCACGAAACTTTTCAAGTACATTCGCTTCTAGAGTGGGAGCCGTGTTTGTGCCGTCGATTTGTTGAGTCTGCTCCAATGACAGTGGGAATTGAGGTGTCTTAGTGAGTAATACTCCATGTAAATTTCGCGGATCTTCGATTTCGTCTAACTCCGTCAAAGACTTACTTTCAAGGAACTCCCACACCGCTGCTGACCGCATGATGTTATCGCGTTGAGAAAAATAGGACTGCTGCATTTCGCTATAGTCGTTCTTCCGAGATAAGTACGAAGTCAGAGCAAACTGCTCTGCATGTGATGGTTCGACGCATTCCCAGAAAGAAAAAAATGTACTGCCGAGCAGATAAGATCGGTTTTCTACGCGCTCCGAAAGCATGAATTCAAGCGCAATCGCGCCAGGGCCTGTAGGGGCAGTTTGGTACTCAAAGAGTTGTCGATGAATCCCAATCGCTAGATTGTCTGCCTGCATAGCGAAGGCGAAGTGGTTTAGTAGTTCGTGCACCAGAAAGTTATTCCTCTGAGCACGTAAATCCCAGCTTGGATGGTCACTTTCCATGTACTGTTCGTCCGACCAAGGCTTCAACCGCGCGGTAGGCAAGTTGGTTTCGCGAAGCATTATGATGCCCGGCGCGCTTAACGTAGAATCGAGGTTCCGTCCTCCGCCGTAGGATCGAAGATACGAGGGGACTTCTACGAATGACAGCAATGAGTAGGGATAGTCCAACCCAGTTTCTTCACGTGTCCGCTTGACGTTCCCAGACACCCAAGAGTGAAAACCACGTTCCTGTGCCAGTGGGAGTAGAGGTCGAAGCATCCGCGTGTGCTGGGCACTAATCAACAGCTCAAATACATCACCTGACACAACCATTGAGCGACGAACAAAATTCGATCCAATTAGAGAGATCTCTGGTACGGGAAGCCTTGGGGCAAATCGAAAGACTGATCGACGGTTGGCATCAAGAGTGTCTCGATGACCTGGTCCCGCAACGATCCAATTTCGCGGTACTGAAACTTCTAAGTCGACGTTAAAGAAATCGCGTTTTCGATGCTCTAGATCCCACTCCCGCCACGCGCTCCCAGAGGCTGGGTACCACTTTGTCCCTGCAAGTAGCGCGACAAAACGTGGATGGAATATCGAGTTTGCGGTACCCATGTGGTATAGGCGACGCGTACCGGGACCGACTGTCCCATAGAAGTCTTCGTGTGTGTCAAGGTAAGCAAACATGAGGTTTGGCCGACCTCGCGCGCTGATATCCAACGATGCAGTTTCATTCTTGAAATGGTGTTTTGAGATTTTGAGGAGCCCGTTGCGAAATTTAAAGTCGTCCCCATCACTCAATACGGTACCGTCAAGAGAAATTGAGACTAATCGATACCCTGGGTTCAGTGAGAAAACCACCCAATCAGACGGATTGGACGCGGGAGCTGCGACTTGTAACTGAAAGTCGAACGCGATGTACTCGCCAGGATGTATTGCCAAAGAACCACGAAGGTACTCAATGTCTGGAAACGACAACGGCGATGGTTCTTGATGTGCAACAGCCCATTGCTGAAATCGTTGCTTCCCCATCTCGGACGCGGTAAAGTGTCCTGCAAAAAAAAGCAACCCCAAGAAAACCAACCCAAAGCCAGTTTGAAATTGGGTAATACGCGTTGCGGATACGCGCGCAGACAATACACCAGTTAAGCACAAGAATCCTAGACCAAGAGTAATTAGGGCGACGCGATTTGAAACTATCCCAAGGGATAGGAATTGGGGTGCCAGTTCCGATGGAAACAACACATTTGCAGTGATAGTTTGGAACGGCGAAGTGACAAAGTGTGGGAATCGAAAATGAAACCACATGCCGAAGAGTATCAGAATGAGTACGACCGCTGCTGCCCCGAGTCGGGATCGCAGAACTGAGCTCAACAAGACGACTAAAGCACCAACAAAAAACAGATTGGGTCCGATATCCCAAATTGCGATCGAGACTACACTCCAAAAGGCTACCGGTTCACCATGTGGAAAGTCAATCAAATGGCAAAACCAGCCGTACAACACAACGACAATCAGAAACACCAACATCGGAATCGCGAATACGAAGAGAACTCCACATAGTCGTCCGAGAAAGAGTTCAAAACTGCTTACCGGACAGCTCCCTATGACTTCATCGATCCGTGCCCGTTGATCGCGCCGAGGTAGCTCCATCGCGGACAGTACCACGCCCACCGCAAAGAGTGCAATGAAATAGATCGCAAGCGTCGCTGCACTATACCTAGGACCAAGACTTCCCAGTGTTGTGTTGAGATAAGAAAAGGAAACGTGGTGCCAGGTAACCAGAACGAAAAAGGCTGTACTGATTGCTAGCATAACAAAGAGGAATACCCAAGTTCGGATAAGCTTTATCAGCGTACGAATCTCAAGTCTTGCACATGCTCGTAGTGTTTGAAGATTCATTGCGCTACTTCCGTCGCTCTGTTAAATTTCAGTGCTAGTTGAGTTCTTGATTATGCCCAAAATTTCGGGCAAGATTGTCGCGCACTTGAATCTTTCTATTAGCACAGATTCAGAAAGAGGGTGCCTAAGACTTCACTCCACAGCAGGCTACAGCTAGCAAGGGGTCGCATCTGCTGGATGCTTAACAGAAGCACTGGTAGAGTGTTGGACATTGACTCAGATTTGTACGGAGTAAATTTGCAATGCATTCAGGCAGTGAAATCCTCAGACCTGAACAGAAATTTTTTGTCTGTATAATTGTAGGTTATTTCACAATATTTGTTTAAATACCTACATATTATGTCGGAATTTGTTCAAAGAACTAGCTTTTTGCAGTCTATTCGACAAGGATTGGAGGAATTTCCAGTCGTTGCTCTACTCGGTGCTCGACAAGTAGGGAAAACCACTCTTTCTCGGCAACTAACAACTCTGTGGAAAGAACCAACTACACTCTTTGATTTAGAAAGACGGACTGACCGTGTGGCACTTACTTCCACCCCAGAATTACTACTTAACAATAGCACCGGACTCATTATCGTAGATGAGATTCAAAGGCAGCCTGAACTCTTCACGATACTCAGACCAATTTGTGATGATCCCAATCGACAAGCTCGATTCCTCTTACTTGGGAGTGCATCTCCCGATCTGATCCAGGGAGTGTCTGAAACGCTAGCAGGAAGAATTCGCTTTATCGAAGTGAGTGGTTTCTCGCTTGATGAAATCGGTGAAGACAACCAGAATCGATTGTGGTTTCGCGGAGGATTTCCCAGAAGTTACTTGTCCGAAGACGACGGCGCAGCTCGCCGTTGGCTCGAGGCATTCACACGAACCTACCTAGAACGAGACATCTTGGCTATAGATCCGCGAGTTTCTCCAACTTTAGTGGATCGTTTCTGGCGAATGCTTGCTCATCGGCATGCATGCTCATGGAACGCATCGGAGATTGGTGGATCATTGGGTGTCGGAACTCGCGAAGTAAATCGTTTTCGCGACTTACTGTTAGGTTCATTTATGATTCGATCACTACCTGCTTGGTATGAAAATATCGGAAAACGTCTAATCAAGAGTCCGAAAATTTACCTAAGAGATAGTGGAATCCTACATTTCTTGTTGGGACTGTCCACGTTTTCTGATCTTTCTACCCATCCTTCGTTCGGAGCTAGTTGGGAAGGGTTTGCGCTCGAACAACTCTTAGTCGCACACGGCGAACGCGATGCGTACTATTATCGAACACAACGTGGTACCGAACTTGACCTGCTACTGTTGCGTAAGGGTAAGCGTTGGGGTTTCGAATTTAAGTGTTCCGACGCACCACGAACTACTAAAGCTATGCAAGTCGCGATCAATGACCTTAACCTAGAACATCTCTGGGTAGTCTATCCTGGGACGCAGTCCTTTCCTCTAACTGAGTCGATCACTGCCCTTCCTTTACGAGACTGTAGTCGTTTACACTTCTAGTTTTTCGCTCGTACGAGCAGGTGTACGATCACGAGTGTAAGCTAGATCCCATATCGTATACCCAGCCTTTAAGGCTTTCTGACGGTAACGTGTCTGCGGGATAGGTTCGATTCGATTGATGTCGAATCTGAAGAATGATGCGCCCATCGCACTTTGAATCTGCTCCGCGTAGTCCTCTGCATCAGTGGCGAAATAGACGATTCCTGTCGCCGACAATTTGGTATGTAGAAGTTGCGCAAACTCTGCATTTACCAACCTCCGACGGCGGTGTTTTTGTTTGGGCCAAGGATCAGGAAAGAGAACAAAAAGAAGATCAATCGATGCAGCGGGAATCCGTTCGAGAACAGTTGTTGCTTCTTCGTCTACTATTCGGACGTTTTTCAATTCCGCACGCGTACAGCGATTGATGAGAGCACCGATACCTGGGCGATAGACATCAATCCCCACACACTGCCAAGTTGGATTTTGTTGTGCCATTTGAGCAAGTACTTCGCCATTGCCAAAGCCAATTTCAACAAAGATCTTGTCTGCTTTCCCCGAGAAGTGTTCTCGGAGCGCTTGCAGTTCCAAACGCAAGTCGGGTAACTTCGCATACCCTTGAGCTTGCGCTTTGGACATGCGCGAACTTCGCCGCACATACAGTTGTCGTTGACTGTGGGAGTTAGTGGAATTTGCTTCCACTGTTAATGTCAATTCCTGCGCACGAATTACGCGACGAGTAGATGACCTCGGATTTTTTCCATCGCAGCAGACTCAAGCTGTCGAATGCGTTCTGCAGACACACCAAACTTTGTAGCAAGTTCTTGCAAAGTTGCCTTTGGCTCAGAAAGCCAGCGTTCCATCAACACAACTCTACTTCTTTCGTCAAGTGTTTGAATCGCAGAATAAAGACGTTCGTGTTGTTGAGTATCCCAATCTTCTTTCTCTAAAACTACCTCAGCGATGGGACTCTCGTCAACGAAAGACTGTGCTGGAGACCAAGATGTCGAATCGTCATCGTCAGAAACAGAAGTGTCAAAATTCACATCTGGCGATGACATTCTGCCTTCCATTTGTGACACATCTTCGGTTCGAACGCCGAAGTCTTCGGCGATAGCCTCCGTTTCCTTCCGTGTAAGCCATCCCGTATGACCTTTCTTAGCATCGCGTAATTTGAAAAACAATTTACGTTGAGCTTTGGTCGTAGCGATTTTGACGATGCGCCAGTTCTTGATGATGAACTCATGAATTTCCGCGCGAATCCAATGCACTGCAAATGAAACAAGTCGAACACCAACATTGGGATCAAAGCGTTTGACAGCTTTCATGAGTCCGATATTTCCCTCTTGGATTAAATCGGAATCGGACAAACCATAGCCACGGTAAGTACGTGCAATATGGACCACAAATCGTAGGTGGCTCAGAATCAGCTCTCGGGCCGCGTCCAAGTCTCCATCATCAAATAATCGGCGCGCTAAATTTTGTTCCTCGTCCGCTGTTAGGATAGGAAATGCACTAACTGAATGTATATACGACCGAAGGTCGCCACCAGGCGATAATTGGTTAATTGGAACTACGCTAGTACTCATATATAAATTTGATTTCTAAAGTATTACCTTCTATATTATAACAATTTAGCACTCTATGTCTATGAGTGCTAATTCGCACAAAAGTTCCTCCCGTTAGTATCGAACTCTGTACCTGCGTCTCTCGACTAAGTAAGGGCAATTGCCCTAAGTTCAAGAGTGGGTCAATTGCTTACACACTTGAAGCCGAGGCCGCACCTCGGAACTAGGAAGCTTGAGTGCTAGTTTAAGGCACAGTCAAAGGAGTGTGAACTCAGCAAACCGAGACTCTCTTGTTGCCAAACTAAACGAAGCGTGGTATCGCTTTGCTAGTCTTCCCTAGCGCACCTCTCCGTTACTCGGTAGCTTCGGCGCTAGGCTCTTCTTCTTTCGTTAGATTTGCAACCAGTACGAGGACGCTTCCAATCAAAGCTGGTACGAGGAAAACCGCGATTAGCCAACCACAAAAAATTGCACCACCAAGAGCTCCAACACTCGCAATCGCTGGTGTAATAAACGGCATATTTGGCACGTTAATCAAAACCGTAACCAAGACAATCACCGATAGGAGCGCACCGACCAGACCCTGACGAGTCATATGACCAAAGTCAAAGTCAACGTCGCCGATCATCTCTAAGCTGGTCTGGATATCTTGCATCGCATCTTCCTGCATTTGTTTTTGTTCTTCTGACAAGCTTGCGTCGGTTTCTGCCGCTGTTTCCAGACCTTCTTGAATTAGGTCTGGATTGTCTTGAGCAAATTTCCCAGCCCAACCTACGCCCGCCGTTATCAACGATACTACTATGCAGATTGAAGCGAAGATAGCGGCAATTATTTTTCCTGCTTTTTTCATGTTAGATACAGTTCCAAGTAGTGAAGGAACAAATTTTAATTGAACGCGCTCGGACACCGTTGCTTCTAACACAGGCTCGATAGTGCTTCTTCGATCGTGGATGAGAGAATGTAGATAAAGGTACAAGGACTATTCTGAATTTTTTCCAGCATTACTCACCACAGAGAACACGAAATCGATCATTTGTTAGTAACAATTTATCAAAGAATTTTTGGTACTTCGACTTAGTTAGA
>VYFT01000083.1:0-42463 GCA_009842245.1 Gammaproteobacteria bacterium | reverse complement strand
AATTAAGTTGTTATGACTATAGATTCGCTCCGGAATTCGAGGCGAATCGTCGGTTTTCGTTTAGCTACGGCCTACAGGTGGCGATCGTCCCGCTGTGTCGCCATCGCGACCGTTCAATTAGATTGAATTCTTGGAGGATGATCATCCATGTTTCCTACTTCTAGTAACACGCAACCGCACAAGCCCACACTACGAGCACTAATCCTGACCGGTTTACTGTGTCTCGTCGCGTTACCCATATCAGCAAACGACGAATTGGGTTTCGTTTTAAACTCATTCTCATTTCTCATTTGGGGTGTGTTGGTGATGTGGATGTGTGCTGGGTTTACCATGCTCGAGTCCGGTACCGTACGAACCAAGAACGCATCCGTTATTTGTTTGAAGAACCTTGGTCTGTTCTCTATTGCTTGCATTACTTACTACATCATCGGTTATGACTTGATGTACACAGAGGTGTGGCACTTCATTGGTAAGCCTTTTACCACTGGTTTTGGCCATGGTCCTTCGGCTGCGGAAGTCACAATGATTTCAGATGCCGTAAACAAAGATATCGTAAACACAAACGCGGTAATTTCTGAGCAAGACTATTCAACAATGTCTGACTGGTTCTTTCAAATGGTGTTTGTCGCCACCACCGCTTCGATCGTGTCTGGGGCTCTCGCCGAGCGGGTCCGACTATGGTCATTTTTTGCGTTCATATTTATTTTGGTCGCATTCATATATCCTGTAGTTGGAGCGATGACCTGGGGTGGAGGGCTCCTCACCGAACTAGGGTTTGTCGACTTTGCAGGCTCAACTATCGTGCATTCGACGGGCGGCTGGGCAGCACTTGCGGGTGTTCTCATTGTCGGCCCACGAATCGGCAAGTTTAGGAAGAACGGAACGGTGCATCCTACACCTCCATCTAATGTTCCACTGGTCACTTTGGGAGTTCTCATACTCTGGTTAGGTTGGATGGGATTCAATGGTGGATCGGTTTTACAAATGGACGGACCGGTGGCTGCAACTGTTATGAGTGATGTCATTGCCAACACCGTTATGGCTGGCGCTGCTGGTGTTCTGGTCATAATGGCACTATCTAAAGTAATTCTGGGTCGAATGAGCCTCCTCGCGGTTCTAAACGGCGCGATTGCTGGTCTAGTCGCGATCACGGCCGCTCCAAACTTTCACGACATGATTTGGCTCGCGATCGTGATCGGAGCTGTTGGTGGTTTTCTCTGTCTCGTATCGATGCGATTGTTCGATGCCATCAAGATTGACGACGTCGTGTCTGCGATTCCGGCACATTTAGTGGCTGGAATCTGGGGCACTATGGCTGCCTGTTTTACGAACGCTGATGCCGAGATATGGATCCAATTTTTCGGGATTCTTGTGGTCGGCGCGTTTACCTTTGCGGTTTCCTGGGTTGCTTGGTATCTGATCGATTTGACATTAGGTCTTCGAATCAGTGCTGAAACCGAAGAACTGGGTCAAGACGTCACCGAGTTAGGTATGGAGACATATCCAGAGTTCGTTCAAGTGATTGATCACGAAATGTACGCAGAGGAATTGGAGGAGAGAGCGTAGCACGCGTTAGCCTCAGTTCATTAGAGTCTCCCGCCAAGGGAGGCTCTAACTAATCCGCAGCAAATTTTTCGATAGTTTCGCGTAGAGCGAGTTCAAACTTACTAAACAACTCCTCAATCTGTGCTTCCGTTATGACAAGTGGGGGACAGAAACAGACAACATCACCGAGGGCGCGAACCACTAGTCCGTGTTGCAGACAGCATTCCATGCAGTAAATTCCCACTCGCGCATCACGCGGGAACGATTCTTTGGTCTCTTTGTTTTTCACAAATTCAATCGCTCCTATTAAACCGATACCCCGCACCTCGCCCACGAGTGGTAGATCGTTAAATGCCTGTAACCGTTGCTGAAAGATTCCTGCTTTTTGCGCGACTGCCTTAAACAAATCTAACCGTTCCATGATCTCAATGTTGCGAAGCGCTACTGCCGAGCAAACGGGATGTCCCGTGTAAGTAAAGCCATGGGCGAACATTCCAGACGTACGCGTGGCTTCTCTGATAGGATCGTAGAGAAACTCCGGCACTACCACCGCGCTAATGGGAAGGTATGCACTGGATAATGCCTTAGCTAGACTCACTGTCGTTGGTTTGATATCCATAGTCTGGCAGCCAAAGGGGTTGCCGGTTCTGCCAAAACCGCAAATTACCTCATCGTCGACAAACAGAATGTCGTGTTTTTGCAACACCTCCTGCACTTTCGAGAAATATCCCTCAGGCGGCACAATGACCCCACCCGCTCCCATGACTGGTTCGGCAATAAACGCGGCAACGGTCTCAGCACCTTCTTGCAGGATCAAATCTTCCAGTTCGGACGCAAGACGCGAACTAAATTGCGCTTCGCTCTCGCCAGCTTCGGCAAAACGGTAGTAATGAGGATTGCTTGTATGCAAGACTCCGGGTATCGGAAGATCGAAATTCTTGTGGAACGCGGGTAATCCCGTAAGACTGCCGGCACCGAGTGTTACTCCGTGGTATGCACCCCAACGCGAGATCACCTTTTTCTTTTGAGGTCTCCCAATCACATTGTGATAGAGCCACAGCAATTTGAGCTGAGTGTCGTTCGCGTCGGAACCCGACTGGCCGAAAAATACACGGCCGTTTTCAATCGGTACGATCTCACTTAGTTTTTCCGCAAGCAACACGCTTGGTTCGTTTGTGACACCAGCGAACAACTGGGCATACGACAAGGTTCGCATTTGTTGTTCAGCGACGGAGACTAGTTCTTCCACTCCATATCCCAGAGCAGTGCACCAGAGTCCTGCCATTCCCTCTATGTACTGTTTGCCGGATGCGTCCCAAATATAGACACCTTCAGCGCGCTGTCGGACTAACGGTCCCGTTTCGTGAAAGTCTGCTAGATTCGTCGTCGGATGAAACATGTAACGCATATCTCGCGCTTCAAGCGAAGTGGGAGCAAATTCGTTGTGGAATGGGTCACTCATAGAATAAACTTTGAATCGGGATCGCTGAACTTCTCGTGCAACTCACCAGAAAGTCTCTCGAACACTGGTGTATCGTTTACGGGATTACTATTATGGCTTTTATTGTTTCAATCGCGGGCTCAGACTCATCTGGTGGGGCCGGTGTTCAAGCCGATCTAGCGTGTATCAAGGCGTTGGGACACCACGCTCTTAGCGTTATCACCGCAATAACCGCTCAAGACATTCATGGCGTGCAGCATGTCACGCATATTGAAGCGTCTTCTATCAATGCTCAACTAACTGCAGTCTTCTCGTCGTTCAGTGTTGGAGCAGTTAAGAGTGGAATGCTGCCAAACAAGGCTAACATTCAAGCACTTGCGGAATCGTTGCAGGAGCAGCCTAAGCCGCTTCCTTACGTTCTTGATCCGTTCATGAGCGCATCAAGCGGAGAGCGTCTTGTCCAAGAAGACACGATGCAATTGATAGTAGATCTCTTATTTCCTCTAGCGACAGTCGTGACCCCAAACATTTCCGAAGCGGAAAATCTGACCGGCCAAAACATAACCACGCTTGAGGAGATTATTTCAGCAGGGAATGAGATTCTCAAACTTGGCTGTCGAGCAGTCTTGATCACCTGTGGTCATGCGGACAGCGATCCTGCGGTAGATGTATTGCTAGATTCGCGCGGTGGGGACGAAATTCCCAAATACATGCGCGGTACGTACTTTGCTGACCGATCCCCGCGTGGGACCGGGTGCACCTATGCGTCCGCTATCGCTTGTGGACTCGCAACTCGCATGAGTTTGTATGACGCCATTTGTAATGCTAAACGCTACATATCTGCGGCGATAGCAAATGCCTATCGGGTTGAATCAGACTTTTGGCTCTTAAACCATCAGGTCGCCGCGAGAGAAGAATGACGCGTCCGGTTCTACACGTAATCACCGATGAAGCAATGCAGCATCGCTTCACCCACGAAGAACTAGCTCAAAGAGTCTCCGATGCTGGTGCAGACTTCGTGCAATATCGAGAGAAAAGACTCGAGGACACTCAAACTCTTGTCGCGACGGCTCGGAAGCTCCAACAAATTTGTCAGCAATCTGAGATCACAAAACTTGTCGTAAACGATCGCGTGGACGTCGCGTTCGCTGTTGGTGATTGCGGTGTTCATCTTGGCGAGAACGACCTTCCCGTAGAGACTGCGCGCGAACTATTGGGTCCGGCGAGTTTAATCGGTGGTACGCTCAACAATCCGAAGAGTTTTTGCGTAAGCTGGGCTCAACAGTTCAACTACTTGGGTGTGGGACCAGTCTTTGGTACAAAATCCAAGGCAAATCCAGCGCAGCCTTTTGGGCTTGATACACTAACCGAGATATGCCGATCTAGCCCGGTCGACGTCATCGCGATCGGGAGTATCACATTGGACAACATTGACTCGGTCCTCGCAGCCGGTGTGGCTGGAGTCGCGGTGCTCTCCGCTATCGTCTGTAGCGACGATCCAGCCAAGCAGACGCAAGAATTTGTGAAGGCACTCGGTGCATGACTGTAGTCTCGTCGTTGCCGCATGTCATGTTGATATGTGACTACCAATATTGTGGATCTACGGAACGTTGGTGTGAGGTCTTGCAAACAGTCAGCAAACGAGATTGGAACAATGAACTCGCTGTGCAAGTCCGAATTAAGAATCAAACCGCCACCCAATATCGTCAATTAGCTGAATTAGCGAAGTCGATTCTTCCTTCGACAGTACGAACACTACTGAATGACGATCCTGAAGTAGCATTAGAGCTCGGTTATGACGGAGTTCACCTACCACAAAGTCGATTCGAGACACCACCAATGTACACTGAAAAACTTAGTTGGATCTCAGTCGCGATTCACGAGACTTCGGAACTCGATTTCCTCGAACGACTTGGGGCACACTCCATTGTGGTTGCACCCGTTTTTCGACCTCAGTGGAAAGCTAGCACGCCGCTCGGGTTGTCACGGCTTCGTACACTGGTCGTACAGAGTGCTGTTCCGGTCTTTGCGCTAGGCGGCATTGACAATAGCAACATCGGTGCTTGTCAACAACAGCATGTGCATGGAGTCGCAGTACTCTCTTCAGTATTAAAAGCACGTGATCCGGAAGACGTATTGGAGCAATATCTGAGCGCGTTTGACCGTCGTAGAATTTCCCGTAGTTCTGAGATCGAATCGGACGGGGACGAGTGTGTATCGGGATAACTTCGGGGCAAGGAAAAGCTTAGCTATTATTACGACAAGTTACAATCACTCAATTGATTTAAAATCGTTGTTTGATTTCTTGAACCGTGTACGACTACTACCAAGAGTTGCTAATTGTCTCGTTTTCGACATTGAGATTGGCTAGTGTAGCACGTTGCACACGAACAACAAGGTAGGCCTTCGTCGGATCTGAGGTCCAATGAAAACAAAACAAACCGTTCGTTTTTCCAATCCAACTCGCCGAACAATAGTCAAGGGATTAGCAGCATCTCCGCTAGTTCTAGCTCTCGGCGCAAACAAACTCGGAGCACAGGAGCTCTCTCAAATGTCTTCTAATACGCAATCCTCTAATTCTGAATTTGTCAATGGCGTAAGCGATTCGCAAATCGTTCTCGGTACCTCAGCGGCGTTCACCGGTCCGTCACGCGGTCTCGGGATTGAGTTATATCGCGGTGCGATGGCATACTTCCAAGATGTAAACTCGAAAGGCGGTGTACATGGTCGTGAAATCACTTTGACACTGTACGATGACGGCTATCAACCCGATCCTGCTGTGAATAACACGACGAAATTAATGCAGGACGATAACGTCTTTGCGCTCTTTGGGTATGTGGGTACTCCCACGGTCACCAGAGTTCTACCGTTACTTAAAAAATTTCAAGACGAACACTTTCTGCTGTTCTTTCCCTTCACGGGCGCTCAACCCCAACGGCAACTTCCATATGGCCCGTTCGCGTTTAACCTGCGCGCTAGCTACCGTCAAGAAACGGGTGGGCTGGTCGAAAATTTCGTCAAAGTGGGACGCGAGAAAATTGGTGTGTTTTACCAAGCTGATGCGTATGGTCGAAGTGGTTGGGCAGGATGTCGTGAAGCACTTGCGAAACACAACCTCAAGATGGTCGGTGAAGCCACTTACACTCGTGGAACTCAATATACCGCGAGCCTGAAAGATCAAGTTGAATGGTTCATGCGCGATAAACCGGATGCGATAATCTGTATCGGAGCGTATGCTGCATGTGCAGCGTTTCTGCGAGATGCGGTCGATGGTGGATTACAAGTACCAATTGCTAATCTCTCCTTCGTTGGTAGTGAAAACTTGCTGAAGCTCATCACGGACACCCACGAAAATTCGGAACAGTACAGTCGATTCTTGGTCAATTCCCAGGTTGTTCCAAGCTATAACGACTTGTCTCTCGAGGGAGTTCAGCAGTACGACGAGTTTATGACCAACAACGCGCCGAGTGCACCTTCTGAAGTTACCTCAGAAGATGAAGAATACAAAACGTTTGATCGAAGTTTCGTGAGTTTAGAAGGGTTTCTAAACGCGAAATTGATGACTGAAATTCTTACCCGAATCGGACCGCAACCCACTCGTGAGGGAATAGAAGAAGCTGTATTCACGATCCAAGACTTAGATCTTGGCATTGGGGAAACTGTCTCGTTTAACGAAGATCGTCGACAAGGTCTTGATCGAGTGTATTACACGATTGTCGAAAACGGTAGCTTCGTCCCGTTGAATGATTGGACGGCTGCCTCCAATGGATGGACTGAGGCAGCCAGCTCATGATGAGGATTACAAGACTTTTCCAATGGACGATTTTTGTTGTTTTCGGCTTGTTTGGCGTGCTTTGATTCACTAATGCCGTCGTAACACTAACAGCGATTGATCGAGACCTCACTCGAGAAACCCGAGAGAACAGCCAAAACATTGCGAAAGCCATCGCTGACAGCAACGTCGATATCTTGCTTAACAATGATCTCTCGACTCTGCAATCGCGGATTGATCAAATGCTACCGCTTCTCGGGTCAAACGGCTACATTTACATTACGGACGAACATAACGAGATCATTGCGCATACCTTTGTACCGAATATTCCGGAAGAGATCTCCAGCGGTGACTCGACCGGGGGTATTATTGAACGCACTCTTAAGGGCAAAGGCGACTTCTTTGAAGTCAGTCACCCAATCCTTGCTGGGGTGGGCGGCAACGTACACATCCTAATAGATCAAGATGATGTTTCGTTGATGATTCAAGGGGCTATGGGTAATCAAATCGCCCCTATCGCAATCACGTTCTTCGTTGCCATTGTCTTAGGAATTCTCTTGGTCAATCTCGCCGCGAGACCGATTCAACAACTCCTACAGTACGCTGTCGCGTTAGCGAAAAAAGAGAAGGTGGACGAGCCTCCAAACGAAAAGTTACTTGCACGTAAAGACGAAGCTGGAGACTTAGCGAGGTTGTATCAATACTTCGCTTTAGTAGCCGATCCCAACAGATCAGGAATCGACTCAAAGCCGTGACCAGTTCGATACACGCGTCGAATAAAAGCTAGTGCAAGCAGTCACACAAAACCTTCCGGGGTTGTTTCGTGGGATGCTCTGCATCCTGTTACATCTCTGTTTCGGTACCGTATATGCGTGGAGTTTCTTTCAGGTATTACTGGTTGACTTCGTTGGATGGTCTTATGCGGATACATCGTTATCGTTCGGTATAACGATCTTTACGCTTGGCATATCAGCAGCGTGGGCTGGAATCATGCTCCCGAAGATCGGTCCTCGGAAATTAGCACTCGCGGGCTCGACACTTTTCAGTCTCGGATACATCATCGCAGCCTGGGCATTACAGACAGAAAACTTACTGCTGTTTTGGTTTGGCTACGGATTTGTTGGTGGGACTGGTCTGGGCTTTGGGTACGTTGTACCAGTCGCTACGATCGCGAACTGGTTCCCGGGTTCGAAAGGATTGTCTACTGGATTGGTTGTCATGGGCTTTGGTTTAGGCGCGATGTTCCTCAGTGTGATTTTGGCACCAATACTACTCACGGTTACCAAGCAAGATCTCACGTCGACTTTTTTGTATCTGGGCGTGTTCTTCGGATGCGTTTTGATTCCTTCCAGCATCTTCGTTACCAATCCAAAGAGTACAACAACGGCAGCCGTGCAACAAGTTGCGAGTGGCGAAGAACATCAAGATCAATATGTCCGGAAGTGTTTGCAGTCTCGTGAGTTTATGGTCATGTGGCTCATCTTCTTTTTTAATATCGCAGCTGGAATATCAGTTATTAGCTTTCAGTCGCCGTTACTGCAAGATGTTTGGCAGCTTACTGATGCTAATATCGACCCGGAACGACTTGCTAAGTATGGTGCGTATTTGATTGCCGCGAGCTCGGTATGTAACGGGGTCGGGCGACTGTTGTGGGGCCTCTTATCGGACCGCATCGGACGCGTCATGGTGTTTCGCATCTTGCTCGCGAGTCAAACCGTGGTTTTTGGGATTCTTATGACGGAGCGTGACCCGTTGATCTTTTCAATTTTGGTTTGCTACGTTATGCTCTGTTTCGGTGGCGGTTTTGCCGTAATGCCGCCGTTTGTACTCGATGTATTCGGCTCAAAGAAGATGTCTGCCATCTACGGAATCATCCTAACAGCTTGGTCGTGTGCGGGAGTTCTTGGACCGCTATATGTAGGTTATCTCAAAGACAACTATCCGAATAAGACCGTAATATACTGTTTCCTCATTGGGGTAGCATTCCTTTGTCTGGGATTTATTTTCTCGATGCTACTAAACAATGAGCGAATTCGTTTGAACGTACCCACTATGGCATCCACACTGAGGAGATTTAATATTCCTCCGCCTCGTGTCGGTACGGGCTAAATCTAAACAGACGGACTATAAACGCAGACTGAGTCAGTCGCGTTATACTAGTAACGAATTAACGCAAATCTGGCGATATCCTCGTTGAAATTCAAATGCAGAACCAAATAAATGGCTAATCGAAAGCTACTCTCCGAAATAGCTTCATTGGATGAAGCGATGCTACACCCGCTCCCCAGTTCAAAGAAGATCTACGTTGAAGCCAACGGCTTTCGCGTGGGCATGCGTGAGGTTTCTCTGTCTCCCACACCAATACAAGGGAACGGTCAAGAAGAAACACCGGGCGTTGAAGTTAATCCAGCGGTTCGAGTTTACGACACGTCCGGTCCTTACACTGATCCTGACATTCCAATAGATGTTCGATCTGGTATCCCCCGAATGCGCGAATCATGGATCGAAGCGCGTGCGGACACCGAAGTACTCGACGATTTCAGTTCCGAATTTGCAAAGGAACGATCGCGTGAAGCGCGATTGGGTGAATTTAGATTTCGGGCTCGGAACACACCTCGACGCGCGATAACAGGAAGCAACGTCACCCAAATGCACTACGCTCGAAAAGGCATAGTAACCCCAGAAATGGAATACATTGCGATCCGCGAGAATCTCGCACGTACGAATGCGAAGTATCGCGAGGGCCAACACCCAGGACAAGATTTCGGTGCGTCCATTCCGTCTGAAATTTCGCCAGAATTCGTACGCGACGAAGTTGCCAAGGGTCGAGCGATTATTCCGTCAAACATCAACCACCCCGAAAGCGAACCGATGATTATTGGTCGAAATTTCCTTGTGAAGATCAACGGCAATATCGGCAACTCAGCCGTGACGTCCAGCATTGAAGAAGAAGTAGAAAAAATGGTCTGGGCTACTCGTTGGGGCGCGGACACCGTGATGGACTTGTCAACCGGTAAGAATATCCACGAAACCCGCGAATGGATCATTCGCAATTCTCCTGTACCGATTGGAACAGTGCCTATTTATCAAGCACTGGAAAAAACCAACGGTATCGCTGAAGACCTAACCTGGGAACTCTTTCGTGATACGTTGATTGAACAGGCTGAACAGGGCGTAGACTACTTCACGATTCACGCCGGGGTTAGGCTTCCTTTCGTACCACTGACGGCGCGACGAACTACTGGGATCGTGAGTCGCGGTGGCTCAATCATGGCGAAGTGGTGTCTCGCACATCATAAAGAGAGCTTCCTCTATACTCGCTTTGAAGACATCTGCGAGATCATGAAAGCGTACGACGTTTCATTTTCTCTCGGAGACGGATTACGACCCGGTTCAATCGCTGACGCGAATGATGAAGCACAGTTTGCGGAACTACGGACTCTAGGCGAACTCACACAAATTGCGTGGAAGCACGATGTCCAGACTATGATCGAGGGTCCGGGGCATGTACCAATGCAGTTGATCAAAGTCAATATGGAAGAACAGTTGAAGGCATGCGCGGAAGCACCGTTTTACACTCTTGGACCTCTCACCACTGATATTGCACCGGGCTACGATCACATTACCTCAGCAATCGGCGCGGCGATGATCGGTTGGTACGGTTGCGCGATGCTTTGTTACGTCACCCCGAAAGAACATCTTGGTTTACCCAACAAAGAGGATGTGCGCGAAGGTATTATCACCTACAAGATCGCTGCCCACGCGGCCGATCTCGCCAAAGGGCATCCGGGCGCGCAAATCAGAGACAATGCCTTATCCAAGGCGCGCTTTGAGTTTCGTTGGGAAGACCAATTCAATCTCGGTCTAGATCCAGATAAAGCCCGTGAGTTTCATGACGAAACCCTACCAAAGGATTCCGCCAAAGTCGCGCATTTTTGCTCTATGTGTGGACCGAAATTTTGCTCGATGAAGATCAGTCAAGAAATTCGTGATGCTGCCGGCGTGCAAGAAGACAGTATTCGCATGATTGATGTTGAAGCTGAGATGGCCGAAAAAGCACGCGAGTTTCGTGAAAACGGTAGCGAAATCTACACCAAGGTCTGAGTGTTTGCGTGTCGCTATTGCTGGAGCTGGACTCTTAGGTCGATTGCTCGGTTGGCATTACACCCAACAGGGTGCGCAGGTCCAACTGTTTGAACGTGCGCGGGCGGATCAGCCGTTGAGTGCGGCACACGTAGCCGCGGCAATTCTTGCTGCTCCGAGCGAGCGGACAGAATCTGAAGCAATAATCCTTAGTCTCGCGAAAAAGAGCTTGGAACTTTGGCCAGCTTGGCTCACAGAACTCAATGTACCTTATGCCCTAGATGGTTCGATTGTTACTGCTCACCCCAACGACGGCGCTCTTCTGAAGCAGTTCATCAGAGTAATGGAACGCCGAGAAGTGCCAGGTGTTCGCATCCTCAATCAAGATGAACTCAGAACTCTAGAACCGGATCTTGCCTCTCACTTCCAACATGGTGTATTTTTAGAAGGCGAGGGGTGGCTTGATAATCGAGCATTGCTTCGGTCTCTGGAACAAGTGTGTGGATCGATCTCCTACGAAACCCCTGTCGAACTCAAAGATCTAAATGGTGACCTCATCATAGATTGTCGCGGAGCTGGCTCGGACGACCCAGATATACGAGGAGTTCGAGGAGAGATATTGCGAATATACGCACCTGGCGTAAATTTGCAGCGACCTATACGTCTATTGCATCCGAAATATCCGCTCTATGTCGCGCCACGCCCCAATCACCAATATGTGATTGGTGCAACACAAATTGAGAGTGAATATGAGGGCAACGTAACTGTAAGGAGTGCTCTAGAGCTCTTGTCCACAGCATTCGTAATCAGCAGTGGCTTCGAAGAAGCAGAGATTACAGAACTTTCGAGCGCACTGCGCCCCGCTTATCCGGATAACAACCCTAGAGTCTATTGGGACGACCACGTACTAAGAGTTAACGGGTTGTACCGGTGCGGTTTTGCCGTCGCACCTGCAATAGTACGACAAGCGACAGCGTTGGTTGAACAAAGATGCGAATCTTAGTCAACGGGGAACACGTCGATGTGGAAGCTTCAAATTTGTGCGACATATTGGACCAGCTTGGATATCAGCCGGATGACGTTGTTGTCGCACGCAATTTAGAGTTCGTTTCACGCACGCAATGGGCGGATTGCATTGTCGAAGAAAACGACACTTTGGATGTCCTTTCAGCGATGTTTGGAGGTTAACCGATGGACGACTCCTGGCAAGTCTACGACGTCACATTGCAGAGCCGACTATTCCTTGGGACCGCGCAATATCCGTCTCCTTCCATCATGAAAGCTGCTGTTGAGGCATCCAACGCCCAAGTATTGACAACCAGCTTACGACGCCAAGCGCCCGCGACGGGTGGAGGTGAGACCTGGTGGAAACAACTCCAAGCATTGGGTCGGCACATCCTACCAAACACTGCCGGATGCCGCAACGCCAAGGAAGCAATTACGCTAGCACAGATGGCTCGTGAGCTCTTCGAGACAAATTGGATCAAGCTTGAGATTACTGGCGATGATTACAACCTCCAACCAAACACGTTAGAACTGCTTGTCGCTACTGAGGAGCTACAAAAGCAAGGTTTCAACGTCTTTGCGTACACGACCGAAGATCTAGTAGTCTGTAAGCGTTTAAAGGACTTGGGTTGTCAAGTGATCATGCCTTGGGGCTCACCCATCGGCACTGGTAAAGGCATACTAAATCCCTATGCGTTAAAGACTCTGCGGGAGCGGCTAACGGATGTCAACCTAGTGGTCGATGCCGGTATTGGCTTGCCTTCTCACGTCGCCCAAGTCATGGAATTAGGGTTCGACGGCGTGCTACTCAACACATCCATTGCTCGTTGCGACGACCCAGCACAGATGGCAGTAGCGATGCACCATGCGTCAATTTCGGGAAGATTGGCGTACCTAGCGGGCGCGATTGCAGAAAGGGAAACCGCCGTCGCTTCGACGCCGGTCATCGGTACACCATTCTGGCAGTCCAAGGAGAATTGAGCACGCGAACTGACAGATTGGAAACTTAAAAATTGGTTTCTTGTTTTTAGTTCGTCAGGCTATTGATCAGCTGATCTTCGTTTGGAAATTCGCCGGTTTGATGTTTGGAATACACTAGCTTCCCATCAACAGTGACATCAAAAATCCCGCCACCACCAGGAATAATCTTTACAGTTGCATTGAGTTGTTGCTCAAACTTAGCAGCTAAACTAGCCGCTTTTGGTTCGTAGCCTCAGGAAGTGCAATATTTAATTTTGACGTTCAAGAATTTCTCCTCTAATTGAACGGCGAGTCAAACTTAGTCGGTGACCACGTTTGTCCTATAGCCGTATTTGCACCGAGAATTGTACGTTTTCCGTTTAGCGCAGCTAACCAAAATTTCCCAAAGTGACTTAGTCTGGCCGCATCCACTGTTCCAATTCATCGATGACCGTTTCTAACGAGTTATATCGTTGCTCTCGGTCAAAATTGGTACAGGTGAGACAAATACGCTCCAGTGCGTCCGGGACATTCATGCTTGGTGCTCGTTTCGAAGGATGTGGTTGCGCCTTGTTTTTTATATTCTCTATCACGGTGAGAACATCGTCGCCTTCGATCATACGTTTCAACGTGAGTACTTCAAAAATCAATGTGCCTAAGCTGTACACATCAGTTCGATGATCAACATCGTGAGGGTTCTCGAGTTGCTCGGGCGACATATATGGTGGCGTTCCTTGAACCGGCGCGCGGCGAGTTAAAGGAATTGATTCATCGGCCGCGTCGATTTTTTGCAACTTCCAGTGAGGATCAAGGTCTTCCGGCAAGGTATTGACACGTCCATCGTCGTCCCACACCTTCGCCATCCCCCAGTCCAAAACCATTACTTCATCAAAATCGCCTACTAAAACGTTCTCTGGTTTTATATCTCGATGTACAACTCCGTGAGTGTGCGCGTAGTGTAAACAGTGCGCGACTTGCGATAGCACATCCACGAGTCGAAACAGATCGAACTTACCAACGTTATGCGTCTTTTTGGATTTGCACTGGTCTAGTACTTCACGCAACGTGACGCCATGGACGAGTTTCATTGTGAAATAGTAGTGTCCCTTGGCATCACGACCAAGCTCGTAAGTCGGAATCGTATTGGGGTGTTGCAACATCGCGGTAACGCGTGCCTCTCGCAAGAAGCGAGCCTGTTCTACCGGATCATCTTGAATTTCCTTGCGAAGCGCTTTGTGACATATTGTTCGACGTAAATGGAGATCGCGGCAGGAACTGATAATGCAAGTCCCTCCCTTCGCGATGGTCTTAAAATACATATACCGCATCCGATTATCGGGTTTTCGCGGTAGATGGATATCTGTTTCCGGTCGATACACCACAGGATATGCATCGGGATGTTTAGGGTATAACACAGTGTTGAGTCTCGTCGTACCAAGGTTAGGTAGTCATAAGTTTACAGAGAAATTCTCTAGGGAAGAACTCACGGAGCCTGAACGACTCAGGATCGTGAGAACTATCGGTTTTATTACGCATCCCGAATATACTATAAACCGCTTAGCCCTAGATGGCTAAGAACTTTGATCGCGACTTCCTTGTCAAAATCTCACTTGCTTATTATTCCAACTTCATTTTCACTTTTTGACCCCACACACATCTAAGGAGACCGCGTGGTCATAGCCGCTATTCTCTATCTACTTTTACTTGGTGTTGTCTCATTCAACGTGATGCACGCCTTAGAGTGGCCGATTTTGTACGCTTTCGTTCCAATCATACTTTTAGTTTCGGCTGTAGGTGGGATATACGCATGGCAGCGAAGTAAACGAGTACTCCTTCTCACCTTGAGTTACGTGGGCATGTTCGGTCTCACGGTCGTCGCGTTAACTTTCGCAATTCCTGGCTACGAAATAGTCTTCCAAGGGGAAAGCAGTGCGTGGACAACGCGTTTAACTCCTATGTTTGTGGCTGCGATTGCGTTGTATATATCTGGACTGTGGATCGCTGCGACCGCAATCAATCAATCCGATGCCCTGGAATGGCTAGCTAAATTTCTCGGGGGACCAAGTATTTATCTAACACTAGTCAGTGCCTTAATTCTTTGCACCGGTTCGATGCTAGCTCTTGAATGGTTAGGAACCACGTACGAAACTACTCGTGGTATCACCGATCGTTTTCTCGATCGGGGCATTATCCCACCACTTACGGTGTTTATGTTTTTCTGGGGCGTTTTGTTGCTGTTAAGCAAGTGGTGGAACGCGATGTTTTTGCGTTGGTCCGTCGCGCAATGGGGACGGGGCACTCCAGTCAAGGTTAATTCGAATATCGATCGAGTGCGAAACGTGGTGAAAGACGCTACTCGGTTAGAAGACCAGCTTATGTTTCTTTGGCGACGCCACAACGAATCTTATCTACTCCCGCGGTATATCAACTACGCAACTCCCGTACTTGGTTTTATCGGTACAGTTCTCGGTATATCGCTCGCGGCGGACGGTATTCGAGGCATCATTGCTTCCGACAGTGGGCTGAGTGGTCTCTCAACGGAATTGGGTGATGCGATTTCACCACTTGGTATTGCGTTCGACACCACTTTGATAGCGCTTTCACTCAGTGTTGGCTTAGCGTTGCTTCTCGCACTAGTGCAACGTGGAGAAGAACGTACACTTACGATATTGGAGAGATATCTCCGCGACAATATACGTGTTTATTGACTCTGGTAGCAATTCCGACGCGCCGAATGTAAGACCCGGTAGCGAACAACAGGGAGAGAACAGCGCTCCCATGATGGCAGTATTTGGCGGAATGTTTGCGCTAATGCTAGTATTCTTGCTCGTCGTAAATGTAGTTTCCCAAGCAGCAGTGCGAGAAAGATTGAAAGAGGCCACTGAGGAAGGAACTTTTCGCATCGAGCGTGAAGATGGTAGCTCTGGATATTCAATCATCGTATTCCCTGAGTCGCTACGCATCGTTGAGACTGCCGAAGGAGTAGATCGCGGTTCAATATGTGACATCGGGAATGCTTATCGCAACTACGCGGAACGAGTCTACAATCAACAGGGCGACCAGCTACTGTTTTTTATAACCGAAGGAAGTGTCCCAACGATGGCCGAAGCAAGAAACTGCCTTAGATCTATGTGGCCAGATCGCACCATCAGCATTGGTTGGGTGATCACCGACAACGAATTTCTTAAGTCGGTCATGCTTGACGAAATCCCCGAGTACATCAAAGAACACGTGGACGATACACTATGAGTTCCGGGGCTTCTCGCATTCCAAATTTTGCGGGAATCGCATTGGTCGACATCCTCGCAAATGGGGTGGCGGTGCTGATCATCGTGATCGTGATCAGTATTGCAGTAAGGGCGGAAAAAGAAGAGCGATATACCGAAAAGGTGCAAGAAATCGCGACGGTGATGACGCGCGAATTTAGCATATCTTTGGTACTGAACCGGCTCGCAGCAAGTCCACCCGCGCAGCTCCACGACTACGAGACCGCAGATATCGACGCAATTTGGCATCCAGAGGTTATGCCGGTATTGGAGTTTCACCGTACTTTGGTCCGCGACCCGTATTCGGGAACAGTTTGGACTCGCGAACAGCTTTTAGAAAAACCAAACACCTTAGATCTCTTCATAGAAGCGATGAGTGAATCTGCTCGTCGAAGTATTCGTGGGGACATCTACGACGTGGGTACGTACTACCTAGTGATGTCAATCTTAAAAGATCATGGACTGGGTATTTGGCATTGGCACTTTGTTGGGGGTTCTGGTGGTCTTGCTGGTTCGGGATCTGCAGCCGATTGCCCTCCGGGAGTCAGCTTTGAAGACTGCGCTAGATTAGAAGGTGCGAACATAGCCGAACTTCCTGGTCTACCCGAATTGGAGGGGTGGATGGACGGCAACACGGATGAAGACGACAGCGCGCTCGACGAGTTCACCCAAAGCTGGCCCCCCGAAGATGGTGAATACGGCGAGGGTACGGAGTGGTCCGACGACCCGACGGTAGCCAATCCCGATGTTCCCGAAGGATCGAGTCTTGGTCAAACCGCGCCGATAGATCCATTTGATCCCAGTGCGATGGGTAGTTTTCCCGCTGCTCGTCCGCCTAGTGGTCCGCCAACATCGGGTCAACCCTCTGGAAATACCGGTTCGGTTCAAGCCCCTGAAAACGAAACCTTTAGTATCAGACTTGCAGATCCCGATACACAGAACGATAGTGGTGAAGGCGTCCCGATCGAGTTACCGGACCCAGACCAAATCCTCTATGCCGTAATGCTCTTCTTAATCGACATACAAGACTTCTTGGATCAAGATATACCCCCGACAAGACTGATTCGAGACTACATGCTCGAACTAACCAACAACGTTGACCGAATTGACTCACTATCGGATGAAGACTATGAAATCGTAGAAGACTTGCTACAAAGCTTGTTGAACTTCTCTGGACCGGTCGATGAAAGTACGCCGCTCGAACCATTGGAAGTAAATCTTAGGACCGTGGAAGATCTTCAGTATTCACAGATCAGAGTAGTACCGAACAGATTACTGTACGATGTCGAAGTCATCACTGATGGTTCGATAAGTGACTTAGGCTCAAACACAGCTTTTCTTAGATTGAGTTTGAATAAGTATCCCGATGTGTGGGAAGGACTACAAGTTGATCTTCACCGAGGTTCCGTATTACTTATGCCGGAATCGGATGAATCGACCACATATCCCTCGTGGCGTGCAGTCGCGTTTGTATCAATGACATTGAGCGACGTCATCGTGGGATTCGTTTACGGCACCGTAGACGAATATGGCTTGCTCTCCGTTGACGCTGATAGTAACAGGATTTACTTAGGATCGCAAGAAATCACCCCCGCGTCCGAAGGCTGGTTCTTCGGTGTGAAGTCCTGGTTAGTTACTTTGTACGTTCTGCTGGCTCTCGCAGTAGCGGCATTTTTAATTTTCTGGCGACCGGGCTTGCGTCGCGCCTGATGTCATGGCGGATTCCAATCGTAGTGCTCGTGCTACTAATACTCGCACTACTGACCGTTACATTACTGAACATTGGGCGAACCGACATCGATGCTCCCCGCGTCTCACTCGGACTCGAACTAAGCGAGAACGAATCCGCACGATTCATTGATGACAAAGTCATTGCCGCGTTGGAAACCGGGGCACTAAACAATGAGCTCCGATTGCGTTTACAACGGCCGATACGAACCGTCGCAATCGATACCTTTCGTATTGACAACTGCGAGGTAACGCAAGAGAATTACGAGCGATTCGTTCAATGGTACACCCCTATCGCGACTAGTGGTTCGGACGTACCACCTGAGTGGCTCCGATCGGAGTCCACCGGACATCGTACCGCCGGACGACTCAACTCCCCAGCGAGTGGTGTGTCGCATAGAGCGGCCACGAGATATTGCTTCGAAATTGGTGGACGCTTACCTACATCTGAAGAGTTAGAAATCGCTGCTCGAGGAGCAGAGGGTCGACTGTATCCATGGGGCGATGATTGGCGAGAATCGGCTTGGCCCTATTTGGAACCTGATCGAAATGCGCAACAGACTTGTGGAAAGTTTCCCGAGACCGATACCCCAAACGGAATTCACGACTTAGCCAACAATGTCATGGAATGGACCTCCGGAACCAGCGCGCGAGCCCTGCTCACCCGCTCGGAATACGTACCGGTACATGGTGCACCGACGGTTCGAGCTCGCGCGCGCGAACTCTATGCCTTGAGTGCCGCGTGGCTCGAAGTCAACCCGAGTATTCAAAGTCATCACTTAGGTTTTCGTTGCGTTTACGATCAACCACCTTTCCGCATCCTTCCTTGGGACGCGTTTCTTGGTCGTACTACAACTGTACGCGGTGGTGTCTATCAAGTAGGAATTCCACCTGAAGCTAGGGTCACATATTTCGTGACCAAGATTCCCCAAGATGCCGAACTTCCAATTCAAAGACTCGTTCGATCAACAGAGCAGTTCGCGAACAGTGTACGCGTCGATCGGTGTGAAGTCAGTCGCGAAGACTACGCTGAATTTCTCAACGATCCTCTGGTCAACATGGGGCTATATCGCAATACAGATGAGCCGTCTGGACATTCGTATGAACCGCTATATTGGGACGCACAAAAAGAGCGTCTTGAATATCCAGTCACTGGGGTTAGTTGGTGGTCAGCCGATGCCTTTGCTAGATGGTCAGGAGGCCGCCTTCCTACAGCAGAAGAGTGGCGCGCTGTTGCGGCTGGACCTGAGGGAAGACTTTATCCTTGGGGGGACATTTATGAATCCGGTTTTGCCGCCTCCGGTGATGATGAGACCGGGAAACTCGTGGTGTGCGACGACGAAAACATCGACGAAACGACTACTGGTATTCGCCATCTAGCAGGTAACGTGTCTGAGTGGACTCGTTCCGTGACTGTTGATCGTGGTGCGATCACGATGTGGGTCCAAGGCGGCAACTGGATGCTACCAGGCGTAGTAACAGGACAGACGATATTCGGCCGTAAAGTGACTCTGAATCACCGCTCCGAAACTATTGGTTTTCGAGTGGTCTACGACTAATTCTCCAATAGCGGCTTCTGATTAAACCAGTACGCCACCCTAGCCGTGTGATTACGTTCCGAAGGCTACTTGTTGTAAGAAACACAAGCCTTCCAATAAATTTCTAAGTTAAAAAAGGGTAAAATATCCATTACACTATGTACGTTCAACGCGCGCGCGACTTCGACCGTTAAGGATGAAGTACGCCCGACTGTCCAATTTATGCGCACACACAAATTTCCACGAAGTTCGAGGTGTCGCATCCATTGGATTCAGGGTAAGCGAATTGAAAGTGCGATTCTCGAAACTGCCTCAGTCGGGTTGTAGTTTTGAGACATAAACTTAAACGTGCATTTCTGCAATCTGAAATGTACGTTGAGGAGAATTCACGTACGCCAGTGTTCGACTGGCTACTAAGTTTTAATGAGGAACAATAGGTCATGTTTCGACAAAAGAGATTAATACCCACCATCATTTGGTTTCTGACGTTGCTCAGTCTACCGTTTGCGACTCTGGCATTTGCCCAAGATGACGACGAAGACGAGGATGAGCAAACGGAAGAGGAGGAAGGCTCACTAGCCGACGAGGATATGGAAGAAGTTGTGGTAACGGGTTCGCGACTTAAACGAACTACTTATGACAACATCTCTCCATTGCAGATTATCGATTCCGAAGTCGAGCGAGAAGCTGGATTGATTGATACCGCTGATATCGTTCAAAAAGCAACTCAAGCACAAGGACAGCAAATCGACCTAACCTACACGGGTTATGTCTTAGACAACGGTCCTGCGGCATCAACGATTTCTTTACGAGGGCTAGGTGCTTCTAGATCACTCGTGCTGATCAATGGGCGCAGATTAGCCCCCGCTGGTGTTGAAGGTGCACCCAGCACGCCCGATCTCAATCTCATACCTGGTGCGTTAGTACAACAGTATGAGTTACTACTCGATGGCGCATCGTCCGTTTATGGATCTGATGCTGTTGCTGGAGTGGTGAACGTTATTCTTACAAAAGATTTTGACGGGCTTGAAGTCAATCTCTTCGCTGATCTGGACCAGTTTAGTGGCAAAACTACTAACAATCTCGCCCTTAAATGGGGTCAAAACTTTGACCGCGGTTTCTACGGCCTAGCGCTCAACTATGACTACAGCGAAGCAGTGACGCGTGCCGACTCACCACACTATGAAGGTTGTTCCCATGAAGCAGAAATTACCGAAGACGGTGAAATTCGCAAGAAGAGTCTTTGGTTCGAATATTGGTACGGTATGGAGTGGGATGACTGCGGATACTCCGGCCTGCAAGGCGCATGGGTAACTAGCGTTCCATTCGGTCCGTTGTTTCATACACCCGGACGCTCAAACGGCGGATGGAATAATTTTTCAATTTCAAGAATCCGTTTAGGCGGACAGTGGTTCTGGACCGACGAAGATGGTGATGGTTTCAACGACGTGTCGTGGCGAGATTACGCTCCTGATGCTAATGAGCAATTTGCTACATTGATACCAGAATTTCGTCGCGTGAACTTTATGTCATACGGGGAATACACGTTTGACGGCGCGGCCAACGTCACGCCGTTCTACGAATTCACTTATGGTTCACGATCATCCGAACACAACGGTGGTGGATACCAAGTATTCCCAACTGTGCACCCATTGAATCCGTTCAATCCTTGTAATCCGTTTGGGGAAGGTGTAGACTGCGGTTTAGCAATAAATGATTTCTTTGCCAAGCAGTCGTTTAGAGACATGGTGATAGAAGCGTTTGGTTGCGATCCCGGTCCTGGCGGTTCATGTGATCTAACACAGGGTCCTCGAGGACCCCTTCCAGCACAACCAGTCGTTGTGATCGAAGGTGACCGCAACATTACTACAGTCGATGTAGCCCAAACCCGACTCGTTGGTGGTCTCCGTTTTGACATGCCTTGGCTTACTTGGGGAGCGCGACGCGGTTGGAGTGGAGAGTTCTTTGCGTCCTATACAGATTCCACGGGAGAGACCTTCCGCGAAGGGATACACGAAGATCGCATGTTTTTCGCACTCGGAAACTTTTCCCCTCTTGGAGTTCCTTGTGAAGCGCCGCCCGGAGCACCTATTGACGACGAAGACAGGGTAGGCTGTGTACCAGTCAATCTGTTCGCACCGAGCGTAATGGATCTGGACCACCAAGGAGCGTTTGCTACTCAAGCTGAACGCGACTACCTGTTTGCCACCCGTGAGTTTGACACCACGATCGAACAGACCTTAGTTTCATACTACATGACTGGAGACGTCTATGACCTCCAAGGTGGAACTGTCGCGGCTGGATTCGGCGTTGAGTGGAGGAAAGACGAGATTGATTCAATTCCAAATAAAGTTGCTGCCGAAGGGAAATTTATCCACTTTTCCGCTGACCAAGGAGCAGCTGGTGGTAAGACTGTACAGGAAGCTTTTGGAGAGATCGAATTCCCATTACTTGGAAACATGCCTTTTGCTAATGAGTTGACGGTGAACCTGTCGACTAGATACACTGATGAAGAATTCTCTGGTGATGCCTGGACCTACTCAACGAAAGTTGCGTGGCGACCCGTTTCTTCGTTGTTGATTCGAGGCACGAAGGGTACCTCGTTCCGAGCTCCTAACTTACGAGAATTGTTCCTCCGCGCACAAACCGGTTTCTTAAGTGTGTTCGATCCTTGTGCGGTTCCAACAGCTGCAATTGATCCAATCACAAATGAGTACCTCCCAGAACAAGATCGTCGCGAACCGCACGTTCTTGAGAATTGTCGCAACAACGGTGCTGACCCATTAGCTTTGATTGATGGATTCACCGTGTATTCAGTTGAAATTGCGGCAGGTGGTGCACTCGACCTGTTACCGGAAACATCGAAGTCCGAAACCTGGGGCTTTAGTTTCAGACAACCATTCACCAATGCATTCGACCTAGCTATTGGTGGTACCGTCTATAACGTAAGTATCGACGATACCATTATTGAACCGTCAGCTGGTTTCATTATTTCGGATTGCTACAACAGTGAAACAGGTAATAGTCCATATTGTCAGCGTATCACGAGGGCAACGGGAGACAGCCCGCGTATGACTTATATCCACCAAGGCTTTATTAATCGTGATAACGAAACCGTGCGTGGGATCGACTTGAACATCGCTTATTCTGATACCTTTACGATATTTGACCGACCGATTTCCTTCGGTATTGATTTCATTACCCACAAGTTGTTGGAACGATCCGATATTACGATCACCGCAATCGAGTCTCGCGATGAAGACGTGTCAGAATGGTACTACCCGAGATATCGACACAGACTTACGTTCCGTGCGCAATTCAATCAAATGCGTTTGAGCTGGAACGTCAGAGTTCTGGGACGACAAGATCAACACGATGACTTTGAAGATTCTTTGGGGTCCGTACCCGCGCGAACGTCAGATACTTGTTTAGGTCCGGACTACGACGACGTCTTATGTCGTGATATTGGTTCTGCCGATTTCTACTGGCATCACTCGCTTTCATTTTCGATGGCAAGACAAGATTTCTTCATCAATGCGGGTATTCGCAACGTCTTTGATGTAGAACCGCCGTTTGTCGATGGTTCCGAAGTATTCTCTCGAAGTAATGTACCAATTGGCGCAGGCTATGATGTTCTGGGTCGTGCGGCATTCTTGAGTTTTACTTATCGAATTGGTGGGATCTTTTAAGAACTAATTCAAAACTTATCTCATACAAGAAAAAGTCTCGAGGTGCTTTGCGCCTCGAGATTTTTTTTGCTCAGCAAGTACTCGACGCGTTGTGATGTACCAATATCATTAACTAATCGAGAAAGAAAATGAGTACTGAAGAAAAAGTCCAAATCTTTAACCGTGACGCTCGTGGGAATGAGATCGTACCGATTCAAGCAGGCGCAATTGAACAGGTTCGACTCGCTTCAAGACTATCGATCGTACAGAACATTGCCCTGATGCCAGACGCCCACGTAGGAATTGGCGCGACCGTTGGTTCCGTTATTGGTACTACTGACGCGATCATCCCTGCCGCGGTAGGAGTTGACATCGGCTGCGGAATGACCGCGGCGCAAACTAACGTGACTGCTGCGGAATTACCCGACTCGCTCGCACCTCTTCGTGGAAGTATTGAACGAAACGTTCCACACGGAAGAACTGGTGGAGGTAAGCGCTCGCGAGACGTTGGTGGTTGGAGTAAAGACATTCCCGAAGAAGTGTACTCTCAGTGGAACTCTCGACTTGAAAAGGGTTTCAGCGCATTGCTCGCCCGCCATCCAGATTTGAAGAGAGCTAACCACATAACTCATCTCGGCACCTTGGGTACTGGGAATCACTTTATCGAGGTGTGCTTAGATGAAACCGAGACTGTGTGGGTCATGCTCCATAGTGGTTCTCGAGGAATCGGAAATCGAATTGGCATGAAATTTATAGAACTCGCGAAACAAGACATGCGTGCCCACGAAATAAATCTCCCCGATCGTAATCTCGCGTACCTGAAGGAAGGGACTAAACACTTTAAAGACTACGTTATGGCTGTGGACTGGGCTCAACGATTTGCTTTTTTAAACCGCAAAGTCATGATGAATCGTACTATCAGAGCTATGCGACAACACCTTCCCAAAATAGAGATTGTTAGCGAAGTAATCGAGTGTCATCACAATTACGTAGCAAAAGAACGCCACTATGGTCAAAACATGTGGGTAACCCGCAAAGGCGCGCTCCGTGCTCGACGGGGAGATGTCGGCATCATTCCTGGTTCAATGGGAGCAAAGTCCTATATCGTGCGTGGTAAGGGATATAAACATTCACTTGAAAGTTGTTCCCACGGGGCAGGACGCGCGCTATCGCGCACAGAAGCACGGAGACGCTACACCGCAGAAGATTTGCGATCACAGACGATCGGAGTTGAGTGTAGAAAGGATCGTAATGTCGTGGATGAACTACCGGCGGCGTACAAAGACATCGATAAGGTTATGGAAGCGCAACAAGACTTGGTAGAAGTAGTCCACACGTTGAAGCAAATCGTTTGCGTAAAGGGGTAGTCCGGTTACTGCGTTACTACAGTCCTGTTAATCGGCAATCGCATACGTGAAAACTGCAATTTGTCGCAGCATTTTTTATGTTGACCGATATTTCTTGTCAAAAATACTCCCGTAATCTGTTTACGTAGCCAGCATAAATATCATAACATTAAATAACTTTTCTAGTTTGCCCAGAGTGGGTGGCTATATCTACCATGCAACCATTAAGCGTAGAGGTCCAGAAGTATGAGGTTTAGAACACTAAGACACATTCCCATGATCGTATTGTGTTTCTGTGTAATTTCCCTGTTCGGTCAAGAAGCTGAGGAATCAACAGAAGCACCCGAAACTGTCGAACCATATCCACCAGAAGTGTGGGCGGCAAATCCTGGAATGGCTACAGTAAGAGTTTCACCAGATGGGAAGTATCTCAGTTGGGTAAGCTACGAAGACGCCACCAGTGTCGACGGACCAGTTATTCTCGTATTTGATATCTCTGGCGAAGGCGAGATGGAGCTGGTGCACCGACAGAAAGCGGAGCACATGCAGATTCTTACGTATCGCTGGCTCAGCCCCACTTCATTCGTCATGGCACTACGAGCACAAGTTCGTCAACAGACCCGAGGATTCAATCAAGGAGTATTCGCGAGCAGAATTGCTTTAGTCGATGTAGTCTCAAAGGAAATGGAAACCGTAGACGAGAGTATCGCCGGCATCGCACACGTCTTACCACTGGAACCGACAAAGATCATGATCTCGGTTCAAGAGGGTGCGGCCACTGCCGGAACGAGAATGGCGTCGGCATACCGTCCCCTCGCGTTTTACAAACTCGATTTGAAAACCAACAAAAAGACTCTAGTAATTCGCGCCAAACCATCACAGTTCGCGCTTGCATTTGATCGTATAGGGAATCCCGTCCGATCTCTCGGTTTTGATGATAACAGCGAAGAGCTTGTTTACTACTATCGCTCGGAAGGGTCTACTAAGTGGACTGAATACTATCGACAACACATTGACTCCTATGAACGTTTCGATCCTGTGGGAGTCGACCCAACCGCGAAGGACCATGTGTTTGTGATCGCTCACAACGGGCACGATAGAGCCGGATTTTGGTCATACGACATGGCGAACAAACGATTCGCAGAACTCATTTTCCGTACTTCTGCTGATGAACCGGAACCAATCCCAGTGGACGATTTATCAGCAGTTTTCCACACTAACCAGTGGGAACAAATGGGAGAAGTTACTGGAGTGGAGTACTTCGCCGGTGAACGTCAGAGAGTATTCATGGACGAACTGGAAGGCGGAATTTACCACCAGTTGAAACGAAAGATAGAAAATTCCGCGAATCTCGACATCATTAGCCGCTCTTCTGATGGGCAAACGTTCGTAATCTTTAATCAAGGACCACTTGATCCAGGCACCTATTATTTACTACATGAAGGAAAGATGACCGTACTAGGTAGTATTGCGCCCGATATCGCAAGTGATCGTCTTGCCAACGTTGAATACAAAAGTTGGGAGTCAACCGACGGTAAGAAAATTTATGGATACGTGACTATACCACAAGGTGAACCTCCATTCCCACTTGTTGTCCTACCCCACGGTGGCCCCCACGTCACAGAAACGGTAGCATACGATCCATGGGCGCAAATGTTAGCCAATCACGGGTATATGGTCTTGCAACCTCAGTATCGTGGCTCTCACAATTACGGTCTTGACTTTTATAAAGCAAGTTTTGAAGGTGAGGAAAGTCAAGCTGGAAGAATGATGCAAACGGACAAAGATACCGGTGCGTTATTTCTTGTTGAAGAAGGATTAGCTGACGAGGATCGACTCGCAATGATCGGTTGGTCTTACGGCGGTTATGCTGCGCTGATGGCAACCATCCGGGATCCGCAGATTTATCAATGCGCAGTCGCGGGTGCTGCGGTCTCAGATCCTGTCATGCAGTTAAACAACTATCGCTACGGATTGCGAGGTGCGTCGAAAAACGAACAGTTTGGCACATGGCTTACAGCCGTGTCGCCTATTGATGAGGCCGAGAAAGTTAACATCCCATTGCTTTTGGTACATGGCAGTGCGGATGCAAGAGTATCGCTGGATCACCTCATTAAGTACCGACGACAACTTGAGAAGTTCGACAAAGAGTATCAGTACGTTGAACTTCCAAATGCCGCACATTTTTACGGCACACTCAACTATAAACATCGAGAAAAGTTTTACGGCGAAATGCTCCGATTTTTGAAGGAGGACTGCGGTCCCGACGGACTTTAAGACACAAAAAAGGCGGTACTCTTGTGAGTACCGCCGTCTGTTCGATGTAAATTGGGTGAAGCTAGATCTTAGCTTTCAACTTTGATGCGGCGGGACGCAACTGTCTCCTGTTTCTTGATTACGATTTCTAGAACACCGTCGCGATTGGATGCACTAACTTGGTCTAGATCGGCGTTATCTGGTAACTTGAAACTTCGCTGGAACGAGCCTTCGAGCCGCTCAAAACGACCGAAGTCTTTGTCTTCCACACGTCGCTCAAGCTTGCGTTCGCCCTTAATAGTCACTCGATCGTGCTCAACGAAAATCTCAATGTCATCCGAGCTCAATCCGGGAACATCGGCTGAAATGACGAACTTGTCCGACTCTTCATGAATGTCCATAGATGGAACCCAACTATCCTCGGTACGGTTCGCAAATCGTGGAAAGGTATTCCAAATGCCGGTATCCAGGTCTCGTTGCAACGCCTGAGCAAATGAAACCACGGGATTGCGATCAACTATTTTCATTATTTTTTCTCCTAGTTTGTCTTCTTAATTTTCTGCGTCGTAATAGATCGACACCACGTATATATGAACTTATAACAGAATTTCAAGTGGGTTGCCGGTAAATATAGCCTTCTAATAATGCGATTTTTGTACGCCATAGTGTCTCGTCTCAGCCTCCCAGTATTCGCCTGTTACCTTCTCTACCGAAGCATAACAGAGTCCGTTTATAGGGAACGAAAACGGGAAAGATTTGGCTTCATACCAACCGAGATAAGAACTGGCAGTGTGTGGTTCCACACGGTATCCGCTGGCGAAGCAATCGCTGCTATCCCAGTCATCGAGTATGTGCTTCAGAATCAGGTCTCTGAACGAGTATTGATTACAACCACGACCCCCACTGGCTACAAAGCGATGGAGACCCGTTTAGGATCTCGAATCGATCTCTGCTACGTTCCCTACGATGTACCCTCCTGCGTGAAACGTTTCTTGAATAGGACTCAACCCAAAGCACTGTTTCTCATGGAGACAGAGTTGTGGCCAAACTTAGTCAACCAAGCCGCACAAGGTGATGTTCCCGTGTATCTTTTAAATGCCCGTCTATCAGAAAAGTCCGCCTCTGGCTATGCACGTATGGGTGTCTTAGCACTGTCTATGCTCAAGAACATACGTATGGTTGCATGCCAATACCAGGATACCGCAGCTAGATTTAAAGATCTTGGTTTGCCCAATGAGAAAGTGGTAGTGACTGGCAACGTCAAATTTGATCTAAACGACCAAGACGCTAGATTACCGGAAGACTTGAACGACTTAAAAGAACTCAAAGACACAGGCAAACTTGTTTGGATTGCTGGAAGCACGCACAATCCCGAAGAGGAAGTTGTACTAGACGCTCACAAATCTGTTCTAGGTCAATTTCCCGATGCAAAACTGATCTTAGCACCGAGACACACAAAGCGCGCACATGAAATTCTCTCCATGTCTGCGTCTCGCGGGTTGCAAGCGTGCCTGCTAAGTGACCTAGACCTATCAAAAGAAGTGATCATCGTCGATCGAATGGGAATTCTGTTCCCGTTATATCAATGTGCGATGATCGCGTTCGTAGGTGGGAGTCTGCAACACACCGGTGGTCACAATCCGATAGAACCTGCCTATTTTGGATTACCAATCCTGATGGGACCCAATCGCCAGAATTTTGCCGAAGTGTGCTCTAGGTTTGTTGACAGAGACTGCTTGTTCAGGGTTAATAACGCTGAGGACGTCGCTGAAAAAGTACTCACGTTCCACCAAGACTCTGCGACGCGAGCGCGCTGTTTCGAAAATGCGCGCGCGGTCGTACATGAAAATCAAGGCGCGAGCGAGCGTGTCTGTTCGCTAATGGATCGTTGGTTTGACGAAATCAAACTAGCCGAAGACTAATCCTTTAATTACTTCCCTGACATTGTGTTTACTGGAGTCACGACACGCTCGGAATCCAGATATTTATTCAATTCGGTGAGATCGTTGGGGTTCAACATGCCTACAGTTTGTTTTAATCGCAACATCGACGTGATGTATCTGTGGATCGTGTTCCGATAGTTCAACTCTGCCTGAAACAGTGAGTTTTGTGCATTGAGAACTTCGATGATGTTTCGTGTGCCAACTTCGTAGCCTTTTTCGGTTGCATCTAACGACGCGCGGCTCGACTCAATCGAGCGCTCTAAAGATTCGATTTGTAAAACGACTTGAACCACAGTGCGAAACTGTGATCGAGTCTGTTCTTCGACGGTCAATCTTTGATTAATCATACCTAAGCGCGACTGTTCTCGATTCATAGCACTTACTTTGTTTTGCGAGATCCGGCGACCACCCGCAACCGAAAAACTAATACTAAATCCATAAGTCGTGCGTATTG
The DNA here is from genome assembly GCA_009842245.1 of Gammaproteobacteria bacterium. Taxonomy (GTDB): domain Bacteria; phylum Pseudomonadota; class Gammaproteobacteria; order Pseudomonadales; family Azotimanducaceae; genus Bin55. The sequence continues at coordinate 13,458 of VYFT01000083.1, read as the reverse complement.
ACTCACTTATTAAATCATATCCTGTATCCAGTTGAGTAAATGGATCTTCAATTGGACTCTCGCTATACGAGTAACCTACGTTTAGCGAGACGGATGGGACAGAAAAATAACCCGCTAACGTGTTCCAGTGATTCCATCGTGCCATCTGATAGCTACGTTCTGCGCCCAATACGCCTGGGTTATTTCGAAGTGCATAGTCCACCCATTGGGCTTCGTCGTTTGGCTCGGGATTTTCGATGGGATAATCTTCTGACAAGCGTGCTATCTGTTGAATTGGCTGTCCAGTCAATCGTTTTAGAGTTAAGAAAGCGGTATCGAGTGAATTTCGAGTCTCGTTAAGATTGACTTCCAAGTTGTCAAACGAAGCCTTTGCATTCAACACGTCGGTTATCGCTGTCAATCCAACTTCGTACCTTTGCTCGGTTTGCTCTAGCTGTCGTTCAGTTGTCTCTCGACGCCTAAGAGCATTGTCTAACGAGTCACGAGCCTGCAAGACATTGAAATATGCTTCAACGACCCGAATTATCAAAGACTGTTCTTGGGAAGCAAAGGATTCCTTAGCACCCTGAAAATTTAACCTTGAGTTCCGATAGGATATGAAGGTCGGGATACTGAAAATCACTTGCGACAAATTTACCGAGTAACCCGATGGAAATTCTTCGCGGCTTTCGTTTACCGTCCACACTTCATTTGTCTCCGGATCCGCTCCGAGGAATCGTCCGGCTGGGTCGTTTAAGAGCTCCGACGGAAAGGTGCGGCGGTATTTAGTCGTACTTCGAGTACCTCCACTCAATGACATGTTGACTACCGGAAGCAAGCTAGCAAGACTTTGTCTCGCGTTCTCGCCAGCGATTTTTCGTTGAATCTTTGCCTGTGCAAACTGGGTGTCGTTTTCGAAGGCTAGGTCATAGATTTGTTGAAGATCTTCTGCACTTACTGAGCTAACTAAAAGGCCAAGGGACAACAGCGCAAGAAATAAAAGTTTTTTCATCAAAGAAGTACCAATTTAAACTATTCTGAATTTAGCAAACGAATTTCACGTTCCTTATGGTCGTTTGACACTCACCTCGTTATACGAAAATTTGCGGGGTTATCGTCGTTAACAACGTTGAAGGCTGTCGCCACACATCCCAGAAAGTGGACACATGCGAACGTCGAAGAATTCGATGCAGTGTAAATTTTATCAATGTTCACCGGAACTATTGAACCTAATCTGATCTCAAAGCAGTAGAGAACTCGATTTTTACTAGTGAGGACGCTCTCAACTATCTTGCAAGAATCATGCCATCACTGTAAAATTACTCCTTTGTACGTTACAACTTTACAGGAACAGTAACTCTATGGCTCGAGTAACCGTCGAGGATTGTTTGGAACATGTGAACAATCGTTTTGAACTGGTGACCCTAGCAACGAAGCGGGCTCGTCAACTATCGTTGTTGAGCGCAGACCCGCTTGTCGCGCGTGAAAACGATAAAAACACCGTTATTGCGTTGCGCGAGATTGCAGATGGGCTTATTTCGAGCGAAATCTTAGACAAGGACGACGAAGATGAGTTCCAATTCCACCTCAAACAACACCGATCGCGGTCGGGATTAGGAGATGAAACACCGCCCCGCGACGCCTGAATCCTATTTTCAGACTGAATTAGAGAAGCGGGCTAGGAAGGAAGAACTAGCCGCCCCGGTTTCGGGGATAAGAAAGGGTTATCTATTTGATTACCTGACACCGAATCAACTGGATTTGGTCGAGAAAGCCTTTGACTATGCGAAGAAGGCACACACTGGTCAGCAACGCCGTACTGGCCACTCCTACATCACTCATCCCTTAGCAGTAGCAAGAATTCTTGCGCAACTGCGTCTGGACCACCAAACAATATGTGCCGCATTGTTGCACGATGTCATTGAAGACACTAACGTAACCAAAGCCACTCTAGCAAGAACTTTTGGGGACCCCATAGCTGATATCGTCGACGGCGTCTCCAAGCTCTCTCACCTGTTCGACAGTCGTGCTGAAGCTCAGGCCCGCAATTTCTACAAGATGGCACTAGCTATGGCTCGAGATATTCGAGTGATACTGGTGAAGTTAGCTGACCGGTTACACAACATGCGCACCATCGGAGTGATGTCCAGAGAAGCTCGAAAGCGTATCGCCAAAGAAACGATGGATCTTTACGTGCCGCTGGCGCAACGCATGGGAATATACACCATCAAAGAAGAGTTAGAACGTCTCTCCTTTGAAGCGATGTACCCGTTGCGAGCTGACCGTTTGGAACGGTACACGACGCGCATTCGAAAGCCTGATGTTGATCTGATTACTTCGGTTCAGGACAAATTACAAGCAGCTTTCAAAGAGGGGAAACTTAAGGCAAGTATCGAATATCTCAAACCGGAACCCTATTCTTTGTACCAATCGCTCAAAGGACATCGCATGTCCAAGGAAGCGTATATGGACCGGTTTGTATTTCGGATTCTCGTCGATTCTACCGACGAGTGTTACCGCGCGCTCGGGCTCGCACACAGCATCTACAAACCCAAACTGGGAGCTTTCAAGGACTACGTCGCGATTCCAAAGAAGAACGGTTATCAATCGCTTCATACTACCTTGGTCGGGCCGCGAACTACTACTTCCGTTTCGTTGAAGTTATTAATTCGAACGAAGACTATGCACGAGATCGCAAATTTTGGATTCGTCGCTGGCTGGCGCAATCGACCCGCCGAGCAACTGACCGCGGAACCTCTTGGTTCGACGTCCAGTGGATTTCGTGAGTGGATTCAACACCTGCTGAGCCTCCAACCTGGCGGTGATGCGGCACAGTTCTTAGAGAACCTTAAAACCGATCTTTTCCCGGATGAGGTGTACGTATTCACGCCTCAGGCGAAGATTCTCACGCTTCCACTGGGATCGTGCGCTATTGATTTCGCATATGCTATTCACACCGAAGTAGGGGATTCTTGCGTTGCATGTCGTATTGATGGCCGGGTAGCACCTCTTTCTACCGTGTTAGAGTCGGGACAGACCGTCGACATCGTTACCGCATCCGAAGCTCATCCCGACCCGGAATGGCTGAATTTCGTGCAGACAGCAAAAGCACGTTCCGCTATTCGAGAACAGTTACGCCAGCGTGGTCAGCAGGAAGCAATCATGCTTGGTAAAACACTGCTAGATAGAACTCTAGCTGCCGCAGGCACGTCCGTTTCCGATCTCGACTTCCGACGATTGCGAAGAACTTTTAAAGAGTTCCGCGTACGACGAATGAATGAACTATTTGAGGAAGTAGGTCGCGGGAACTTACCCGCGTATCAGGTCGCGCAACGATTACTAGACGAAGATGTCGAAGACCACGAAACGATCAACTTAGAACGTAGTGGACCCATCGTCGTTCATCATAAACAACACCTAGGCGTTCGTTATGGTAGATGTTGTGGACCTATACCGGGAGATAGTATTGTTGGCCACATTTCACAGGGCGAAGGTCTAGTCATTCATCGTGTGAGATGCGGGAACATGAGAAATGTACGTGATCCTAGCACCAAAGTACCCGTTAAATGGAGCGACGAACCTACTGGCGAATTTTCTACGAAATTGCGCATAGATGTCGTTCCGCAAATGGGTGTGATCGCATCGATCGCGAGTGCAGTAAACGGTCTCGGCGCGGGGATTAGTATGATTGACGTTACCGAGCGTTCACCACAACTATCGACGATTCGCATGCACCTCTCGGTCAACGATGTCAAGCACTTAAAACGAATTGTCCGAAATCTAGATAACCGAAGTGAAACCTCCAACGTTCAGAGATTCACCGAATAAAGGATAGATTGGATGTCATCCAAAAAACACTTTCATGCCGCGAACGCACCTGATGTCATAGGACCCTACTCCCATGCGGTTCGGGCTGGTAACCTGCTTTTCCTCGCCGGTCAGATCGCGCTAAATCCAAGTACTATGGATCTAGTTGACGGAAAATTTCGCGATGAAGTGAAGCAGGTGTTCAAAAACGTTGAAGCTGTCTTAAAAGCCGCAAACTGCTCGCTACGCGATGTCGTGAAACTCACAGTTTACCTTACCGACCTAAGCAACTTTGAACAAGTCAATGCGATAATGAGCGAGAAATTTAGTTCTCCGTTCCCTGCTCGTGCCGCAATTGGTGTTGCCTCCCTACCACGGGGTGCATCTATTGAGCTAGATGTAATCGCATTGATCCCCGAATAATCAATGCCCTCCGAACCGGTCTCCACAATACGCGGAGTAGGTTCTGATACCACAAAAAAACTTGCTCGACTAAACATCCGAACTAAATTAGATTTAGTTCTGCACTTACCTCACAGATATGAAGACCGGAGCGTAGTTACGCCACTGGATGAGTTGCGCATACCCAAAGAGTACTACTACGTTCAAGGAGTTGTACAGGATGTGGCATTGAAACAAACCAAAGGACGTTCGAGTGCGCAGGTTGAACTCTCAGACGAGAGCGGTGGTGTGCTCACCCTACGCTTCTTCAACTACCGCCCGCGTTGGATTGCGGTATTCCAGAAAGGTGTTTGGGTGCGAGCTTACGGACAACTGTGGGGAGAGTATCGACACAAATCGATGATACACCCTGATTTCAAAACATTCAACGCAGACCCCGGACCACCAGAACCGGAGTTTGTCCCAGTGTATTACGCGACGAAGGGTTTGACGAGCAAACATATACGCTCACTAATCCCAAAGACCATCCAAGAAGTAAATTTACTTCCGAAGTTCGCACACTTTGACATGACTTTAGCCGACGCGCTCCAACGTTGCCACAACCCGGAAATGTCATCGGCGGACGTGGTCCGAAAGGGCCCTCGCCGACGGGTAGCATTTGATGAACTGCTGGCTTATTACCTATTACAACAACGTCGTCGATTGCAACACAAAACCTTTACAACTCGCATCCTGGATCGTAAATCTCATTTGATACGCGACTTCTTAGATTCGTTGGGATTTCAGCTTACCAAATCGCAAGAAACAGTGGCTCGAGAGATTTTGGCGGATATGAGCTCGACTCGACCGATGCTGAGATTACTACAGGGAGATGTTGGCTCGGGCAAAACGGTAGTCGCTACCCTGTGTATCTTGCGTGCTGCCGAAAACGGTGTACAAACCGCGTTTATGGCACCAACAGAACTGCTCGCGGAACAGCATTACCAGACTCTTTCGGAGTGGTTAGATCCTTTGGGGATTAAAGTCGGTTTGGTTACGGGTCGAATGCCTGCGCCTACACGTCGAGCACGGCAGAAAGCGATCGCTTCGGGCGATGATCTTGTGGTGGTGGGAACCCATGCATTGTTTCAGGATTCGATCCACTTCAATCAGTTAGGTCTCACTATCATCGACGAACAACAACGGTTCGGTGTGCATCAGCGAATGTTGCTACGAGATAAAGGGAATCTCCCTCATCAACTCATCATGACGGCAACTCCAATACCACGTACACTGGCGTTATATCTATTTGCAGACATGGATGTCTCGCGTATCACCGAACTACCCCCAGGTCGACAGTCCATTACGACAACGCTGCATAGCGATAAACATCGTGCAGAAGTAATTGAAGCGGTTCGTCGTCATGTCGAGAGAGGGCAACAAGCATATTGGGTGTGCGCTGCTATCGAAGAGAGTGAGAATGATGAGCAAGAGCTCATTGGAACTGAAGACGTGCTGAAAGAGCTTGCAATGAAAATATCTTCAGTTCGAGTCGGTCATGTCCATGGTCAGATGAAGACCCAAGAAAAACACGCTACGATGCACGACTTTCGGGACCGGAAGATTGATGTATTGGTCGCGACCACTGTCATTGAAGTCGGGGTGGATGTACCTAACGCGACTCTCATCGTCGTAGACAACTCCAGCAACATGGGTCTCGCTCAACTACATCAATTACGCGGACGGGTAGGACGTGGCGCGGATGCTAGTTTCTGTATGCTAAATTACACTAATCCTTTGTCGGACACTCAGCGTCAACGGTTAGTACGACTTCGAGAGAGCCAAGATGGATTTGAACTTGCAGATTTAGATCTGCAACTACGTGGATGGGGAGAAGTATTTGGTACGAAACAATCGGGGACCGAAAACTTCAGGGTGGCTAGTCTAGCGCATGACCGTGATTTACTCGAGGAAGTCAACACGGTGGGGGCTCAGCTCATTGCGAAAGAGCCAGAACTCGCCGGCAAGATTATCGATACCTGGTCCCCGATAGAGAGTGATTACGCGTCCGTCTAGAGCACTTCAAACCTCAATCATCTCAAAGTCGTCTTTACCCACACCACATTCGGGACAACAAAATTCGGCAGGCACATCGGTCCAGGAAGTTCCCGGAAGTATCCCTTCTTCCTCAAATCCGAGGGCTTCGTCATAAATCCACCCGCAAACTATGCACTGCCATTTTCGCATGAACTAGATGATTAAATTTGATAGTAAATATGTTTCGGTCGACAAAATGATACACTACAGTATGAACTGCGGTCGAGAATTGTACAAGTGAATGAGCCGTTTCGAGCGTATTGGGAGCTCATGCGTCTTGACAAACCTATTGGTACGTTTTTACTTCTCTGGCCCACGTTAACTGCGTTGTGGCTCGCCTCTCGCGATTTTCCGAAAATTGAACTTTGTGTAATTTTTGTAGTTGGTACGTTCATCGCACGCGCGATGGGTTGCGTGATCAACGACATTTTGGATCGAAAGTTTGATCGCCACGTTGCCAGGACAAAGAATCGACCGCTAACCGATGGGCGTTTAACAGTACTGCAAGCATTGATTTGCATGGCTGTCTTGATCGCTCTGGGCGGTTTGCTCATACTTCGGCTCAATCTCGAGACGCAGATTCTTGCTCTGCTCGCGATCCCACTTGCGTGCATCTATCCACTTATGAAACGGATTATTCCCGTTCCTCAAGTTGTACTGGGTGTCGCGTTCAGTTGGGGTATCCTCATGGCAAGCACAGCCGTCGTCAAGTATGTTACCATGGAAGTCTGGCTACTGTTCTTCCTCAGTTTGTTGTGGATCGTTGCCTATGACACGGAGTACGCAATGGTTGATCGTGATGACGATCTCAAGCTTGGATTGAAATCCACAGCTATATTCTTCGGAAAACTCGATTTGCTGACCGTGGTTGTACTTGAAATTGCAGTAGTGATAGTAGCGATTGTTATTGGGTTGGTAGCGGACTTTCGCTGGTTCTATTGGGGCGGTGTCATCGTCGCCAGCGGCTTCTTCGTATACCAGTGGCTCTTGCTTCAAAAACGTGAGCGAGAGAAATACTTCATCGCTTTCAAAAATAACGCATGGGTGGGGTTCGTGTTATTCTTTGGTGTAGTTTGTGAATATCCCCCAGACTATTTAATGTTCTAGTCAACCAAGTCCGTACCCAACTGATGCAAAAATTCTTGGACTTACTTGGGAGATGGGTGTCGTGGCTCGTTTATTTGATGGCGGGACTGACGGTTGTGGTAGTGGTAATGCGATACCTGTTCGGACTTGGTACTGTGTTTCAACAGGAACTCGTAGCGTACATGCACGGGCTCGTGTTCATGTTTGGTCTCTCCTACACTCTCAGGCATGACGCACACGTCCGCGTCGACTTGCTCTATAGTCGCTTGGACGAAAAGAACCGAGCGCGCATCAACTTAGTGGGGCACTTGATCTTCCTCATTCCCGTCGCATGTACTATCGGAATTGGTAGCCTCGACTACGTGCTGGACTCATGGAAGATTTTGGAGCGTTCAGCAGAAGTCAGAGGTATTCCCGCGGTTTATTTGCTGAAGACCGTCATACCAGTGTCAGCTTTGCTCCTAGTTATGCAATCCCTGTTAGACCTTCGCAAGTACATCAAAGAGGTACGGGGCGATTAACGTGGAACTAATCCCTCTCTTGATGTTTGTAGTGGTCTTCCTGTTCTTACTGTCAGGATATCCAGTCGCGCTAGTCTTAGCGGGAGTCTCATTGCTGTTTGCATTCAGCGGAGTACTTTTAGGTGTGTTCCATCCTAGTGACTTGGGGTTCTTACCGAATCGAATGTTTGGTACGATGACGAATGAAGTCTTAATCGCAGTACCTTTGTTTATCTTGATGGGTGTTACCCTCGAAAAGACAAACATCGCACGCGATCTTCTCGAAACTATGTCGCGATTAGTCGGAAATCTGCCTGGCGGGCTCGGTCTAGCCGTAGTACTCGTGGGAATGTTGATGGCTGCCAGTACTGGAATTGTTGGCGCAACTGTAGTGACTCTGGCCTTACTCTCGTTGCCGTTAATGATCAAGAAAGGGTATGACCATGGTCTGGCAACCGGAACGATTGCGGCCACGGGAACTCTTGGACAAATTATTCCGCCCTCTATTGCGCTTGTTTTGATCGGCGACGTGCTGACGAACGCCTACCAGCAAGCACAGCTACAGCAAGGAGTGTTTTCGCCAAAAGCAGTTTCAGTAGGAGATCTATTCGCTGGCGCTTTATTACCAGGACTCATACTTGTACTTCTCTACGCAGGCTACGTTTTGCTAAGGTCGTTCTTACAACCCAGTCATGCACCAGCTGACACATCTAAAAGTGCGCCGCTCGACCCGAAATTGTTGTTGAATCTGGTACCCCCAATCTTACTCATCGTAGCAGTTTTGGGATCGATATTGATGGGGTTAGCGACCCCAACTGAAGCTTCTGGAGTGGGCGCGGTAGGTGCTCTTATTCTCGCCTTTGCTTACCGAACGCTGAACAGGGAGATCTTGCAAGAAATAGCGATCTCTACGCTCAAGACTACTTCGATGGTATTCTTCATTCTCATCGGAGCGTCGTTTTTCGCGTTAGTTTTTCGAGGCTATGGCGGGGACGAGCTAATTACCCAGTTTTTCAACGATCTTCCCGGTGGTGCGCTAACAGCGATGCTCGTAGTCATGGTCACAATCTTTGTGCTTGGTTTCGTTTTGGACTTTATCGAAATCACTTACGTTGTAATCCCTATCGTCGGACCAGCACTACTTGCGACCGGGATCGATCCAGTTTGGCTAGGCGTTATGATCGCCGTGAATCTCCAAACCTCGTTTCTAACTCCACCGTTTGGATTTGCGCTGTTTTACCTCCGCGGCGTAGCCCCTTCTAGCATACAAACCGTAGACATCTACCGCGGTGTCGTACCATTTGTTGCGTTGCAACTGTTGGTGCTACTCTTGCTCGCGTTCGTACCCCAGATTGCTACTTGGTTACCGGGGTTGCGCTAGGCTAGGAAGAGTTATAGGAACTGATCAAAGCAATCGCCTTCAATTCCCTCTTCACCACTTTGTTTAACTTTTCCAAGAAAGCCCTGAAGCATCGCGCTGGGTAATTGAAGATCGAAATTTTCTTTTTTTGCGCCGGACAGTTGGATCACAAAGTCCTTGTTATCACAAGCGGCACTATTAGCTAAATCGATTGGAATACGAACCGTGAATCGTTGGACTGTCATCTTTATCGGGGTGAGATCGTTTTGAATGGCGTCGTGAGTACTCAGTGCAACATTTAGAAAGTCAAGAGTCTTTGTGCCGGTTTCTGCGTATTGAAATGGATGACCACCACCGTTGCTAAGCGTAGTTTGAACTTTCAACTGTAGGTGCGGTAATTCCGATTCTTTCTGCAACCCGACCCAAATACTTTCATGCTCAAATTGCCCATACAGATTGAAGGTTGGTCCGAAGAATATATCGGTATCGGTGGCTGCCACGCGAGTTCGGTAGGTTTGACCAAAGTGATCTGATGCACGCGTATACCACGGTGCAGAGGCACATCCAGCTAGAACTAAGCCGCCGACTAACAGTACTAGCGTGATTCGTGCTTTAAAGGTCACGCGCGCGTAGGTAGGCTTCTTCGGCAATTGCGGTCCATTGACTGACTTCGGATTGAAATTCACGATAAGAAGTTACTATTCTTTTAGCCATTGGATCTTTATTAGCAAGTTCGTCCATGACTTCCATGGAAAGTTCCTTCAATCTCTGCAAAACTTCGTCGGGCAAGCGACGCAATTCAACATTGTGTTCTTCCACAAGAGTTTTAAGTGCCGCGTTGTTGCGCGCCATAAATTCATCAAGCATATCTTGGTTGATTGCGCGCGAAGCTACTTCGACGATCGTCTGCAAATCGTCAGGTAATTGTACGAACGCTTCCTCATTGACAATGAGCTCGATAGTAGCACCGGGTTCGTGCCACCCAGGGTAGTAGTAGTACTTGGCGATGTCATGAAAACCTAACGCTAAGTCGTTGTACGGACCAACCCACTCGGTTGCATCAATTGTGCCGCTTTGTAAGGCCGTGTAGAGTTCGGATGCGGGCATTGTCGTTGGCGCTGCACCAGCTCGTTGCATCACTTCACCTGCCAATCCGGGAATACGCATGACGAGCCCCCTGAGATCGGCTAGAGTATTGATTTCGACGTTGAACCAACCACCCATTTGTACTCCTGAGTTGCCGCACGCCATCGGGATAACGTTGAATGGCTCATAGAGTTCACGCCACAACTCTAATCCACCTCCATAAGAAATCCAAGCATTCATTTCCTGTGCGGTCATGCCAAAGGGAACCGTAGTGAATAGTACCGCGGCTGGTGCCTTGCCCTCCCAGTAATATGCTGCTCCATGTCCCATTTGCGCGGCTCCGTTTGATACCGCATCAAACACTTCCCGTGCGCCGACGAGTTCGTTCGCGCCGTAAACCTTAATGGTCAATCGACCATTTGACATGGTTTCGACCAATTCAGCAAATCTCTCCGGCGCGACTCCTATGGCCGGTAAGTTTTTGGGCCAAGTCGTGACCATCTTCCACTCAAAGGTTTCCTGAGATGTCGTGGGAGTTGGTAACGGGATTTCAATAACGGCTGTTTTGGTCATATTTCCGAATAGGTAGCCTGCGGTCGCACCAAAGATACCAACAACTAAAGAGATTGAAATAGCAATCCCATAGACTCGTTTTTTGTTGTTTGAGCTACTGTCTGAGTTCGTGTTCAACGAAAAGAACCTCCTCGTTTAGTCAATAAGGGTGAATCGTCTACCGTTACGAATTCGTAGGTAGGTCTTCATCGCGTCTTAGATGTGGAGTACTCTAGCTACTCTTGCACTAGAAATGGTGAGCTAGCGAGAAACCATTTACGTGATCCGTCGCTGAACTCGATTTCCACTTGCTTGGAATCAGACTCGCCGCGAGTGTTTGTTACTCGTCCCGGACCGAGCTTCTTGTGTGTGATGCGAGAATTACCGTAATACTGTGCGGTGTTGTTCAAATAGATCGGGGAACGGACATACATGTCATCGCGTGTCATCGGTCGTTCTTTTTGATATGGATTATCGCCAACCCAAGACAGGTATTGCGTGGGAATTTCTCGGAGATACCGAGACGGAGTGCGCTTCGTCTCTCTTTGCTGGAAACTCGTCGCTCGCGTATCTGCAAAGGTCACATAAAGTCGTTCCATCGCGCGCGTGATTCCTACGTATGCTAACCGTCTTTCCTCTTCTTCACGATCAGGATCGTTCTTCACCAGATAGTGAGGGAATAGGTCTTCTTCCAAGCCGGTAACAAATACTACAGAAAATTCCAACCCCTTGGCCGAATGTAAAGTCATTAAATTGATCGCGTCGTTATCTTCGTTGCGATAATCGCCAGCATCAAGTGTCGCACGATCTAGGAAATCTCTCAAGACCGTATCCGAATCAACCTCATCTTGTTCAATGTCTGTATCGAAGATTGCGAATTGAGCACAGGCGATGAGGAGTTCGTCCAAGTTTTCAGTCCGCATGCGCGCTAGTTCACCACTTTCAGATTCATGGAACTTGTACAGACCAGATTGGCGCACAGCAATGTTCGCGACGTCAGCTAACGACTTATCCCGGCTTTGCTTAATAAGCTTTTCGATCAACGAGATAAATGTCTTGACTGCACGATCAGCACGGGTGGGTAGAAGTTTGTTTTCGAGTGCGAGCTTGGCCGCTTCCCAATTTGAAGTGTTGTTTTGTGTGGCCGTTGTCCGTATCGTCTCAAGAGTTCGCGACCCGATACCACGTGGGGGGACGTTTACGATGCGCTCAAACGCGGAGTTTGCGTGCGGATTTTGAATCAATCGCATGTAGGCAAGTGCATTCCGCACCTCCAATCGATCATAGAATCTGGTTCCACCATGAATGATAAACGGCATCGCACGATGATTGAAAATCTGTTCGATCAATCGAGACTGCGAATTGTTGCGATACAGTACAGCAATTTGGTTCGGGGAATAGCCCTTGGTATCCAAAAGATGTTCGCACGTTTGTGCAACGAAATCAGCTTCGTCAAAACCATTCGCGGCTTTAAAGCCTTTTATCATTTCCCCATTAGCCGCTTGGGTCCATAACGTCTTCCCAAGTCTCGAAGGATTGTTTTTGATTACCGCGTTTGCCGCGTTCAAAATAGTTTGCGTGGAACGATAGTTTTGTTCTAGTTTAATAGTCTGTACCGTGGGGTACTCGCTCGCAAACCGGCGGATGTTCGTTATTTGTGCGCCGCGCCAGCCGTAAATAGACTGGTCGTCATCACCAACCACCATAACCTTATTCTGGCTACCGGCGACCATCGTTAACCATGCATACTGTATCAGGTTAGTATCTTGAAATTCATCGATCAAAATGTGCCGAAATCGAGATCGGTATTGTTCCAGTAAGTCTTTATGATTGAGCCACAACTCATGGGAACGCAATAGCAAGTCACCAAAGTCTACTAGTCCGTGTTTTTCACAATTTTCTTGATACTTAATGTAGATTTGATACGGCGTCCGTTTGCGTGCGTGAATAGTGTTTTCTAAGTCCTGTGGGCGGAGTCCATCGTCTTTCCAACGATTAATGTACTGTGCCATCTCGCGAGCATCATTGGTGTGTTCTGTGAGATCCATCTGGCGAATAATTCGTCGGACCATGCGTATCTGATCGTCGGCATCCAGAATCTCGAAGTTTTCCGGTAATCCTGCTTCACGGTGATGTTGTCGTAACAATCGATAAGCCATGGAATGGAAAGTTCCAATCCACATGGACTTGACTGAAACGTTGAGTAATTTCGCAGTTCGACGCTTCATTTCACCCGCGGCTTTGTTGGTGAACGTCATCGCCAGAATTTCATTTGGGTTTACGTGGTAGTGGTCAATCAACCACGCCAATCTGTGCACTAGGACTCTGGTCTTTCCAGAGCCTGCACCAGCGAGCACCAGCAGATTAGAAATCGGCGCGGTAACTGCTTTCAGTTGTTCTTGGTTTAAGTCGCAAAGGATGGGGTTTTCAGCGGTTGCTGAGTAGTCGGATAGTGGGATTGTCAATGCGACTTTTCGATGGTAGAAGGGAAGGAAGGGGTTAATAAAAATTATACACGCTAGGCTCGCTGTGAATTCGATCTATGTATAAATAAAACCGCTAAAAAACTACCAAGATTTTTTACAAATTACTGTTAAAATAACCATATAA
>VYFT01000008.1 GCA_009842245.1 Gammaproteobacteria bacterium | reverse complement strand
TAAAAAGCGCGGTAAGTACAAACCGAGAAAATCAAATTCAAACTGAGCCACTACCTGTTAGTACTTTAACAAGAAACAAGATTAGCCCCTCATGTGTAAATCTCTCTTTCTGGCTCACTATCGCACGTTTAACAGTCTAATGATGGTGGTTTCGGTGCGACTAACTTCAATGTTCAGTCGTGGTAACACGCAACTAGCTGTCTTATTGACCTAGTTGTACTGACTCTGCGTAGATCTCACAATCGAAGTCTTCGTACCAGTGTGTAAACTGGTTTGATGATGGAAAGATCGCAGTCAATCGAACTCCAAACGAATATTCAAACTGATCCATTACGACTACATCTAAATGCGGGTCAAATTCAAACGTTCCTGCAAACTTCACATCGCTCACGTGTAAGCCAAAATGCGGAACAAATCCGCGTTTTGCACGTTGATCGAACATCGTGAGATCATTCGTTTCCGTGTCTATTCCCAAAGTGAGCTGAAGATGCTTGGTCATTGGAGACTTGGACTTTCGGTTTGGTTGCAGACCAATATAGAGTAGTCCCTCTTCGGTTCCCAAATAGTGGGTCGGTACCAATGTTTCAAACCAGGACTTCATCGCAGCCGGATGAAAGTCTCCAATTGGAATCCGTTCTTCTCGCCGTGCTCGTTTCTGCTCTACACTACTATATAGCGCAATTTTCTCCTGAAAGTGGCTATATCGCTCATCTTCGTCGGGCTTTTCATCATCAAGTTTTAGCAACGTCCAAGGTGGTTCTAAAGTGGAGTCGAACTTCTCTTCCACCGTCGCAGTCACCGTATGAGTAGCCGGGGTATCAAACCACTCCATAAGTGCTCTTATCCCAGGTTGTAATAGTGAATGTCGAAGAGCATAGAGACTTCGACGTGTCGGCTCACCGTCGCAGTCGTCGCATGGAGCGGTGAGTTTAGTGTACGTACAGGAACGGTTCTCTTTAGCACCCAATTTGGCTACAGCTTCGGTCCAAATTTCTAGAGCCTCGTCAGAAATAGGCTCTGCACTGACCCACAAACTTTCTATGTCAAGTCCTTCTGGAGACTTCGATACTTCTTCGGAGTCATACGGTATCGAGTCCAAAACCGAATCACGAACCGCGCATCCGGTAGTCAAGAACAGAACAAATAGCGATCCGAGAACAACCAGACCTAGTTTTGGATATTCCACTTTTAAGAACTAATTGTGGCGTAATTTAAATCGGCAAGTGCAAAACATGCCGTGGTCTATTCTCGATCAGGTCCGATGACTAATTGTCGGCAAGATCACAATTCTTCTACGACAACGCCCGTACCAAATGCGAGAAGTTCCGCAGACCCGGCCATCATGACAGACGTAGTGAAACGTACACCCACTACCGCATTCGCTCCCATTTCTCTAGCATGCTCCTTCATCCGATCGAGACTCTGTTCGCGACTTTCAGCGATTAATTTCCCATATTCTCGAATCTCACCACCTACGATGTTCTTTAGGGTGGCAGTGATATCTCTCCCAATATGGCGGGCTCGCACGGTGTTGCCTCTCACTAATCCAACCGCTCTCACAATTCGCTTTCCGGGAATGGTTTCAGTAGATACGACAATCATTTCTATAACTCCACATCTTTGTACTTATCCGTTTTACTCTCAATAATTCGTTCACGAATCACGACAACGAAGAGAATCCCGCCGCCAACGATCCCGAAGAAAATTAAACCTTTAGCTATCCAGGGCACCTCATGGCTTAAGATTCCGGCCGACACACCCCATATTGCAAGACCAACATAACAAATTGCACACATAAGTAGCACAATAAAGCCGATATTGGTGAACAGTTTTGTCACACTATCTTTCATCGTTTCTGTTCCTATTAATTACTCTCTATCGCGAATCTAAGTTCTTCAAGGTATTTTAGATGAACAGCCAGACTAATCATTGCGGAAATTTTCGGGTCGACGCACGTGGATCATCTGGTGGAATCGGTAGTTTTTCGAATGTAGCGCGCGTTCGTCGCGTTAAGTCTCACTCTCTAGTGAGTGCTTCGCGGAGACGCACCGCATGATCCGCAAGAGTCTTAGGATCTGCAAAGTCGCGCGCGTGGAAACGTTGTTGTAGACCGCCCCACCGCGGAATCACGTGGAAGTGTAGGTGAAACACTGATTGCCCTGAGCCGGCTCGATTTAATTGCATGATCATCACACCTTCAGGTTGAAATACCGAGTCGACAGCTCGCGCCACACGTCGGGTTTGAAGCATCAAATGTTGCAGTCCTTCATCTGAAACAGAGAATATGTCCGTTGCAGGTTCCTTTGGAATAATAAGAGTGTGCCCATCGCTTTGGGGCATTACATCCAGAAAGCAAAGACACAGTTCGTCTTCATAGACGACGTGCGCAGGTGCTTCACCGCGCAGAATTTTTGCGAAAATATTGTTAGAATCGTAGGACATCGTTGAATTAATTAAGCTCTTTATTTTTTGCAAATGAACAACGAACTTCAAGCATCCGAATACGTCCAGTACCGCGTCGTAATTCGATTGTGCTTACTACAGTTCGTTAGACTCTAGATTTTGCAAACAACAGAATCAATATTGATGACTCACATTCGCTTGTTTGCGTCTCTAAGTATGGTCCTGCTCGCTTCTGCTTGTGCGGTAGTGGATCTTGAATATCGATTTGACGACGAATCAACTCGACTCGGTGACGCAAGTCTCTGGGACGATTGGTACGACACCATTAAACGAACGAATGATGAAATAATCTCAATCGAAGGTTGTAATGAGGATGAATCTGAGTGTGATCGAACCATGCTTCAGATCAGTGTTCTCGTGAACAATGGAAAAGATTTAGAACTTACGCAACAACTACAGCTAGTGAATAGATATGTCAACCGAATGCGGCGCTACAACGACGACAGACGGTCTATTAAAAAGCTTGAAGATTCTCGATTAGTCGTTTCGCAACAATGGACTACGCTCTTGGAATTCATGAACAAGGGTGGCGATTGCGAAGATTTTGCGACGGCAAAATACGCATTACTCAAACTCATGGGTTTCGATGCACACGATCTTCGTGTCGTCGTGGTCTATGAACGGAAATTACAAGAACACCATGCCGTAATTGCCGTGCGAACCAATGAGGATCAAGTAGCACTGCTGGACATAGACAACAAAATTTATTCCCAAAGACCACCACATTATCGATTGGTGTATTCCATCAACGAACACTCCATCTGGGACCACTCTTTAGACGACACTCGGAAACCCCGTGCGCTGAAACAGAGGCAAGCTAAAGATCAATCAAACTGATCAGACTGCACTTCTCTCAAAACGTCTATTCTTCTTCAGCAACTAAGATCGCCTCGTTGTCGCACTACTTCGTACATGACTAACGTTGCAGACATCGCGGCGTTCAAAGAGTCCGCTTGACCATGTTGCGGTATAGATACGACATCTCGAGCGACCTGAAACCATCGTTGATCCAATCCACTAGCTTCGTTGCCAATGACGATCGCTAATCGATCTGGGTATTTATAGTCCGTATAGTTTGTGTTAGCATCTGGACTGGTTGCGATTACAGAAATGCCACGATCGCGCAACCATGGTGTGAGAGTATCAAATTCGGCAAGAATTACCGGTATGGTGAACAGGGTGCCAATGCTTGCGCGAACGACATTTGGGTTAAAAACATCCAATATAGGATTCTCAATAATCACCGCGTGCGCGCCGACGGCGTCAGCAGAACGCATTACTGCACCTAAATTCCCTGGTTTCTCAAAACTAGAACAAATTACTAGTAATGCTCGGTCCGATACTTCAAACCGTTCCAACTTCGTGTCATGTTTGTGCGCGACCGCGACTAGTCCGGAGTTAGAACGATAGCACATTGATTGAAAGACGCGATCCGTTACTTCAAAGACCTGCACGTCTTTTAATTCATCGCAGGCATGATCTATCACCTGTTTTGAGTCTTCTTGAAGAGAAACTTCCTCATGCACGAAGAGAGAGTGTAGCTGCACACCGTTGTTCACGGCAAGATTGAGCTCTTTCACACCCTCAATGATGAACAATCCTTCCTGATCCCGCACACTTTTTTTGTGTAGAGCTTGAACAAATTTAGAGGGAGCAAATTTGGTACTTGTTATTCTTTGGGGCACTAATTTCTTTGTCTAATCGTTTTGAAGGCGTACTTTTATCCGCGTGCAATCATTAATTTTCTGCAATTTGCTATATGATTATTGTTAATCACTACTAAATCGGAGCAAGTTGCAATGACTGCACCTAATCGTCGAGACATTCTAAAGTGGGGTTCAGCTGCCGGAGTCACCGGAGGACTATTGAGTTCCAAGGCATTCGCTTCCGTGCCAAAAGTTTCCGTGACGCCGATGGCACTCCCAGAAGTTAGAAAATACAAGACCTTGGGTCGAACAGGGCTCGACATCTCCGATATTTCGTTCGGTTCGAGTCGGCTTCGGAGCGGACAAGAAGACATAGTTCGCCACGCTATGGATCGAGGTATCAATTACTTGGATACGGCCCATAGTTACAGCAGAGGCCAATCGGAAACCGTGATTGGAAACGCAATCAAGGGTAAACGCGATCAAGTTTACCTCGTTTCCAAAGCACATACGTCTGCGAAATGGACGACTAAACAGATCATGGACCATTTGGAAGAGTCTCTGAAACGACTCAAGACTGACTACGTTGATGTGTATTTGAATCACGCCGTTAACGATGTCGAACGTATGAAGTCTGACGGGTGGCAAGAATTCGTCGAAAAGGCTACAAAACAAGGAAAGATACGATTTAGTGGTATGTCAGGCCATGCTGGACGTTTGAAAGAATGTTTAGAGTATTCACTTGATGAAGACTTGTGCGATGTTATTTTGGTATCGTACAACTTCGGGCGTGATCCATCGTTCATTGCCAATATGACGCGCGGCATGGACATGGTTCGTCTGCAGCCAGATTTACCGAAGTTGTTGGAAAAAGCAAAGAAAAAGAACGTTGGTACGATCGCAATGAAAACTCTGTCCGGTGCGCGCTTAAATGATATGCGAGAATATGAGACTGAAGAAGGTACTTTCGCACAGGCAGCATTTCGTTGGGTGTTAGCAGACTCGAATGTGGATGCGTTGATTGTGTCTATGACCAGCGAGGCTTTGATTGACGAGTATTTGGTCGCGTCTGGCGCCGAAGAAGTCTCGTATTACGATGAAAAGTTGTTGCATCGCTATGCACAGCTAAACAGTAGCACACAGTGCCGACAAGGATGCGACGATTGCCACGGGAGCTGTCCATATAACGTCCAAATCTCAGATGTACTGCGAACCCGTATGTACGCAACTGATTATCAAGATCTTGAGATGGCTCGAGCCGAGTACGCTAATATCGAAATTGACGGTAAAGCCTGTCTTACTTGTAGCGGAGCACCATGTAAAGATGCCTGTACCTACGGCCTTGCGATCGCGGATCTGTGTGCGCCAACCCACCGCATGCTCGGTTAGGAGCGGGCGTTTTCGTCAATGCCTGCCCTGCTATACGAGTGCTTTAGCGGTATAGCGGGAAACATGAACTTAGGAGCACTCATCGACGTGGGTGTTCCGTCAGACCATTTACGTTCAGAACTCTCACATCTAGGTCTTGATAACGAATTTGAACTTTCGATTGCTCGCGAAAAGAGCAATGGAATCGCTGGTACTCTAGTTCGCGTAGCTTGTGAGCCGTCAGATGAAGTTCGCAACCTTACCCAAATTAAAGAAATCATTCACGGAGCTCCCTATTCTGAGTTTGTTAAACAGGCTGCCACGAGTACGTTTGAACTGCTTGCAGAAGCAGAAGCTAAAGTTCACGACACTGACATCAACAACGTGCACTTTCACGAAGTCGGTGCTGTAGATGCCATCGTAGACATCGTCGGTAGCGCGATTGCAATGGAGTATCTGCAACCAAACAGAGTGTACTGTGGCCCGATCGAACTCGGTAGCGGTACGGTACAAAGTGAACATGGGACTTTACCGATACCGGCTCCCGCAACATTGCAACTTCTTATAGGAAAACCTACTACTCGAGGTAATGTTCCATTCGAAGCTACTACGCCCACAGGTGCCGCATTGCTGTGCAACTATGTTGACGGTTTTGAAATTCCATCTTCTTTCAGGACGACACGAGTAGGCTATGGACTTGGTGAAAAGCAATCACCTTTACCCAACGTGGTACGAATTTCCGCTGGGGAACTGGGCGAATCTTTACAAAGTGCCGAGAATGTCGAAATTGAGTGCAATATCGACGATATGAACCCAGAGGCTTACGAGTATCTGATAACCCGACTCTTTTCCCTTGGTGCAGTGGACGTATTCCTGACTCCGATCGTCATGAAGAAATCTCGTCCAGCCACCAAACTCACTGTACTTGCTCCTCGAGCAAGTGAAAACGAAATCGTCGACGAAATCTTGCGTAGTACCACCACATCTGGTGTGCGCATGCATGCGGTTCAGAAAAAGTTGTTAGATCGAGAAGTACAAACGGTGACCACGAGTTTAGGGCAAATACGCGTGAAGACAGTGAGGCTTCCAGATGGTGGAACAAGGTGGAAACTGGAACACGACGATGTACTCTCAATTGCTAATGAGACCGATTTGAGCTATCTTGAAGTGAAGCGAATATTGGAACGAGAAGTGAACAACCTCTTGGGAAGTCATGAGTGATTTAGAACAGATCTTGCAACAGGTTCGTGCTGGAAAGCTCGCAGTTGACAAGGCAATCATCCAGATTAGTGAAGTTCAACACCAAACGATTGAGTACACGACGATCGATCACTCGCGCGAACAGCGAACCGGTACGCCCGAAGTAATCTATGGCGAGCACAAGACTCCGCAGCAGGTACTCAAAGCGTTTGAATTGATTCTTGGTAACGGAAATAACACCTTAGCAACTCGATTACAAGCTGATGCGGCTGAGTTATTGCTAGAACGCATCGATGGTGTCACATATGTACAGGAAGCTCGAATCGCCTTCAAGAAACTTACTGAACCTCAAACCCCTTCTACTTCTGTTGGTGTCATAACAGCAGGTACTAGTGATCTATCGGTTGCCGAAGAAGCAGCCATTACAGCAGAGTTTTATGGAAACGCTGTCGAACGTGTGTTTGATGTTGGCGTGGCGGGCGTACATAGACTGTTTACCAGACTTGAGATCATTCGTTCGTGTCGTGTTCTCGTCGTCGTTGCTGGTATGGAAGGTGCACTTCCTAGTGTAGTTGGTGGGTTAGTAGATAAACCCGTTATCGCCGTACCAACCAGCGTCGGATACGGCGCTTCATTTCAGGGGATAGCCGCGTTACTTGGAATGCTAACGTCGTGTTCATCGGGGGTTTCCGTAGTCAATATCGACAATGGATTTGGTGCTGGCTTTCTCGCCAACCTAATCAATCGGTTGTAAAGTAGCTCTAAGTTTGGTTAGAGTCTTTTAACATCTTTCGCAAAGCCCCCTCGGTCTCGCTGTTCGCGATGACTGGCGACCTACTAGATCAACCGCAACAACCAAGTGATGCTCATTAGAAAAGCCAGCAGCAGCGAAATATAGGGCACAATTGCTACCAACCGCCAATAAAACATTCCTCGACCGGCATCTTCTGTCCAACTACGTAAACCAAGTGCCGAGACTCGCGCGCACCAAATAAAAGGAAGAGCCAGCAAACAGGCAGAAGTGAGTTCTATATACCAGGGATCTACCTCTCTGCCAGGTATGGAAACAGTTTGAACGGCAAATGCAAGTACTAGGAATATCGGTACCATCACTAGTGGGATCGAAGACCAACAACTAAATCCAAACCAATTTCGCCAAAGTATTCGTATGTTGAACAATCTCGCGATGACAAAATAGTACGTTGCTGTGAGAACCCACCAGAGGCAGAGAAAGACAACCGAAAGCAATATGAAAGGGGTCGTCTGGATCAGCAGGTGACCTAATTGCAACCACACTCCTGTCCAATCAGACTCGTCTCCGCGAATTTCAGTCCACAGTACTATGAGTGCGGCAATTCCTTCCAAGATCAAAAACGCAAACGTAAGGCAAACCAACACAAATAGCGCAGGAAGCCATATGGGTGTTGGTTCTTTTATCCCATCGAAGGCTGACCGGGCATCACCAAAACAAATTTTCAAAATACGTTTCATTGCGAGTGTTCTTGCGTGTCGATAGTTGAAGAAGTTCGGGCTGACGGAACTAAAGATTCTAAGACTCTATGCACTTTCTGAGCCACCTCGTGGACAATATTAACGGAAGACTATCTTGAACTAAATTCCGTTTCTCAGTTATACTGATACACTTCAGGCCAATCTTCTTGCAACTACGTTCATCACTATGAATTCCCTCTCAAACAGCGTACAGTCGAAGTACGAAGAACTTCGTGCTGAGCTCCGTCGTATGGGTCGCGTAATTGTTGCTTTTTCCGGTGGAGTCGATAGTTCTCTCGTCGCTTATATAGCTAATCGAGAACTCAAGCATGATGCTCTCATCGTAACTTCAGCATCCAAGAGTCTCAAGCGGAACGATCTGACTCTAACCGAGACACTTGCTGAGGCGTGGGAGCTCAATCATCGCGTTATCGTTACCGATGAGTTGAGTAAAGACGCGTACTTAAGCAATCCCGTGAATCGATGTTTCTACTGTAAGACATCACTTTATGAAGCTTTATCCGATATTGCTACACAGGAAGACATCAAATGGATCCTCAACGGGACCAATCGGGATGATTTGAAAGACCACAGGCCTGGGCTGACCGCTGCAAATAATTTCAATGTCGTATCTCCGCTCAGCGATGCCGGTTTTTCAAAAGCGGATGTACGAGCACTAGCTGAGTTCTTAAATTTGGAAAACGCTCACAAACCGCAGGCGGCTTGTCTGTCTAGTCGCGTACCTTACGGAACCTCAATCGATGAGACTATCCTTGATCGTATCGAACGCGCCGAGAATTGTCTCGCGGAACTTGGATTTACTCAATATCGGGTTCGACACCACGGTGATGTCGCAAGATTGGAACTGATCCCAGAAGAGATGGACAAAGCGTTAGCCCAAAAGTCGATTATCGACGATCAGTTGAAAGCTTTCGGCTACCGATTCGTTGCACTAGATCTCGCTGGCTTTAAGTCAGGATCGCTCAACGAGGGGCTGGTGAAGACCGTTCCGCTTAGCTCATAGCTACTTAATTGCGGATTGTCAGTTGGAATGTAAACGGCTTACGCGCCTTAGTAAAAAAGGGTGTGTTGCTGAAGTTCCTTGATAATTCCAAAGCTGACATAGTTACTCTTCAAGAGACCCGAGTCAATCAAGCTCAACTACCAAGTGAAGTTCGCAAACTAAAGGGTTGGCACACGTACTTTGCCGCGGCTGAACGATTGGGTTACTCTGGTGTAGCGATATTTAGTCGAAAGCCAGCCGACAAAGTCATCGATACTCTACCAGAGCCGAGATTCAACGTCGAAGGTCGTTTTCTAGTCGCTAAGTTCGGTCGTATGTCGGTTGCCTCCATCTACTTTCCGAATGGAGCCGGAAAAGAACGAGACAACAGTCGGGTTCCGTACAAACTCGATTTCTATGAGGCCGCTCGACATCAACTCGAACGGTTGAGAAAAGCTGGACCTGTGTACGTCACGGGAGACTTCAATACTGCTCATACCGAGATTGATCTCGCAAGACCAAAATCTAATGAAAAGACTTCAGGTTTTCTGCCTATCGAGCGAGAAGCTCTTGATCTTTGGCTACAAAAGGGATGGATTGACACGTTTCGCAAGCGACATCCGAAACAATCTGGACACTACACTTGGTGGCGACAATGGGGAGGTAGCCGCGAAAATAACGTGGGGTGGAGAATTGACTACGTTTTGGCATCTCCGACAGCAGACAAGCGAGTGTCTTCAGCCTTCATCTGGCCGGACATTAAAGGCTCAGATCACTGCCCTATCGGTGTTGACGTAAAAGTCGACTAGCGAGGAAATGTTCAACTCCTGTGCGCGAAGTATCAACGACTATCGCTAGCCGTTAATGTTTCGAAGAATTAGGAATGGATTACGGAGCGTGGTTTGTTCTAACCGTTAAATTAGCTCGCGACTCGTTTGTCGGTATAACGGCTAGTGTGGGGTCCGGCTTGCATTGGCTCTCGACGCCAACGGGAACGCGCACCAGTGAACCTGGTTTGTGCATCTGCCTGTTCAGCAGCCCATTCGTCGTCAAGATTTCGCGCCTCAGCAAGGCCATCCCTAGTCATCGGGAAGTATTTCTGTCGAAGTACACCGTTGACCGAGCGAGCTACTCGATAGCTTGTGTACTTACCTTGTTTATGCTCATAAATGCTCATGAATTACATCCTTGTAAGAGTTGAGAACGATAATCATATCAAAATCCTCGCTAAAAGTAAATATTTTGACTCTCATCATTTCCGTCGACAACTAACTCAAGCACACACAAAAGTGTATTGAATTTCACTATGAATCATCAAAGTCATTACGGAATTGTGAGTGTCGAAAGATTATGACATCCTTACATGTATTAAGTTCCCCTACTTACTAAAATTGGGTTATGTAGCTACCAGACCCAATACCCTACTATGACTGTTCGACGTAAATTCCTTCGTAATTCCATAATTCTTGGTGTAGGTGCGCCTACTCTTCTTCGAGCGCAATCGCTTTTCGCTCAGTCCGACTCGATTGACGTTAACCGAGCCAAAGAGTGGCCGACCATGAAATATACCACGCTGGGTCGTACTAAGTTCAAAGCTAGCCGTTTGGTTTATGGTTGTGGTGCTGCACTCTCGCGAAAAAAGAACGATCAATTATTGAATATAGCCTTCGACGCTGGAGTCAATGTGTACGACGTAGGAACGAGCCGGTACTATGGAAGCGCAGAGCGTAACTTAGCAAACTTTGTCAAAGAGCATCGAGATGACATCTTCTTGATCTCTAAATCTTTTCTCAATGCGTCTGAAAATGAAGAACCTTCAGTAGATCGTGCAAAAGAACTAGCCCAGCAATGGCGACGGGACATGGAACAAAGCTTAACACAGCTAAAACAGGAACATGTCGATGCGTATTACACTATGGACGCGAAAAATCCTTTGATAGTCAAGAACGAGGAAATCTATCGAGAATTCGAACGCGCGAAACGAGACGGAAAAGTCTCGTATTTCGGCTTGAGTACGCATAACCGTGCAGCCGAAGTACTTGCCGCAGCCGCAGAAACAGACTGGTATCACCTAGCAATGGTAGCCATTACTCCAGCAGGATGGTACGATTGGAATCGAAAGGCAGTGTTAGCTGACTCGCCGCCGATGATAGATCTCAAACCGGCGTTTGAAGACGCAAAACAAGCGGGTATTGCTCTGGTTGGTATGAAAGTGGCTCGCCATCTTGCGCCAAGACTGTTCGGTGGTCAAAATGCTAAGAATCTCTACGAATCCCATTACTCCGAAACACTTAAGAACTCCAAGTTTTCTGTATTTCAGAAGAGTTATGCATATGTTTTGGAACATGGTATGGATGTCGTAAATTCTGATATCCAAAATTTTGACATCTTAGAAGAAAACTTTCTAGCCGCAGCAACATCGGGTGAGTACTTCGATTGACGGGGACATCCTGTTTAGGGTGGAACTGGGTCTTTGACGTAACTCACATACGTAGCATTCAACGAATTAGACAGCTAACGGCTTCAGGTACTCAACGCGTCGTGTGTGCTCGCTCAATCGATTCTCTTAATCGCTGCACGCTACTATGAACATAGACTGGCAAAACACTACTGATCCATTGGGAAACCGAACCCATCAGTTCATAGCGAATTACGCCAATCACCGCAAAACTACTGGCTGTCTATGGACACCCGAGCAAGACGTACGTCGAGGTGTATTAGTCACGTTCCTACATGGTGCATCAGGATCGCGGCATCAAGCCCCGATTCCCTACCTAGCCAATCTGTTTGCAACAAGCGGCATAGCTTCGCTAGCAATTGATGGTCCAGTGCACGGTCTCAGGAAGAAGCTCGACGGTGGACGCTTAGCACTCTATGCTGAAATGAGTAAGCCTAGAGCGTTTGATCGCTTGTTTAGAGACTGGGAAATGGCTTTGGAACTTTCGGAGTCAAAACTGCAATTTTCGGTTCAGGCAACTGTCTACTTTGGTTTGTCAATGGGTACGTTCTTCGGTATCCCCTATTTAGCACACCGACAACTTGAGGGGGACACCACAATCGCTGCAGTACTTGGTTTAATGGGTGCCACAGGCGTGGTTTCACCTTTTCGAAAACGTCTATTAAGAGATGCCGCAAACATACATTGTCCAGTGCGTTTTTTCATACAACAGGAAGATGAAATGTTTAGTCGTGAAGGTTGTCTTGAGCTATACAACGCCTTGGCAAGTCCAACTAAGCAACTTCGACAAAATCCAGGTGCACACGGTGCAGTACCACAATCAGAGTTCGATTTCTCTTTCGAATTCCTGTCAAGTCAGGTTCTCGAAAATACGCACCTACTAGCGACTTAAAGCGAGACGAGCAACAGCAAACGAAACGTCCATCTAAGTACGAGCGGTTCGTCATAACTCTCACAAAATCATGCAAAATACACTGCTTGAACCTAAAGAGTTTCGTATTGTCTGTAATACATCTACTACGATGTACGGAATACATGGTTCAACCTAGCGCTCTGCAGGTTTTAGTTAAGCAACTTATTCACTGGTAACGGTAATTTATGATCAGCTCAGGCTTAAATGCAATTCTCAAACTCTTTCAATCCGGTTCTACGAAACAGTCGACGACGGAAATTTTTAATGAAACAGTGTTGATGACGCTCGCGCGCACTACCAGTGCAGACACGAACATCAAGAACATCGAACTAGAAGCTGTACAACGAATCGTCAAAGAAACCACCGGGGAAGAAGTGAGTATTGCTGACATTCGCATCGCGGCAAAGTCCCAACTGTTTGAGTCAGCTACACTCGAGCGGTATCTTGGATCCGTCGGCAAAGTACTTACCCTCAAGCAAAAAATTTCTTTGCTTGAATCGGTCGTGAGCGTAATCCATTCGGACGAACGCGTGAGTTCTCGCGAGATCTCATTCTTTAATATGGTTTCCCAATCCATCGGCGTCTCCCCTGCTGAACTTATGGGGTTAGTAATAACTGAGTAGTCTCAACGATTTCCCTGTAGAGTAATCGTGCAGTAGCGGAGAATTTTCGGTAATACCACTTCAGAGTTCGGAGACCCAGTCTAAGCACAAATTAAAGCCAAAACTAACGGTCGATTGCTGGCTATTTCTTGCTTCGAACCGTAATTTGGTCTTAATATAATTGCTATTCGTTCCACCTTAGCTCAGTTGGTAGAGCAGCTGACTGTTAATCAGCCTGTCGCTGGTTCGAGCCCAGCAGGTGGAGCCACTTTTGCTCATGACCACCTTTTGGTTCATTGACGCGGCAAAATCAACGACAAATGATCGTTAGTTGCCGTACGTGCAGATTACTGAAACGTCGTGAGAACACAGTTTGAATTAGTGCTAACGATCTGTAGATATGCGCGGTTTCCTTCAAAGAGAGGAGCTCAGATCGACGAGGGAGTCGAACAGCACGCTAATTAGTACGGTCTTATGAACTACAGTTCTCTGCCCAAGTTCATCGACTCGAACAAGACTTTTCTCATTGGAATTTTCATCGGAGCGGGTCTTTCCATTGTGTCCTGCATTGGTATCGCTTCGTTGCTAAACTCCACATCAAACAGTGGCGCATCAAATAACATCGACGAACTTCAAGCGTTGATCTCAGACGAGGGTCAATTACCTGAGGTCAGGGGATCGCTCGAAGATATCATTAGCGACGGCAGTCCCTCCCAACGTAGAAAAGACCTCCACACATACCTTATCGGGAAAGACAGTGAAGAACTGCAAGAGTTAATTGACGATTCCAATGAGTTATTAGAGGGACGACGACTTGTCTTAGCTCAGAATTTCCTTTTCGAACACTTGGCGAACATCAATCCCAATCACGCATTGACTAAAGTTTGGAGTCAAGCGGAGCATCGTTGGCAAGATCTTCTCTCTGTTGTGTTCGGAGCGTGGGCTTCGTCAAGCTTGAATGACGCAGTGAATGCGGCCTCGAAATTGGAAGGATCGTTTAGGTCAGTAGCAGTACGAGCAATTTTGGTAGATCGAACCGACATAACAGACGTCGAACGTAGCAAGACTGCACAAATACTTGACAACGAATTTATCGCAAATGTTATTCTTAGCGAGACGATGGTCATGCAATTGTTGCATCGACCCAGTGATGCATGGGACGTCGTTCTCAACGACAGCATCAGCGACGACACTCAGGCTGATTTACTCAGTCATATCGCGTCAGCTTGGATCAGTGTAGAAGGAGTGGATGGATATGTCCCCGTGTTTCGGAGACTGTTCGCGCTCGATGGGTCTTACAGATCTAAGTTAACAGCCAGTGTTATTGGACGAGTTGTGGCTGCGAACCCTCAAAGTGCTTGGGAGCAAGCTGAGAACCTATCATCAGTAGAGCAACGGTGGATCAAGCCGGAAATCATGAATGTATGGAGCTCCATCGATCGACAAGAAGCATTCGAGCACGTAACCCAGATCGAAGATCCCGATATACAGCATCGCGTGTACAAGAGTTTGATTGACGGGTGGAGTAGTGATCAACCCTCCGCCGTACTAAACAATCTTCAGCTGATTCCACCGGAGCACCGAACAGACGCAATTGGTTCCGCGATTGGCCAACTCGCGCGAAACCGGTCGTATGACGAGGCAACTAGATTCATACAGGATCTAGACGAACAGGGAGAAAACGTCGTCCGGGCTTCCGAGTCTTTGATTTACATTTGGTCTATGAACGATCCTCTTTCTGCCCTTAACTGGTTGCGTGCGAATACTGAAACAGGTGGCCCGTATAGCAGTATATCGTTATATATGGCAATTGAACAACTATCACTTCAGGATCCCACACAAGCGATAGCATTTGCTGACGCTAACGAGTTTCCCGACACCACGTCTGAATCGATCAAAATTCAGGTGATCCAAGCACTAGCTTCTCACGGTCGTTTTGAGCGTGCTAAAGCCGTGCTGCCACAACTTCAGGATCCCTTGAACCGGGTGATCTACGACTCTCTGGGAAGAAATCTGATTTTCTTTGATCGCAGTTATGACGCGATTGAACTGGCAAAAGACCTCCCGGAATCCCGATGGATCGATTACTTCAAACTGCTCTCAATCTCTTGGTTTAACGCAAATCCCGATGAACTCGTCGATACATTGGCACAGCTGCCAAACAAAGGCGTGCGATCAGCCGTTGCCGAACAGATACTTTCATCGGCGTCATACTACGATCATGTCCTCTCCTCGAAACAAATTGAATACGTACAAACGTTTTTGGAAGTTGAAGAGTGATATCAAAACATAGAACGAGAGACGAAAAAACATCTTCGAAACTCTGCTAGATCCGTCACCAAATATATGGTTCCTACGCCATAACAAATGAACCAAAATCCGAAGAAACTGTCACGCTTCAAGCTTAGTGTAACACAACTTGTAACAGGTGTCCTGCTTGGAGTCGTGATTGGTGTTGCGGGGTACTTTACGGCATTAACCATATTCGTTGAACGTGAACAACTCGATGATGCACTTGGTAGAACCGCGATCAAGGATGATGACCAGGCTCAACAATCCATAGAGTCATCGAGAAGCGATAAACTTGGAAGGAATGAAGGCACGAATTTGAACATTAAAGCCTTCCTCGTTCATGTCAATAGTTGGAATCGTGAGGAGCTTGCACTAGCAATCGACCAAGCGACGAGAATACCAAATTCGATCGCCACAGTCCCAATAAAAGAACTACTGGTCGGAGAACTCGCGCGTACGAACCCCGAGCAAGCACTCGAAAAAGTTTGGAGTTTTCCAAGTGCTCTATGGTACGACCTGTTACCCATCGTGTTCCGCGAATGGTCACGGGTGAATATGGACGAAGCTCTAACCGCAGCGAGCAGTCTCGTTGGAACGCTTCGAGAGTCTGCAATGCGTGCAATACTTGACGAGCAAGAAGACTTCACCGAATCTAACTTTGAGAACCTAACCAGGACCTTGGGTCTTCATGCGCTCACTCAACGGTTGATCCAAGAGTCGGAAGTTCAGGAGCTGCTGGGTCGTCCTACGGAAGCGTGGGAACTGATGATGGCGAACAATGCTGTCGACGACGAATACTGGAACGTACTGGTTGAAGTTGCAAAAGTATGGAAGCAACAGGAAGGTATTAACGTACTCGACCATCTTTACAGCGATCTTTACGATCGCAACACTTCAACTTTTACGCATGTGCTCCAAGCAATAGCCGAAGAAACACCAGCGCAAGCATTTGATTGGGTTGTTGGTACTTCACCTGATGTTCAGAGTAAGACCGCTGCGACAGTATTGGAAGCATGGGCGCGACAAGATCCCATAAGCGCGTTGGAAGCATCAGCAAGGCTTGCGGACCTAGGAAATAGCTATTGGACTAGGCAAGTGATTACTGCCGTTTGGGCAAAGAAGGACCCAAGAGCACTCATACAACATGTTCCGCAATTACCGAAGAAGAACAGAAACTTAGCCGTCAGTGCCGCGCTTGCAACCTTGGTGCCTTTGGATCCCAATGAAGCATTGGAGAGCTTGCAACAACTGCGATCGGTCTCAGGTGCGGTTGACTATAACGCGGAGAGTACTCTAGTTCGATCATGGACGAAATTGGATCCGACTTCTGCTATGGAGTGGGTGAAGACCAACAAGGAAAGTGGAACTCCAGAGTACGGGCTCTTGATGCGGGAGGTCGCTCGAGTGTACGCGCTCATCGACCCGGAAAAGGCGTTGACTGTCGCGCGCGACGAAGCTTCAAGCTCTATTTTTTACAGTACTTACTTAGAGATAGAAGTACTTGACAGTCTTGCCAGTCGTGGTCAGATAGATGTTGCAATTAAGCTCCTCGACCAAGTTCGCGACGAGGCCAGACTATCGGCAGTACAAACTGTTGCTGGTAGTCTCATATGGCATAATAGAATTGAAGAGGTTTTAACGCTGGCACAAGAGATGACGGAAGACCAGCAAGTGGATTACTTCAAAAGGATCGCATTCAGATGGATGCTTGACAGTCCAACGAGCTTAATTGACAGTCTTCCCAATCTTCCCTCTGAGAGAGTTCGACAAGTAATGGTGCGTGAAACACTCTCACTTGCAGAACGCTACGATGATTACCTCACCGCAGCACAGATTGAAACCGTACGAAAGTATTTAGACGATGAGAATTCGGTAGATTCCGCGAACTAATCGGAATTCATCTGATTCAACGAAAAATACACGCTATATTCAGTTTAGGTGTTTGAGAAGTGCGATACGCAACGCGAGAGCTACAGCATTCGATAACCACAAAGACACTATGGCAAAAGTTGGCAGTTTCTAACGTGCGTGGGAAATAGAGTTACTTTCGTTCTGGCAGTAGCTTCTCGTTTCTCCGCTGCTTAGCTTCGATTTCTTCTCGCGTTTTTTGTAACTGTACAAAACGTTCTGGTGAAGATGGATGTGATAGGATCCAACCAATGCTTGATATGTCCTCAGAAGCCAATCGCCGCCACAAATTCTCGACGCCTGTTGAGTCTATCCCTGCATTAGCCATTAGATAGAGCGCTAGATAATCCGCCTCCACCTCATAAGGTTTTGCAAAAGCATGAACCGAAAGTTGTCCGACGCTTCCGTTTGTCCAAACCTTCCATCGTAGAGCAATCAGGTCAACAAAGACTCCTACTACACCTCTCGCTCGCGCGTAAACCACGTGATTCGACATATTGTGTGCGAGCTCATGTGCAATTACATACTGCAATTCTTCATCCGATTCCACGAACGTAAAAATTCCATTGAATATTTTTATGTGTTTTCCGGTAGCGTACGCGTTAATGCGAGTGCCTCCAGCGAGTGAAATCTCGGATCGACATGCTAGCACCGGCATGAGTTCAATACGCTGTCGTTCGCCGGCTCTCTGTATGAGCAATTGAATTGGTTCTTTACGATCACCCGAGAACTCTTTTGAGGAGCTCGCTAACAAACGACGCGCATTGGCACTTGAAGTAGTGCGCTCTGAGTCAATCTCAAGAATGTAATCGCCAGCTTCAATCCCTGCGTGAGCGGCCGGTGAGTCGACGGCTACTCCCCAAACTATGGGATCTTTGCCTATAGTCTGCTCATCTTCCGGTAACCAGGACAAGTTTGCTAAGATGGAAGACTTTCTAGACATCCACAAACCAGTGCGGTGTCGTACGAAGTTTCCACACATTTCGAGATTGTTCACCAAGAGCGGCCATGACAGATCAGCGAGCTTTTGTGTCCGTTCGACTATCGTGCGTTCCGCAAGCTCAAGCTGTTTTTTAACCTCTTGTTGAATTTCGTGGTCCGAAATCTCGGGTAGATCCGATACTACTGCACAACTAGCCAAAACGTAGCTGATACCTAAGAAACATAGAATCTTGCAACCCGTAAGCAGCCGATGTTGATTCGGTTGCCTCATTCTCAAGCGTTGCGGACTCGAGCGAAACAAAGATACTCCTTTTTGCGTGATTTGTCCGATAGGGCGTGCAGTGCCCGCAAAAATTGTATATAGAAAACTGAGTACGGACTTAATTCTGCGAATGCATGTCAGATAACATCTACGAATCGAAGACATCAACCGGTAAATAATTTTGACCAAAACCGATAACTTAGTTCTTATACAACCCTTTGAACTACAACCGGGTCAACCGAAATGGTTAGGTCGATGGTGCCCCGAAGACGTTTGGAATCTACTTAATGCATCTTGGTCCGGTGATGCTACCGTGGTTAACAACCTCTTGAAAAAAGATCCTACGCTAGTTCATGCAAACTACTGGTACACCTCCCCTCTCCGAATTGCCGCACGGGAAGGACACGAAGAAGTCGTGAAAAACCTATTGCAACATAAGTCAATCTGGGATGAAGATCCAATCGACACCCGAGATAACATCGCCCAGATAGCACTTGATCATGGTCATGCTGAATTGTCCGCTTATTTGGGGAATCAAAATTCTTCACTTGTAACTTGGGATCACGATATTCATCATGCCGTAAAGCGTGGGAAATACGATCGGGTCAGGACTCTTTTGAACGATGACTTGCAGAACGTGGATCGGATTGGTGCACGTTCCAAGACACCGTTACATTACGCGGTCGAAAATGAAGACTTTAAGATGGTTCAACTGCTCGTTGAGAAGGGAGCAAAGATTGATCGGGAAGCATACAGCAGCCATGACCGCCTTGGTACTTACGGGTTCCGACCCGTTGCATCCGCACTATGGTTCCACGGTTTTTGGCGACAGCGAAATAACTATGAAATTGTCAATTACTTGGTATCGAAGAGATCAGCCTATACACTCCCCATTGCGGCCGCCTGTGGCGATCTCAATCGCGTCCAAGTTCTATTGGATCGACAGAACACAGACCCAAACTACGAAGAAGCTTGTGGCAAGAGAGCACTGTCCGCAGCAGCTGAAAGGAATCATCGAGAAATCGTCGAAGCGTTGCTCCAACATGGCGCAAACCCAAATCTTCCCGAGGGACCTTATTGTCCAAATGGATACGCATTGTGGAGTGCTGCACGCTTTGGATACAAAGAAATCGTTCAGTTGTTGTTGGACCATGGAGCTGATCCCAACGCCCAAGTGGATTCCTCAGGTTCTCCAATCGAGGCCACCAACGATTCACAAATTAGAGAGCTCTTACACCAACATGGTGGGCGAATATCGATTATCGCGCACTTTCACAACAAGAACATAGACTATGTCCAGGAATTCTTGGACAATCAGGCCGATAAATTGACAGAAACGGAAATCGCTCAAGGATTTGCTGCTGCAGTTCGAAACAGCGACTGGCAGATGGTGGAACTGTTGCTTAGCCGAGGGTTCCGATTACCTTCGACTCTATCGATCTGTCAGACGTATCTTTGGCATGATCTCGAATTAGCCGAGGTACTGTTAAAGACCGGCATGGATGCAAACTTACCGAATTGGCAACGAGTAACTCCATTGCATCACATGGCTGGGCAAGGAAACATTGCTGCAGCACAACTCTTCCTCAAATATGGCGCTGATCCGAAACTAGTGGATGTAGAGTACCGCACGACTCCTTTGGGATGGGCAGCACGCGAAGGGCACGTGGAATTTGTGAAGTTCCTGTTGTCGTACGACCCACGATTAAAGTCAGACCATCCTCGCCACGCAGTCAACAAATTTACAACACCGATGCTCTGGGCAAGCAAACGCGGGCATCAGAATATCATTGATATTTTGAAGTGAACACCCATGGATTGGCGATTGCTTTAACGGGAACAAACTTAAATCTCAACCATATCGAAGTCAGTCTTTGGAGTACCACATTCGGGACACACCCAATCCTCTGGAACATCTTCCCAACGGGTTCCAGGAGGAATGCCGTCGATAGGTTCTCCTATGGCTTCGTCATACACGTAGCCACAAGTCAAACACTGGTATTTATTCATTAAACTTCCTGTATTGAGAATAGAGTTCGTAAAAGTTACTAAAAAGTGTCGTTAATTTTAGTTTTCAGAATGTCACTTACGCTTACAGAGCTTAAAGGTTGTGCACACCTTCTTGTGAGTTCATTCCATGGGACGTAAAGTACTAGTGACCGGTCTGAGTGGACTGATCGGGTCGATCCTAAGATCGAAACTTGTGAGCCACTATGAAGTCAGTGCGTTGAATCGAAGTGCTGTTGACCAAATACCTACCACTCAAGCAGACATCGCTGATGAAAATGCGATTCGATCGGCTTTTAATGGTATCGACACAGTAGTACACCTCGCAGCGAAAGCAGGCGGACAACACCCGTGGCCGGATCTCCATTCGACAAATATTGTCGGCACCTACAACGTTTTGAAAGTTGCACAAGAATCGGGTTGTCGTAGATTTGTCTTCGCGAGTAGCGGTGCTACGGTCGCAGGGTATGAGTCAATCGAACCATATAAGTCTATCATCAATGGCCAATATGCTAACGTGTCTGATGACTACGTTCGACTTGACCACACGCATCCGGTTTGGCCGTTGGGTATCTATGGTTCGACGAAGGTTTGGGGAGAAGCTATTTGCCGCAACTTTGCCGATTCCTCCGAAATGACAGTGTTTTGTGTACGTATTGGATACGTGAACCGAGAAGACAAACCGCTGAAGACTCGGGATTGGGCGACCTGGTGTAGTCAACGTGATGTAGTCAATGTCCTAATGGCTTGTGTTACGCTTAAAGAACCACCTAAATTCACTACATTTTTTGTGACTTCAAACAATAAATGGGGCTATCGCGACTTGACGCACGCTTTCGACACAGTCGGTTTCAAACCACTCGATGCAGCTGAGAATTTTCGTGAGTCGATTTAGTCGAGTCTACACTGCTTGCTACTATATCCTGGTTGTGTGGGCCTGTACAACCGTAGCGGCTGAAAAACTCACAGTAGCCGTAGCGACAAACTTTTTGACGACCGCAGAAGAATTGATTGAGAAGTTCGAAGAAGAATCGGACGCGAATGTCACGTTGGTGTCAGGTTCATCGGGTCAGCTCTTCGCCCAAGCTAAGAATGGAGCCCCCTACGATATATTCTTTTCCGCCGACCAAGTGAAAATCGATGCAATTATTGACGAAGAACTTGGTTACGATGACACTCGTATCACTTATGCGCTAGGACGGTTGTGTTTCATGCTGAATCCGAAACGAGAGTACGAACAAAACGCTCGCGAACTCTTCGAAGGATTGAATTTCAATCGAATCGTTTATGCAAATCCGAAGCTCGCACCGTACGGTACGGCCGCGGAAGAAGCGTTTGAAGAATTAGAGGCTGATCTATCGGAAAAGAACAAGAAAGTAATCTTTGCTGACAACGTTGGAAAAGCCTACGCCATTGTTCACTCTGGCAACGCCGACGCAGGCATGGTCGCTCTTTCTTCGATCCTCGACGATGAACTTGCCGATGGACACTACTACGTTATTCCTGACAAGTATTACAATCCCCTACGACAGGACGCTATCGTCCTGAACCGTACAGAAAATGAACGCTTAGCCCGAGAATTTGTTGAATTTGTACAGAGTGATGCGGCGAAGGCGATTATTCGAAGCAATGGCTACGCGCTTGATTGAACTCAGCTAATCTCTGGGCTATCTGGATAACAATCCAGCTAGCAGCATTCACCACAATCATCCTTTTTCTGGTTGGAGCTCCTTTAGCTTGGTGGCTCGCGCGCACCAAATCAAGAGGAAAAGCAGTTGTGGAAGCACTAACGACGCTACCACTGGTGCTGCCTCCCACAGTGCTTGGTTTCTACTTCCTCCTGTTCTTCAACCCTCATGCGCCTCTTGGTTCCTTTTTCGTATGGGTTACTGGTGAAGCTCTCACGTTTACGTTTCATGGTTTAGTGCTCGCATCCGTGATTTACTCAATGCCCTTTATGATTCAACCGCTGAAAGTTGCGTTTGAACAGCTCGACCATGAGCTACTTGAGACCGCGAAAGTTTTAGGTGCAAACACTTGGACCACCATTCTTAAAGTTATTTTGCCATCTTCCATTCGAGGCGTAATTACTGCTCTCGTGCTCACATTCGCACATACAGTAGGAGAGTTTGGTGTCGTTCTCATGATTGGAGGGAGCATACATCGTGAGACTCGAGTGGTCTCCATCGCAATTTATGAACATGTCGAAACATTGAACTATGCCGACGCGCACTGGCTCGCAGGTGGGTTATTGGTGTTTAGCTTTGCTACATTGGTGTTCGTGTACTCGTGGAACAGAAGAACAAGAATAGGTGTTAGCTAGTGCTTAGACTAGACCTTCTTTCGACGCGGGGAAGCTTTGAGCTAAATATTCACACTGAGCTTAGTTCTAGTGGCGCGATTGCTGTACTCGGCCGAAATGGAAGCGGGAAAACAAGCTTATTGCGAGCGATCGCTGGCTTGGATCCCACAACAGGAACTATCCGCGTGAACGAAGCAACGTGGCTCGAGAGTAGCTCAAACGTTGTCGTACCTACTCGAAAACGCCGACTTGGTTATGTCTCTCAAACACCAAAGCTCTTTTCCTACCTAAATGTACATCAGAATCTACAATTCGCAAACCAGCTCGCGAACAAACGCACTCGATCGAGTTCCAAAGAGACACTATCAGATTTGATTGAAAGGTTCGAACTACAGCCATTACTATCGAGAAATCCAACGACACTATCGGGTGGGGAAACGAGTAGAGTAGCACTTGCAAGAGCTCTAGTTTCCCAACCGGACTTACTTTTGTTAGATGAGCCGCTCTCAACAATCGATTTGGATCGTAAACGAGATTTAATACCTTATTTAGAAGGAGTTCTTGCTGATCGACCTCTACCGGTGCTCTATGTGACTCACGACTTCACGGAAGTTGCTCGCCTGTGTACAAACGCGATCGTGTTACGAGACGGAAAAGTGTTAGCGAACGGATCGATCGCAGAGGTTTTACATTCCATTTCGGAGTCTGACTTGTCAGAACAAACTACGAATAGTTCGATAATAAACACGACCTACGTGAAATTCGATGACAGTCTGCAACTGGCGTATTTCACGATTAACGACCAATCCATTGTCGTGCCCATGTCGAAACCACCACACTTCGAAGGATTGGTACCGATTCGAATACAGGATCGCGATGTAGCGATTGCAACGACCAAACCAATCAACACCAGTATGCGCAACTTACTGAAGTGCAAGATATTGGAGATTAATAAGACTTCTGATAGCCCCTTCGGTTTAGTTCTCCTGGAGTGCGGTACCGAAAGTTTTCGTGCTAGAATCACTCGCGCGTCAATACTAGAGTTGGACTTGCAAGAAAATTTAGAGGTGTTTGCGTTAATCAAAAGTGCGATGCTAGAGGCATAGCCAATCCCTCAAATCGTTTGCATAATTTGCGGTCTTTCCTTTCCCTCATTGATTTACTTTGGACTAATTTATGACCTTACGCATTGATTCAATAGCGCCCGATTTCACCGCTGATACGACACATGGGAAGATCTCATTCCACGACTGGATTGGAGACAGCTGGGTCATCTTGTTCTCACACCCAAAAGATTTCACGCCCGTTTGCACAACGGAATTGGGCTGCTTAGCAGGATTATCGGAAGAATTTAGCTCACGCAACTGCAAGATTATCGGGCTTTCGGTGGACGATGTAGCTAGTCATCTAGATTGGTTACCGGATATCGAATCGAGCCAAGGCAATAAGGTCACCTACCCCTTAATCGGGGATCCCCATCTTTCAATAGCGAAAATTTACGACATGCTTCCCGCTGGTGCTGGCAATTCGAGTGATGGACGCACGGCCGCTGAGAATGCCACTGTGCGATCCGTGTTCATCATTGCACCAGACAAAAAAGTCAAAGC
>VYFT01000072.1 GCA_009842245.1 Gammaproteobacteria bacterium | reverse complement strand
GAGTGGGAACGGGTCGTTGACGCCTGGCAGTTGGACACGTGGGAGGCATACCGCGACGTACCCCGTCTCGGCCGCCGCCGCAACCTGCCCGAAACGCAGCGCAAGGCCCTCTGGTCCATATTTGAGAACCTGCGGGCGAGCCTGAAGGCAGGCGGCTTGATCACCCATTCTCAGATGTACGGCCAGCTGGCACGCCGTTTTGACGAAACGCAAAGGTCGCCCTTCGATCACGTAATCGTGGACGAATGCCAGGACGTCGGCGTCTCGCAACTGCGCTTTCTGCGCGCCCTCGGCACCGACAAACCGAACGGTCTCTTCTTCACCGGCGACCTCGGCCAGCGCATCTTCCAGCAGCCTTTCTCCTGGCAGGCGCTCGGCATCCAGATACGCGGCCGCGCGCGCAACCTCAAGGTCAACTACCGCACCTCACACCAGATCAGGCGCCGCTCCGACCTCCTGCTGGGGCCCGAAATCGCCGATGTCGACGGCAACACCGAAGTGCGGGCCGGCACGATTTCCGTGTTCAACGGGGCCGAACCAGCCATCGTCGTCGCCGGCTCGGTAGACGATGAGTTGCAGACCGTCGCCGCCTGGCTGTCGAAACTGGCAGACGAAGATCTTGCCCCCGAAGAGGTCAGCCTCTTTGTCCGTTCATCCGACCAGGTCCATCGGGCGACGGCTGCTGCCGAAAAAGCCGGACTCCCATGCACCGTTCTCGACAGCGACATGCAGACGACCGCGGGACACATTTCAATCAGTACCATGCACCTGGCCAAAGGGCTCGAGTTCCGCGCCGTCGCTGTCATCGCCTGCGACGACGAAGTTGTGCCGCTCCAGGAACGGATCGAGACGGTCACCGACGACGCCGACCTCGAAGACGTCTACAACACCGAGCGCCATCTCCTCTATGTAGCCTGCACCCGCGCCCGCGACCACCTCCTCGTTTCCGGCGTCGACCCGGCCTCCGAGTTCCTGGATGATCTGCAACTCATGTAGCCGGTGACGGGGACAGGAGGCGGTCTAAGTTCTTGAGTGAGTCCCCTACACAAAAACCTCCCTCACCGCGCCATCGCCTGCCCGTGCGCCCACCGCTCCACTCCCCACTACCCCGCACCAATTTTAGCACCCAACTCCAATCCTATGGCATCATGGAAGCAATTTGCGCTTTACGCGGACAATACTTGTGCAATCCGAGCTGATTCCACCCCAATGAAAGCCCCCCACCTCGCCTGGACAACTCTATCCGTAAATGTAATCGTCATCCTCCAGGGCGCGCTCGTCCGAGCCACGGGCTCCGGCGCCGGCTGCGGTCGCGACTGGCCCCGCTGCCAGGGCGAAATCCTCCCCCTGGACCACGGACTGGCCACCTGGATGGAGTTCTCGCACCGGGCCCTATCCGGTGTGGCCCTCATCGTGGGAGTATGGCTGCTGGTCAAAGCCGTGCGCCTGCGCCATGACCTGCCCGGCTTTCTGCCCTTCGCCATCGCCTCCGCCGCATTCCTGCTGATTGAAGCCCTCATCGGCGCCGTTACCGTCCTCACAGGACTCACCGGCGACAACGTATCCGTGGCCCGCGGCCTCCTGGTCGCATTTCACCTGCTCAACTCCCTGTTTCTCGTCGGAGCCCTGGCGCTCACCACCGTATATGCCTATCCCGGGCACACCTGGCCGCCCGCCTGGACAGGTCAGACCGGGCTCAAGATTCTGTTTGGCGTCGGCATGCTGGGGATGATGCTTCTTATGTTTTCAGGCGGCATCTCGGCCATGGGCAACACGATGTTCCCGCCCGAATCCCTGCAAGAGGGCCTGAGAGAGGATTTCAGCGCCGCTTCCCATCCGCTCATTCGCCTGCGGATTCTGCATCCGTTCCTGGGAATTGGCGTCGGCGTCTACCTTTGGGTAAGCTACGCCCTGACCGGATGGTTCAAACGCGCGCCGCAGGTGGGGCGATTCCGCAAAAAGCTACTCCTGGTCTTTGTTGTACAACTGCTCGTGGGGACAGTAAATCTGGCTATGCTCGGCCCAATTCCGCTCCAGATCCTCCATCTTGCTCTCGCCGTAGCCGTCTTCGCCCTCTGGTCCGTCGTCGGCTGGCTGACACTCAGCGCGCCCCGCACCGGCAGCTTCGCACCATCCATGCCCTGGCAAACCAAAGAGGTCCAGCCACTGTGATCAACACCGCCACCCGTCTGCCCGCCGCCACCTGGCGCGACTACCTGACCCTGACCAAACCCAAAGTCATCTCCCTCCTGCTCTTCACGGCGGTCTGCCCCATGTTCATCGCCGCCCGCGGCCTGCCCCCCTGGCTGCCCCTCCTTGGCGTCCTCGTCGGCGGATACATGGCCACCGGCGGCGCCGGCGTCTTCAATATGGTGCTGGACCGGGACATAGACGGCCAGATGCGCCGTACCTCCAAACGACCGCTCGTGACCGGCGTCATCAGCGTGCGCAACGCCGTCATATTCGGGCTCCTGCTGAGCGTTGGCTCGTTCCTGATCCTTTGGCTGACAGCCAATCTGCTGACCGCCCTGTTGGCCTGGTTCGGCCTGCTCTACTACGTGATCGTCTACACCGCCTGGCTCAAACGCACCACCTGGCAAAACATCGTCATCGGCGGCGCCGCAGGATCCGTAATGCCCCTGTTGGGTTGGGCTGCCGTCACTAATGGACTGGACTGGATGGCCGGTCTGCTCTTTGCCTTGATCTTCCTGTGGACACCCGTACACTTCTGGGCGCTCGCCTTTCTGGTCAAAGAACAGTACGAAGCCGTAGGCATCCCCATGGCGCCCGCCGTCCTGGGAAGCAGACGCACCTTGCAGCAGATGCTGGTCTATGCCGCCCTGACGATACTCGTCTCGCTGGCGCCGTTCGCTATAGACGAGGCTGGCTGGCTCTACTCTGGAGTTGCGGTTCTGCTGAATCTTCTGTTATTTCGAAAAGTGGTCAAGCTCTATCGCCAGGTCGGAGAGGGGCAGGAAGTAGGCCGCACAGACGCCCTCGACCTCTACAAATACTCCATGCTGTATTTGGCCCTGATATTTCTGGTTCTCGTCGCCGACCGAACGCTGATAACCATTCTCCCCATCTGACAGAATCCCACCCAACGCCCCAACTTACTTTGTTTGAGGTTTCCACTTACAACCGAACGCTCCAGATCCATCCGGTGCTCCGACTGCTTCTCAGTCAGAGTCAGGATCCGGTCCGCCGCACCGGTCACGAATGCTTAAGAGAGTTGGAGATCTGCAGGTGAGGGGAGTGGCCCGCTCCACGAAGTAGACCGGACGCTTACTTCTCTGAGGACTTCAACTGATGTACTGCCTGTCTCCTGGACGACCGGGGGATCTAAGGGCTTGTGCTCACCAACGTCACTCATGTGTCAGACGGTCGGAGATTTCACTGTCCGCATATGTCGCAATCGCGTCTCGAAAGTCTTGTCCGATGACAATCCAGTCACTTCTCAGGGCAGCCAAATCCTCCTCAGGACCCCTGCGAAATATCGGGTCATAGTCCTCCAAGGTGCCACTTAGATCAAGAATACGCGACACGCCGCTGAGAATGGATGGCAAATCGAAAACATAGTAACGAAAACCATTATTCTTCATTTGCAATCCTCCACTTCTTCCGGGGCCTCGATTGGACAAAGAGTTCTCCCCGCTTAGCGATTTGCGCTCCTTTTGTCCGACCGCGATTCCGTCACGGCAGGCACAGGGTACCATATCTTATCTGGTTCTGTAAGTAATCCTCAATCCTCCCAGACATACTCCTCCCGCACCGGCTGAAATACATCCAGAATCCGGCACCGCGTAATCGCCTGCCCCGAATGCTCAGCCCCGCCCGGTATCACATACACATCCCCCGGACCCAGCACCCGCGTCTCACCACCAGTGATCCGGATCTCGAACTGGCCCTCAAACATATTTATTACCTGCTCGTGCGGGTGCGAATGGACCGGCAGCGGCGAACCCTCCGCAACATCCAAGTACACAAAGGT
>VYFT01000047.1:15880-105792 GCA_009842245.1 Gammaproteobacteria bacterium | reverse complement strand
GATTATGACTTAACGCTCGAACACCTGAAGAAAATTCTGGAGTACCGAGAATTTATTCAATATTTCGTGGAAGAACGAGCACTCTGGGTGATCGCATCGCTTTACGCGACCCAAAGTGAAGACTACGACACTGCGATTGATTACGTTCAGCAATGGTTGGATTTGAAGAACGATTGGGACGAAGGTTCAAGACACTACGCTTATATCGGCGGAATTTACACTAATATGGAAGATTATTACAAAACCGAAGAATGGATGTCTCGGGCAATAGCGAAGGCAAATGAAGAGAGCGAGGAAATACCTGAGACTTGGTCGGTACAGCTGTTGTCTGCGTTCACACTAATAGCTGACGAGAACGAAGACAACCCCACGGAACGAGATAAATACTTACAAAAAGCTTTAGATTTGTCCGAGCAATTAGTGCAGAAATTCGTCGAAAACGAAGACTACAAGAAAATGTTGGAAAACATCAATGCAAAAATTTCTTCGGCAACCAACGATGTCTTGGACGAGGAGTCTGACGCACTTTAGACGGAGTTAATCGACTACACCGCAAAATCATCTTAGCGTCTAGCATTAACTGTGTATCATGTTGCGACAGAAATCTAATCTATATTGAAAAATGGGAACGGTATGAAACGATCATTTGTATCTTGCTTTGTGATTTGCGGCGTGTTTTTTATTGCCGAATTCGCCGTGGAGTTAACGGTTGAACCGAATTCGACCATATCACAAGTCGTGGGTGTGGTGAGTGCTCAGAGTCCTTTAGATGAGGAACCTGAGGACCCACGACCAGAACGAAAACTGCTACCTATCACAATTGAGTTCTTCAATCAGAATGAAAAAATTACCGCAGCTATAGAAGAGGAAGAGGATTTCGAGAAAGCACGAGAACTATTGGATCGAAGTTTGGAGCGATCTAGGCGATGGAATGAGCGCGAACTCGCGTTTTTTCACCGCAGGTATGCGAACTTAGGACAAATTCTGAGCGACTACGACTTAATGCTCGAACACATGAAGAAACTTCTGGAGTATCGAGAATTCGTTAAGTACTTCGTGGAAGAAGAAGCGCTTTGGCTAGTTGCAACACTTTACGCCAGCCAATATGAGGACTACGAAACTGCACTCGATTACATTCAGCAATGGTTGGATTTAAAGAACGATTGGGAAGAAGGCTCGAAACATTACGCGTATATCGGTGGAATCTATACTTACATGGAAGACTATGTCAATACCGTGGATTGGATTAAGCGAGCGATAGAAAGAGCGGGAGAGGAAGAGACCGACGTACCCGAACCTTGGTGGGTACAGTTATTACAAGCTTATACGGAGTTGTTTGAGGAAAACGAGAACAACCCCGTTGAACGAGATAAGTATTTAGATCTATCGTTGGACTTAGCCAAATTCTTG
Source organism: Gammaproteobacteria bacterium (assembly GCA_009842245.1). Classification (GTDB taxonomy): domain Bacteria; phylum Pseudomonadota; class Gammaproteobacteria; order Pseudomonadales; family Azotimanducaceae; genus Bin55. Next base: position 104,382 of record VYFT01000047.1, on the reverse strand, counting down.
GTGTACAACTACAGAGATAAAGTCGAATATTGGAGAGCTTTGAGCAACATTTTTGTACAGCAAATGCTGGTTGCGACAGATGAGGCCTCACAAGAAGATCCAAGTTGGGCTTACACTTTGGAGAGCGCTTACCACATGGGAATATTGTCTGAAGAGGGCGAGTATAAACGAGTGATCGCTGGTATGCAAAGTGAAGAAGCCTATAGTCGCGCGGCTCGAGTCTACGAAGAAGGCTTTGATTTAGAAATCATTGAAAGAAATTTTGAAAATTTAAACAAGTATGCGCAGATGTTGTACGCGAGCACGGATATGAGCAAAGCTGCCACTGCATATGAAGAGGCGGTCACCTATAAAGATGATGCCACCGTGTTGCATTCTCTCGCGAGTCTTTATCAAATGACGGAAAATTTCTCCAAGTGCATCACGTACGCAAACCGTGCGTTGAACGCGACGGAGGGAGAGCTTAGAAAGCCGGAAGAGGTTAAATTTCTCAAAGGAGTGTGTCAATTCTTCAATAACGATCTGGATGGAAGCGAAGAAACGATGGAAGAATTGCAGACGGAAATTAGTAGTGACACCGAGGATGAAGGACTCGAACGTTTGAGAAAATCTGCAGGACAGTACGTTGATCTCATTGATAGTGAGCGCGAACGTATTAAATGGAAGGAGTACGTTGAAGAGCAGTGGCGACTATACCTCGAAGAAAAGAGGCAGAGCTAGCGCCAAACGCAACTATCTGTTCAGCACGCATACGTTTAACTATGTATGCTTGCCGTGTTGAATCGTCTTCCAGAGAATTGGACTTAGAAGTAGATTCGAGTTCGACTAACAACCTCGTTGAGAAATCCGGCTTGATGAGCATCAAGCACACTTGTCGTTCCGAATAGTGACAGTTCGATGGAAGGTGGCTTAAGTACGAAGACAGCTTTGCTCTGCATATCAAAGCAGACACATCGGTTTCGAGTTTAAAGTCCCTCAACACTGTGTTATCGAGGACAGTGGGTTTGTTCGAGCACTCACTGAATAGATCTTGCTTACTATTGGTTACTCACGAACTGTGCGGTAGCTGAGAATGTTCAGTGGGATTGTCGCAGGAGCTTTTAAAGTTCGGTCGTGTACAACTACAAACGGTATACAAAGACTCGTTCTGGAATTGCGCGACTTGACGAAGAATCTCGAGATTGGCGCTTCGGTCGCTGTAAACGGAGTATGCCTGACCGCGGTAGCCGTGGAAGATGCTCTCGTTAGCTTTGAAGTCATCCAAGCGACTCTAAATCAAACAAATCTTCGATTCTTATCTCCAAATGACTACGTGAATGTAGAACGATCTGCAAAACTAGGTGATGAAATTGGCGGTCATCTGCTTTCTGGACACATTGCTGATGTTGCAGAAGTCGTTCAAGCGCGTCAGTCTGCTATGGAACGTAGTATTTCTTTTATTGTTCCAGAGGAGTGGCGGAACTATTTTCATACGAAAGGATATATCGCGCTAGACGGAGTCAGTCTCACAATAGCTTCTTTTAATCACGAGACCGGTGTAGGAGTTGTAAATTTAATACCAGAAACTCTACGTCTGACGACCCTTCAAAACGTACAGACGAGTACATTGTTGAACTTTGAAGTAGACCCTACGACGCTAGCGGTAGTTGATTCAATCGAACGTCTACTTGAGTCAAAGCTTGCGGCACTCAAGACGAAGTAAAACGAGAGATAATCGGTCGCTCATGTTCATAGACACCTTAGAGACCAGTCTTCATCGCGCTAATACCTGCTTGTGTATAGGACTAGATATCGATTGGCGCGTGATGTCATCCTTCACGTCATCGTCATCAAGTCTTGTTGAGTTTGCGAAACGAATCGTACAAGAGACCAATCAATACGCTAGTGTATACAAGCTTAATCATGCCTTTTACGCTTCTCAAGGATTAGAAGAAGACCTATCACAGATTATTAGATTTGTAAAAGACTCATACCCAAACCTCCCGGTGATATTGGACGCCAAACGTGGAGATATTGGGAATACTGCAGTTCAATATGCAGAAGAAGCATTTATTAGATACCAAGCCGACGCGGTTACGGTCAGTCCGTATCTAGGATGGGATGCGGTTGAACCTTTTCTTCGGTATCGCGATAAGGGTGTGATTTTGCTCTGTCGTACCAGCAACGAAGGTTCAGCTTGGATTCAAGAAGTTGGAAACGGACAACCGGTATATCTGAGAGTAGCAGAGCGTGTCGAACAAGAAAGGAATCCTAATCTCATGTTAGTTGTTGGAGCAACCCAACTTGAAGCTCTATCGCAAGTGAGAAAGATCGCGCCATCGACAACACTGTTGGTACCAGGTATCGGCGCGCAAGGAGGAGATCTAGACGAAGTATTGCGACGAGCGCGACGACGCGACGGCTTGGGTGTTATCATTAACTGCTCTCGAAGTATTATTGCCCAGCAAGATGACAAAGACTACTTTACTCGTGTGTCTGAAGCAGCGGCAACATACGCTCGACTGATGAGTATTCACTGATTTATGCGAACGGCTTGCGACGTTTGCAGACGAGATTTTGAACTAACCTAACTGAGAACTCTCTTTGCCTACTTACCCATTTGATTGGCAGGATCCCTTCCGCTTGAACGAACAACTCTCTGAGGAAGAGAGAATGGTTCAACAGAGTGCCGCTGACTTTGCCTCATCTTTCTTGATGCCTCGAGTGGTCGAAGCTAATAGAAATGAAATCTTCGATAAAGAAATTTTGCTAGAGATGGGAAAACATAGCCTGTTGGGAGCAACTCTACCCCAAGAGTATGGTTGTGCCCACGCCAACTATGTGAGTTATGGCCTAATCGCAAGAGAAATTGAGAGAATTGATTCCGGTTATCGTTCTGCGCTCAGTGTCCAATCGTCACTTGTAATGTTTCCAATCTTTAGCTACGGGACAGAAGATCATCGTGCGAACTATCTTCCGAAGTTAGCCAGTGGCGAACTCATCGGTTGTTTTGGATTGACTGAACCAAATGCCGGATCTGACCCGGGAAGCATGGAGAGTAAAGCGATATCGGTACAGGACGGGTACGTATTGAACGGGACGAAAACGTGGATAACAAATGCTCCAATTGCAGACATTGCCATCGTGTGGGCAACACTTGATGACGTTATTCGAGGCTTTATCGTCGAAAGAGATAGTAAGGGACTATCGACTCCTTCCATAAAGGGGAAATTGAGCTTGCGTACGTCTGCGACGGGAGAATTGGTATTGAAGGAAGTCTTTGTTCCATCGAGCCACATTTTGCCAAACGCTAAAGGGCTCAGCGGTCCTTTTGGGTGTTTGAATCAAGCTCGATATGGTATAACTTGGGGTACTATGGGCGCCGCGGAATACTGTTGGCACGCTGCTCGACAATACACGATCGACCGAGCTCAATTTGGTCAGCCGCTCGCCGCGCGACAACTCGTACAGAAAAAGTTAGTGGATATGCAAACGGAAATCACTCTCGGTCTGCAAGGGTGTTTGCGACTGGGTCGGATGTTAGATGAAGAGCGATTAGCATTAGAGAATATATCTCTACTGAAGCGTAATAACAGTCAAAAGGCACTTGATATCGCGAGAATGGCACGAGATTTGCACGGTGCAAATGGGATATCTGACGAATATCACGTGATGCGCCACTTAGTGAATCTGGAAACCGTGAACACTTACGAAGGTAGTCACGATATACATGCGCTTATCCTAGGTCGAGCCCAGACTGGCTTTCAAGCCTTTTCCTGAGGGTACCAGTGTCATCCATGGTTGAATCAGCAACGGTAGAGGTTCCAAACCCTACATCTATGCTTGGTTCCTTACCTGCAAGATGTGGAGTGTATAGATTTTTAGATGAGCAGAGCACAGTTCTGTACGTTGGTAAAGCAAACAACATTAAGTCTAGGGTGTTAAGTTATTTTCGACCAACTGGATTAGCTACCAAGACTATGCGCCTAGTGGAGCGAACGCGTGATATTCAGTTTACGGTCACCGAAAGTGAAACAGAAGCTCTATTGCTTGAACAGTCTTTCATTAAGCGTGAAAAACCACCCTTTAACGTGCTGTTGCGAGACGATAAGAGTTATCCGTACATTCACATCACCGAGCACGAATTTCCTCAAATTAAACGGCACCGTGGTCGTACGCACGATCGGGGTAGATTCTTTGGACCTTATCCAAGTACAGTCGCAGTGAGAAATTCGTTATCGATATTGCAGCGAGTATTTCAGTTGCGACCATGCGAAGACTCAATGTTTAAAAACAGAACGAGACCGTGCTTGCAGTATCAAATTAAGAGATGCAGTGGTCCCTGCGTAGGCTTGATCGATAGCGCACGATATAATCAGGAATTACGCTTAGCCACGCTATTCTTAGAAGGAAAAAGTCAGTCGCTTTTGGATGAACTCAAAGCTAGTATGCGAGAATTGGCGGATTCAAAGCAGTATGAGGAAGCCGCGCGCTTGCGAGACCAAATCCAAGATTTGCGCCAAGTACAAGAAGAACAGCACGTGCATAAATCCACTGGTGATGTCGATGCGTTTGCGATTGCTACAGCAGAAAATCACGTTTGTATTCAAGGTATGTTCATACGAAATGGAATCTTGATGGGACATCGAAATTGGTATCCAAAAAATGAACTACAGGCACACGCAGCTAGTGTGTTAAGTTCGTTCGTGTCGCAGTACTACTTCGGCACGGTAGAACGGCACATTCCTCGGACCGTATTGACGATGCAAAAACTTGAAGACCGCGACGTGCTTGCCGATGCACTGTCAAATAAAGCTGGGCACATCGTTGAGGTAACTTCTCAAGTTCGTGCAACGCGCGCTAAGTGGCAAGAAATGGTCGAAGAGAATACAAGCCTCTCGCTTGCAGCATATGTTCGCGCACGTAAGAATGAATCAGAGCGACTGTTTGATTTGCAACAACTCTTAGAGTTAGATCAATTGCCACAACGATTAGAGTGTTTTGACGTTAGCCACACTCAAGGTGAAGCTACCATGGCATCTTGCGTAGTCTTTGATGTAAATGGACCGGTGACTTCAGACTATCGAAGGTACCGGATAGACGATGTTGAGCCGGGAGACGATTACGCAGCGTTGTATCAAGCAGTAGAACGACGCTTCAAACGAATCCTTAAAGAAGATGGAAAAGTACCCGACATTCTGATTATCGACGGTGGTCGGGGTCAAATCAATAAAGTATCCGAGTTGTTGCTTTCGTATATCGATCGAGAAATCGTACTTCTTGGCATTGCCAAAGGAGCGGGACGGAAACCAGAGTTGGACGTCGTGTGGCGCGCCGGTGAAGGAGTCGTATCATTGGACCCGACGAGTGGTGCGATGCATCTGTTGCAACACATCCGAGACGAAGCACATCGCTTCGCCATTACTGGGCACCGCGCCGCGCGACGACGGACGCGAAAGCATTCGGAACTAGATGAAATTTCCGGGATCGGACCGAAACGCAAACGCCAACTATTGACTCATTTTGGATCTACTGCGGCAATTCGGACCGCTAGTTTGGGAGAGATCACAAAGGTACCCGGTATCAGTCGCAAGTTAGCAAATGAAGTTTACGAGGTTTTCCATGCTACGTAGCCTAAAGGCTATTTTTTCGCCCAACACGCTATCACTATTGAGAATTTTGTTAATTCCAGTTTTCGTGTTGATCTACATCTTTTCCGATACTCATCAATGGATCGCAGGATTGTTGTTTGCGATTGCATCGATAACCGACCTACTAGACGGATATATTGCTCGCCGGACTGGTAAGACGTCAAGTTTTGGCACATTTCTAGATCCAACCGCGGATAAATTAACTGTCATTTCTGCGTTAGTGCTACTAGTCGGTATGCATGGCGAGTTGTGGTTAACTCTACCGGGATTAGTAATCGTCTGTCGTGAACTACTCGTATCGTCGTTACGCGAGTGGATGGCAGAGCGCCAAGTGCGATCTCAGGTCGCGGTAACCGAAATTTCAAAGGCTAAGACAGTTGTTCAGATGGTAGCCATCGTGATACTGTTATCAAATGCACCAGTATTTAACCTTTGGACGATCTTAGGTTACATTTTCATTTATATCGCCACAGCATTGACGCTGTGGTCGATGTTCGTGCACTTACGATCTGCGTGGCCAGTATTACGGTCTGACTTCATCGAAAAGTGACGCATCCAAGTACTGCGTCAGCGTGTACAATCTCTTTTCGATCCTATAGGCTGGGTGGCAGAGTGGTTATGCTGCGGACTGCAACTCCGTCTACGCCGGTTCGATTCCGACCCCAGCCTCCATACTTTGACTACATATTAAAGTTACTGGTCTGATAGTACGGCTTACTTGAACAAAGTCGACACGCTATAGCCCGAATGGATCGCTTTAATCGCTTCTGCAAATAGTGGGGCGACAGTAATTGTCTCGATTTTGTCACTTGGTTCCGCAGTGTCCATCGGTATTGAGTCCGTCACGACTAGCCGTTCAATGGGTGAGTCGGTAATTCTTTCGTGGGCACGTCCTGAGAGCACTGGATGAACTGCTGCGGCTTCTATTCGTTGAACTCCATGAAGTTGTAGATACCTCGCTGCTTCCAGCATCGTACCGCCGCTAGCGATCTCATCATCAACAAGCAATGCATTCTTTCCGTCCACATCGCCTATTAGTCCTACCGCTTGTGGCCGTTCATCATCACTTACGCGGCGCTTGTCGACGATGGCAATAGGTAGATCAAGCCGATTTGCGTATTCACGTAAATCCTTTGCCTCGCTTACATCACTTGCGACCAGCACCGAATTTGAGAGACTAGTTGTAGACCGTAAGTGATCACACACAAGCGGGGTTGCATTCAACTGATCTACCGGAATTCGAAAGAATCCACCAACTTGAGGTGAATGGAGGTTCATCGTTAACACTCGATCTGCCCCGGCGGTTTCCAACAAATCAGCCATTAAACGAGCCGTAATCGAAATTCTAGGGCGGTCTTTTTTGTCCGAACGCGCGTAGAAAAAGTAGGGGAGTACGGCAGTGATCCGCCGAGCTGACGCCTGTTTCAGGGCGTCGATAATAATCAGTAGTTCTACAATATAGTCCGATAACGGCGAGCGCGAAGTCTGGACCACAAAGACGTCAGACTCTCGAACATTTTCTTTGCACTGAAACATGATGTTATCGTTCCCAAAACGAATGATCTCTGTTTGAGTGAGTGGAAGACTAAGATGTTCGCCTATATCACGTGAAAATTGTTCGTGAGAGGTGCCAGAAATGAGCTTTATATCGTTAGGCATAACTTAAAACAAATGTGCACACTGTTTAGTTGGAGACCTCAGGTTGGTCGCTTTGTTGGTTCTATTTGCTAGATTTCTTGCAGTTTCACAAAGACAATCAGAAGGTACCAACAGGTGACCGTTGCTGGCTGAGCAACGATTATATTGGAAAGTCCTAGTACTTGTTATAGACTATAAGTGATCGCAGCCTCTCAAGTACAGAGAAGCCTATTCACGCCAAGGAGCAATTGAGATTTCGTGACCGCAAAAAACACGTTAGCAGTAGACATCGGTGGTACTTTTACTGACGTTGTGTTACAACTGAATAAGCAGATGCATGCGACAAAAGTACTCACATCGCGAGATGATCCAAGCGAAGCCGTAATTGCTGGAATTCAGCAGGTGTTTAGTGAGAGTGGATCAAGTCCTGAACAAATTTCTCTCGTATTGCATGGCACCACGCTGGCTACCAATGCAATAATCGAACGACGTGGAGCAAAGACCGCGTTGCTGACCACAGCCGGGCATCGAGACATTCTCGAAATGGCATTTGAGAATCGTTTCGAACAATACGATGTGAATATCGAACGGCCGACTCCACTAGTTCCACGCAAGTTGCGCGTTCCAATTACGGAGCGAATAACTGCGAATGGGGACGTGCTGGTACCACTTGATGAAGCCTCCGTGCAAGATGCCATCGATCTCCTACTCGATGAAGGAATTGAGAGTGTCGCCATTGGTTTCTTACACGCTTATCGCAACGGTGATCACGAAGCGAGAGTTGCAGAACTAGTGCACAAACGCATGAAATCAATTCCTCTGAGTTTGTCTAGCGACGTGTGCCCGGAGATTAGAGAATACGAACGTCTTTCGACTACTTGTGCGAACGCTTATGTGCTGCCTTTGATGAGCAAATATCTCTTGACCCTGCAGGAAAAATTGAACGCACTTAACTTTCTGTGTCCTTATTTGATGATGACCTCAGGTGGTGGCCTTACGAGTCTTGAGACGGCTGCAAGATACCCCATCCGTTTGGTTGAGTCCGGACCAGCTGGAGGTGCGATTCTAGCGGCTGTAATCTCACGGGAACTAGAACTGGATCAAGTGTTGTCTTTTGATATGGGTGGCACTACTGCGAAACTCTGTCTTCTCGATCAGGGCAACACGATACTCTCTCGAGCATTCGAGGTTGATCGAACCTATCGGTTTAAGAAGGGTAGTGGTCTACCAGTACGAGTCCCCGTGATTGAGATGGTAGAAATTGGTGCCGGCGGCGGATCCATCGCACATGTTGACAAATTGGGGCGAATACAGATCGGTCCTGAAAGTGCCGGTTCTGCTCCGGGTCCCGCTTGCTATGGATCGGGAGGTGCGGAACCCACAGTGACTGATGCGGATTGTGTTTTGGGAAGACTCGACCCTAGTAACTTTGCTGGTGGTCAACTTCACCTAGATGCTCCCGCAGCAGCGCAAGCCATAGGTACAAGGGTGGGGGATCCACTAGATCTTTCACTTGAAGATACTGCGTTGGGAATTTCTGAGATCGTCGATGAAAACATGACCGCCGCGGCACAGAGTCATGCTACCGAATGGGGCAAGTCTGTCCACAAAAGAACTCTAATAGCCTTTGGCGGTGCTGCGCCTCTGCATGCCGCGCGAATGCTGGAAAAAATGAACTTAGCTCAAGTGATCATTCCGGAGGGAGCAGGAGTTGGTTCGGCTATTGGATTTATTTTTGCCCCTATTTCCTACGAAGTCGTTCGTAGCCGGCATATGTTACTGTCTAAATTCGACGAAAATCTTGTGGGTGAAATCATCCAGGGCATGCGCGAAGAAGCGAACTCGGTTGTATCGTCTGCTCTTCATGGTTCCGAGGAAGTTTCAGAAACGGCCACTGCTTTCATGCGATACGTCGGGCAGGGTCATGAAGTAACGGTTTCGTTTCATCCTGACTCAATCACCAAGGAGTTGCTGCATCAGAATTTTGAAGATACCTATACCACGTTATACGGTAGGGGAATACCGGACGCAGAGATTGAGGTTATGAGTTGGACATTAAACGTGTCGACGACAGCAGAAGAACTAGACAGTGTAAAGGACGATGGAACCGGCACACTTTCCACCTTTGAATCTCACAAGAAACAAAATCTAGTCGATATTCACGGTACGCATCAAGCATTAGTAGTTGAACGCGACTCCTTGAGTCCCGATACCTTTGTTGAGGGACCGGCTTTGATCACTGAAAAGCACACCACTACAGTGGTCCCACAAGGATACCGCGTACGCAAATTGAGACCATCTAACCATTTATCGCTGGAAAAGGAACCCACGTGAGCTTAGTAGGAAACATTGAAAGACAATTGGTCTGGGATCGCTTACTAGCGATTGTGGAAGACCAGGCGCAAACTCTAATGCGAACCGCATTTTCACCCGTAGTTCGCGAAGCTGGTGATCTGTCTGCTGGGGTGTTCAACACCAATGGTGAGATGCTCGCGCAAGCCATCACGGGTACTCCAGGCCATGTGAATGCCATGGCGAGATCAGTACCGAATTTTCTCGCCGAAGTTCCGATTTCGGAGATGAAGGAAGGTGATGTTCTCCTCACCAACGACCCGTGGCTCGCTACTGGTCATCTCAATGACTTCACGTTGGTAACGCCGACGTTTTTGAACGGCAAGGTTGTAGCGTTATTTGCATCAACCAGTCATATTGCCGATGTTGGCGGTCGTGGTTTCGGACCTGATGCCAATGAAGTCTATGAGGAAGGCATTCAGATTCCAATTACCTATTTATTCAAGCAAGGTAGAGTACAGTCGGAACTGTTGCGATTGATTCGTGCTAATGTGCGCGATCCAGTCGTCGCTGAGGGAGACTTGTACTCACTGACCGCATGTAACGACGTAGGCGCGGAAAAACTCATTGACACTATGATTGAGTTTCAGTTAAACGATCTGTCAGACATTAGTGAGATGATTCTTAACACCTCCAAAGTCGCAATGCACCACGAGATTCAGAATTTAAAAGACGGAACGTATCGTTATGACATGACAGTTGATGGATACGACCAACCAATTCATGTGGTTTGCGCGCTCACAATTGCTGATGATCGAATTTCAATCGACTTTACTGGAACTTCCGGTGTGTCAAGGTATGGGATAAACGTTCCATTCCCGTACTGCGAAGCGTACGCGTCATTCGGAGTGCGATGTTTGGTCGGAAATGACATTCCAAACAATGCAGGATCGTTAGCTCCGATAGAAGTAGTCGCGCCGGCAGGCTGCATTCTCAATGCAGAACCCCCCTGTGCTGTTTCCGCTCGGCATGCGCTCGGACAAATGCTCCCGGATGTTGTCATTGGATGTCTCAGTCAAGTCTTACCCGACGAAGTTCCTTGCGAGGGAGCATCATGTATATGGAATCCGGTGCTGATGAGTGATTCGACTGCAAGCATGAACTTTAACGCGCCAGAATTCGTAATAAATCCAATTTTTAACGGTGGAACTGGCGCGCGTGTTCACAAAGATGGATTGTCGACTACTGCCTTTCCTTCGGGAGTTAGAACAACGTCTACAGAAGTCAACGAGATTACTTCACCGCTCGTATTCTTGCGTCGAGAGTACTTGAGAGACTCTGGTGGAGCTGGAAAATTTCGAGGCGGCTTAGGTCAAATTATTGAAATCGCCCATACTCATAAGGCACCGTTTGTGCTCTCGAAGATGTTTGAAAGGGTCCAGCATCCGGCGCGAGGTCGAAGCGGTGGTTTGGACGGTGCTGTGGGCAGGGTGTATCTAAAAGACGGAGAAGAGTACAACGGAAAAGGTAAAGAGTGGATTCCAGCAGGAGCTACACTAGTGTTTGAGACTCCTGGAGGAGGCGGGTGGGGCGTTCCTACCTCACGAGAAGAGTCGATGACTCGACGAGATTTAGAGAGTGGATTAGTGTCTCAGGCTCATGCATCTGAAATTTACGTCGCGTCGGAAAACTAGTCTAGTCGAACAACGACTGAGTTAGATGGAAACCTTAGTGCTATTCAAACCAACTCAATGAGTTGCTAGATATGGCTAAGTGGACGGTATCGTGGAATCTTCGAGCATGTACGGCTCGCTCACCGTTTGCGGGCTAAAGAATTAGAGCCCAAGTATGTCTCGTTCTATGTCCGTCAGAAACGATTCAATGTGCTCGACCTGTTCGTCCGTGAAAGGGTTATAAAGCTCTGCTATTCGCTGCAGGAGTCTGAGCGCTGCTCGTGCTTGAGCTTCTGGTGTTGGAAATTTGTCAAGTTGTTCGTAAACCACCTCTGGACGTAATTTCATTACGAATTCACCGTAGAACTCAACATGTTCGTCTTCCGGTATCTCTTCAGTAAACTCGATAACAGAATCCATGTTCTTACTTTGATCGAACAATGCCTGTCCGATCCCCGCATATGCGGTGATTCGGGTCGATCCCTCCCTTACTTGTGGTAGCAACTCTTTGGCTTTTGCGATATCCTCGCGAGCAATCGCACCGACAATACTTCCTTCCCAACCTGTGCTGGACTCGTTAGCAGGATACGTTAGAGCAAGTTTAAACAATGATGGCCCCGTCTCGGGGGTAACGTAATTTAAGAGGTAGCGGAGAAGCTCAGCGCGAGAACGTCCCGAAGGAATTTCTAAATCCGGGTTGTCTAAAAACCAAGAGAATGCTTCTTCGATGTTTCTCATTGCCCAGTTTTGAAGCATGATAAACATGACATTCCATTGGGTTTTTGGATCGGAAATCTCCTGCAGATACTCGGGGGTTTCGCTGGGATACTGCGACGTCAGCGACCAAATTCCCGCGACAAGGGCTTCCTCTCTATATTCGGTTGGAAGGGAATCCAACTGGCTCAGCACATCCCTAGGACTATTGCTGATCCAATTTGAAATCACGGTTTCTACCAAGCGTTCCCCTAGAGGATAGAACGAGACTTCAGACACAGTCTTCAGTGCAGAATGTGGGTCCTTGTTTGACCATCGGCTCGCCAATTCGAAGACCACCGGTCGAGCTGTTTCCCGAAACAACTGTACCGCTTGTTCAAAGACGGTACCGAAGTCTTCGGTCTCTACTCGACTGAATAATGTATCGCGGATTACCGCAGTTCTGACTTGACGATCTTGGATAGTATTGGCTAGTTCCGCAAACGTATCGTATCCTTCCTTCTCAATGATTGCTACACCTATTTGGATCAATTGGTCACTCTCTTCTTCCGCTAAATTTTCGTGGCTCAGCACTTCTTCCCACGCTGCTGTTGGGTCATCAAGAGGCTTGTCTCTCTCGATGGAAACCAACAGAGTTTTAGCGGTCGAGGAATTGATTTTTAACCGCTCTGCTATCTGCAATCTCACCGAGTGTGGGAGATCCCAGTTGGCTCGAACAATTTGTTCAAAAATCGCTGTTTTTCCGTCTCCACTGAGGGTGGGAACGTGTTGTTCAGCATACGTGAGCGCTGAATCTAGGTCCAACAACGACCAATCACGATAAATTAACGACGCGAAATGTTCATACGCACCTTTTGGAAACGACTCGGCGTGAGTGAGAGCTTGGTTCGGATCAAGAGTGGCAAATTTTCGAAAAATCTGAACCTGTGTTGACCGTTGCTTTTCAAAGTTTTCAAGATCGCGTGACTGTTCGAGTAAATCGACTAACGTTGGAAAGTTTACGTTTTTCAACACTTTGTCAAGTGCAACTGAACCTTCCAGGTAGCTTGTTGGTTGCTCGAAAATTGATGCTAGATCAATAGATTGTTTCAGTCCGGCATTGTTGTCGTTACTTGCAGTACGATCAGGAGATGGGACTAATCGGGAAGTGTTTGATTCACGATCGTATTTACCGAGGGTAGATTGGGTAGTCTCTCCCGCAAACGGACGGAAGAACACTATCACGCTAACGCACAGCACGATGGATAGAACTGTGCCCACTAGAAGAGGAACGAGTTTAGAGTGTAATGAAGAGTTTTTAACGTCTAGAGCAGACATAGACCGATCCAACACTTCTTTTGAGGATGAGCACGCAGTGACTCGTAAACCGTGTTTCGGTGGGAGCGTTAACTGAGAGTACGTGCATCGTAGTTATCGGTAAGATTGAACATTTTCCAGTTGCTCGGCGTTTAGGTACCAATGAGACCTACCGAACCTGTCCAATTTTGAACGGGTACGAAAATAGCGTGCCGCGTATTCTTGGTATTTGCGCTCTGGAAGTAGTTCAAGGACTTCATACAAAGCTACTTGGTCTTGGTTGTAAAGTTCGGTTATGATGGTCCAAAAATATTCTTCCTGTATTGACTCTGGTAACTCTGAGCCTAGGTTGATTGCGGCAGTGTACTCTTTTTGGTTCACCATAGCACGACCTACTTCAGCACAAGCTCTCGACTTTGTTTCGCCCTCGCGAACTTGAGGTAGCATTGCAGTTGCGCGCTGTACGTCGTTCTGTGCCAGAGTCCGAATGACATCGAACTCCAGTCCCATCTGACCGTCCGATATTTCTTGACTCAATGCAGTACTCAGTGCAAGATCAGGATCTACTTCAACAAGTGCCGGTATTACTTCACGCAATAACAATGGCTGTAGAGTCTCTTCTTGTGTGCCAATCCAGTTCAGTGCTGCTGAAGCATCAGTACGTGCCCATTCCCTAGCGAGAATCCCTCCTAGGTCTTCGACACCGTTTGCAATTTCGTTCAAGAGCTTCGTTGCTTCTTGCGGAGACTCCCACACAATCATTTGTATGGCATAACCCAGAACACTTCTTTTTCCTGATTCTCGCGACAAATACTGCGGTAGGTGCTCAATCGCCTCATGAGGAGATTGTCGAACCATTCTTCGGCCAATGTTTTCCAATAAATTATCTTTCACATACGTGGGATGAATGACAAACTCTGTTACGGCTTCCAGGGCTGCCATGGGATCACTGTCCGCCCACTCGTGAACAACGATGAAAGCAGCAGTTCGACGAACTTCTCCGCTAAACTCGTCAAGTAACGCAAAAGCATGCTGTGGGTCCTTCCGCGTGATAGGGATAAGAATCGGGCTAAGAATCTTATTTGGATAACTTATCTGAGGTATCGATTCCATTGCTTCAAATACAACATCGACACCTTCACGTTGCACCCATAGTTCGAGGATCGTCGCGAGAGAATCAATTTGTAAGGTCTCCACGCGGGTGTCTTCCAGGATAGCAGTCCATGCAGCTCGGGGATCATCATATGCACGCATGATTTGCCGCTCTTCCAGAATGTCAGCACCCAAGGCTTCATGTCCGAATTCGAGCGCGAGTTCTAAAACACGATCAGCGGGCCAATCATCTCGCATTCGTAATATCGCCTCCAAACCGGTACGTTGATCTGCGCTATTAAGAGTTCTCAGGTGCGTAAGAGCTGCATCGATGTCTGAATTCGCCCATTCAAGAAAGATGGCTTCGATGATTGGGGTGCGACGATTCGATGCGAGCTCAGACGTATGTTCCATCGCCGCCTCAGGTGCTAATACGGCAAAACGACGGAATATTTCGATTTGAGTCGTTAATCTTTGGTCGAAGTTCCGAATCCCCTTTGACTCCTCAAACAATGTGATCAACTGTTGTTGATCAGCGGTAGACAGTATGGCTCGAAACGCTACCGACCTGGCATAATCGTCCGGCGCAATCAGCAGGTTCTTGACGTCGTTGCTGGGGGGCGACGTACCTTGGTTTGAACGAATTGTAGTTCGTGATTGAAGTTCCACCGGTGCAACATCGTTTGAAGAGGTTGGAGCACCGCGCTGATTGTTCGCCACAAGAGATTCATAGGCAAACAAGCCGATTCCAAACAACACCAACGGACCTAGCAATCCGACGCAAAACCAAGTGATGACTTGGAGTCGGCGACCTACCATATTTGGGTTCGATTTTAATTGTTACAAATACTGTTCCTATTTTATAACAACATTGAAGCAAGTACGTACGAAGTGGCGTCAGTACATGATGGGAGCGTCGTGCGTTTGCTCGTAGGTGGCTACTCTCTAGTTGTTTGCACTAGTGGTGCCCGGGGCCGGAATCGAACCGGCACGGAGTTACCTCCGAGGGATTTTCGTACCACTACGACTTTCGTCGCGGATCACTTTGATCTTTCGTGGTCTGGACTTTCTCTTCACCTTCCAATTTGATTTTGAAAGAAGGGGGAGCCGTCAAGTCTCTACACTTTCAATAGCAAAAGCTTGCTATTGCTTAGCTCGGGATTGCCACAGTCTCACGGACTGAAGGTTCCCCGAATTTGACTCCATTCATAGTAGGTGTCGCCACCTAAATGCTCAAAATTTTGGATAAGTCCCTTGCGTCTACCTATTTCGCCACCCGGGCGTTGGACGTTCAAACTAGGTCAATCTATTTTAAGAAATGAACTCAGTTGATTGATCGAGTCATGTTTTACTCAAAAAGTTAGAATATCGCCGTTACACTGCTTGTACCAAGCATACTCTAAACGATTCAATGAAGACACGTAGAGTATCAAAACTTCTTGTGATTTCTGATGAAATGAGAGTAACCGCCCAGGTGTTGGAACTGGCAGACAAGCAGGATTTAGGTTCCTGTGCCTTCGGGCGTGAGGGTTCGACTCCCTCCCTGGGCACCACATCATTCCGTCGCATGTGTCGCGCTAAATAGCTACTAAAAAGTGCACCTAATTTCTCCGGATCAAGTCGCGATAGGAACGATTGAGATTCCTCGAACAGAGCGACTTTGTCTCTCCGTTATCCGAGTAAGGGACTATTCGAGCTCACTTTCCGAAGCGGAAAAAGCTTATGTGAACAGAGTGAACGAAGTTCGAAGAAATCAGTATTCTTCCGGTCGACGCGCTGCAGAGTTGGGACTCAGTTTCCTAAGCGTGAATACGGCTCCCTATGTCGTTGACGAACGTCGTCCAACATGGCCTCAGTCCATAGTCGGAAGCATAGCTCATTCCAATATTCTTGCCGTAGCATTAGTAGGACTCAAGCAAGACTTTCGTGGGGTGGGCATCGATATTCTTCCGACGCGTGGTGTTTCCGATAAGGTGCGAGAACGTATTTTGCTAGACGAAGAACTCAAGGTTGTATCGGAGGGAGGTGATCAGGACTGGCAGACAATGTTATTTTGTGCTAAAGAATCCGTGTATAAAGCGACCAATCCGGCTACGGACGAGTTTCTTGGATTTAAGGATGTGTGCGTGTCCATGAAGAAAACTGGGGCAAAATTTAGTGCAATTACAACGACTCCGAAACGTTCTTCTCGTCTAGTCTCGAGTGGTCTCGGCTATGTAGGATCCGTAGAAAATCATTGGCTAACCTTATTTCTTCTACCAAGGTAGAGTCGTGTTGCCCCGTTTTGATCTAGTGAGAAATTTTAACTGAACCGTTAGCCTGACCGGTTGCTCGTAAGATTGCCTCGTCGACTAGTGGGCAGCAAAACTCGAGTATTTTCTCAAGCCGGATCACATGACTGTCGGTCTTCGTTAGGAGGCCATGAGTTCGAAAACGCAAGAATCAATTAGCGGACCACTGACTGCGAACAACGTTTGTGAGCCAAGTTATACAAATGTTGAAACTTTTTGGGCTTAGAGTGCATCTACTCCTTTTTCCGACAGGATTTTCACAAGGAGACAGGAATGAGCGAATCATCTTTGAGCCGCTTTCGTGTATGGGGACTGGTCGCGCTTAGTTTAGTTGTCGGTGCATCGATATCGGCTTTTGTGACGATTTCGGTAATGAATAACGGCGATCAAACCACAGACGCCGGAAATCAATCAAGATTTCCAGAAGCGGAGAACAGCAATGTTCAAAAGAGTGAGCGTTCAACAGGAGAAATTACCGAAAGACACACTACGAAACCACAACAAAACGTGGTCACGCCTGCATATGTTGACAATCCAGATGAAACTTGGAACTCGTTGATAAACGACGACATTGATGACATCGCACAACTCTCCGCATTACTCGAAATAGCTGAAGTGTTGGTGCGGCGAGAGGGAATCAGAGCATTAGCTCAAATACACGATTCTGCCGTGGACAGTAGCGTACACGATACCATCATGAAATCTGTAGCACAAAGTGCTGCTCTTGACGATCCTCAAAGCATTTTTCATGCAGCCATGTCCCTGTCGCGTGACGTGCAAGATCTCGTACTTCCTGAGATAGTAAAAATTTGGGCAGGATCGGATCCGTTGGTTGCTTTCGATGCTATTTCAAACCTTGACAAAAGCGGGTTACGAGCAAATCTACTAGATACTTTAATCGGCGCGTGGGCTGAGAACAACCCCCAAGATATTTTCGACAGCCTGGATCTCTTACCGGAGAGATTTCGTGCAAGAGCGGAAGAGTTAGCGATGTTGGCGATTGCTCGGTCTTCGCCAGCCGATGCTGTTCGATTCTTAGAGAACATGGGCGATTCGAACAAAAAACGTGAACTCGCGAAAACTATAGCCGAGAATTGGGCTAAGAGTGACATCTATGGTGCTTTGAATTGGGCAACCTCTTCTCAGTTTTCCGACGAGCGAACTAAACGCGACATACTATCCATCGTAATTAGGGAACTCGCCGATACAGATCCGGAACTAGCGATGCAAACAGCACTGAACCAACCACTGTATGAGTCTGCCTTTGGTTTCGAAAGTGGATTGGAGGAAATCGTCATCGAACAGGTGGCCAAATATGACCTAGACAAGGCAATTGGGATGTTGTCACAAGTACGTCCTGGGGATACACGCATTGACGCATTCAATTCCGTTGGTAGAGAACTGGTCCTGAACGCAGAGTATGACCGAGCATTGTTGCTCGGAGAGCAGTTACCCGGCGATGAGAGAAAGAGATATTTAAATACCGTATTGTCGTTATGGGCTCAAGAAGACCCAGATAACTTGCTTGCGTCAATCGATAGTATTCTTACAACACCAGAACTCAAACAACAAGCTGCAGGCACTCTGCTCGCTCACAATTTCCTTAACGGAGGTTCTATTCTGGACACAGAACAGGTGGACCAGTTGAGCAGTGTTATGGTAGAAGGAGAACCCTCCGTAGTACGTATGGAGATGGGTGATCTAGACGAAGGAAGTGTTTTACAACGAGCAATTGAGCAAGGAGGAACAGTGTTTTTCCCCTCGACTCAGCGTACGATTACCTCATCAGAGAATTTTGACCCAGAAGAAATGCAGAAGAGTCTGCAGAAGTCGTTGGAAGAAAGTCTAGGGACGCTTCTGAAAGACATTGAAGCTCTTGGGGGCGACGTAGAGGTGAAGACAGAAGTGAAAAAGAGCGATAAGGAAGATTCAGATTAAAATCAACCGTTCCCTCGGAATTTAGACTCGCGCTTCAATGTAGGAACCCAGTCGAATATGAGAAAAGCTGGAAAAATTGTCGCGACTATCTTTGCTCTCGCATGCTTAGTTTTGTCGACTTTTACTGTCGTGCTTGCGTTCGCGTCCAAGTCTGATCAAGAAAATCCTGAGAATTCTGCGGGAGAGATGAAACAGGTTACGGCCGATGACAACGCTACGGAGAGCGACCAAGAAGACATCAAGACTCCAACGGATGCAGTTAAATTCTTGTCTGAAGATGTGGATTTTGGCAAAGCAATGTCACGAGGCTCTGTTGGATGTATACTGTCGCTCGTCATTGTGGTGTCAGTATTTGTAAACGTTCCAAAGTGGCCGTTCTTACCTCCGGCCATCGCAAGTGTAGCCGCCATAGGAGGTGCAATCTACTGTACACTAATCACATGGATCTTTGTGATAGCACTGATTGGAACCGTTCTTGTGATGGTGGCTAGTCTTAGACAGTCCTAGGCTAAATTCAGATTACGGTGTAGCAGGAATGCTTTGTCGAAGAAGGCTCGACGAAGTACATACCTGAAAACCAAAGCTAAAACGAACCGCACTGCTCACACTTGAAGCGGTGCGACTAGACTGATTCGTCGAGAATACTCTTACGTATGGCTCGTTTGAAAATCTTTTCGGATGCCGTTCGTGGTAGTCGTTCGTTACGTATCCATATGTGTTCAGGTACTTTAAATCTCGCTAAGGATTCTTGTGCCCATGATTGGATATCTTGAACCGACAGAGTTGTTTCTTGATCTACACAAACAACGCACGCGAGGGCTTCGCCGAGTCTGGTGTTCGGTATTCCAAAAACGGCACACTCGATGATTTCTGGGTGTTCATACAAAACCGCTTCCACCTCTTGACAGCTGATATTTTCACCGCCACGCAGCACGATGTCTTTTTTGCGGTCGGTGATATAAACGAATCCTTCTTCGTCGAGATAGCCCACATCACCGGATTTGACCCATCCGTTGGACATGGATGAAGCCGTAGCATCAGGGTCGTTCCAATACTCTAAACAGTTCATTATTCCCCAAATACACAACTCTCCTGTCTCTCCACGCAGTTGGTCGTTGCCGTCGTCGTCAATCGTCTTAATTTTTGTAATAGGGGGTATCGCCTGTCCACAACTAGTTGGTCGAAGTCGAAAGGCATTCCCCGTGATATTGGTTGCAAATCCTTGTGTTTCTGTCATTCCCCAACCAGTGGACTGACCACCGGGTGCAAGTTTTTGATTAATTTGTCTTGAGTGTTCCGGTGCCATCGGAGCTCCGCCTCCACCGGCGGTTTGTAAGGTGCTCAGGTCATATTTGTCTAGGTTCGGTGATTGTGTAAGCTCCCACGACATGGTCGGTACGCCGTTAAACGCAGTGATTTTTTCTTCTTGAATGATCCGAAGTGCTTCATTTACATCCCACTTGTACATGCCGACGAGCTTTCGTCCGCCTCGAAAAGAAGTAAGCATCTGCACCGCTAGCCCGGTAACGTGAAACAACGGTACTGTAAGAATACTGGCTGGTTTGATCGCCATCTCGTTTGATGACTTTGACCCGAAAAACCGCTCTCGTGGATCTGGACCGCTTACGTTATCGCCTTCGTCTTGGTGCTCTCTCCTAATCTGCGCGGCGCGCCAGTTGATAATAGCTCCTGCTTCCCAACCTAACAACGCGTGTGTTAACGCCTGGTGGCTTGATAGAACCCCTTTTGGAGTAGCTGTAGAACCCGAAGTGTAGAGTAGTGTAGCTGGGAGCGCGGAAGGTACATGTAAGTTGGGCATTTCATCGGATGCATCAGCTATCCAATCAGACCACTCAATAGCGTCGGATTGATCGCCCGCTCGTACGGTAATAACGGTTAGTCCTAAATCGTTAATGAAGTCTTTTATTCTGCTATACCGCTCACGATCAACAATGAGGATTGACAAACCCGCGTCTTTGATCGCATGGCGCATTTCGGTAGTGGTCCACCATGCATTGAGAGCTGTAGCAATACCACCAACTGCGGTGATTCCCATAAACGCCCATATCCACTCGGGATAGTTTCGAAGTGAAATCCCCACGCGGTCTCCTAACTGAAAGTCAGAATTTAACAGTGTGTTTGCAACTTTCGCTGCGATTCGCCAAGCTTCAGCGTAGGTGAAACGTTCCTCTTGAAAGACATAGAAGTCGTCCTTTGCGTGTTCCAGTCCGTATCGGTAGATTTCTAAAAGATTCTGAGGAGCATGCTTAAAGCCAATAAAATCAGTTCCACGAACTGTTATGGTCGTTATTTCATAGGGTTCACCAGGCGCGGTGATTTCGGCGATGGCTGTTTCGTAGTAGTTCAAAGACTGGTCTCCAAGGCACAAAATTTTACGAAGGAGTAATGTGAGAATAGCCGTAGAAATTAGCGTGTTCGCTCGTCGACCATGGTCAACCTTACCAACGTTGATCGAGATGTAGACGTTGTCAATTATTCATTTTAAAAATGATATATCTGTTCTAATGTATTGGTATTTATGAAAATAAATGGTAAAGACGACCACTACAAACACATGCTATTATGAGAGTGGCAGCTGATTTGTTTTGGCGATGAACTCGACGGGAATGAAACAGGACGAGAATATTTCCTCTCAACATGTCCATCGGATCACAGACGGTATCCCTTCTGACGATTACTACGCGAACAATGTACGTACGTTGCTAAGTTTTGTCGAGGATCGTTATAGAGATTTGCTCAATACCGAAGAGTTGAAATTCTCGAACGCTGTGTTGAACTCGTCGCCGGACGCACAAAGGCTGTACGCGCGCATTCTGAGCCGTCGCGGACCAATTTTTCTTGTCGCACAATTCGAATATCGCGAAGTAAAACATGTGGCGAACGCACTAACGGAATTAGAACGAAACGAACTCATCAAGAGAAACTCGGAAGTTCCAACCGACTTGCTATGTCAGAAATTAACCTTGAGTCAGCTTCGAGAAATTTTTGAACTTGAAGACTTCAAAGGATCTAAACCAGTTCTGGCTTCCAAGATCCAAGAAGCGTACTCGGCAGAAGTCATCGTAGAACGAATTCGAGCGAAGTTGCCTTGGTTTGAATTGGATCAGACTGATCGTATCGCAACCTTCTCGCTGCTGTTTTTCGGAGATCGTTATCAAGATCTTAGCACGTTCGTTGTTCATGATCTTGGAATCTTGCGTCTTGAACAATACACGCTCGATTCAAAGAACCGCCAATTCAGAACCCGAGAGGAAATTGACCGATATTTGAACTTGTGGGAACTTTCGGAACGCATGACCGAGGAAGAGCCGATTGAAAGTGAGCAATTGACTCAGTCTATTCTGGTACTGCAATCACCAAACAATAATCGAACATTGGAGCGTCAACGATCAAAGTTGCTCAACAGGATTGGACGAGAGCTAGAGAGGCGAGGTGAACTATCATTCGCTCTCACCGCATACGACCATTCCACCTTGCACCCCTGTCGCGAGCGACGAATGCGTATTTTCCAAAGGCTTGGTAAACTCAACGAAGTGGAAGAGGTTCGAGCAACGATTCTTGCGAATCCGTGGACAGTTGAAGAAAGACTATTCGCTGAAAAATTTAACCGAAAATCAAAAATTAGCGTTAACTATAATACAAAAGAACAGGTATTAACTAATCCACTAACAGACAACATAGAAGTTTCAGCGTGTCGAGAATTTGAAACACGTGGTTGGACTGCTTGGCATCTAGAGAATCAACTACCATTAGCGCTATTTGGTTTGGTGTATTGGGACTGGATCTATGCTCCCGTTCCTGAAGCTTTCGTTAATCCTTTTCAAATCGGACCGAGAGACTTATATACGCCAACGTTTATTGAAACGCGCCGAGAAGTGTGTGTTGATCCAATGATAGACGCGATGCCGTTAGTCCAAAGAATCGAGCAAACATTTGAACAAAAACTTGGGATTTCCAACCCTATGGTGAATTGGAAGATTTTCGATAGATCATTGTTAGACACGGTCGTTCGATGCATCGGTGAGGATTCGATCCGAAAGTTGCTGCAACTGATGCAACCCGATCTCAGGCAAATGCGATCCGGTTTCCCTGATCTCTTTGTCGTTAAACCTGACGACTCCTATGAATTTATCGAGGTCAAAGGACCGTCGGATCAAGTGCGACCTAATCAACACATTTGGCTCCAAGCACTGGCATCAATGGAGCTACCGGTCAGTGTATTGAAGTTCAAACAAATCGCGTGAAATTGTCGATAGGGGTTTCAGAACTCGCGACATTTGTACATCGCAAAGGCGATATCAACTATCGCTTCGAGGATTCAACGCAGATGCAGGAAGGGGTCAAAGCTCAGCAGCAATATCAAGAGCATCAATTAAGAACGTATCAGCACTATAGTCGAGAACATCGACTATCTCAACAGTTTGTTTACGAAGACTTGCAATTTACTGTGTCTGGTCGTGCCGATGGCGTACTTCTGCATCCAAATCCTGTGATAGAAGAAGTCAAAGCAACGCGTAAGTCGGTCGACAAATTGTTTCAAAGTCGCGGTACCGAACATGTTGCGCAAGCACGTCTGTACGCAGCAATGCTTCTGACCGAAGAAACAGAACTCCAAGAATGCGAAGTTAGAGTGACCTATGTCCATCCCGACACACTTTCGAGCAAGTCTTTTGCGGAGACTATCGACCGAGATGAGTTGCATCAATTTTTTGTGGATACCTGCACGCACTATGCCTCGTTTGTGTTCGCGGTGATACAACGAACTGAACATCGCAACACGCTGGCAGCAACGCAAGAAATTCCATTCACAACAGTTTCGGAAGAACAAAGAAACTTAGCCCGTCGTGTGTATATGTCCCTTCGGGATCGGGAAGATCTAATGTTTGAAGCACCCACAGGTACGGGCAAGACGATTGCAACGCTATATCCGGCAGTCAAAGCAATGGGATCGAATCTGATAGATCGCGTCATCTATTCGACTGCACGCACGACCGGACAGCGCGTAGTCCACGATACGATGAAGACACTGAGCACCAGCAATGAACATCTGCGCTCGATTGTCATCACTGCAAAAGACCGAATTTGTTTTACTCCTGGTGCGACTTGTGCTCCTGAAAACTGTGAGTTTGCTCAAGGACACTACGACAGGGTTCAAGCTGCTCGGCAGGATTTATTAATGCATCCTACGATTGATCAGAAATTAGTCGAACTCGTCGCACGATCGCACAAAGTGTGCCCTTTTGAACTTTCGCTCGACACTGCTGAATGGTGTGATATCGTGGTGGGGGACTACAACTACGTATTCGATCCGTTTGTCGCGCTCCAACGGCTGCACTCACGGTTGTTCAAGCGTGTAACTGTACTCGTTGACGAGGCACATCGACTAGGCAGTCGGGTCGCTGATATGCTCTCGTCCGAACTTAGTCTTGAGCTACTCAAAACCGTATTTAAAGAGTGTCCGTTACAAGACCTTCGAGCGATCACACAGCAACTAATACGTTGGTTCGAAGATGTTGAAAGAAAGTCGATATCAAACGACGAAGAATTTGAAATCTCGGTATTGGACGAGAAATTCTGGCAACTCATCGAAGCTTTTGTCGTAGCTTGTGAAGATGTCGACATGGAGTCGATCGATGAATCGGTGTTTCGTTGCTGGTCCACAGTATTGCGCATGCATGACGCAAGAAGTCGCTACGACTCAGAGTCCTATATCTGCTTAATGCGTCGTCACGAAGAAGACTCAACCTTAGTCTTGCGTTGCATTTCTCCGGGTCCGTGGATTAGAGAGACTCTTCGAGAATTTTCTGGAAGTGTTCGATTTTCAGGTACCCTGTCTCCCGCGAAGGTATTTGAAGAAAGCCACGGTGTTGCTGGTCCTTTTGTTCGGTCACAGACTAAACCTAACCCGCGCCGCTTTGGGGTGATGCTCGTACCAGATATCTCTACTTATTGGAATGATCGTGAAAGAAGCATTGACGAAATTGTCAAACTGCTCGAAGACATCAGAAGTTCTGTGACCGGAAACTGGCTTGTTGCATTCCCTTCCTTCGAATACTTGGATCGCGTTTTTTGCGCAATCGAAGACACCAAAGGCTGTGTTCTCAAACAAGATACACACATGACAATTGAGGCGCGTTCGGACTTCATTGAGTGGATGAACGAACCAAACGCACGCGTCGGCTTAGCTGTAATGGGCGGTGTGTTTACGGAATCTGTAGACTTTGAACCAACCTCGCTTGCTGGCGTTGTCGTTGTCGGTCCAAGTATCCCACCTTCTTCGCTAGAGTTAGACAAACTTCGAGATTCAACAGAACTTGGATTTGAGCTTGCATATAGACAACCTGCTATGACACGAGTTGTGCAAGCAGCTGGAAGGGTTGTACGTCACGCGACAGATAGAGGAGTAATCATCCTCATAGATCCTCGTTTCTCGCGTTCCGAATATCAACAGTACTTTCCACGCCATTGGGATCCACGCATTGTGAAAACTAGTCAGATTGCGGCAGAACTTGATAGGTTTTGGGAAGATGAGACGATACCCAGCTAATCACTAAAGTTTGAAGATTACAGCCTAGACTAACGACTGCATTTTCGCACGGTCCGTTAGCTAGTGTCTCTTACTCTAGCGATTACGAAGTCGTTAGCACTCCACGTGCGAAATACACACAGGGTTCCTGTTCAACTCCCCTTCGGATGGCATAGTTTTCCGTTTAGACTGTATGCGAATTTACGGTACAATAAAAACACATGTAAAAAATTCTTTAACGACCAATGAATCGCATCGTCGTACGTATAGTAGCCTTGGCTTCTAGTGTGTTGTTTGGATTTGGAGTTGTTTGGGTGCTTCTTATGCTGTCAAGCGACCAAGGAATCACGCCACATTCTCGATTAGACAACTCAGAAGAGTCCCTAGTTGAAGAAGGGAGTGTCGACACAAAACCTACGACGATATCGGAAACACACGAGACTCGCGATGTCCCAGATCAAATCATTGAACTCGATATTCCGAAAGACCTGTTCAGTCAGAAACATGCTATCTCTTCTTGGGTTGTAGCTCTTGACAATGATCGGACTCTGGATTGGCTGAAACAATCCACTAACGAAACTTGGAAAGTTTCTTCGCAGTTCCGCTTTAATTTTCAGAAAGCACTGGTTCAAAAACTTTCCCAGAATTCTCCTAATCCTGCTTTAGAGTTCGCGTTAGCCCGAAATGAACCCGTTCGTTCTTCGTTAGGCTCGGTCGTCTTAGTCCAATGGGCTACTAATAGCTTGAATGACGCGATCGAACGCGCCAAGACTATGGATGAACTCGATAGGGATTGGGTGTTGCACAGCATCTTCCAATCCCAAACTGGACTCACGCGCGAGCAACAAAAAGAGATTGCACGAGAGTTCGGAAATGAATCTTACGAGATTCCGTACTTACTTCATTTGTTTCTCGCTAGCGAGCATGAAGATCCACGGGACTATTGGTATGAAATCGTCGAACACACGACTCAAGATAACTATCCATACGTGGATGTTTTCACTACTGTTGCAACCGCGTGGATCGATCAGCGCGGACTACAGGTACTCAATGAAATCACTGCATCTGTCAAAGACCCGTATGTGTCGTATCTTATCGCGGAGGGAGTGATTGAAAATTTCACTGATGTCGAAGAGCGATCTTCGGAAGCGTTTGAGTATGTGCTAAATTTGGACGAAAACTTCCCTCGGAAGTTTGATGTCCTCAATTCGATAATCGATAAATGGGCTAAGCAAAACCCCAAGTCAGTTTTGCAAAGAAGGCTGACACTTCCATCAAGTGAATATAAAGAGCGGATGGTACAAGCAGCATATTTCGAAGAGGCTAAGATCGACCCTGCCGGTACTCTTGAAAACTTAGCTGATGTGCCACTTGGACATCAAGCGATCGTTGGCGAAGCTGCCGTTAGAGCGTTAAGCCGAACGACACCCAAGGACGCAGCAGAAATTGTGTTGAGGATCGCTGACAAAGAATTACAGCGGGCGGTAGCAACTGCTTTAGTGCAAAGTTGGGGTCAGCGCGATCTCAAGGGTGTAAAAGATTGGGTTCTGAATTTACCTGGAGACGAGCCGTTGAGAAATTCATTGCTCGCCCCGCTTGCTGATTCAATCGTCGAAACTGACCCACACTTAGCGTTCCAAATAGCCTCGCAACAATTGCTTTATGACCGGGGTGGAATCATGAGAGGACACGAAGCTGAAATCGTGAAACAAATCGCGAAAAAAAATGTAGAGCTTGCGATTGAACTGTTATCGCAAGTGCGTGAGGAGGCTAAGTGGATCGCTTATCATGCCGTCGTCCGGCGCTTGATTAACGAAGGAAATAGCCATCGAGCAATCCTCATGGGAAACGAGCTAGCGGTACCTGAACAAAAAGAGTACTTTAGTCCGATGACGGTATGGAATTGGGTGGACACCGATGCTAAGGGATTAAAAAATAACATTGAACACGTAGCGTCGGGCGAGACTCGGTCGTACGTTGCATATCTAATGATCAGTTTGAATTCTCAGACCAGTGCTTACAACACCGAAGAAATTAAATCGTTGGAGCAATACTTGACCGAAGAAAACAAGGAATGGCTCGAACAGCAGGAAAAGGAAAGTACACAGTAGTGGTTTCCAGACTAGAGCTCAACTATGAACTATTACCTCTAAGTCAGTACTCAATATTCTCAACGGATATCGTATTGGTATTAATTGTTAGACTCCAAAGGCTCACATGAAACGAATTCACATTCATTTATTTTTCCTGTGTGCACTCGGCGTGGCTCTTGGTGGAGGCGGGGCACTGTTCCTCCACGTCGTTACACCGTCAAAAAGTGACTCTCAATCTACATATTCGGAGTATTCTTTCGAGACCCCGAGAAACCAGCATGAACTGGGGAAACAACAGGTACAACCTGCAAACGGCAGTAACTATTTCGAGAGATTGAAAGAGTTGAAGAATTTGTCGGAAAGCAAAAACGCCGTTGAACTTGATGCAACCGTATATTCGTTTGTAGCGCAGATTCCGGGATCAGTGCTCGGAGATGCTATAGACTCTACAGTCAGCACAAACTTTAACGATTCACCTTATGTTCGGCGCAAACTTCTAAGAGCACTGATAGAGAAGTTAGCTAATACCAACCCAAAGCGTGCTTTGGATTACGCTTTGACTCACGATTTACCAAATCATTTAGTATTTACTCCCTACAGTGCCTGGGATAGCTATTTAGTGCAGATTGCTGCACCACCTTCAGCACCCGTTCAAAAGTCGTTCGTATCGACAGTGTTCTCCATTTGGGCGACGAACAACCTCGCGGAAGCTTCTGCACGAGTCGAACAGTTGGACGAACAGTATCGTAAGCGAGCATTTGCTGGTATTCTTGACTCACAGACAGCTAGATCGTTATTGAGACTACGTGCGATTGCCGAACGCACAGGAAGTGAAGAACTTGCGCTAGAAGCCATTCTGGCGGGTTTTAATGTCGAACACTTAGAAGATCCACAATCTGCCTGGGAGGAAATCAGTCCTCTTATAACATCGGGTAATCTCTTCCACGAATGGGTCGCGAAAAACGTTGTGCTTCAATGGTACGAACGGAAGGGACTGAGTGTTGTAGATGAAATTCGATCCGCCTCGGTATCAAACAGGTTCAAAGCTGCGATGTTGACCCTAGTCCTTAAACAAGCAGTCGAAGACACTCCCGAGCTGGCTTTCAGACGCGCATTAGAGATTCCTGTTGAAGAGCGTTTTCGCGCGCAGGTTGTAAGTGACGTAATTAAATCCTGGGCGGCACTCGATCCGGAAGCAGCCTACAAAGCTCTCGGCGAAGTCGACGACTCGACATTGGGTGACACGCTTTTAAGAACAGTAGTCATTGCTTGGGCACGGAATGATCCGCATTTTGTGCTTGAAAACATGGAGAATTTTCCGCCCGGGCTGCACTCAAACGCGACGAATAATGCTCTAATTACGATCGCTCGATCTGCACCGCGAGAAGCAGCTGAGCTCGCGCTCGATGTACCTAGTCGGCGGACACGTTATTTCTCGCTGATGTATGTACTGCGAATATGGATGGATCAAGACTTGGAACAAACGATAGACTGGGTCGTCGATGGGGACACTGTTGATGAACAGAGATTTGAGCTAGTTAGCATTTTGATCGATGAGTTAGCCCAGGAAGATCCTCAACGTGCGTTCAAAATCGCTCGAAACGAGTCTTTATTGAGTACTGATCAAGGACTGGAAGTGAATGTTTTTAGAGCGCTTGTTCGACAAGATGATTTCGAAACCGCGCTTGAGTTACTTGTAGAGGTCCCGGCAGGTAGAACTCGAGTTGAAGCTTCCTTGACGGTGGGTGAGCAATTGATCAGAATTGGAAAATTCGAAGAAGTAGTACGTATTGGGCTTGATTTACCCGAATCAGAACAGAATCAGTACTTCCCTCGTCTGTCTTATGCTTGGTCAGACGTGGCTCCCAATGAATTGATGGACACCATGGCGCGTTTGCCTACAGCACATATACGTACCCAAGTCGCGTCTACCGTATTAGAATCCCATTATCGAAAAAACTTCACCGAAGCTCAGCTCGAAACACTTAGACAGTACCTACCGAAAGAGGATTGAGAGTCTAGGCCACACACGATCATTACTGAGCAAGAAATTCGCTCGCAGAAATTCAGTATTTCGAGTGTTTCGTAGCGTCTACAACGGTGTGCCTGAGCTCCGTATTTGGTTTAAGGACGAATAAACCGAGGTTTCGTACGGTCAATTTCGTCGTCCGAAGCTCAATGATTCACAAAGACAGCTATACTACTCCACGATGAGACGTCGTACAAAAATAGTTTGCACCGTTGGACCGGCCTCCAACGACTGGGATACGATGCGCGCAATGCAAGACGCAGGGATGGACGCAGTGCGAATCAATATGTCCCACGCGAGCCAAGAAGACGCAGCGAGAACTGTAGAGATAGTCAATAAATTAAACCACGAACTACAGTATCCCATTCCCATAATGCTCGATACGAACGGACCCGAAATACGTACGGGTATCCGATCCGAACCATTGCATCTACATCAGGGGCAGCGCGTCGTAGTCAGTGGATCCGACAATCCAGCAGGACGCGAGGATCTACCAGTGATCCAAGTTGGATATCCAAGATTTGAAGGTACGGTTCGTGTAGGCGATACGATCCGGTTCGACAACGGTCTGATTAATTTCAAAGTAAAGGACAAGACTGAACAAGGACTGTTGTGCCAAGTGTTAGACGGTGGCAAGTTGGGCAGTCGAAAACACGTCAATCTCCCTGGTGTGTTCGTGGACCTCCCTTCCATTTCTGCAAAAGATGAAGAAGACGTAAAGTTTGCAAAAGAGCACAACGTGAGTTTTATCGCACAATCATTCGTTCGCTCGCCAAGCGACATTCAAGCAATGCGTAGTCTTTTGGGGGCGTCTCATCAGTGGGTGAAGGTAATTGCGAAGATAGAAAATCAAGAAGGGGTTCGGGAAGTTGAGTCAATTGCATCGGAAGCCGATTCTATCATGGTTGCCCGTGGTGATCTTGGCATCGAGACCGATATTTCGGCACTTCCTCGGTTACAACGAAATCTCGTTCAGACTACGTTGAAACTAGGTCGCCGCTGCTTTCTCGCGACGCACTTGTTGGAGTCGATGGTTGACAATCCAATTCCCACTCGTGCCGAAACAATCGACGTTGCGAATGCTGTTTATGAAGGTGTAGACGCAGTGATTCTGTCAGCAGAGACAAGTGTTGGCCAGAGACCAGCAGTGGCTGTACAACAACTCAGACGCATCATTGAAGAGAGTGAGCAAACACCTGGACTAAACTTCTCTCAAGCACTTGTAACCAACGATGTCAAACAGAACGTTGCCTGGTCCGCCGTGGAACTTGCTGAACGCATCAATGCCTCTGGCATCATGGTAATTACGCGATCAGGATACATGGCTGATTTGGTTACGAATTGCGCACCTCTCGACGTTCCTATTCTTGCGTTTAGCAACTCCATGAAGACACGAACTCGACTGATGATCAATCGGGGAGTTTATACCCACAGCATTCCTTTTGGTTCAAATCCTGAAAAGACAATTCAGACCGCACTTCAGGTCCTTGCAGAACGTGAGAACGTGCAATCGAACGAGCGCTTTGTACTAGTAAGTGATGTATTGAGTCACGCTGGCGTCGAGTCGATTCAAATTCGACAAATTTGAACTCGGTTACGCAATCAGGATTGTGTAAAACAACCTTAGCGATACGATCATCATGAGCACTCCAAAAATTCGCAAGAATAGCAGTTTCGACAGTTTTTGACCGAGCATCACTCCTAAAGGTGCGAAGACAATACTCATGAGCACGATAGGGACGAGTGCTGGGAGATATACAAAGCCAAGAGTCTTTTCAACATTCAAGTCGAAACCAGTGATCATATAACCTGTTGTCGCAAAAGAAGACAGGCAAAACGCACCGACGCTTGCTGTTGCTGTAGCTTTTGCCACGGGAGTTTTATACGTTAATAGTGAAGGTACCATCACCGGGCCGCCTCCTAAGCCAGCAAGTCCGCAAACTAGCCCACCGCTTGACGTCAAGGCGTACGGTATCCATTTTTTGGGAGTCGAACTCTTAACTTTAGGCAATCTGTTTAAAAGCATGACAACAGCAAGGGTGAAAATTACAGCGGCTACAATTGATTTGAGGTACTGAACTGGAATGTACTTCGCAATGAGACTGGCAACAATTGCACCGAGCACAAGGCACGGCACCCAAACTTGTACTAAGCTCCAATCGATAGTTCTACGGCGATAGTGGACAATAGCAGAGGTGCCAGTTGTGAAGATAATAGAAGCCATGGAAGTACCTACCGCAAAGAGTACTAAGCTGTTGCTTGGGAGTAATGGATTATCAAAGACACCAAGCCACTCAAAAATGAAGATGAGACCAGGTACGATAATCACTCCACCACCAACTCCTAGCATGCCCGCTAGCAAACCAGTGGTAGCACCAAGGAGTAGATAGATTGAGGTTGCAAAGAGTGGATCCACGACGGACCTTAATGAGCCACAAAAGTGAGAAAGTTTACTGAATTGGGATTATGGACAGAGTATTGTTGAAAGATGATCGCCGGAAACGAGCTACTAGCATAGTTTTAGTTAGCGCTTTGATACTGTTTGGTGTATCAATATTTGCAAGAACAGTGGAGCGCGAAATCGTCGATGATGAGGGAAACCGATTTGTTGGAGATACCGTTGACGGAGAGATTCATGGCGTAGGACGGTTTGATTGGGCTAACGGTTCGTCGTATGAAGGAGATTTCAAGAACGGCGAGGTACATGGTGAGGGAACCATGCAGTATGTCAACGGCTCAAAATATACGGGGACATTTAACCGAGGTGAACGACACGGACACGGCGTGCTCACTCTAGATAACGGTGACGTGTACGTCGGAACGTTCGTAGCAGACAAAGTTTCAGGAGTGGGTGAATGGACGTCGGAGACAAAAGGGGAGTTCTATCAGGGATTTTGGAAAGATGGAAAACGACACGGCACCGGAGTACTGACGCATGAGGATGGTTCTCAGTACTCTGGATACTTTTTAAATAATCAAAGACATGGATTTGGCGAGCACATTAACGCAAATGGACAGACTTATCGAGGGTACTTTCGCACCAACTTGAAACACGGGGATGGCATATTGGAAGTTGATGATCAGACAAAACACTTTCAGTCGTGGGACGAGGGAAGACTAATCGTCGATGAAGAAATCCGGGAAATCGAAAATTGTGCATTGACCATTGACGATAGTCCTTGGATGTTCGTCGGCGAAGATTGCGTAGATGGTCTCGCACACGGAACCGGCCGCGCGGTTGCAGTAGACGGGTCTGCCTACGTTACTCTCGGCACCTTCATACTCGGAAGATTGGTCAAAGGAGTAGTACTAGAAATGACATTACCGGACGAGTTCGATGAACTCTGAAAGGTACGAAGAGCTTGAAATATATCGGCAAACCAACGGTTGGCAGTGTGCTCTTGCGCTAGACACGGAGAGAGAACAATCAGTAGCGGTAAATCGTTTTCACATCAATGCTTCGTTAACTCAAAGCACAGTCGAAGAGTACCTTGAAAGCATTCGGTTACTGAGTGAGAATCCACACCCGAACGTAGTCTCGGTGCTTGAGTGCGGAATCGACAATGATCACATAGTTGTTGTGACCGAATGGATGGAAGCCGAAGACCTTAATGCCCGTAAGGAGCGAGGTATGTCGTTCGATCAAATCGTATCCATGAGTACCACGATCGCAACGGCACTACAACATTTGCACACTCATGGTATCGTGCACCGATCCATCAGTCCTGAGAGCGTGCTATTTGAAGCGGAGACTCAGGTAGTACGTTTGGACTTGCCACTGTGGAAGTTGGACAGTTCTGAGTCTTCTGGCACCCCCGACCACGCATATGATGCGCCGGAGGTTCGATCGAGTCAACTGTACAGCAACGCAAGTGACTTTTACTCGATGGGAATTTTGCTTTATTCGACTCTTACTGGGAGTTTTCCTTGGGTGGACCAGAACGGTACGGTCCGACTTCATGTCGAGGAAGACGTTGTGCCGAGATTGCCACTCGCCCATCCGTCTGTACAACAAGCAATTGAAGATATGCTGGCGTATAGACCTAGTGCGCGTAAATTGTTGTATGAGAATGTTTTTGATTTCGTGGCTGATAAGAAAACGGACTCAAGACTCGTCGGCGACATTAGATATCGATCGGGATTAATCGATGTCTCTGAAATACAGCAAGTCGCACTCCCACTTGATCAACCTGTATCCAGCTCCGGCGATAGTCCGACGAAAAATTCCCGATTTTGGCTGTATAGTACTGTGATGACCGTTGCGGTGTTCGGGATCTTAGCGTCTGTGTACGCATACATTAATTTTGACGGGGTGAAGATGCTTTTCTACGAAGTCGGTTTAGGCGATCACCCGGAACTTAGCGAGCGGTGGCGGCGAGCAGAGTCGCTCGGACGGAATCAGAGTCTAATTACGATCATTACCGCATACAACAAGGTACTTGAACTAAATCCCAATCACAATGGTGCTCATCAAGCAATCTCTGACGCAAAGACGAAACGAAGGGAAGATATCGAATCATTGATCAGGAACGATGAATTTGCGTTTGCACAGGATCGCTTGGACGAGTATCGCACTGTTGTTCCCAACGATCCTGAATTAGCTCATCTAGTAACAGAGTTAGAGCATCGGCAAAGGCGTGATCAATTACTTGCTGATGCCCGTCCTCTCGTAGCGGCTGGAATGGAAGATCTTGCTTTGCTGCATGCGGCGGTACTTGCCTACAAAACAGTGTTGAGATTGTTTCCAGACAGTGAAGAAGCACGGCAACATTTACACGAAATTGCGGTTATGTACGCGACTGCTGCTATAGAAGCAGCGAACGCATCTGACATACAAGCCGCGCAAGACTTTTTTGAAAAAGCAAAATATGCAGATCCAGACGCTCAGGAGCTCGACGAAGCACGAGATAGGGTAGAACTCGCAAAAGATTTAGAGACAGACATTAACACCCACCTTCAACGTGCGAAAACACTTTTTGATGATGGTCTGTTGATCACTCCGCCTGGTCCCGACAATGCAATGTCGACTTATCGACAAGTCTTAGTTTTGGATGCTGATAACGATGAAGCTAAGAGTAAACTTGTTGAGATAGAAGAACGATTGATTGAGCAGCATCAGAAATTACTAGAAGAGCGTGAATTCGGCGCAGAGAAGAATTTAGTACTCGCGGCCGAACAAGCCGGAGTCTCTGAAGTTACACTCGACGCAATGTCTGACGCTTTGGAAAAGCTACAAAATGACCGCGCGGAAGCTGCTTCACTGTATCGTGAAGCACAATCTCTTTTTCAACGGGGATACATCTCTAAACCAGCGAACGAAAATGCAATTGCGGTACTTCGGAGGGCGCAAGCACTTGATGCGAAAAATACAGACGTCACCGTGCTGCTGGATCAGTGTGCCGAACGCAGTGCAGCTGTTGCGTTAGAAGCGTACGGTGCCGGTCTTACCGATCGAGCAATTCAATACATGGATGTTGCGCTGAGCATTCAACCAATGAATGACGTCTGGTCATTACAGTACCAAAGTTGGACTGAAACTGACTGATCTTCAGATGCAACCACGGTATTGAGCCGATCCATGGTGGTCAATATTCCATTTGTGCAGGATCTTCAGTTTACTTACGGTGTTTCCCAACAGGTATCGCCACAGATTCGCCGCATCATTGCAAATAACCCAAGCCCATTCACGTACTTTGGTACCGGTACCTATCTTGTTGGATCAAGAAATGTCGCAGTGATTGATCCCGGTCCGGCAGATCCTGATCACGTTGACGCGATTTTGCGAGCAACGCAGAACGAGAAAATTACACACCTCGTTGTAACACACACGCATCTCGATCATTCACCCGGTTGCGCGATGCTGAAAGAACACTGTGATGCGAAGACCTACGGATTTGGCCCTCACGGAGCGAACAGAAGCGACGATTGGGTCGTGGAGGAGGGATGCGATACGGAGTTCGTTCCTGATGTTTTTTTAAAACACCATGACAGGATTGAGGGAGACTCTTGGAGTCTCACATGCTTGCATACCCCGGGTCACACCTCAAATCACGTGTGTTACTTGTTGAATGAGGAACGAGCACTATTCTCTGGTGATCATGTCATGGGGTGGTCCACAAGTGTTATCTCACCACCTGATGGAGACATGGAACTCTACATGGCGAGTTTGCGTTTGCTGTTGGATTACGAAATCGACTTGTATTGGCCCACTCATGGTCCGCCAATTACCGAACCAATTCCTCATGTAGAATCATTCATTCGGCATCGATTGCACCGCGAGGAACAGATTGAGAAGTATGTCCAGCAAAACGTGCAGACGATTGCGGATCTAGTACCCTTAATGTACGACAGTTTGGATCCCATCCTACATCCCGCTGCGCGAAGAAGTGTTTATGCAGCCGTGTGTTTCATGGTAAAAAAGGGAATATTGCGAGTCGAAGGAACTCTGAGCGAGGACTCCAAACTCGCAGTAAACTAGGTATAAATCTCCAGCTGTTTGTTAGCATAAGCCTAGAAACCGTATCGACTAACGCGGGACCGATTCAACACTACTTAGTTCGTTATCCTCAGTTGTCCTCCCTGGACCATCTTTTGCTAACGGAAGATCAACAGTAATAGCTACGCCCGATTCGTCGTCAAGATTTACAGCTTGCACTCTGCCTCCATGGTATTCGACAATCACTCGCACCACATATAACCCTAAACCAAAGTGCATCGTACTTTGCGTGTCTCGCATGCTGACTAATGAGTCAAACACAGCAGCAGTATCGCCTATCAAGGTTGGACCACGATTTGCCACGGTAATGCGTAAGTGCGTAGTTCCAACTTGTAACAGGACACTGATCGGACTATCGTGGCGGTGAAAATCGATTGCATTGTCGATGATCTTGTCGAGCATTTGTTCAACGTGAAAGTCAGACACTCTAGCAATCGCGGGTTGTTCGTCACAGACGAGTACGAATTGAATGTCTTTGTGTGTGTTTTCTAAATTGGAAACATAGTTTTTCAAGAGCTTCAGCATGTCAACACTCTCAAACTCTTCATCTTGGAGTGAGTCTTCCAAGCTTGCCGCATCACTCAGGTTTTGTACGATCCGACCGATACGAACGACACCACGTTGTGCACTTTGTAGGTACCGCCGCTGTTCTTCCGGATCGTTCGTGTTACGAAGATTTTCCAACGATGTACTCAGCGTATTGAGTGGATTATTGATCTCATGACGTAATGTTCGCGGCATTCGTTGGAGAAATGTTTGATGTTGTGTCAATCTTCCTAACATCGCATCAATCGAACGGGCTAGCTCACCTATTTCATCACCGGTATTCCGTTCGACACTAAGTGAACTGACTTTTATTCGTCCGTATTCATCGATAGCGCGAGCTGTAGTGCTTCGAAGTTTTTGAATGCGATAAGCAAGACGGATCGCATAGCCCAAAAGCGCAATGGTGAGAATTGCGAATATAACGAGCGAGACTACAACAATCGTCCTAAGCGTGCCGGCGAGGAGTCTCAATATGTCCTCCACATTCTGTTGGACAACTGCTACGCCAATAACTTCACCTTCTGCACGAATAGGGTAGGCTGCAATAATAGCTGGCGCTCCCGATACGGACACAATCTTTTGTTTCGTAGGCTCGTTATTTAAAGCGCTGTTTATTACCTCGATGGTCCTTTGCTCGGCATCATCTGGTGATAGATCTCGGAATGCCTGTCCCGGATAAAAGCGACGAAAAAAACCACCAATTCGTTCGAAAATGTTTTTCGATTGATCAGAATTTCCCAAGAACTCTTCCTGATTGACTCCGAGCACAGACTCGCCACGTTTTCGGCCCATCTCATCAAAGATCATCACCCGTGTGTCTTCAAATCCCAAACTCTCAATTTTTTCAAGAATTGTAGCTGATCTATACACAACCAATTCAAAATAGTCTAGCCCGGCAGCGGTCGGTTGAGTGGTAGTGGTTTGACTACGCTCTACGGGATTGACATCTACATCTACGTACGTTACGGCAAATACCGAGCGATCTACGATGATATTTAGTGGTATAGTAAATTCGATATTCACTCCAGTAGCAGTTTCAGCTAGAAACGCGCCAACGTTTTCATCCGGATCCAAGTCGTCGCCTTGTTGATTAGCAAGGTATGTGTATGCAGAGGCTACTCCGGCTCTCGAGAACGTAAACGCAACTTCGGCCAACTCTCCGTCTTCGTTCAAGTAATTGACACGCAGATGATCTGAGGCATCAAGACTAAAAGTAGTAGGATCGCGCGGTACGAACTCGGCATCTTCAATCTCGACATAACCGTAGAGATGACTAATTTGCTCCCCCAAACGCAGGTTGAATGAACCATCATCGGTCCCAAATTTCCAAGAGATGACACTATCGGGTGTGTTCCAGTCTAGTACTTTTCCATCCAACAAAACGCTCCCTTTTAGTGGTTGTGCAATTAAGTCTTTGGATTCGTCGATTTCGGTGGGTAGGTCTTGGAAAAGAGACTTCTGATTATTGAAGAGAATTGCAACACTATTCGCAAGACTAATCTGATTGTTCATTTGCGCGTCAACCAGCAGAGTTTCAACTTCTACTAGTAAGGTATAGAACAAAAATGGAGCAAACAGGAGTATTGCTGCTAGGAGCAACAGTTTAGTGCGAAGTTTAGGACCTCGAATCCGCGAACGAATTCTCATCGGTGATCTTTACGTGTTTAGTATCCAGCGATAGCCAAAACCGTACTCGCTCTTGATAGCCTCAAATTCAGCATCGACGTGTTCAAACTTCTTTCGAAGATTACGGACGTGTGTGTTAATCGTATTGTTTGACACAAAACTCTGATTGGTAGTTTCCATGAGTGCTTCGTAACTCACCGCGTGACCGGGCGACCGAACGAGTCGCGCAAGCATTTTGAACTCTGTTTGTGACAAATCAATGCGGTTCTCTTTCCAAGAAACGAGCAGAGCGTCCTGATCCAGCTGAAGTTCTCCAACTCGAACGATACTCGTACGATTTGTATCGTCTGAACTGGATCGTACCTGTTCGATTCGCAATAGCGAGGCGATCCGCTCGGCGAGGTAGTCTAGAGAGATTGGTTTCGGCAAATAGTCCCAAGCGCCCAATCGTAGCCCAGAAATTTTGTCAATTTCATCAATTCGTTCCGTGAGAAAGATCACCGGGAGATCAGGTGAACGTGCGAGTAATTCTCGACAGAGTTCAAATCCTGCATCCATTTCATCACCCAATATGATGTCGAGAATAGCTAAATCAGGCATCGACTGCCGGAACCCTGCTAAGGCAGAAACACGATCTGCAAATGCTACAACTTCATAGCCTTTCTTTCGAATAGCGTCTTTGTAATTCGCACGTTGATCTGGATCGTCTTCTACAATCGCAATTCGTTTGGGCATGGTCGATAACTCGTGTAGGATTTAGATAATTAATTTGGAAAGAAATTGTAATCGTTCTGACGATGCGAGATCGTTGCGAAATTTCGTACCGAGAACGTTTAC
Source organism: Gammaproteobacteria bacterium (assembly GCA_009842245.1). Taxonomy (GTDB): domain Bacteria; phylum Pseudomonadota; class Gammaproteobacteria; order Pseudomonadales; family Azotimanducaceae; genus Bin55. The sequence goes on along the minus strand of VYFT01000047.1, from coordinate 65,644 downwards.
TTGTTTTAGAGACGGTGCGAGACAGCAAACATCTTTTGAAATTCGAATTTCTTGTTGAGCACGGTATTAATATGTACAAATGTTCCACGTGGAACATCACTTTGCTACGATTTCTACAATCAGTTTTCTAGGTAGTTCGGCAGATGACGAGACATAGTTTTGATTGTTTAACATTGTTTCTTGAGAAGATCGTCCGTAGATTCCCAGAGTCTCACCACCTTAAGGATTAACGAGAATGCACGCATTCCTAGGTATTGCATTGGTAGTCACAGTCGCTTGGCTTCTCAGTGAAACAAAAGGACAGGTGCGCTGGTTGCCGGTCGGAATCACACTTGGTGTGCAACTTTTGGTGGCCGCGTTGCTGTTGCGGCTACCGGTTGTATCGTCAGCTCTAGCTTCGCTCAATGTCGTTGTCGGCGCGATCACGGATGCGTCTCGACAAGGCACGGCGTTCGTCTTTGACTATTTGGGGGGTGGGGAACTGCCGTTTGAACTCACCACCGAAAGTCCTCCGTTTATCTTTGCTACACAGCTCTTACCACAAATCATTGTGTTTTCGGTCTTAGTCGCGTTGTTTTGGTATTGGCGCGTTCTACCGTTGATCATTAAGGGAATCTCTTGGGCACTACAAAAAACGCTACGAATTGGGGGTGCGGTGGCTGTCGCTGCTGCTGCGAGTGTGTTCGTGGGAATGGTAGAAGCTCCAATGATCATTCGTGGTTATCTCAAGACCATTACTCGATCCGAGTTTTTTGTCGTGATCACGTGTGGCATGTCCACTGTTGCAGGATCCATGATGGTCTTGTATGTTAGCGTTGTTGGCGACGTCTTATCCGACACGATTGCGCACGTGATCACAGCGTCATTACTCAATGTATTGGGTGGGATTTTGATTGCGAGAATAATGATTCCAGACGATCACGTGACCGGTGAAACTGACGTTGAGGACGCGTTTAAGTATCACAGTTCGTTCGATGCACTAACTCGCGGCGCGATGGATGGGACAAAAATAGTGATCAACATCATTGCGATGTTGATCGTATTGATTAGTCTTGTAGCACTAATCAATCACTTGATGTCTTTTGTAGTGATTGGTGGCGGTCCAATTACGCTAGAGCGAATCGCGTCCTGGGTGTTTCGTCCTCTAACCTGGTGTATGGGACTATCCTGGACTGATTCTTCGATCGGAAGTAGCTTGATGGGTACGAAACTGATGATCAACGAACTAGTGGCTTATCAACAACTAGGGCAAGTTGGGAACGAAATGTCCGCGCGATCAAATCTGATAATGACCTACGCGTTGTGTGGTTTTACGAACTTAGGTTCGGTAGGAATACTTGTTGGGGGAGTGAGTGCATTGGTACCGGAACGACGCAAAGACTTGCTATCTCTCGCGCCCAGAACGCTAGTATCGGGTACGCTGGTTGCGTTCCTTACCGGTTCGATCGTTGGAGTGGTCTCGGTAGTCGGACCGATGAATTAACGCGCCAAAGGGCGTTGTCTCGGGAAAGATAGCCCAGTAAATAGATGTCAGTCGGCAGCCATTAGCACGTTTTGAACGCCCGCAAGTTTCGCGGCATCCCAAATCGCGACAAAGACGTCAGCACTCGAATCTGGATGTGGATTGATGATCACGGGAGCTTCAGGATTTTCTGCAGCAAGTCGCTCAATATTTGCTCGGACCGCAGTGACATCAATATTTCTTCCCCCGATCTGAATTTGATCGCGAGCAGAAACCTTGACCACAATTGACTTTTTATCGGGATCAATGACTTCCGGTTGGTCTTCTTCCGGTGGAGTCACATCAATTCCAATTTCTTTTACAAACGTCGCAGTAACGATGAAAAAGATCAACATGATGAACACTACGTCCAACATGGGGGTGAGATTTATTTTTTGGTCTTCTTCTAAAGCACCACGTGCGCGATTTCTCACAGTGTGTTCCTCTGCTGACTTTTTGAAACTGTGTACTGCAGTTCGAAAGAACTAGAAGCACACACCTATTTTAACCATGTTTTCGAAGAAATTTTGTAGTCCCGTTACCTTAGTTTCTATTAGTCCCCGACCACGTTTTCGACGACGAAGTTTTCATGTCGAACTTGAAGGATTATCCAGAGTTTGTTGGAACTTATCCACAACGTATCGGATCTCTTGAATGTGGCGGGAAGTGTTCATAACGGTCATAGATTCACACTAATTGTGGAAAAATACAGGTAATTTGAGGCAATTTTTGAAAGAAAATGGCAACATTCGTACACCACTAAAAGTTTTACCACGGCAGTTCAACTTTTATCCACTGAGTTATCCACAATTCCCAACCAGTCTATACCGGGCTGCAACTTACTTGTTAGGTTTGCTAGTTTCTCACTCACTAACAACTCGTGCCGATACCGCCAATTGACACGTGGAGGCAAGGACGCTAGGACGGACTCAATTCGTCGTCCAGATTGCATCCCATACTTTGTTCCACGGTCGATTGCAAGATTGAATTCGGCGTAGCGACCCCGACGAAGAAGCATCCACTCTTCCTCCTCGGACGTCCATTCCAAATGGGCTCGGCGATTGACAATGGTACTGTAAGCATTTAGAAATCGTTCGCCTATTGCTTGCACGAACTTGAAGCAATCGATAAATTCACCATTATTGAAGTCGTCAAAAAAAATCCCGCCCACACCTCGTGTCTCACCTCGGTGTGGTAAATAAAAGTACTGATCGCAGTTTTGTTTTAGTTCAAGATAGTGATCGTCATTGCGGCAAACCTCTCGCGCTTGCTCATGCCAGAACTTTATGTCGTCTTCGAAGGGGATGTAAGGTGTGAGATCGAAACCACCGCCGAAAAACCAAGTCTCCTCCTGAGCATCAACGAGAAACATGCGTAGATTCAAATGTGTCGTAGGCACTTTTGGGTTGCGCGGATGGACTATAACCGAAATAGCGGTCGCCTGAAAAGGCTTATTTGTTAGACTTGGAAGTCGCTCAGTTGCGGCAGGAGGAAGGCGATCGCCGACACTGTAGGAAAATTGCACTGCAGCTTTTTCAAATACGGCGCCGTCAGTCAAGACTCGGGGTTGAGCAAACCCGCCATTTGGTGATTCGTGCGACTCTCTGAGAAACGTTGCGCTACCATCAAGCTCCTCAAACGTTCCCACAATACGTTCTTGAAGATCAATGAAGAACTCCTTGACAGCTTCAATGGATACTTCTGTCATGGTTTCGGTTAGAAAAATTAGGACTTAACGCCGTGCATTCACGCAATTCGCGCGAAAAGGAGAAAATGGGTTGTTGCGAGCAGGTGAGAACAGAGTTCGACAACGCAGGAAAATTTGGAGCGGGAAACGGGGGTTGAACCCGCGACCCCAACCTTGGCAAGGTTGTGCTCTACCACTGAGCTATTCCCGCTCTTGTCGAATCCATTGGAGGGACTAATTGTATTTATGGATGGAGCGATGAATTAGACTGTAGAACTTAAGATTATTGATGGCAAATAACTGGTATTGCGATGCCCAGTACCTTTATTCATGGATGTGGTATCTAACTATCTAGATCACGAATTTCCCGTTAAACGCGCGATATATTGCGCTCTTCCAATTGTTAGAAGACTATGGGCCAGAAATACTGTATTCCCCACCGACAAGTCCAAAAGAGCACGATTCCTGTGCTAATTCCAAGAACACCGCCGAAGACTCGAGCCGCTTTTTCTCTCCGGGTCAGAGTTTTGCTGTTCGGAAATAGGGCTTGTAGCACCAGAGAACGCTCTTTTTCTGCCTCTTCCAGCAACTTAGAGCGATATGGGTTCGGTTCGTCTTTCAAAAGATCAAAGTTCGTAGGTTGTCTAAAACCACATAAAGAAAACTTCCCAAAATTACACCCGTGAACGCAGCAATAAAACACACGATTACGTGTACCCTTTCTGCTCGGCTCCGGTCTTTCCACTTTGTTCGGAAGACTAGATACAGAAAAGAGGGATTTTCTTCCATTGCTTCAATCTCTTCTTATGTCCGATGGCGATGTGGATTCTTTCTCATCATCGTACTAGGTCTGCATTTCACTCAAATTCAAGCACAAAAGATTTTACAAGTGTAAATCTGCTTGGGAACACTGCTAAGTCTTATCCTTTGAACAAACCGTTCTAATTTGTTTTTCCTTCTGTTCATTTAAGACGTAGAGATCATCGACTCGTTCTAGCGGAGACGGTGACTGATCACATTTGATACTCTCACTCTACAACCAGACACTGAACTTAATCGGCCTCTCAAGTGCTCGCAGTTGATAAGCGTTGGAATACTTCCGACGATGTGCGTCGTACGAGACTTTGAAGAGTCGATTGCTGAGTGGTGTATAGAGATTGTGGAACTCGATTGATCTCTCACCACACTCTCTAACAAGTTGCTAAAAATTGGTTCCTATAATTCGCACCCTCAAAACACAGGAAAGAGAATTGACGTACGAAAAAATACAGATCCCAAGCCACGGAGACCCTATTCGAGCGGGAACTAACGGCGCATTAGAAGTACCGGCAAAACCTATCATCCCCTTCATTGAGGGAGATGGTATTGGCATCGACATAACGCCGGTGATGCGTAAGGTTGTTGATGAAGCCGTCGAAAAGGTTTATGGGGACAGTCGGCAGATTCAATGGATGGAAGTGTTCGCAGGGGAAAAGTCGTTGCGAGTCTATGGGGACAACGAATGGCTTCCCAATGAAACTATCGACGCTTTCCGCGAGTTTAAGGTCAGTATCAAAGGTCCAATGACTACGCCCGTGGGTGGTGGAATTCGCTCGCTAAATGTCGCAATTCGTCAAATTCTCGACCTTTATGTGTGTCTGCGACCCATCCGTTGGTTTCCGGGAGTACCCAGTCCGGTAGTAGCCCCAGAGAAAACAAATATGGTTATTTTCCGGGAGAATACGGAAGACATCTACAGTGGTGTCGAATGGGAAGCTGACTCTGCCGAAGCAAAAAAACTCTTGAGTTTTTTGCAAAGCGATTTGAATGTGTCGAAGATTAGATTTCCAGACCATTGCGGCGTAGGTATCAAACCTATTTCAGTGGCTGGTACGGAGCGATTGGTTCGCCAAGCAGTGCAGTATGCCATCGCTGAAGACCGCAGTTCGGTTACGTTTGTCCACAAGGGCAACATCATGAAATACACTGAGGGAGCATTCAAGGATTGGGGGTATCGTTTGGTAGCTAAAGAGTTTGGGGCTACCCCCTTAGCGGGAGGGCCTTGGCACGTGTTGACCAATCCTAACACTGGTAAGGAGATCGTGATCAAGGACGTCATTACTGATTCGATGCTTCAGCAGATTCTTCTCCGACCCAGCGAGTATGACGTGATTGCCACTATGAATCTCAACGGTGACTTCTTGTCTGATGCGTTAGCCGCGCAGGTGGGCGGAATCGGCATAGCTCCCGGAGCAAATATTGGAGACGAGATCGCGGTTTTTGAAGCGACTCATGGAACTGCGCCTAAATACGCCGGTCAAGACAAAGTGAATCCAGGATCGCTCATTCTATCGGCTGAAATGATGCTCAGACATCTTGGCTGGAAGGAAGCTGCAGACCGAATTATTCGCGGTATTGAAGGAGCAATTGCGAACCGTACCGTGACTTATGACTTCGAACGTTTAATGGATAACGCGACACTGCTAAAGTGCTCTGAATTTGGTGATGCGATCATTGCAGAGATGTAAATGATGGGCCGAGTGCTACCTAAAGTCGTGTAACATTTACTTCAGGTACGTAATTTGCTAACTTCTTTCTCGGACGCTGAGTCGAATACTGTAGTTTGAACGATTCCACTTTTAGCGATCCGGAACAGCAAGAAGATCTTGCCGTTGAGGAACTAGAAGAACAAGTTAAACCTCCACCGCTTTATCGCGTTGTGATCATGAACGACGACTACACGCCGATGGAGTTTGTGGTACATGTATTGGAGACTTTTTTCGGAATGGATTTCGACAAGGCTTATCGCATAATGATGACCGTGCACACGACAGGGAAGGGAGTTGTTGGAATGTATCCAAAAGATATCGCGGAAACTAAAAGCGAACAAGTAAACTCTTACGCACGGCAAAACGGACATCCTCTTCTCACCACTGTAGAAAAAACGGAGTAACTCACATGTTCACACCAGATTTACTGCTTACGTTGGACCAGGCGTTCGACCGTGCGCGAGTAGGTCGTCATGAGTTTGTAACGGTCGAACATTTGCTCTTAGCACTTTTGGACAACCCGGATGCCCGCGAAGTATTAGAAAACGTAGCAATTAACACTGAGCTTCTACGGGCCGATTTGGAGAAGTACTTAGAGAAGTTTATGCCCGTCGTACCTGCTGGATTCAAGCGCAAAGTGGAACAATCCGGAGCATTTTCTCGAGTGATTTCCCGCGCCGTGTTCCATGCGCAGAGTACTCCGACCAAAGCTGATGTGCGCGCTCGCGATGTATTGGTCGCGCTGTTCAATGAGACAGAGTCTCAGGCTGTTTACTTCCTGTCCAAGCAGGAAGTCAAGCGTGTCGACGTCGTGCAGTACATCGCGCACGGAATATCGAAGGGCACGCCAGAGAAGGAAGTTGAAGAAGCCAGTGACGCGACTCTTGGTGATGACAAAAAACCTCGAGAAAAACCTAGTGCTCTTGGTGCATTTACGACAAATCTCAACGATGCCGCACGCGCTGGGCAAGTTGATCCATTGATCGGACGCGAACAAGAACTTCAAAGAACGATCCAGATTCTTTGTCGTCGACGCAAAAATAACCCTCTGTTAGTCGGCGAATCCGGTGTTGGTAAGACCGCAATTGCAGAAGGATTAGCTAAAAAGATCGTTGACGGCGAGGTGCCAGACGTTGTGAAAGAGTGTAGCGTCTACACTCTTGATCTCGGTACTCTTCTTGCCGGTACGAAGTATCGAGGAGACTTTGAGAAGCGTTTCAAAGCCCTGTTGAAAGAACTCTCCGGAAAACCTCATTCCATACTCTTCATCGACGAGATTCACATGATTATCGGTGCCGGCGCTGCTTCCGGTGGAGTAATGGATGCATCAAACTTGCTCAAACCAATGTTGGCTTCAGGTGAAATTCGATGCATCGGGTCAACAACATTCGCTGAGTATCGGGGCGTGTTCGATAAGGACCGCGCACTATCACGTCGTTTTCAAAAGATCGATATACCCGAACCTTCGGTAGAAGACACATACAAGATTCTCAAGGGCCTGAAACTACGGTATGAAGATCATTATCAGCTGCGTTTCACGGACCGGGCATTGAGGACTGCTGCCGAGTTATCTGCCCGCTACATCACAGATCGATTTATGCCCGACAAAGCCATTGACGTCATTGATGAAGCAGGAGCAGTCCAGCAGTTGGTCGCAGAAAAGAGACGAAAGAAGACCATTGGCGCACCCGATGTTGAACGCGTAGTTGCGAACATAGCGCGTATACCATCCTCGCAGGTCACAGTCTCAGACAAAGAAGCACTGCGAACGCTTGATCACCGACTGAAACTCACGGTATTCGGTCAAGAAGAAGCCATCGACACTCTTACCTCTGCGATCAGATTGTCCCGAGCGGGCTTAAAAGCAGAACAGAAACCTATTGGTTCTTTCCTCTTTAGCGGTCCAACAGGTGTCGGGAAAACGGAAGTCTGTCGTCAACTCGCGCTCATCATGGGAGTAGAACTGCTTCGCTTTGACATGTCCGAATACATGGAACGGCACAATGTTTCTCGCTTGATTGGCGCGCCGCCTGGATATGTGGGTTTCGATCAAGGCGGACAGCTCACCGATGCAGTGACCAAACACCCACACAGCGTAATCTTGCTCGATGAAATTGAAAAAGCACACCCAGAGGTCTTCAATCTATTACTACAGATAATGGATCATGGAACCCTCACGGACAACAACGGGAGAAAGGCAGACTTCCGCAACGCGGTACTCATCATGACTACTAATGCAGGAGCTCGAGAAGCCTCGCGAGTATCGATCGGTTTTGAAGAACAAGACCATTCCGCTGATGTCATGGAAACGCTTAAGAAGTACTTTTCGCCCGAGTTTCGTAATCGACTTGACGCAATCATTCGATTTAACGCACTTGGCATGGAAGTCATTCATTCGGTGGTCGATAAGTTCCTTACGGAATTGCAAGCGCAACTAGATTCCAAGAAAGTAGAACTACAGGTAGATGAGAGTGCTCGCCATTGGATCGCGGTAGAAGGGTACGACGACAAAATGGGAGCTAGGCCGATGCAACGGTTGATTCAAGACGAGATTAAACGACCACTAGCAGAAATGATTCTGTTCGGGACTCTTGCGGATGCTGGTGGAATAGCGGAAGTATCCGTCGATGAAAACGGCATCAAAATTAATGCTATCCCGAAAGCGTCAGAAACGCAGCAGATCAGTCACAAGAAAGACGAAGAAGACAAAAACGAGAAAGAGACTGTTGATTGAACTCAACTGTCAAAAAAAACGTTAGCTTAGACTCGGGCTAGAAGTAGGAGGAATCCACTTCAATTTCATTTTGAACGGGACCTGCAGACGCGTAGTCTACAGGGTGAGAAACTGTACCAATGAGAGATTACGTTCGGCTTAACGCTCGCGGTACGTGATCCGTCCTTTGGTCAAGTCGTAGGGAGTCAGTTCGACCTTTACGCGGTCGCCAGTAGAAATTCGAATGTAGTTTTTCCTCATCTTCCCTGAGATGTGCGCGGTGATTTCGTAGCCGTTATCCAGCTTGACTTTGAACGTAGTGTTGGGAAGCGTATTGGTTACTACGCCTTCCATTTCAATTTGTTCTTCTTTAGGCACTCTTGGTTTAAGGAATGATTGCGATCAATCGTAAAAAAGTTCGCAACATTTTAGAGATTGAGGTGCCAAGGGTCGCTATAGGACTGCCAAATCCCTAGTTGTTTCCATTCTGTTGGTTTTGCTTGAAATTTTCTGTTTTCTTCGATGAAATTGAGAAATTCTGGGCGCGGAAGTGCGGTTGCACCAAGAGTGGTAAGGTGTCTCGTCATCAATTGGCAGTCAAGGAACTTAAAGCTTTCGCGTTGGAGAATTTGGCAAAGAGCAAGCATTGCTATTTTGGATCCGTTCGTCTGACTGGAGAACATGGATTCTCCGTAAAAGTGTTTGCCCAATCCCACACCATAAATGCCACCAATGAGTTGATCTTTGTACCAAACTTCAAGCGAGTGAGCAATTCCCTGATCATGCAACATGCGATATGCTTGATTGATCTTTGGAGTGATCCAAGTTACCTCACAACCCTGTCTCGGTTGTGCACATCGAGTGATAACCTCGGTAAACGCTTGGTCGACAGTAATCGTGCAGCGGTGGCGACGCAACCATTTCTTCAAACTCTTGGAAATGTGAAAACTATGGGGATAGAGGATGGCACGAGGCGATGGAGACCACCAGTATATCGGCATATTGTCATTGCTAAACCAAGGAAATATTCCTTTGGAGTAAGCATCGATGAGCAAGCGTGCGCTGAGGACACCACCAAGTGCTACAGGTCCTGTTTCAGGTCCATGGTGCGGTACGTTGAACGAATCACTTGCAGACAGAATCTGAATGTGAGCAGCCACGCTCTTCTTCCTCGAACAATCCTTTTACAGTTCGGCTAAATACTTCTCTGCATCTAGTGCGGCCATACACCCAAACCCAGCAGAGGTCACTGCTTGACGATAGACGTGATCTGCTACATCACCTGCGGCGAATACCCCAGGTTCACTAGTAGCAGTAGCATTTCCATTGAGGCCGCTGTTGATGATGAGATAACCATCACGCATTTCTAATTTACCGTCAAACAGGGTTGTATTTGGAGTATGTCCGATGGCGATAAACACTCCGTTTAACGTTAAATCTTGGGTAGTCTCGGTTTTGTTATTTCGAATGCGGATCCCCGTTACCCCACTTTCGTCACCTAACACTTCATCCAGTTCGTGGAACCAGTGTGGCGTGACCTTTTTCGAGTCAATAAGTTTGAACAATCGATCCTGCAATATCTTTTCTGCTCGTAGTTCATCGCGTCGGTGAATTAGGTGAACTTGAGATGCAATGTTTGAAAGATAAAGTGTCTCCTCAACGGCAGTATTTCCTCCACCAATCACAGCGACCTCTTGATCCCTGAAAAAGAAACCGTCACAAGTAGCACAAGCACTGACGCCGCGTCCAAGGAAACTTTGTTCACTCTCGAGTCCTAGATATTTCGCCGATGCGCCGGTAGCGATAACCAACGCATCGCAGGAATACACCTCGTTGTCGCCAGTAAGAACTTTCTTACCGTTGTTAAATTCAACCTCACGTATGTGGTCATTAACTATTCCTACGCCGTACTTGGTCACGTGATCTTGCATGCGGATCATCAAGTCTGGACCCTGTAATCCACTAACGTCACCCGGCCAGTTATCCACATCCGTCGTCGTCGTGAGTTGACCACCAACTTCGATGCCAGTAATTACTACAGGTTTTAGATTTGCCCGCGCGGCATAGAGTGCTGCAGTATAACCGGCGGGTCCTGATCCTAGGACGATGAGACTATGATGTTGCGGTTCTGAGTTCAATTTAGTTGGATGCGGTTCACAGAAGAGAAATTCCTTTTGATGCTATCGGACGTCAAAAATCCTGCATATTTTAGATTGAACGGCGATTGGATTGTTGACTTCAATCGTAGCGACAAACTGAGAATGTATCAGTCTTCCTTTGGTTGTAATACGCGTTTGAAAAACTTTTCTAATCTTCCCCATGCATGTTCTGCTGGTTCTTTGTTGGTTTCCACATCTCGTTCAACGTAGAGCCAAAATCCATGTGCGACCGGGTCATACACGTGTATATCGTTGGGAATTCCTGCTTCTCGGAGAGCTTCAGTGAATTTTTCGACACTCTCGACAGGAATACCCCGATCTTGACCAGCGAAAGTCCCATGAATTTCATGGTGAATATGTGAGAGCTTTTCAGGATCTTCAATCAGAGAGCCGTAAAAGATCGCGGTACCTTCATGATGCTCGCCGCCCATCGCAAACGTAAGTGCAACACCGCCGCCGAAACACCAACCAATCGTCGCTACCGTACCGTTCGAGTCGTCTCGATCCTTGAGATACTTTACTGCTGCGTTTAGGTTCGATACGACTTTCTCTTCGTCCCCCCGCGCTTTTCGCATGAGAGCGATGTTCTCTTCTCTCGTTGACCCCGTTTCACCTTCATAAAGGTCCGCAGCTAAGGCGATATATCCTTCTTTTGCCAACGCGTCCGCGACCTGTTTGATGCGTTCGACAACCCCGTTCCATTCGTGAATCAAAATTATCGCGCCAAAAGGACCGTCTCCATCCGGTTCCGCCAGGTAACCTTTCGCGCCCTCAAAATACTCCAACTCTTGTCCGCTTGGTGGAGTACCTTTTCCTTCGATAGTCTCAAGAATTACCGAATCGCCTTGTGCCAAAAAGTACCCCGACAAGTAAGCGGTCAACAGAAAAGAAATGATTTGTAAACGTCTGGTATTCATGCGAAATCAGCCTCCGGAAAGAGTCAACGAAACATCTCTTAGATAGTAACGAAAGCTCTAAAACAATTGCGTTCAAACATACTTATGTGGTATCATACATGTATATAGTTCATGGATGGACGTATTTCCCCTACTAGCATGAAGCTACTTGACATTGCGCTGCAGGCGCGAGTACGTAATACCGTACTATTGTGTTTGTTAGCAATATTTACCTTTCTCGTACTGATTTCCTACAAGCCGCTGGACCCTTCGTGGCTCTTCGCGGCCAACAACGTTGCAATTCGTAACTTGCTTGGTGGCGTAGGAGCGACTGTTGCCGATTTGCTAGTGCAAACGTTTGGCTATGTAGCGTTCCTCATTCCAGTCCTCATCGTCGCGAAAGTAGGTGGTGTGTTGATTGATTCGAACCCATTGAAGTGGTGGCACGGTACCCTAGCCGGATGTGGTTTTCTCGTGATTCTCGGCGGTTTTTGCGTTTTGTGTGGGCTGTGGAGTGGCGGTTATCTTGATGATGTACACGCCACTTCGGGATATCTTGGTCAATACTTAATTCAGTTCACCTACGGACTTCTAGGGACGTACGTGTCGGTGTTGGTCGCGTTAGCGGGAGTGTTCGTTGGACTCTGGCTATTACTGCGTTTTCGCATCTCGCCAGTGCTCGAGTACATTGGGGTAGGAGTATTGGGAGTCCTACGTTTCATGATTTGGCCGGTTCGCCACTTAATTAAGCCAAATTCGGATGAAGAGGCGCAACAACAAAGACTCAAACCGTCGATGCGGGAAGCGACAGTTACATCAAAAAACCAAGCGAAACGTAAACGCAAACCTCTAAGGTCTCGAGGTAAAAAGAAAGAAAGGGTGCAGCCAACAGTAGGAGCAGACAGTTCATCAACACCACAGACTCGAACTCGAAGATCGGTTAGTCCCAATCTGAGACGATCAGCAGAAACTTCTGAGTTTCCATCAGTTAAACTGCTTCAAGAACAACGGCAGGAACTTGTATCCAGTCGCGCGGCAGAGTCGATTAACCGAATTGCAGAACAGCTTGGTAGCAAACTAGCCGACTTCGGTGTTGAAGCGGAAGTAGTGTCGGTTATGACGGGGCCCGTCGTCACGCGATTTGAGATTCAACCTGCTCCGGGAATCAAAGTAAGCAAAATTTCTGCGCTAGTAAAAGATCTGGCGCGCTCTTTGGCGGTAGTTAGCGTACGCGTTGTCGAAGTGATTCCAGGGAAGTCCGTGGTCGGTATCGAGATTCCGAACGATGATCGTGCTATCGTTTTCTTACGGCAAGTGTTGGAGTCAGGTGGTAGTTCCCGATTCCGAACACCATTGAGCCTCGCATTGGGTCGCGATGTCGCGGGTAACCCCGTATTTGTCGACATCGAAAAAATGCCACATCTTCTTGTCGCGGGTACCACCGGCTCGGGTAAATCCGTCTGCCTCAATGGAATGCTCGTTAGTCTGTTGTTGAATGTGACTCCGGAGCAGGTTCGACTCATTCTCATCGATCCCAAAATGTTAGAGCTTGCCGTGTATGAGAACATCCCTCATCTCTTAACACCGGTGGTAACAGATATGCAAGAAGCCGCGCACTCGCTAAATTGGTGTATCGCGGAGATGGAGCGAAGATATCAATTGATGGCATCGCTAAACGTACGAAATATCGCTGGTTTCAACTCCAAGATTGATGAAGCTGCTGCGCAGGGCGAGACTATTCCAGATCCGTTGCGTCCGTTTGACATGTTGGACGAATCTATGGCATTGACAAAGTTGCCGTTGATAGTAGTGATCGTTGACGAGTTTGCCGACATGATGATGATCGTGGGGAAAAAGGTTGAACAGCTTATAGCACGTCTCGCTCAGAAGGCGAGGGCGGCAGGAATTCATTTAATTCTTGCAACACAGCGTCCATCGGTCGACGTGATTACTGGTCTTATCAAAGCCAACATTCCAGCGCGGATCAGTTTTCAAGTATCTAGTCAGATCGACTCACGCACCATCCTGGACCAGGGAGGCGCAGAACAACTACTGGGACACGGAGACATGTTATATTTGGCACCAGGGAGTGGGGTACCCATTCGTGTCCATGGCGCGTTTGTTTCAGATTCGGATGTGCTGAGCATTGCTGACTCTTGGCGCGCTAGGCAAGCTCCCGATTATCGAACCGAAATTACGCAAGGCACAGTTGAACCTACTGCCGGATCGGTGTTCTCTACGGATAATATTGACGATACGGATGAACTTTATGAGGCAGCAGTTAGTTTTGTCGTCGAAAAACAAAGGGTTTCAATTTCCTCAATTCAAAGGCGATTTCGCATTGGGTATAACCGAGCGGCGCGGATTGTCGAATGTATGGAAGAAGCCGGGATCACAACAGCGCCAGATGAATCGGGAAACCGCAGTGTTCTCGTTAACGCGGCTTAGTCAATTCGTAGGCGGGGTCGCAATTGCACTTTTCTCTTTGTCTGCTTGGCATGCACACCCCGAGGATGAGTCATCGCTTCTTCGAGAAGCTTTAGCCAAAAAACTGATTGCGATCGATACGTTTGAGGCATCGTTTTCACAATTAGTCATTGCACAAACAGGTGCAACCGAAGTTAGTCAAACCGGCCGTATTCTGTTTGATCGAAGTGGGAAGTTTTTATGGGAAGTTGTAAAACCGTTTGAACAGTACATCTCGGTCGTCGAAGACACCATGCGCGTCTATGACCCGGATTTGGAACAGCTGACGATATCCGCGTTTGACTCCCACAGTCAAGCAACCTTCACCAGCTTGATTTTGACTTCATCAACGGAGATCTTAGAGGACTTTAAAGTCGAGTTTGAAGATAACCAGTACACTCTAACACCAATCGAACAGGGGCAAGACTTTGCCCGTCTCACTATAACGTTCGAAGACGACTCGTTGAGCCAAATTGAGGTTCTCGATCACTTCAATACTCTGAATCAGTTTCGCTTTAATGACGTATCGACAAACGAGCCGATAGCTAGCGACGAGTTTGAGTTGGACATACCTGAGGATACGGAGGTCATCGACCAGCGCGCGAAACCGCGCGACAGCACCGATCAAGATGAATGACATTTCGCATCGTCCGTTAGCGGCTCGCGTGCGCCCAAACTCTCTCGATGATTTTGTCGGGCAGCAGCATCTCCTTGGTTCCGAGAAACCACTGCAACTGTTAGCTCAAAGCAAGCAGATTCATTCCATGATTCTGTGGGGACCTCCGGGATCCGGAAAAACAACTCTCGCACGCACGTTGGTTACCAACGCCGACGCTCAATTGTTGGAAATGTCCGCCGTTTCATCTGGATTGAAGGATGTGCGCGCGGCATTGGAAACAGCGCGAAATTCAGTACCTTCCCAGACCGTCGTGTTTATTGACGAAGTGCATCGTTTTAACAAAGCGCAGCAGGATGCCTTTCTACCGCACGTCGAAGATGGCACGATCACGTTCATCGGAGCTACCACTGAAAACCCATCGTTTGAAGTAATTTCACCACTTCTCTCACGAACTCGGGTGTTTGTACTGAAGAAGCTGACACTTGAGGATCTTGAGACGATCGTTCGACGTGCGCTGTCGTTGGAATACTCCACCACAGATATTGACGACGAAAGTATTGAACTCATGTGCAACTATGCTGATGGCGATGCGCGGCGCGTTTTAAGTCTGCTAGAGTTTAGCCTACAAATTGCGACTGATGGGGTCATCACGAAGACCCATCTTGAAACAGTCATGGGACAGACATACCGAAACTTCGACAAACGTGGCGAGCATTTCTACGATCAGATATCTGCGTTGCACAAAGCTCTTCGCGGGAGTGATCCCGATGCATCGTTGTATTGGTTCATGCGCATGCTGGATGGAGGGTGTGATCCACTCTACATTGCTCGTCGTCTCGTTCGCTTCGCTTCGGAAGACATTGGACTTGCGGATACTCGAGCGCTGTCAATCACGCTAGATGCTTGGGACACGTACTCTAGACTAGGTAGTCCCGAAGGAGAACTGTCTCTTGCTCAGGCAGTTCTTTACTTGGCCTCAGTACCGAAGAGTAATGCGACCTACGTTGCATTTAAAGCGGTACGGAAACAGGTTTCTGAAAATCCTGCTTGGCCGGTACCGCTCCGATTTCGGAATGCACCGACAGAATTGATGGCGGAGTTAGACTATGGAAAAGGGTATCGCTACGCCCATGACGAAGTCGAGGCATTTGTTCCTGATGAGCGCTATTTTCCCGACGAAATGCCTGATCAACAGTTTTACCGACCTACGGATCGAGGTTTAGAGAAAAAGATTGGTGAACACCTAGCTCGATTGCGGGAACTTAAACGTAATACGAAGTGTCAATAGTGGTTTCCTCAATGGGAAAGCCACGAAAATTGGCTACTCATAATACCCGCTACACGAAACAAGGAGATTGATCGTGCTCGATCCAAGAAGATTTCGACAAGATCCAGAAGCCATTGCCGAAGCTCTGAAAATTCGCGGTTTCGAATTAGATCTTGCGACTTACCACGATCTTGAAGACGCTCGGCACACGCTGCAGACTGAACTCGAAACGTTGCAACATGAACGTAACGTAAAGTCTAAGCACATCGGTGTAGCGAAACAACAAGGTGAAGACATCACTCCCTTGGTAGCTGAAGTGGGGGACCTCGGGTCGCGTCTCGACGCGCTTAGGGACAAGTTTCAACAAATTCAGGAATCCTTGCATGATTTTTTGCTCCACGTTCCAAACCTACCTGATGCAAGCGTACCGCCGGGGGATAGCGAGGAGGAGAACGTCGAATTACGCGTCTGGGGCAAGCGACCAGAGTTTGATTTCGAACCTAAGGACCACGTTGAGCTTGCGGGGACTTCGTTGGATTTTGAAGCCTCGGTCCGAATTTCGGGAAGTAGATTTTCGGTATTGAAAGGCAACTTAGCGAAGTTGCATCGTTGCTTGATACAGTTCATGCTGGATGTTCATATTGAGGAACACGGCTACGAAGAGCTTTACGTTCCATTCATTGTCAACCGCGAGACGATGACGGCAACCGGTCAGCTACCAAAATTTGAAGATGACGTATTTTTTGTGAGGGGCGAAATTGATCGATTTCTGATACCCACCGCAGAGGTACCCATTACCAACATGGTGCGAGATCAAATTCTTGATTTTTCGGAGCTACCGCTTTTATATGTTAGTCATACACCCTGTTTTCGTCGAGAATCAGGTAGCCACGGGAAGGACACGAGAGGGTTGATACGCGTACATCAATTTGAAAAGGTAGAACTTGTTCACATCACTCATCCCGACGCTTCATGGGAAGCACTTGAAACGTTAACCAGACACGCTGAAACCATTCTTCAGCGATTGGGATTACCGTACCGAGCTGTCGTACTCTGTGGAGGGGATTTGGGTTTTGCCGCAGCAAAGACTATTGATTTGGAAGTGTGGCTGCCGGGGTTCGATCGATATCGAGAGGTCTCGTCATGTAGTAATTTTGTGGACTTTCAAGCGAGAAGAGCGCAGGCCAGGTTTCGACCCGATCCTACAGCGCGTACAGAGTTAGTCCACACGTTGAACGGTTCAGGTCTAGCGATTGGTCGGACATTGCTTGCTATCTTGGAAAACTATCAGCGCGCAGACGGAACTGTACAGCTGCCCGAAGTGCTGATACCCTATATGGGAGGCGTCGAGGTACTTCAGTTCTAGAGTATTGATCTAGAAATCGTACTGTAGACTGAAAGTTATTTCAGTATCGCGGTTGTTGGAGCTTTCGACGCTCCGATATGGACTGTGCGTGTTCCAGTAATTCCAACCAAAGTTTGCCGACATCCCTCTTGCCAGGTCGTATTGAACACCGATAGAAGCCGACAATTCGCGCTCACCGCCGAGTTCGCCGAAATACGTTTCAAAGGAAGCACTCACCATACCACGCTTCGTGAGCACTCCCTGGGACATAAAAGTTCTTGTTTGTACGCTCGCACCTCCTAATTGTGGCGTTATCGGAACGAGCTCCTCATAGCCCAATGAGACGTCAAAGATTGTGCTACCGTAAATCATCTCACCCACCGATAAAACACCTTGTTTAGCGAAGATACCTGCTTTTGTTGGAGGTTCGTACGTCCCCTTCATCGTGCGCAGCGAGAAGCGAAAGTCCTTGTTACCTATGGGTCTTTGAGATACTATTCCACATTCAAAATCGCTGTCCTGATCGAAGACCGCTGAGACAATCCACGGACCATAGCGACCTCGATAACCGCCGTTCCTTTGCTCCAGCTTTCCTAAGAAGTCGTCAAAGTAGAGAAAGCTGTCTCCCGCGTTTGAAATTCGGCGAGTATCCCCTCGTATGAGGCTGTGGAGGTCTCCCATCAAAAATCTTCCCCACGTTCCAGATACAAAGAGTGCTAAACGTTTTACGTAGTCGAAGTCATCGATGAAGCGGCGTGGGTTTGAAGCGGTTGACGCTTCTCCAAGAACTAATCCCTGTACACGCCAACGATTCGGTAGTTGAGTATTAAAACTTAGCTCAACTGTACCGTATAGGTTATTCATGGTGTCGTCATCGTTAGTACGCGTTAGGGACTCAAGATCGATAGAACCGGAGAGAGTAAACGTGATATCACCGATTTCCAGAGCAATCGGACCTTCAATCGCTGATAATCTATCGTAATTAAGAGAAAACCGCTCAGCGACACTCGAATGTGCACTCAACATCAACGCTACACCGACTAGAAGAAGTGTCCATTTCATACCGTTTTTCATTGTGCTTCTGCTAGCTCTTCGGAAGAAACATCGTCCTCGTTGCTTGGCGCGCAAGCAACCGGCCCGCCTTTAAGGCTTCGGTATTGTCAAGACTCCAGTGCACGCCTCCATAAATCCGACTCATTCCGTTTTCTTCTGCCATGTGGTTGAAACTGTTCCAGTGACGAGCTACCTCCTCCAGCTGAGGCCAAATAACTTGATCCGGTGAATTACCAGAAAAGGCTACGTCGTCACGGCCACATACAAACTTTAGTATCTCTGCCGCAGCAGCGCCAAACGTCGAATGTCCCGATGTAAAAGAGGGAAATTCTGGAGTCGGAATGAAACTGTTCCAATCACTTTGATTTCGAACGCGAGGGTCAGGATTGTCAAGTTTATTCGCTCGAACTCTGATTGCCGTTTCCGGGCGAAGTATGTCATAGTGGTATTTATTGTCCCAAGCATTTATGGACGCATCACATTGAGTCATTCCTAATAGCGCGAATGCCTTAGCCAGATCAATGAAACTCAATCTGCGGTGCTGCAATACCTGAATTGCGATATACATGAAATGTCCTGGGACTGTCGCACCCCACGGGCCGTTTTCCCAAAATAGGGCGATCTCTGATTCATCTTCGGTACGTACTGTACTTGCAGTACCACCGATCTCTTTTATCAGTTGGAATGCTTCTGCAAATTCAGGGCTCTTAGGGTCATAGAATTCACTCGACCGAAACTGAGATCCGTGTGTCATAGTCCACGGTTTGATCATTCCTTGACCAGGGTTTAGAGGTCGTTTAAATGACTCAAACGCAGGACCTGGTCGTGCGCCATAAAAGGGTCCAGTAGGACTCCATTGCAATGCATCTCCGCGACGCTTGTATCTGTTTAAATAGTAGTCCACTTCACTATCCTCGGAGCCGTCGTTGGTACGAAGTTTGAGGAGTCTTCGCGCTACCTGGTTGCCCCACCGAACAGCGTTAGTTTTTGCACTACTTCCCGGATATTGAGCGAGAAATTTGCGTCGTTCAAAGACTAGTGGTTGTTGCAATACTTCTGACGCGGCGATCGCGAAAGCGACCCCGTAGGCAATTTCTGCATCAGCATCCGACGGACCCATTCCCATTTCGAAGGGCTCTTGGTAGGACTGTGTGATACCGTTGGCAGCGAGAAATCCAGCGGTATTTGTTAGTCCGAAAATGTATGCGGCGCGCGGTGTGAACAGTCTTTGGTCTCGGATCTGTTGCATGACTACATCGATCCAGTAATAGAGAGCGTTCTGATTTTCTGGATCAAGAATCTTGGTGAGATACGAAGCGTTGTTCCCAAAGCTTGCCGAGAAGGGGCTGACACAACTCTGCAACAGTGGCAATGATGCGATTGCTCCCGCACCTAGAAGGCAACGCCTACGAGAAATATGCATTTCTATGACACTTCCCAATACCCAGAGTGTGGATCATGAAGCGGAGGTTTGTTATGTAGATCATCGCCGACACTGAGATTCTAGTTTAACTCTCTGGGGTTAGAGTTGTTTTCAGAGTCTCTAGTTTCAAAAACTCATTATCTGAAATTTTGAGTTTTAGGCTCAGGTCTAGTCGGCGCGCAGGATTAGGCTAAAGACAGTCTGAGGGTTTGGGCAAACCACCTATTTTCGCAACGACTCGAGTTACTTGAGAGGTAAAGAGTTGGGCGAGAGTTATTGAATTTGCAATGGTTGCATCTTCATGTTCGACTAATTTGATTAGAGGACGCATCGACGGGCTAATACCGGTTTTCGCATAAAAAGCACGCGCCGCGGCTATGACGGTCCAATGCGCGTCCGATAGGTCAATGTTGTTCTCTTTTGCAATGTTTGTCGCGACTTCAACATTCCATTGTTCAGGTGTTCGAAGAAATCCCTCATCGTCGAATTCGATCATTTCCAAGTCACCGAGCTCGATGCCGAGATCACTAGATCGACGAATTCGTCGTAGTCGATACACTTGACATCGGAATGTCGAGATACTCTACGAGCTTTTATATCCTGCAGAAGTGCGTACGATTGCTCACATTCAGTCGGCGCCATCGCGTAGACTCCATCCCCTAGAAATAGCACTCGATCCGCTGGGAGCACGTGCCGCTTACAAACCGAGAAACCCTCGATACTGGTGACGATATGCAGCATTAATCGCTTATCACAAAGTGTGCCGAATGTAAACGCTGTTGTAGTTCAGACATGTCTATTGGCTTAACCCAATCGGGTAACTTAGACGGATTAATAGAACGCTCACGAAGACTATCCTGCAATACGAACACTTGCCAGACACCGTAGAGTGATAGTGCTGACCACTTCTTCTTAGTATCTTTAAGTTTGATAACCCGAAGATTACTAACCAGTTGATAGACACCATCGTCAAGAAATATTACCGAAGTCGGTTGATCCATTACTCCACTAACTAAAACTGCATCGATGGTTTCGTTCGCTAAGATTCCTGGTTTATCTCGGATGATGTAGAGAACAGACTTCATCATAGAAACGCCACCAAACGGTCGGACTCGACCATAGCCTCTGTGAGTTGCCCGAGTCCCGCAAATTGGAAGGGATAGTTCACCTCTAAAGCTCTTGGAATCTGTAATCCTCGACGTTCGCAAGCAGCTACACAGATAAAGAGTTTCATATTGCATTCCGTCGCAAAATCAATCCATTCTTGTTGCATGTCGCGTTCATCGAATGGGAGATGGTAGGGGCAATTCGCATTCAAAACTCCGTCTTTGTGGAAGAAGACTCGAAACAGTTTGTGTCCTTTACGGATTGTCGCTTTGGCGAAATCCAAGGCGTGAATGCACGCTTGAGAACTAAAAGGACTACCTTGAACGAGCAGACTGATGGTTTTAGTGGTCACAGTTACATTTTTTTAACAACATGCTCCGAATTGGCGGAGGGGCGGGGATTCGAACCCCGGGAGGTAGTTAACCTCGCTGGT
This sequence comes from Gammaproteobacteria bacterium, assembly GCA_009842245.1. Classification (GTDB taxonomy): domain Bacteria; phylum Pseudomonadota; class Gammaproteobacteria; order Pseudomonadales; family Azotimanducaceae; genus Bin55. The sequence continues at coordinate 44,447 of VYFT01000047.1, read as the reverse complement.
TTTCAAAACCAGTGCTTTCGTCCACTCAGCCACCCCTCCGATGTCGTAGCGTTAGGTAATTGGAATTTCAGCGAATCAATTTTAAGGGAACTATATACAATAGTGCCCAAAACTGTTGCAATTTAGTGAGTTTTATGTTATACTATCTACATGAAACAAGTTGATAGCAAGGAGCGGATTGTAATGAACAAGAAGCAGAAAATCAGTACCAAGCAGTTCTTCAGAATGTTCCCAAGTGACGAAGTAGCAATGAAGCAGTTTGAAGAATGGCGATGGGGCGAGAACCGCCAGTGTCCGCATTGCGACAGTTTTAGAACGGTTGAATGTTCCCACAAAACTATGCCTTATCGCTGTAAGGATTGCAGAAAGCGATTTAGTGTGCGTATTGGTACTGTTATGCAAGCTAGCAATCTCGGCTATCAAACTTGGATGCAAGCTTGCTACATTGCGACAGTGGGAATTAAGGGCACCGCGTCGACAAAGGTATCGGGTGACGTAGACGCTACTCAAAAGTCCGCTTGGTTTCTCGGTCACCGATTACGCAAGGCGTGGGAGCGCGATGGGAATTTGATGGAAGGTGTCGTTGAAGTAGACGAAGCCTATTTTGGTGGTAAGGAAGCAAACAAGCACAAGTCCAAGAAGCTAAACGCAGGGCGCGGTACAGTTGGTAAAACCGCAGTCGTAGCAGCAAAAGAACGTGATGGCGATATTCAAGCTAAGGTAGTAGCAGAAACTACCAAGCGAGAATTGCAAGGTTTCATTGAAGAAAATACGGACATAGGCGCGACTGTCTATACGGACGATCACAAAGCATATACGGGGCTGGCTCGTAAGCATGGAACGGTAAAACACTCAGTTGGTGAGTATGTCAAGGGTCAAGCTCACATCAACGGAGTAGAGAGTTTTTGGGCTCTCTTAAAGCGTGGGTATCATGGTACTCACCATCACATGAGCCCTAAGCACATTCACAGATACGTGAATGAGTTTGCTAGTCGTCATTCAATCCGTAAGTTAGACACGATTGACGCGATGCAAATTATCGCAAAGGGAATGGTCGGTAAGAGACTGACCTACAAGGAGTTGATTGCATGAAACAGAACACAGTAGAAGGTAGCCCTGAGCAATTAGGACACGCTATTGTTGCACCGATTAAACGGAAACGCAGGGGAATTTACGAAGGGGAAGGATATAGGTTTTATCACCAGTCCGCGTTAAAGAAAATGCCTCAGTGTGCGGACGAGTCGGTTGCACTCACTATCACATCGCCGCCATATTGGAACGCTATTGACTATCACATTCACTCAGAGAATGGGAATGGAGTTGATCATAGAACACGCGAATACGAAGCCTTTGGAGCGACACTGGACGATTATTTGAAGAACATCGAGAAAGTGTTTAAGCATGTTCTACGCGTCACCATTGAAGGCGGATTTTGTTCGATTGTCGTTGGGACGATACTACACGAAGGCAAACACTATCCAATTCCAATGCTCATAACCGAACGCATGGTCAAAATCGGTTGGGAGTTTCACCAAGACATTATTTGGAACAAAGTAACGGGCGGTGTAAAACGAGCGGGATCGTTCATTCAAAAGCCCGCGCAGGGATACTACTATCCAAACATTATGACGGAGTACATTTTGATATTCCGCAAGGCAGGGGAACCGAGAAGGGACACCAGACAAGCGATAACGATTGACGATTTATTCAAGCGAGATATTGCTAACAATGTATGGCACATCGCACCAGTGCCACCAAAGAGCATTGAACATCCTTGTCCGTATCCACTAGAAATCGTAAGACGCTTAACACTACTCTACTCACAAGAAGAAGATGAAGTTTTAGACCCGTTCCTAGGAAGTGGTCAAACAGCAATTCAAGTGCTTAAACATGGTCGTAAGTGTGTCGGATACGACATTGAAAAGCGATACTTGCAACTAGCTCAGTATCGTATCTTAAATCCACCAGCAGAACGAACACACAATTTAGTCAACACACTAGTTCCAACATACGATAAACTAATCGCGTTATGAGTTTTAGCTCAGAGCGTGGAGTCTTCAATCTGTTGAAGGAAGAATGCTCAGACAAAGGGAAGTTGGAGTATGAGCAAGCTCTTAGAGTTCTAGTCGACCAATACAACACGACCATTTACGAGAATCGGTTTATAGTCGGGGGAGTAGTGGAAGTATTGACCTATGCACTACTCAAATCAGTCGGAATAGGTTGCGATCTCTACTCGAATGTAGCAAAGAGCGGTGACATCATTCTCGAAAACGAGAAGAAAATATCAGTCAAATCTCAATTTACAGGGCGATTGTCTGCTATCAAATTGATGAATAAACAGGGCGGGGGTAAACGAGTATGGAACACTGCGACACTGTTTGTTATCGCGAATGTTGGTATGGTCTTTGGTACTCCCAAGATGGTTGATAGTGAGTACGTCCAAGATACCAACGATGGCTTGGAATTGAAAGTGAAGGGAATAAGACAGTTGATCTCAAACGAGCGAAATATCTTTGAGATTGAAGTTCCACAGAAGCAACCGACCGCAATGACAGGGTTTAGTCATAAGGCTAGTGCTGCGGTCGCAAGACGAATACTAATGGCTAACAATGCGAGAAAATTGTTAGGAGCAATGAAGCATGATCTCGATTAACTGTGGGCACTATTGTATATAGTTCCCAATTTTAAGTACATAGTTGAAGTGATTCAAAGATACCGAAATCCCTTTCCAAGGAGGAATTAAATCGTACGAAGATATGACTTGTTACCAGCGGTCAAGTCAATTGGACGGTCAGTTTTTCTCGCATAATAAATGGACCGCTGCAGGTTGTATTTACAATCAGACAATGTACATTCTTAGGGGAACAGAAAGTACATCCAAGGATTAGAAAACAGAAGACGATAGATGAGGATTAAACGGTTGTGAAGAACAAATTGAACCCAGTTCACCCTGGAGAAATCTTAAAAGAGGAACTGCGAGAACGAGGCCTTTCGGCCACTGCCTTAGCTCAATCTCTGGATCTTCCGGTGCACCTCATTACCTCAATTCTCAGTAAACAGACGCAAATTACGTTGGAAACAGCTATCTTGCTATCGCAATTCTTTCACACATCGCCCCATTTTTGGTTGAATCTACAGGAGTCTTGGCGTATACGTCAGGCTGAGAATCGATTGAATCTCAGTAGAAGTATTGATTTTGACCTGTAAATCAAGAACACCGCTTTTAGAACGCTTTCGCTATCAGCCACTGAACTTAGTATCTCAATTGTGAGGGCTGTGCTGATAGTCCTCGAGCCCCACTTTGCATCCGCAGAGTTTCAGAGTCGAGATGTGACTCTATCCGCGGGGAGGACATGTTTAATGTCGTAAACCACGCAATCACCTACACCGTATTCAAGAAGAGTGTCTACATCTGCTTCCTTAAATACATCATGTGCTACTGCAATAATCAATACATCATAAGAGTTACGGTTTGGGATCGCTGTCAGCTTGATGCCGCCTTCTAAAAAACTGTCGTTTTCGTGAGCAACAGGGTCATAAACATCGACTGTTGCTAATTTAGAACGTAGAACAGATACAAGTTCCACGGCTTTGCTATTTCGGGTGTCAGGGCAATTTTCCTTGAAAGTGATACCACACACTAGTGCGCGACAACTCTCTAATTCTTTGTTTCGTTCTGAGAGCAAACTAAGGACTTTTTGTGCAATCCACTTTGGCATCGAATTGTTTATCTTTCGACCTGCCAAGATGACGTCTGGATGAAACCCAATCTCCCGTGCTTTGTGCGTTAAGTAGTAGGGATCAACCCCAATGCAATGACCTCCGACAAGACCAGGTTGGAAACGCATAAAGTTCCACTTTGTTTCGGCCGCTGCAAGCACTTCGCCGGTGTCAATATCAAGAGCGTCGAACAACTGCGCGAGTTCATTGACAAACGCGATGTTCAAGTCGCGTTGAATGTTCTCGATCACCTTTGCAGCTTCGGCGACCCGTATCGATGGAGCACGGTACGTACCTGCTTGAACAAAGGATCTGTAGAACGAATCGATGAAGTCACTGGCTCGTTCGTTAGAACCGGAAGTCACCTTGATGACACTGACCAGTCGATGGACTCTATCGCCAGGATTGACTCTTTCGGGACTGTAACCGACCCAAAAGTCTTCGTTTAGTGTCAAACCAGAACATCGTTCGATAATTGGGACACATAAATCCTCTGTCGCACCAGGGAACACGGTCGATTCATAAACTACGACATTACCTCTTTTTAACACTGTGCCTACTGATTCGCTAGCGGCAATCAGCATTGAGAGATCAGGTTCGTTCTCTGCATCGACGGGAGTTGGAACCGTAACAAGGTAAATATCGCAATCGTGGCAGTCGTCAAGCGAGTTGGTGTACTCTAGCTGATCATTGGAAATTTCGTCTGACTCGACTTCGCCAGTGTTGTCGACTCCTTTTTGTAAAGTGAAAACACGTTGTGGCGACGTATCGAACCCAATAGTTCGGTAGAGCTTACTGCAGGTAATCGCCATAGGCAGACCGACGTAGCCTAGGCCGATCACGCACACTTTTGTGCTAGACGACAGTTTGGGTTCGATCATCTAAGAATCTACGACTCACTTAGTAGATGTAGTTACAACAGGTTCCGTCCAGTCTTCTTCTACCAGTTCCGTGGCAGTGTCTTCGGTGGTTGAGTAGTCCTTGTGTCCACGGCGAATCTTTGCGACATCAGGTGCGATGAAGTGGATACAAAGTATGCCCACGAACATCAACCCTGCACAAGACAAAAACGCAGGTTGGAGTCCGACTGTTTCTGCCAAAAATCCTAAGGGGATCATACCGATTGGCATCAATCCAAAACTTGCCCACGTGATCGCCATGATTCTGCTCCTCATTTTCGCGGAAACGATGAGTTGCAGAACGCTCATATTGAGCGAGGACAACCCAGCACTACTAGCACCTACAAGTGCAAGCATAACTAGGGCGAGCCAATAGTTTTCAGTGAGGGCTAAAGCCGCCAAGAATAGAGCCCATGCAAACGCTAAGACGTACATGAGTCTTCCTTTTTGGTCGATTTCACCGAATCTTGCGATGGCCAATGATCCCAATACAGCACCAACGCCTAACGCTACCAACAAACCGCTCAGGGTTGCGCTTCTTCCGTCAAATACCCGGCCATTAAACGCTGGTAATAGAAATTGCGCGCTAAAGCCAAACATAGTCGGAATTAATCCCATCAGTAGCAATCCTACAACAACCTGGGAGTTTCGGATATAGGCCACACCTTCCCAGAAATCTCGAGCTAAGGATTTCTTGTTGATCCGCGTCGGATTTCCTTGGTAGTTTATTAGCGAAGTTCCAACTATGGAACAACCATACAAAGTCGCGATACACAAAAACAGCATACCAACACTGTTCTTTGCGGAAAAGTGAGGTAAGAACAACATTGACAGCAACAAGCCGCCGAGAGCGATGCCAACCACGCGAGAGAGATTGAACGTGGATCCAGAGAGTGCTAGGGCATTCGTCAAGTGTCTAGGAGCGACAAGATCAGGCATGACCGCGGTTCGTGTGGGCATACTCAATGCCAAGATCGTACCGTTGAAAAAACCGAAAACTATGAAATACCAAAAATGCACTTCTCCTATCAGAATCAGAGTCCCAAACGTTAGTGCTGACACCATACTCGCTACTTGTGCACCGACCATGATTGTTTTTTTGCGGATCCGGTCGGCTATTGCGCCCCCGAAAAACGAAAATACCGAAGATGGAATCCAAAATGAGAGCATGACCCAGGTTAACGCCATTTCTGAATCGGTGATATCAAAAATCAACCATCCGCGAGCGTATATTTGAATTTGTATCGCTAGTGAAGTCGCTAGGCTAGCAAACCAAAGTAGTCGAAAATCTCGGTAAGCTAACGACTCAAATGTGCGTCCAACGGAGGCACCGAAAGAGCTGAGTCGTCGTGAAAGGGATGGAACGGAAGTCACCTGGTTTCCTTGGTGGGATTAGATATTATGACTATTGAAGAAACAGCGTTAGACTGGATGATCTTAAAATTGTTCATGAATTTGGCTCAGTTTCTACCAAAAAAATGAACTCAGTTTCTCAGCAAAACTTTAAACCAGAGCAAGTGTTGCACTACTGGTTTGACGGTGCAGAACATGATCTAGAATTGCTTCAAGCTAGGAGTAAGATTTGGTATAGTTTTTCTTCAGAGCGAGACGAAGAGATAGAACGAAAATTTGGTGCGTTGCTTCACGAGATCGTCCGTGGACATCGGCAGGATTGGTCTGAAACAAGTGCTGGCGCGCTTGCCCTAGTTCTCGTATTAGATCAGTTTACGCGCCAAATTTATCGAAAAAAAGCCGAAGCATTCGCTTATGATGAGAGGGCATTAGCGATTGCTTACTCTGCAATAGGTCGGGGATTGGATCAAGAGATGTCGATACCGGGGAGACTATTCTTATATCATCCCTTTCAACACAGTGAAAAGGTGAAAGATCAAGAATTTGGTGTTCAAGTAGTGCGGAATCTGCTAAACCATTGCGATGCGAAGTGGCACGATTATGTCAACGGAAGCTTGCGTTTCTTCGAAGAACACTGTGAGATTGTTCGTCGTTTTGGAAGATTTCCGCATCGTAACGAAGTACTCGACCGAGAATCAACGCCCGAGGAAATCGAATTCTTGAGCACCGCCTCTAGTTACGGTCAATGAGGTTAATCGCTCTACTAACTTGAAGCTCCAGTGAAAGTCGTACAAGTGTTGCCGCGACTTCATGGGGGCGGCGTGGAACGTGGGACAATTGAGATCGCCGCCTATCTCAAACATTTAGGACACGAGGCTGTTGTGATTTCAGAAGGCGGACCATTAGTAAAGGAACTGTCGACTCTTGGGGTGACTCATGTTCAACTTTCAGTCGGAACAAAATCTCTGCAAGCGCTCCGAGGTCTTTGGCAACTACGGAAGTTTTTGATTGAAACGCGTCCTGACATCGTTCATAGTCGATCTAGATTACCCGGTTGGCTGTGTTTTCTTGCAATGAAGTTGCTTCCGAATTCGGTTCGGACTCGATTTGTTACCTCTGTTCATGGCCTTCACTCGGTATCTTGGTATAGTGCGATCATCACCAAAGGAGAACGCATAGAGGCGGTGTCTAATGCGGCTCAGAGTTATCTACTAGACAATTACCAAGGATTTGATCATTCTCGAGTTAGAGTTATTCCTCGGGGAGTCGACCCTCTAGAATTCAGTACAAAGTTCGAGCCGCAACGAACTTGGAATGAAGAGTGGCTTACTTGGTGTAGAGAGCGTCAGATTTCTGGTGCTCCGATTGTCTCGATAGTGGGCAGAATATCTCGATTGAAGGGACATCACGACTTCTTAAGCGTCATTGAGTTATTACACCAACAAGACCTTCCTGCAATTGGGCTTATTATTGGGGGTGAGTCGGAAGGGCACACGGTTCTACACCAAGAACTTCAAGAACGAGTGGAAAAATCTGCGATACTGCGTTCTTCCGTATATTTCCTTGGACAACGGACGGATGTTCGAGAATTAATGACCATAAGCAACTTCGTCGTGTCGTTTTCTTCTACTCCGGAGGCTTTTGGTCGCACTGTGCTGGAATCCCTAACACTGGGTGTTCCGGTTGTTGGATATGACCACGGAGGTGTCGGCGACCTTCTCAAAACGCTGTATCCTGTAGGTGCAGTACCGGTTGGCAACGTTCAAGTCGCGGCCGATCGCATCAAAGAATTACACGCGCAGCAACACCCGATAGAATCTCATGAGATGACACTGCAAGCAATGCGGGAAAAGACCGTCGCCATGTACGAAGAACTGTTATGCTGACAATAGTGTTTTGCAGTGCGATCGGAGCACTCTTAATTGTCTACGTGAATTTTCAGTTTGCGTGGTGGCGACCGACCGTCTCTTATGAGCATCCACGAATACTGATGTACCACATGATCAGCCACCACAAACGAAAGGCTAAGTACAACAAACTGCGCGTTGACCCTATCGAATTTGAGCGGCAGCTCAGGTGGTTAAGAGACAATGGTTGGGAGTTTGTGTTTGTTTCCGAACTAGCAACCGGGCGCGAGAGCAAACAAGTTGCATTGACCTTTGATGACGGCTACCGCGACAACTTTTTAGCTGCGGATCCGATATTGAAAAAGTATGCTGCAAAAGCCACTTTGTACTTAGTCAGTGACCGACATGATCGAGACTGGTCCTCTAGTAAAAAAGCACATCACACAGACGGCGAACTTCAAGCCGAACCCAAGTTACTCGACAAAGATGTTGCTCAAATGCTAGCCTCAGAACGGTGGGAACTCGGTGGTCATACCGTGACGCACGCAAATTTGCTGAAACTAGATTCAGAACAGTGTCATAATGAGGTTCAGCAATGTCGCAACGATTTGGAAGAGATCTTCGGCGTCTCAGTCCCGTCCTTTGCGTATCCGTTTGGATTGTTTGAAGATCGACATGTTGATATAGTGAACACCGTCGGTTTTTCATTTGCGGTAACCACGGTACAGGGAATTAGTCGAGATTTAGCTGAGGAACGCCTGCAATTAAAACGAGTAAAAGTGAGCGGCGGTGATGACCTTGCAAGCTTTCGATTGCGAATGAGAACTGGAAAGTGTCGTCTTCGCGACTGAATTAAAAACCTGTGTGATTGTGTATTACGAGTCTTCTGGTTTTACCGTGATCTCTTCGTTCTCGGTGTTTTCTACCTCAGCTTTTTCGTCTTGAGACTCTGTTTCTGATGGACGACTATACACGCGGACATAAGTCTGTGATATACCCCCTTTCGGTCTTATCTTCACTTTGGCTACGAGATTGCCCTCTTTATCGACCCGAATATCATGTTTAACGAGGCGACTTGTAGAACTGTAAGACTCAGTGAGTACATTTCGTCGAAAGCGGGTCGTTCGACCGTGCACATTACCGATCAAGAACTCGCGAGAAACTCCACTTGCACAGGATGCTTTGACGGTATCTTCTTCTATTTCAAAAGATATTTCTTCACACGCTAAGACGATGGGAAACTTCAAGGTAGAATTAGGTCCAGAGGGTCCAACACCCCCCGGTGTGGGTACGCCTACTACCACACCACTCGGCCCACTTCGACTTGACGGATTCGATCTGCGCACCTTACTCTGCAGTGTATCGGTTGCTTCATCATTTACTATCCACTTACCCGTAATACTCTTATCGACTTTCGCAGAAACCGGAGTGGTAATGCACAATCCAACAAAAGCGCAAAAACAAACTACTGTCAGAAGCGGAGCCGTCTTCATGTTGTTACTGAAAGTTGCATCTGTTCAACTCTTATGATATTCCATTTAGGTCAAATTGTAGAGCATGTTCGGTTCGGATATAGAGGGGTCATCTATCACTGTGATGGAGAATTCTCGTTGACCGATGAATGGTACGACGAGATGGCAAAGTCGAAACCACCAAAAAACAAACCTTGGTACGGCGTGTTGGTGGATGGTAGTATGAGTGTAACTTATGTTGCGCAACGACACCTCATGCTCAGTAGAAATAAGAAAAAGATTGACCACCCGGATCTTTCTTACTACTTTGACGAATTTGATGGATTTGAGTACCGTCCCAGACAACTGAATTAACGTTTGCTAGGAACTTCAAGCCGCTACAGCCCCGCAGCAATGAGGTCTTGAAGCCGAATGATCCCAATCGGTTTATTCTCGTCGAGTACCACAAGCGCAGTGATCCGATCCATTTGCATTTGTTTGAGACAATCAATAGCCATTGTTTCGGCGGATGTTGTACCATGCGAGACTTGCGGTAGGTCAGTTCCACGCCGACTGAGTTGATAACACTCGTGCGCATTGAGTTTTGTGATGTCTTCTTCACGCTCAAGCAGACGACGTATGTCCCCATCGGTAATCATTCCATGAAAGCTTGCGTCATCATTAATAAGCAATACCGAACCTAGTCCTTTAGAGGAAATTTCGTAAAGGAGTTTCGAGAAACTAGCCTTCACCGATTGCAACGGCAAAGCATCACCAGATACCATGAAGTCTCGGACGTGCAAAAGCAAACGTTTTCCTAACGTTCCGTGCGGATGAAACTGGGCAAAGTGTTCCGCGGTCAAACCTCTCTGTTGCTGTACACAAATTGCTAGGATGTCGCATACGCTCAAGGACGTGATGGTACTGGTAGTGGGTGCTAGATCCCATTCGTCGATTTCGGGTAGTTTAGGAATGTTGAGAGCAATATCTCCGTAGGACTCAAGGTTGGAATTAGGTTCGGTAAGCGTCATCACCGGTCCGTGCGCGACCGTTTTAAATTGCCGGGTGAATTCGATGGTTTCAACATTGCCTCCGCCCTTCGAGATCGCCAGCAGTGCTGCACCGGGTTCAATCACGCCCGAATCCCCATGCAGTGCTTCTACAGGATGAACAAAGACGGCGCGAGTACCGGTGCTGGAAAATGTTGCAGCAGCTTTTTGTCCGACTAAACCACTTTTACCGAGTCCCGTGATAATCAACAAGGCATCAAGCTGAGCGACGGTATCGACTGCACGTTGAAAATTTAGGTCTAACAGATTCGCAGTTGCCTGCATTGCTTCTGCGTATTGCGCAAACATGCTCTGCGCTCGGTTAACGTCGTTATTCACGGAGGATAGAATAGTTTTTTGATAGGGAGGTCAAAGACACAAATTCACGATGTTAAGGATATTACGCGAGTAGCAATTCAAGGAGGTTGATCATGCCGCATGACGAAAGTATCTCGAAACTAGCAGTTGTGCCCTTATTGTGGGTAGAGAACATGGAACAAGCGATACGATTCTATGAAGAAATTGGCTTCAAAATTACCGAATCTTGGAAACCTAACAATCAGATTCAGTGGTGTCGAGTCGAATTTTACGATGCTGCACTAATGTTACAAGAAATTGTAGATTCAGACACGCAAGAAAAACCGACGAGTGAAAACAATGGAATTCAGCTCTATTTCATCACTGACGATGTTGACGCTCTCTATACGCAGATTCTTGCGAATGGGTTGAAGGTGTCAGTACCCAAAATCGAATTCTATGGGATGAAACAGATTTTCTTAACTGACCCCGACGGTCGAACACTATGCTTTGAGTCTCTAGTCGAAACATGACATTTCGAGCGAGGAGTGAAACTGGTGCTGCTATTGACTGCGGATTTTCTCGGCAAAAATAATTCTGTGTCCCTCAGGATCCAAGATTTCAAACTCGCGATGCCCGTAGAAACGAGTTTCTGTTGGTCCAATGGGGTGTTCGGTTTCGACAATTTCCTCCCTTAGCTTGGATAACGCAGTTACTTCCACATAGAGTATCACCTGATTCAGTGGTGTTTCGTCCATAGGCGGGGCAGGTATATACGATGGACTTGCAAGCATGATTTCAAATTGGTCCCGCGAGATGGCTGCCCATCCGCTTAGTCCAACATCGTCCATTCGGTCCTCAATTCGAAAACCCAGTGTTTTGACATAGAACTGGATCATCGCTTGGACATCGCGACAAATCAACATCGGTCTTGATTTGATGAGTGCGAGCTTCACCGTGTGACTCCAACATCTTCAAGTTGATTGAGTATCGATTTAATAAACCAGTTGAATACAAACGCACTTCTCATTAGTGTTAATTCCTATACTCGCCGCGACTGTTACGGCGATGAATTGATTGAGTTTCTCATATTTCGTGAATTGTAGCTCCTCGCTGGTCTCCTAATACACTGTCGTGTTATCACAAAATTAATGCGGTGTATATTCTTTCAGCCCTTCGGATAGCCCCTTACTACTCCAAAACAACTCGCAACAAAGTCGAACCGCGGATACGTTTCAACATAGTAGTCTAGCTCGGAAAGAGATCAGCCTTGAAGATGCTACGTCAATACAATTTTTAAAACTTGACTTTCAATCATTGCACCGTTCTGCTGGGTACTCAGTAGATAGGTGTTATTCGGATGGCCAATCTTTTAAAAATATTCATTGCACCCGGTGCAGTCTTCTCTACGATGAAGGATGAAGTACCAATCATCCAACCACTGCTCGCATTGATACTCTGTGTCGGCGTGTTCTCAGCGATCCAACCTTTGTTCGTTTCCGATAGCAGCAAAATGACGCAAGAAGTTCTTGAATTCGCGTTTGAAACTTTGAGTGAGCAGGGCTTAGACGTAGGTAATCCTGAACGATATTCATGGAATAGAACAACTCAGGTATTCGTCGCGCCCGTCAGCGCGCTAATCTGGCTCTGCGTCGGTGTATTGATCCTGTCGACATACTTTCAAGTAACGGGGAATTCAAGCGAAGTACGACGATCGTGGCCAGAATGGTTTGGTTTTACGCTATGGTCGATGATGCCTTTAGCACTTTACTACTTCCTATTCGCGTTTGCGACACTCGTAACCGGCGAGATATCGCCCAAACAGTACTTAACGCCTCTCGCATGGGTTCCTGGTATGCAAGACAACGCTTTTGCAGTGCACATCACTTTCGGGACGCTATGGGCGGTGTGGATTCAAACGGTGGGTTTACATCACTGGACTGAGCGGACGTATCCAATTTGTTTGATCATCGTGCTCGTTCCGTGGTTGTTGCAGTTACTCATTGCTACCAGTCTCATGACAACGTTCAGTACTATTTAAGCACAAAGAGAGCTAACAGCAATTCGCTTCTTCGATTAGACGCAGGAAATCATAGAGTCCAAAGAGGTGTTTGGAGAATTGTTCGACTAACTAGATAAAACACTCTTAAGCAGACATAATTCTGTATCTGAAAGAATTTTCTTGTCTATGTTGTTTAGTCGTCAACCACGCTCGTATTTACAATCGTGTAATCGAAAATTTGTTAGCTACTAGTCTATTCATAAGTGTTCATCAATGATTGATCTTCTGAGAGTTTTAATTGTTCCCGGGAAGGTGTTTGCTTCCTTGCGTACGCGAATTCCCTTAGTTTTACCCCTGGCAGTATTGACTTTTTTTGTATTAGTGTTCGGGGCTCTACAAGGTTGGTTTATCTCGGACGAAGAGTATCTCCGTATTCACGACGCTTCCCTTGAGCTTTCTAGTGAATGGCAAGAGCAGATTGCTGAGATCCTTGGTCGCACTCCCATTCGGCGCGACATGAGCGAAGAGGAATTCGAAGAGACGATGAGATCGCACCGAGAGCAGACCGAAGAAATAATGGAGACGCTCACATCCGAAAAGGGGATTCACTCGTTGAGAAAAGTACAGACTTTTTTTGGTCCAATGTCTATGTTGTGTACTCTTGCGATAGTCCTGTTACTCGAAGCGACCTATTTTCTCATTGCTGGCAACATGATGAAGTGTTCTAAACAGTGGAGCGATTGGATTGGCTTTTCGCTTTGGACCTCGATGCCACTGGTGATTTTTCTCCTACTTGCAACTCTTCCGACTGTGTGGGCAGGAGTATATGATCCATATGGTTTACAAGCGCCCTTGCGTTGGATTCCTGGACTCGAGACGAATGCATTTGCTTTAACACTTACAGTTCCTGTCGTTTGGACCGTCTGGATTCGATCCGTGGGTATGCATAAATGGATCGAAAAACCAATGCCTCTGTGTTTCATAATCGCACTCATACCTGCGATTGTTGGCTGGTTAATTGAAGCCGGACAATTACATGTAGCGAATCCTTACACGATGTTATAAAAGCTCGAAACTTTTTTGTTTTTGAACGCTTTCGTGCGGACGCGTTTTTTGTGCACTCTCAATTAATTGATCAGCACGCATGAATCAGCTCTTTCACGTAATTCTGTGAGTGCAACACGCGATTACAATACGAGTAGTCGAACCGATGGGGCACATGCCGATGAACACAATATTGACTCTGTTCTCTACCACTGTCATAGTGTTCGCGTTTGCTGGATGCGCCAATATGACATACCAAGTCCCAAATTCGTTCGATCTCTCAGGCCGTTGGAATCTTGTGGTCGATGCGAGTGACCCAGCTCCAGACGTAGATGCTATTTGGGATACGGAACGACAAGCTTCGGTCGAAGGCCAAAGAAGTGATCCTACCGCTTCGGCCATTTTTATAGAGCAAGATTTTCCTGTTGTTAAATCGAGTTTTATCGAGATTGCACAAGATGAAAAGTTCATAGGACTACAGTACGAAGACACACCGTTTATCGATCTGAATTGGGGCCGGCAGGTTCGGGATGGCTGGTTTTTAGATGTTGGTTGGATCGGTCAGTCATTGATCATCGCAAAGAAAAGAGAAGCAATTCAAGGCATAGAGAAACTCACATTGACCGAGTCTGGCGAACGTCTTGAGATTACCGTGAAAGTTATTGCGAATCGTGAAAAGTTCTCTTTAACGCGTGTTTACGACAAAGAACAGAAATCGAGCGAATCCAGCGAATCAGAATAACTTTCGGACTCTTCCTCCGGAACCTCCCAATTAAGTAAGAGTTGAGCATGCCTCGGCAAAATGTCGAAAAGATCGTTTGGGGCGACTATGTGGTGACTATGGACGAAGCGCGACAAGTCATCACCAATGGTGGTGTAGCTATAGATCAAGGAAGGTTAGTTGCCGTCGGTAGCGAGCATGATCTACGAAGGCAGTTTACCACCCAAATCGAATTTCTAGGAAAAGACAAAGTGCTTCTTCCGGGTCTCATTAACGGACATACGCATGCCGCGATGACGTTGCTTCGGGGATACTCTGATGACGTACCCCTTATGGAATGGCTCAATGAACACATCAACCCAATCGAAGCGGCAGTAGTAAATGAAGAATTCGTTCAAGTGGGAACGCAGTTAGCGTGTTGGGAAATGATACGAGGCGGTACGACGACGTTTGTCGACATGTACTTTTTTCATGACGTGGCTGCAAAAGTAGTAGATGAAATTGGATTACGCGCTCTGATTTCTGCAACAGTCGTGGATCAACCTAGGAACGACGCAAAGGACATCGAAGAACAGTGGCAACAAGCCAAGACATTTATTGAGAATTGGTCTTCGACGAGGTCATCCTCAACTGTCAAACCAATTCTTGGTGGGCATGCGATTTACACGCTCAAACGAGAACACCTAATTGAACTACATAAACTTGGAGTTGAGTACGGAGTACCGGTCCACATTCACATAGCGGAGTCGCAATTTGAGAAGAATTTTTCCGAAACCACCTACGATGCTGCTCCTGTCGAGTTCCTGGACAGCATCGATTTCTTTACTCCACACGTAATCGCTGCCCATGTGATTTGGACGACGAAGCACGAGGTTGACATCCTCGCAAAACGCGGAGTCGGAGTAATTCACAACCCGACGTCAAATTCGAAGATCGCTTCTGGGATTGCCCCTATTGCCGAGTATCTAGATGCTGGAGTCATCGTTGGGTTAGGCACTGACGGTGCAGCGACCAACAACGATCTCGATTTGTGGGAAGAAATGCGTCTTGCTGCTTACCTTCAGAAGGTCACAACCATGGACCCAACGGTTTTACCCGCTAGAGTTGTACTTGAAATGGCAACAAGGAGGGGTGCAGATGCTATTGGTCTGGGTAGTGAAATTGGGACGTTGCGGGAAGGGATGCGAGCTGATCTCATACAGGTGGGGTTAAAGAATGCTCATCAATTACCCATGTACGACATCGAATCCCATCTGGTAAATGCTACGCATGCTAGCGACGTACAAACAGTGTTTGTAGACGGAGTGTGTCTGTTTAACAATGGAGAGTTTCTGACCTTTGATCCAGAGAGTGTCAGTCGAAACGTCTCACAAGTGTCGGATACTATCCGGTGCCGTCAACGAGTGCTCAACTGACTATTCTTTGTCTTTGATCCGTGGAGCAAAGTGTTCACCACCTTGATGAAACACTGTTCCCGTTACCGTGCCTTGACCATCTTTACCATCTTTTTTAAACTCAATCTCGGCATCAAGCGCTTTGTAGAAAAAACGGGTAGGGGACTTGGGAAACACTCGAAATTCGGGTTGCCCCGTTACCTGAACGAATAGACGATCTTCAATTTGCTTTACAGCGGCAACCATACCGAACGGTAGTTGATACTCTCCGACGTACTCTGTTAGAAGTTCAGAGTCTATTGACACTTCCTCTCGAATTGGGACTCCATATTTGTCGTCAACTCGTTTAGCGTCGATAGACACTCCGGGTTCTGACCATTTCAACGAAGTTGCTCCGCCATCTTTTCCAAGTTCGAACACGGCAGAATAATTCAATGCTTGAAGCGTAAATCGGTGATCTGCGTCGTGTTCGAGCACAAACGGTTGTCTAGTAGTCACTTGTAGTTGAAGGTTG
The DNA here is from genome assembly GCA_009842245.1 of Gammaproteobacteria bacterium. Classification (GTDB taxonomy): domain Bacteria; phylum Pseudomonadota; class Gammaproteobacteria; order Pseudomonadales; family Azotimanducaceae; genus Bin55. The sequence goes on along the minus strand of VYFT01000047.1, from coordinate 28,153 downwards.
CCATGGTAGTCAGAAACAGTCATGTATTGGTTCTGACCCAGCGAATAGACTCCGAGGTACGGTGCAATGTCTATGGATTTAAGTGATGCCAAATCTCGATAGAACGAACTGCCAAGTGAAGTTATTCTGTCAGATTCGGTCGATGCTGTAAGAATCACCCACCCGCTTTTAGCTTCAGGGTCTATTGCTAAAAAACTCGCATATCCGCCAGTCAGTCCACTGTGTGTGAACACCGTCGTGTCGTTCCTGCTCGTTTCAGTAATCCATCCCAACGCATGATCGGTTTCATACTGCAGTTCTCGTATAGCGCGGATCGCGTGGTGAATCGCGTCATCAGTTTCGCGAAGATTCGCAACGATAAATTTGTACATATCCCGTGCTGTAGATCGAATCACTCCTGCACCCGCGTGAGCATTGAATGTCCACAAACCCATATTTGCAGTATTGCTATATCCAGCTGCTAGTTCCGTGTCGTGTTCGATGGAGTCAAAGGCGGTGGAATTGTTCATTTCGAGAGGCTGAAACACTTTTTGGCTCATAGCCTCCGCGTAGTTCGTATCTAGAGTTGTCGCAGCGATGTAACCTAATAGAGCAAATCCAAAGTTGGAGTAGGCGTACTCTTTTTTCAGTTCCGTTGGTTCAAAAGACTCTAAGAAAGCCAAGAGATCCTGAGAACCGTAGTTCGCATAGGGATCCATTGGGTTTCCGGGTATTGCGGTTTGGGTGAAGTTCGTTGGGAGTCGAGGTAACCCGGATCGGTGTGTTGCTAGTTCACGTAAAGTCACACTTTCCACCGCATCATTAGCAAATTCGATTTCCGGGAGAACTTCGCTAATCGTATCATCCCAATCGAGAAGATCGTCGTCAACAAGAGTTTGAACGAGCAATGCCGTGAATACTTTCGTTATCGATCCAATTTCGAAGACGGTGGAAGTCTCGTCCGGTACTTCGCGTTTACTGTCTGAAATTTCTCCCAGCTTCTCGAGCCCATTGACTTCGGAGTCTCCTTCAACGTACATAACAACTGCAGCGCGTACCTTATGGTCGTCGATTAACTGCTGAAGTTCGGTTTTCACGTCGATGATTTGGTCAGACGCTACCGCGTACGTGCAAACGAATGAAGGCAACATGACACCTATGAAACAAAAAAATGACTTGACTATTGAACTCATCGATTTTTCTCTGCGCTATTGTGAGTAGACATTGAACGCACGGCTTAAGTTTCGAGAATGCGCAATATCTCAAGTGAAGAATAAGTCTAAAGACTTCTATCGCTGCACACCGCTTCGTATATTTTATCGGGTCTTCAGACCCGATTATCATATGCGTTTTGAATATCACCGAGACGACACAATTGATAGACTTTTATTACTGGCCAACCCCAAATGGTTGGAAAGTTTCAATAATGCTCGAAGAATGCGCAACACCCTATAAGCTCGTTCCTGTTGACATTGGTGCTGGAGATCAATTTAAACCAGAATTTTTAAAAATTAGTCCGAATAATCGAATGCCCGCCATCGTAGACCATAAACCCTTAGATGGCGGACCGCCGCTGTCAGTATTTGAGTCAGGCGCAATATTGGAATACATCGCCACGAAAGAGAGGAAATTCATACCCTCGGATCCGAGAGGTCGTACGCTTGTGATGCAATGGGTACATTGGCAAATGGCTAACCTGGGTCCAATGATGGGCAATGCGAATCACTTTGTCAGTTATGCACCGAAAATCGAACCAGACCCGAAACTATTGGAGTATGGCAAAAAGCGATTCCTTGGGGAGGTAGATAGACTGTGTGGTGTGTTGAACAGACAACTCTCCGGAAGTGCATGCGTGGCTATGGAGGAGTTAACGATCGCCGATATCGCAATTTGGTCTTGGGCTCATCTCGCGGCGCGAGTCCTAGGTGAAGAGACATGGAATACTTTTCCGCATGTTAAGAACTGGTCCGACAAACTGGGTGAACGACCTGGTTTTCAGCGTGGTCGTCTGTTGGGAGAAGAACTCGCCAAAAAAGATCTAACACCAGAAGAAGAACAACGCCGACGAGAGCTTTTATTTAATCAGTCTAGCCAATCGCTTCCAGAGAATCAATAACGGAGGAGTGCTGAAACATTTCTTGGGATCGTGCTCGGGTAGTTCGATCAAAACAAATGAAACCCGTTCCATGATGAACCTATAATTTCGTCTCCTTTTTTCTCAGCTCCAAGGAAACACAGTTGAATAAGTATCTTACGTTCTACACCAATCCACAGTCCCGAGGCCGCATGGTTCGTTGGATGTTAGAAGAATTAAATACAGAATACGAAACGAATATTGTCCAATGGGGTGCTGAGATGAAGGGACCGGAGTATCTAGCGATCAATCCTATGGGTAAAGTACCCGCGATCAAACACGGAGACGTAGTTGTCACTGAGTGCGCGGCGATATGTGCCTATCTCGCGGATGCGTTTCCAGAAGCTGGACTTGCACCAGAACTTCACAACCGTGGAAGCTACTATCGCTGGTTGTTCTTTGCGGCAGGTCCGGTGGAACAAGCTGTTACGAATAAGACATTGAAGGTGGAACTCACAGATCGGCAACAAGCAATGGTAGGCTACGGAAACCTGTCTGTAGTTCAAGACACATTGGAGCAAGCACTCAAGAATACGCCCTACATTACAGGTGAGAAGTTCACGGCAGCGGATGTGTATGTTGGCTCACACGTTTACTGGGCATTGAAGTTTGGTTCGTTAGACTCGAGACCAATCTTTACGGAATACGCTGAACGTCTTGGGAAACGAGAGGCCAACGTGCGCGCAGCCGAATTGGATGGACCGACCAATATGTGATAGTTTTTTCCACTGTGTGCATAACTTAGACTTAGTAAAGAATTTCCCCCGATCACGGTGGAAGCGCATCTATATATTTGAACTGTCTGGGAAGATGTTTGAGGAGCTAGATGGTTAAAGAGAATACAACATCTCACGCATTTTTCTTCACGGTCATATTTATGACTTCAGTTGTCGTAATCACGATCGTGGGCTACTTCATATTTCTACCCAAGACTGCTCCAAAACTCATAACAGTCGCAGTCCTGCCGTTTGACGCGCCCGAAGAGTTTCCAACACACTTGACGAGTAGTTTTCCTGAGCACATCACAGAACTCGTTGCCGCAAGTCGCGATGTTTATGTTGTGGATTACGCTGCTGCGGAGGAAGCTGTAGCTCTAGAGCATCGGTCTCGAGGGTTTCGAAACGAACTGGGTACAACTCACATTGTTGATGGAAGTTTTGAAGTTAGCGTTGAACAGCAGGACGCGTGGATATTAAAGATGCGCTTAATCGATGTTTCAAAGGACGTGTGGAAGTTGAAATGGGAGGAGAAGTTCGCTCATCCTGAGTTGTCTGTGTTAGAGATTCGAAATTTAATCGTAATCAACGTTGCTGAAAAACTCTACGACAACACCATCCCCGATCCTAGTTCCGACGGATTGGACTCGGTCACACTTGAACAGTATCTTCTTGCCTTAGCAGAGTACCGTGAATACTCTTCTCTTGAGCCCGCCATGAAGTTGGTCTATCGCAAAGAGCATGCCTCACCATACATGAGCGAACTCTTAAAGAAAATGCTCCCAGATGCCCCAATGAGTTGGCGAAAGGAATGGGTGGAATTAGCGCTGTCAAACAATTCGAACTACTATTCAACTCAGGTAACTCAGGCTCAGTTAAAGTATGAGGAGAGAAAGAACTTAGTTACTTACTTACGTGAAATGACTTTTCTTGCTGGTCAGTTTCCGAATTCCTCTGCGGTTGGAGAATTAGCAATACTGTATTTTGATCTTGGGTGGTTCGAAGATGCTCAAGATTTGCTTCTTCGATGGGCGCAAATTCGACCACGGTCGAGCAAACCCGCACTAGCTATCGCATTCAATCGATTTCGGAGAGACGATTTGAAGGGAGTGGAAGAAGCGTTAGAGATAGCAAGACTGCGAGACAAAGACAACAAACTGGTTGATCGTTACCGTGCTTTGTACGAGTGGAAGGTCAAAGGGAAAGAGTTGAATACTGAAGATTTGGACTACCTCATATGGATAGAACGTTTTGAGAATAAAGACTTTTCTCCCTCAGATCCTGAATGGAATTCGTACGTCGAAGATCTGTCGTGCGTTGCTCAAGTAGAATTAAGGCTCTACCTTAATATTCATGATTATATATTTGATAGTATTGATTGTAATGACAATAGACTTTGGCTACAACCACCACCATGGTGGGCGGAAGACGATCCTAAATGGATCGCATTTAGAGAGGATTCGAGATATGTCGGCTGGATCGAAACGAAGGGTGTTCGATCAGATGTGTTGAAAGTTCTTGAACCAGTTAACGTAAAAGAATTGTTCGCACCTCGTAGAAAGGTACTAAACTCCGATGGTGGTTAAACGTACTTGAAAATGGGATAAACAAAGATTGTGAATGAAGCCAATCGTAGTCAAATCGGACATCATGGTCACAACATAAACTACCGATGCGTTCCACTAACAACTGATCTCTCAACGCAAATCTAAACTCCTACTCTACTAGGACGCAAATTTACAAGTGCAGCTGGATGCCAATTTCGAAGGTTGACGTTTTTACCGTTCCAGTTTCGTATTGCCTGGTCTGTGGAGGTAGAGGCGGAATCGCTTCTTCGTCCCATTCCCTTCTAAGATAGTTCCGTACATCTTTCCTTATGAACTGGTACGAGACAGTGATGGAGACCTTTGTATAACGAAACAAAGGCATTCGCATACCAACTGCATAAACTTTGATACCGGCGCGAAGACCACACCCATCACAATATCTACGTCCAGACCGTAGCACGTTATTAGGTATCTGTTCATCAAGCAACTCACGATGGGAATCCATTAGAGTACTATCCAATTTCTCTTTAGCACCACCGCTCGTCCCCCTACCAACTTTCAAAAATAAAGAAACTCGTTCGCTGAGGTAGTGATCGTAGATGACAGACGTAACTCCAAAATTATTGTCGTTCAACGAGACTACCCAAGACGCAGACACCGGCTCGTCATCTGGTCCTACCGGAGGGATCAACCAGTGGGTTCCGGGAATGATCAGATCCGGTACCCCACCCCTGACAATTTCAATCGCCCAGTTTTTGTTGAAGTTGTAACCTATTCCGAGGGAAAGTTGGCTAGCGGAACCGTCTTTTCCCAAACCAGTTGTACTAAAACCGGGCAAATAGTTGACAAAATAGCTGCCGTTTTCCCACTGGCGCATGTCGTTCCAATAGGAAAGGCCACCGTGAACGTACCACCCCCGTTCTTTTGCTGATAGGCTACCGGTGAGCAAAAACGTCAGTACAAATCCAGCGATGATCACAGGAAGTGAAAATTTAGAGACTCTCATGTTAGATTTCTCCAATGGAATCTTGGTTAACCACAGAGATTCTACATTATCTTATGCGGGTTCCTAACGGTGGTTTTTTGGGGGAGAAGTCCTGTGTCTTAACTTAGTTTTAACTTGTCAACTCCAACCCAACGATCGAAAATTACGTACAAGAGTAGTACGCTCAAGAGTACGATCACCGAAATTGCGGCGGCTAAGCCCCAGTTATTGTTGTCGATGTGGTAAGCGATCATGTTTGATATCAACTGTCCTTTGGTTCCGCCCACGATCGCAGGCGTGATGTAAAAACCAATAGAGAGAATGAAGACTAAAAGGCATCCAGACGCAACTCCTGGCAACGACTGTGGCCAATACACCCTAAAGAATGCTTGCATGGGATTTGCACCCAATGAGGCTGCTGCGCGCATGTACGTGGGTGGAATCGAACTGAGAACGGCATAGATCGGCAATACCGCGAATGGCAACAAGTTCTGCGTCATAGCAATCAAGGTCCCCGTCATGTTGTAGATCAGCGATAGGCGGCCCTCATCTGGAACCAGGCGGAACCAAACCAAGGCATCATTGACTACCCCTTGGGTTTGCAGTAACACGATCCAAGATGTTGCACGAGCTAACAAAGATGTCCAAAATGGTACCAATACACACAGTAACAAGATTTTCGATAGTGTCGGTGGTGCGTGTGCAATCGCGTAAGCTATTGGGTACCCAATTAGCAAGCTGAGCAGCGTTACTGTAATAGCGACTTGCAGAGTCCGTATGTATAACGTGTTATACACTCGTCGTTCTCTTTCGGCAGGAACGATTGAGCCATCATCATCTTTGGTAAGATCAACCGCATGTAAGAAGTTCCGAGGTGTATAGCGTTGTCCAGCTTCTTTGATTCCGCGCCAGAGAGCGAGATCTCGCCATCGGTCATCGATCTCAATCATGGTTGTCGTCATATCGTCGGTTTCCGCATCTTTGACCCGACGAGCAGTCTTTCCCCAAACACTTCGAGTCCCTGAGATTACTCGATTGACGCGATTGGCAATCTTCCCAAGAGCACGACTTTCCTGTAAGATCACAATTTCTGTTGCTAATGTACGAAAGACCTCTTCGGTAGGTAAGTCAACACCGTCCCAATCTTTCAACAGTCGCAAAGTACTCGGTAGCGCACCTGCTACTTCGGCATCGTACACGCTTTCCTTCACCATGTTCCCTAAAGGTATTAAGAACGTAATCACAATAAAAGCTACGAGAGGAAGGGCTAACCCAATTGGACGAATCCTACTCTTCATATTTCGATGATTCGGCATGTCAATTCGAGCTCAGCTTGTTCTTTTCGCCCAGAGTCTTCAGTAACTCAACCGTGATCAAAACCAGTACTACTAACAGAATGAGTAGAGTAGCAACTGCCAGGATCGTCGGACTGATTTCTTCTCGGATTCCGGACCACATCTCACGTGGAATAGTTCGTTGTTTGAGTCCCGCCATAAACAGTACGATTACAACTTCATCAAATGAATTAATAAAAGCGAACAGCGCACCCGTGATCACTCCACGGGAAATAATCGGTAATTGGACTCGTCTAAAAGCTGTCCAAGGATTAGCTCCAAGACTGGCGGCTGCGCGGAGGAGAGTGTAGTCAAAGTTTGCAAGTGTTGCCGAGACGGTGATCACAACGTAAGGGGCACCGATCATGGCGTGAGCAAGTATGATGCCAAGATAAGTTTGACCTAGACCTAGGTCGGTATAGAAGAAGTAGACGCTAACTGCAACCACGATTATGGGAGTCACGATCGGAGAAATGATTAACGCACTGACAAACTTTCGGAACGGTAGTCTTGGATCATTCAATCCCATCGCTGCCAACGTTCCTAATACAGTAGCTAGGACAGTGGCAAAAATTCCAATGAAAAAGCTGTTTTGAATCGCGCGTAGCCAATCTTCACTCTCAAATATGGAACGATACCAGCGTAGCGAATAAGCTTCGCTTTCAAAGCGGAGCATCCCTTCGGTGAATGTAAAGTAGGGTTCCGCGTTAAAGCTGAGCGGTATGACTACGAGTAAAGGCGCGACGAGGAAAACGAAGCCAAGTACGACAAAGAGAGTCAGGACTCCTTTGCCGATATTCCAAAACGCGCGTTCCACGAGTTAAACTACATGATTTAGGGAAAGAGCTTAATTAGAAATAGAAATCGGCTCGTTAATTCGACAACCACACACCGAAGCGTTCAAAGAGGTCGTCTCTGTGCTCTGCCCACCATTCTGCGTTATTGTCGAGATAGTTCTTGGAGTTTTCCGGCGCTGTTGGCATATGTGGTCTCATATCGATGTTGGTGTCGACGTGTTTGTCAACCAAACCCCATGCTGAGTGTCTTAGTGGACCGTAAGAAATCCTATTCGAAACACCCGCCATTGATGTGCTTCGTGCCGCAAACTGCAGGAACTTTTTAGCGTTGTCCAAATTTGGAGCTCCGGCAACAATTACCCACTGTCCATAGTCGCGTATATGACTGTCCCATACGATGACAAAGGGTTGTTTCTCCGTGTTGATCGCGTTAAAGATCCGCCCGTTATACGCTGTAGTAATTGCAACTTCTTTATCTGCTAGGAGCTGTGGAGGTTGCGCGCCTGTTTCCCAAAAAATGATTGAGTCTTTTATGGTGTCTAACTTTTTGAACGCGCGGTCAATGCCTTCGTCGGTGGACAATAGATCGTAGACTTCTTCGGGTGGCACGCCGTCTGCCATCAGAGCAAACTCGAAATTCACTTCGGGGGTGCGACGCATTCCCCGTTTACCCGGGTACTTCTCCAAATCAAAAAAGTCAGCCATAGTCGACGGCGGATCTTCCTCATAAGTCGATGAGTTGTAAGCGATGACGGTAGCCCACACGATGTTGCCTAAACCACATTCAGAGTTTGCATCTTCAAAGAAATCTTCCTCAGCTGACGTTCCGTCGGGGGCATCCGGTAACTCAAGGTCGTCTAGGTATTCCAAGAGCCCCTCATCACAACCGATGAGGTCGTCTTGCGATTCGACGTCAACTACATCCCAGTGAACGTTGCCAGACTCGACTTGGCCGCGGATTTGCGCTAATCCGCCGTTATAGTCTTCGACGTTCACTTTAATCCCTGTTGCCTCTTCAAACGGTTTAAAGATTCCGTCGATACTTGCTTTTGCGTAAGAACCACCCCACGAAACGATTGTGAGTTCTCCCTCTGCGAACACGTTTGCTGATACTAACGCAAATAGAAAAGCTAAACTACGGAATATAAGTCTTTTCATTTGTTGCAATCTCCTTTTGTTCTAAATTTATTTCACGGGCAATCGCGCGGCAATCGAGAGCTGCCCAACCGATACGAATTTCGTCCCCCGGTAATACGCCACCGTGGCCAACGATGTTGGGAATCTTGACGATGAAATCGCGCACTCCACAAGTGGTCACGTTCAAGCGTAAGTGGTCTCCCATAAACACAACATCGTTTACGATGGCTGGAAAGTCGTTGGTGTACGTATCCTTTTCGGGTCGAATGCTTACTCGTTCCGGTCGAATCGTTAGCCATACTTCGTCACCAGGATTGTGATGTGTTACCGCGAGGGCTTGGACTCGATTGTCTCCGTCTAAGTCAACGTGGCAGATCTCGTTGTCCTCGATCTTCTTGACTACACCGTAAAGAACGTTATTGTCACCAATGAACGACGAGACGAAAACACGTCCAGGCTCTTCGTACAACGTCTCGGGCGTCGCGATTTGTTGAACTAAACCGTCTTGAAACACAGCGACTCGATCTGACAATACCATCGCTTCTTGCTGGTCATGCGTCACATAGATCATAGTCACATCCAATTGTTGGTGCAAACGCCGAATTTCGTACTGCATTTCTTCTCTCAATCGACGGTCGAGAGCGCCGAGTGGTTCGTCCATCAACACTATGCTTGGTTCATAAACCAACGCGCGCGCAATAGCAACCCGTTGTTGTTGGCCTCCAGACAGTTGAGACGGTTTTCGATTTTCAAATCCGCTTAACTGTACCAAATCGAGAGCACGCTCTACACTTTCCACTCGTCGCGACTTGCTTACTCCGCGTACTTCTAAAGGAAACTCAAGATTTTTCCCAACACTCATATGTGGAAATAGCGCGTAATTTTGAAACACCATTCCAATGTTCCGTTTGTGCGGCAGGATGTCTTGAATTGGTTGTCCGTGAATCTTGATCGAACCGGAACTGATTGGCTCAAAACCAGCTAACAACATTAAGCATGTAGTCTTCCCAGATCCGGATGGCCCGAGGAGAGTTAGAAATTCGTTTTCCTCAATCTTCAGATTGAGGTCGCGGACGACGTTGGATTCGTTGTCGTAGCTCTTGTAGACGTGTTCAAACTCTATGTGAGTGTTTGAACTCGTTTCAGGGACTTGAACCTCTTTTTCAGTATGCAAGACTATTCTGTGAAGCTAGTGATGAGTCTTTGTCTATTTGAGAATCTTCCGGATCCAACGAGATTTGCTCGCGGTCTCTTCGACGGGGCGTTTCTCCTTAGCCCAACCAACAAAACCAGGGTCCAGATGTGCTACGTCGGAAAAACCCATATCCCGCATTGCTTTGACAGCTAATGCGGACCGAGCACCTCCGGCACAGTAGAGTATGATGCGCTTATCGCCTTTGAAGTATTTTCGGTGATAGGGGCTAGAAGGATCCGCCCAAAATTCCAACATGCCCCGTGGTGCGTGGACCGAGTCTGGAATAGCACCGGAATCGACGCGTTCTTGCATTTCACGAATATCAACGAGCAACGGCTTGTTATCACTTCCCATTTCTTGGGCGAGTTCTTCGCAGCTCAAGTTCTCAATGTCCTGCTTTATTTCCTTAATCGTATCGAAGATTGGCTTGATTGACATGTTTCACTCTGTTCCGTTTGTGTTAATTGGGTAAAAAAGACATGCGAGTCGAGACTACACATTAGGTCCTTACCATAAAACAATTTTATTGTATGGGTTTGAGCGAGTTGCCCCGTACCATGGCTCGGTGTGTCAGACCGCGTGTACGATCTCGTTCATGTACCTAGAGATCGAGTCAATATGCTCTTGCACCGTGTCGTAGCCTTGGCTCATGGTAACCACAGAGATGTGGGTAACTCCGATGTCTTGGCAGTGTTTAATACGGTCGATCGCGTCTTGTTTGGATTGGTTGGCGCGTACTACACACTCGATTCCAATTGAGTTGGGGTCCCGGTCGTAGGCGCGTGCTTGCGTCTGCATGTCTTGAATCTGCGTTTCAATATCTGGGTTGTAAAACGGAAACCAACCGTCCCCAAGTTTTGCGACTCGACTGATCACTTGCGGTGCGACACCGCCGAGCCAAATAGGAATGGTTCGGTTTCTAGGAAGCGGATTTAAGCCAGCTTCGGTAATCTTGTGCCACTGTCCCTCGTAGTTGATGATTGGTTCCGCCCAGAGACGTCGTAATACATCGATTTGTTCCGCGGAACGACGACCACGATTTCGAAAGTTTTCTCCTAACGCTTCATACTCAACTGCATTCCAACCGATGCCTATACCGAGTCGTAACCGACCTCGACTAAGTATGTCAAGGCACGCCGCTTGTTTCGCAACAAGGGCAGTTTGCCGTTGGGGTAATATCAGAATTCCTGTTACGAATTCGATCCGCTTACAGATTGCAGCGAGGTAGCTAAACAATACAAACGGCTCGTGGAACATATCCTCTGAAGTGTAGACACCCTTCCAATCAGGACGATTTGTCGTATCAGCGCCTAAGACATGGTCATAGGTTAGGATATGGTCGTACCCCATTTCTTCTACCGCTCTTGCAAACGCTGCGATGTCGTCCGGATTTGTTCCAATTTCCGTTTGAGGAAACACCACACCAAATTTCATAACAATCCTTTAGTTGTACGTTTGGAGAGAAGACGTGCTGCAATACTCGTTCAGTCGATAGACTGCAACTTTTAGGTCGTCCAGTGAAGCCGCGTACGAAAGCCGTAAATAGCCTTCGCCCAAAGTACCAAAACTAGTACCCGCGACCGTAGCGACAAAGTGGTCGTTCAGTAGTTCGTTCTGTATCTGTTGGGCTGACTTACCAGTTTGGATGATGTTAGGGAAGGCGTAGAACGCACCGTGGGGTAACGTACAACGGACATCTTCGATGGTATTGAGTGCATTGACCAAGTAGTCTCGCCGGGTAAGAAATGCCCGGTTCATCTCTGCTACGAAATCTTGCGGTCCCTCAATAGCCGCGATAGCACCGTATTGTGCTGGTGTATTCACACAAGAATGGCAGTTGATCGCGAGCCGTTGGGCAGGTTCGATTAACTGCTGCGGCCACACGGAATAACCCAAACGCCACCCGGTCATGGCGTAAGTCTTACTCCAACCATCGAGCAATATGAGCCGGTCTCTTATTTCTGGGTAGGCCAATAGCGTGGTGTGTTCTTCGTCGTAGCAGATTCTGGAGTAGATTTCGTCACTCAAAATAGCCACGTGAGGAAACTCCTGAAGACCAGCGACGAGCTTGTCAATTTCGGACTTGGGGACCGTACCACCAGTGGGATTTGCTGGCGAGTTGATGATGATTAGTGTCGTCTTCTCAGTGATCAAGTTCAAGACTTCATCAGCAGAAAATGCAAAACCGTTCTTTTCGAGTAACGGAATCGGAACCGCGCGTGCGCCGGAAAAGTCGATCACAGATTGATAAATAGGAAAACTGGGGTTCGGATAGAGGATCTCAGCACCTGATTCACCAAACATGAGGATAGCAAAGAACAGCACGACTTTCCCACCAGGTACGACAAGAATTTCGTCTGGGTGGACCGAGACGTTTCGATACTTCAATATGTCATTAGCCACTGCTTCTCGTAGCGGCAGAATTCCCGGAGCTGGAGTGTACCCGTGG
>VYFT01000047.1:0-15870 GCA_009842245.1 Gammaproteobacteria bacterium | reverse complement strand
ATCGTGAAGTGCTCGCACCGCTGCCTCGACCACGTGCGGTGGTGTTTTGAAATCCGGTTGCCCAATCCCCAAGTTTATAACGGGCTTGCCTTCGCTTCGCAAATTTTCGGCGCGTGCGAGAACCTCAAACGCTGTTTCGGTTTGCAGCCGTAGCATTTTCTGAGAAATTTTCAATCTTGAATTCCTTAAAAAGTGAATGTCTTACCGCGTTCGATTACGAGCTGCAGGACAACATCGAACAACCAGCACGAGATTTCGCCCAATCCGGTCGTTTAGCCGAAAATTTCTCCATTCCAGATTGCTCCTGATACGGACTCTTGAGCACTTCCATCCATTGATTTAGGAGTGCATAGTCGCCTTTGTCCGCGTCGTCAATCGCCAATTGCGCGAGATAGTTTCTCGGGACATAGAGCGGGTTGTTGTCATTCATGAGCTCCGCGCGTACGACAGGATCTCGATTTTGCTGCCGAATGATAGCAGCGTAGGTGGCTAGCCAATTTTCAAGTTTATCCTGTAGTTCTTGCGTGATTTCGTCAGGATTGTAGAGAGCAGGACTTACTTGTTGCACCAAATCTTGATCCGTCGTCGCATCTGGGGCAACGTTCGCTAGATGTCTGAAGAACAAAGTCATATCAATTTCAATTGAATCAAAAATCTCGTAGAGTTCGTTGACTAGTTGAATGTCTCCTTCCGTAAGCTCCTCAAGTCCCAGTTTGCGGCGAATTACATCAGTGTGATAGCTATCGAACACCCGATCGTACTCATTAAGAGCTTCTTGTAATGGTTCGAGCTCGTTCATGAGCAGATAGATGACTCTCGCTAGTTGAAGTAGATTCCACTTTGCGATTTGAGGTTGATTTCCATACGTATATCGTTTGGTCTGGGCGTCAGTCGTATTAGGCGTCCAGCCAAAATCAAAGTCCTCAAGCCATCCGTACGGACCGTAATCAATAGTTAGACCAGTAATCGACATGTTGTCCGTGTTCATTACTCCATGAACGAAACCGACCCGCCACCATTCAGCCATGAGGAACGCTGTGCGATCCAATATTTCACGAAACCATTGAATGTACGAGTCCGTGGAACCGTCGACCTTGATATTAGGAAATTGCGTTCTGATCGTAAAGTCGGCTAGTTGTCGGAGAACTTCAAGGTTTTGCTGTGCAGCAAAGATCTCAAAGTTTCCAAAGCGAAGAAACGTTGGAGCAACTCGGCACACTATCGCGCCGGTCTCTAATTCGGGATTACCGTCATAGAACATGTCTCGAATAACTTGATCACCGGTACGAATCAACGAAAGAGCACGAGTCGTTGGTACACGAAGGTAGTGCATAGCCTCACTGCAAACAAATTCACGGAGTGAAGATCGAAGAACTGCCAACCCATCAGCCGTCCGAGAATAGGGGGTTAATCCAGACCCCTTTAGCTGCAACGCGTAAGAAACTCCATCGGTTCCTGTAGTTTCTCCAAGCGTAATAGCTCGACCATCGCCAAGTTGACCTGCCCAGTGTCCAAATTGATGCCCCCCATAGCACATCGCGTATGGAGTGGAATTCCGAATCGTTCGATTTCCAGCAAACATTTCGGTGAATTCGGCGATCCCCATCGCTGCGGGTGAAACTTCCAATAACTTAGCTAGATCGCAGGAATATGCGATCAGCGCGGGATTGGGAGAAGTCTTTGGTTGTACAACCGAATAGCAGGCATCGCGGACAACTCGGACAAAGTTTCTCGACTCAGGATCACCCGGTAGTTGATCTACAAATGTGTTGTCGAGTTTCAAGATTTGCGGCGTAGAGGCAGACTATGGTTTTCAGTAATTTTTTAGTCGTTCCAAGTGAAAGAATATGAACTTACTTAATGGTCGTCCGTTGGTGTCCATCGAATGGCATCCGCATATATAGTCACTTGAGCTGCGTTGCGTTTCGGACGATACATGAGCTTGACCTTGACGGCTGTAGCGTGTAGATTAAAGGTTCCTATCTTGTTCCAACCGTAAGACATCGAATGCGCTTGTAGCGGTTCTTCAAAACTTGTGTCTCCTTGCTCGATCTCTAGAAATAAGGTGTCGTCTTCAGGCCATCGCCAAGAACCTAACGAATCGCCGTACACCCAAGGGTTGTGATAGTCTAGTTGCCAATCATCATCTCTTGTGAGCTGTGTTGTAAACGCAACTTCTGGTAGCACCCCTGTTTTAGTAGTGACCGCGGCGGACGTCTGTCGGTATCGACCAACTGGTTTTATCAATAGAGAAGGGTACGTGCGCAGCCAAACATTCAAGAATTTCCTACTGTTGATGTTCGGATGGTCGATCGGCAATCCTGAGTCTAGTTCAATTTGACCATGCCGATAACTGAACCAAGCTAAGGGACCAAATCGAGGTGTGGTTCTGAGATCCGGTAGTTTTTGATTTATTTTGAATTCTGGGTCCAAGTCATCAACGATAATGCTATGATCCGGTTTGAAAGAATTGATTGATTCAGTGATTGGCGACGGTTGTAAATTTGATTGTAGCGTGTGAGAACGTTTATCAATGTTTAAGTAAAGAACATCTCGGTTTAAAGATAACCCTGGCTCTAGGTAAAAGTAGTCAATGCTGTATTCAGTGATGAAATTTACCCGGAGTTCAGAATTTCCGTCAATACTGAACGAGTCAACCGTGCTGTATGTGAGAAAAGGCGTCCTGCCAACAGGTCTCTCTGATGGTGCATTGATTCTGACGTATCCCATCACAGGATGGTTGTTGTGTAATACGAAGGAAGTTTGGAACCTCGACTCACCACGCTCGTCGTTTGAAATTTGACGAATACTAACGTCATGGACACTCAGTGCAGGAAGCGAACGACTCGTTATCCAATCTGTGATAAAGGGTTCGTATTCAAGCTCGTGTAACTGTGCGCTTTCAATGAAATTAGCGTAGGTGAAGTGCGCCCCCCGATGCTGTGTTCTGAGTGCGTGAATCCACTTATAGACTCGTTCCTGGTCATTAGCACTGAGTAATTCCGACGCTATCTCTCGACTCTTCAACATTAACGCTTCAAAGTCCTTTTGTGCTTTTAGGGTTGATGCACTGTAACTCTTTTCAGTGTGTTCGAGGTAATTCCAAATAGAATGTCGGTCAATATAGTTGCGCTCGATCCTAACTGTACTTGGTGCGTACCAATCACGCACAAGGTCTCCGCCAACCGAAATCGCATCGTCCAACCCTTCACTTGCGTTGATGAGCTGTAATCTAGTGAAATCGGCTACGTGCATGCTCGAGTAAATTGAAAATTGCCGGTTTAAATCTGGAGGGAGAGAGACGATAAGCCAATTCACTATTTGGTCAAGCATCGGCGCGTACTCACCTACGGGGGCTGTGTGATGAGTCCACAGATGTTCGTTAAGACTCGACCATGGAGCATCGGTACCAAGCCCTCTTTGGAAATAGAAATTTAACAGCATCAGGGGTGCTAACACCTCAGAAGTGTCATCGATTTCCAGTCCGAGAGAGTTTATGTATCGATCTACCGCAAGTTGCCGCCGAGCTCGTGGATATCCATGTTCCTTGAGAAGAATTAATCCAGGTAACGCGTTCGCATTGTCCATACGCCACCCGCTCTCAATTGAGCGGAGGCTACGAGGCACCTCAACAAGATTGATTGTTCTGTTCAATATTGGGAGTCCAACGTATTGATATTCCGCGATCCAAGATTCGGCAAGTGCTCGTATAGTGTCATCCCAACTGTCGAGTGGAATGAGATTGTTCGAGTGTTTCGCATGTAAGTTCATCGTAAACTCGATTTCTCCGACTTCCATCGTTGCACGCTCGAATCGGGATGCAAACAGACCCACTTCTGAAACAGGGTATATTGACTGGACTGAATAACTGCGAGGTTCGTCTGGTAATTTAGTGGTAGCAGGCGACGCGACGAGACTCCAATTTGCAGGTGTAAGAGAAACAGTAAGGTCAACAGTAAAAAAGTCCCGTACTCGCGGAGAGTCGATATCTCTATTGTTTACTGGGCCTGGTGTCGGATACCAGTGTGCTCCAGGCATCAAAGCGACGTAAGAAGAATGATAGATTGATCCATCCTTACCAAACAACTTCGCTAAGTGTGTTGAGTTGACCGGTTCTGTGAGATAGTTGACAACACTATCGAGATAGGCGAAGTTCGCTCTTGGTTTACCACGTGCACTGACCAAGAGTTCGAAGGGAGTATTAACCTCGACGTTAGGACTCTGAATTTCCAACAAACCGTTTTCAAAGTCGAATGCTGTAGGAGTACCCTCAATCTCAACGTCGTGGACGGTTAATCCAGAATTCAGCGTGAACACAAGCGGTTGAGTTGCGGACCCAGATTTACGCACGCAGGTGATTATGAATTGCGTGTCCAGAACATCGCGTGGGTTAATTCGCACACTGCCACCAATGTGTTGAATGTCGATATCGTCGGTCCATTCGTACTCGGCATGAACTGTTTTCCATCGATCAAACTGGTTGAACGGCGCGATTAACCCCCACGCGCCAAGAAGGAATATACCCAACCCTATCGCTAGGCTCGTAGGGAGCAACCCTCGATTTAGCCAACGTGATTTGGTACCATCTATTCGATTTTGCAATGAGGCGGCGCAGACGAGAAAAAATGTAGCGAACAGAATGTAGGAAATTCGTACCAAGAACGCATGGAAAGAGATAAAGCTGGGCACAATTTCAGAAATTAGAATCGTATCGTTCGAATAGGGGCTCACTACAGACAACCACGGATATGGGGAACGTATGACCATCCAATACCAACCGAACATCAAGCTCCCACCGAGCAGAAGCACGACTAATCGAGAACGGAGTACCACCGTTAAGAGAACGAGCAGACTAGTCCAGAAAATTAGGTTGACGGGTCCGTCTATCAGAATTAAATTTACCACGGAATGCCACTGAAGAGTCTCAGCATAGTCCCAGCCGAAGAAAGAAATGCTTCCTACGAATTGCATGAATGAGACATTTAGTACCGCCACGACCCAAATGACTCCAGCTACAGCTAAGGCTCTTCCCGTTAAAGTCTCAAGATTCGTTAACTGGGTTGCATCCATTACTTCGACGATTCGATCGCGCTCATGTCGGTGTGCACCATCAAACACCAACAACAAACAAGCCCATTGAAAGAACAGAATGATCGTAGGATCGATGTTGCTCAGTAGATACTTCGGGGCGTTCAAACCCGCAGTCGGGTCATATGGCAACTGGTAGCCTAAGTACAAACAGGCTAGTATGAACCCTGCCTGAGAGATTAATGTGAGTAGCAGCACAAGCGTCCAAAATCTCGCAAGTTTTCGCAGGATAGAAATTTCTGCTAGGACAATCGCGAACAATCGGTTCGCCGAGGTGTTAGGTATTCTCAATGCGCTATGTTGTAAACTCAGACGTGTCCTACGATACTAATACGCACCGCTGACTTCAACTTAGTCATTATTAAACTGACTTAATCGTTCTTCGTGCGCCCAAGTACTGAAAAACTTCTTTTTACCTCAATCACTCTATCGGATTGGAACTTTCATCTTCGACAACCTCGTTTTCGAGGAGCTCTTGCATTAATTTGCGATTGTTTTCGCGCAATCGCTCCTGCTCAGCTATGACTGCTAGCCAACTTTCGACCTTTTCAGGACAACGAAGACTATCCATTTCTGGTTCTGAATCCTCGATATCGGTAAATCGATCTGGGTGAGATTCTCGGACCGTTTTGTTGCAATCTTCAATAAAGTCTTCATAGGTTAGGCCGGACGGATTGTCGTCCTCAATATCAAGATAGTTGCAAACACAACTCTCTACTGTGCGGACAAATAAAGCGACGGTAGGATCTTCCTTTTTTGGAGAACTACAACTGAGAGATGTCAAGATGGAGAAAGTAAATAACACCGTTAATAGAAGTACGTATTTCTGAGCGTTAGTCAGAGACGAGTTCTCGCGAAGTGTCATATACTTATCCAAGATTGGGAAGGGGAAACTCCGGAATTGAGGTTTGTGCCGTAGTACCGACGAGCGTGTTTAATCACGCAAAATCTCAAGAACTTTCTCTTGTGATCTGGCGATCGACCATTTTCCTTTTTTCTGGATGAGAGGTCGCTGCATCAATTCTGGGTGTTCTAGTAATAAGTCGATAACAGAATCTCGAGTTCTGTAATCTGTAGCATCGAGCCCGAGCTCTGAAAATTTGCGATCTTTACGTACCAAATCAGGGATGGGATCGTACAGGTTGTCAATTATGACTTCGAGTTGATCGCGAGACAAAGGATGGTCTAGATATAGGACAACTTCGAAAGAAGTGCCTTCGCTGCCCACTATTTCCAACGCCGACCGGCATTTGCTGCAGTTTGGGTTGAAATAAATTTGAAGATCTTTACTCATCAGTCTTGTTCGAAGCAGATACAGAATTAGTATATTGACCTGAAAAAACAAACGACTAACACCGTGTCCGCTCCGCGACCTACGAATGCGGTCAACTAATTATCCGTGGAACAATAAAGAATGACACTAGAGACCCCGAGTAAACCAAGCACCGATTCTGAAAAGCGAGATCGCATGCAGTTTGGCACCGGCTTCATCGCCGCCTTAGATCAAAGTGGTGGGAGCACGCCCAAGGTACTGACAAACTACGGAGTACCTGCAGCTGAGTATGAGCAAGACGAATCGAAGATGTTTGACATTGTTCACGACATGCGTGTGCGCATCATGACGCACCAAGACTTCGGCTATCCTCGAATCCTCGGTGCGATTCTTTTCGAGCAAACCATGCACCGAAATGTCAACGATACGAACAGTAGTGTGTATCTTTGGCGAGAACGAGGGGTTTTACCTTTCTTGAAGATTGATAACGGTCTCGCACCGGAAGCAAATGGTGTGCAGTTGATGAAACCTATTCAAGACATCAGTCCACGTTTAGAAGCAGCAAAGAGTCTTGAGGTCTTCGGTACGAAAATGCGGTCAGTGATTAAGGAACCTAATCGACGTGCGATTTACGAAGTTGTGGAGCAACAATTTGAATACGCAACGACGATCAACGAGCACGGACTGATCCCGATCGTCGAACCAGAAGTCGATATTAAAGCCGAAGCGAAGAGGGAGTGCGAACAGATTCTAAACGACGCTTTAACAGTTTATCTGATGAAACTCAGTGATGAGCATCGTGTAATCTTTAAGCTAACACTGCCCGAAGAAGACGATTTCTATAAAGAATTCACCGACCACCCGAAGGTGCTTCGACTTGCCGCTCTTTCAGGAGGATACTCGCGTGCCGAGGCCGTCCGAAGGCTGAGCCGAAATACTGGAATGATTGCTAGTTTTTCTCGAGCCTTAGTCGAGGGTCTCACTCGAGATATGTCGAGCGAGGATTTTGGCGAAAAATTGCTTAAGTCAATCGTCCTAATCGCAGATCAATCAGGTAACGGACTGGCTTAGTCCCACTACCGACTCGGACAGTCAATTGCTACAGGCAACTGAGCCACCATCACAAGTAATGGTTTCTCCGACTGTGTAAGCTCCTGCTCGCGAACTCAGATAGATAGCAAGACCGCAGATGTCTTCCATCGTTCCCACGCGTCCGCGAGGATTTTTCTTCCCCACGATAGACCAATCTACTCCGTCGACCTTCCCGCCAAAACCTACGCCACCACTGAGCATCCAGGTAGGAAAGGGACCTGGGGCTATAGCGTTTACGTTAATGTTTTCGCGTACGAGCCGTGCCGCCAGTTGCCGTGTTAGGTGATGGACTGCGGCTTTAGACGCTGCATAGGAAAAATTTTCAAATTTTGGAGTCCGGATACCATCAACTGAACCGATATTAACAACTCTAGAAGGATCTTCATAGGTCGCAGCTTCTCGGAGTAAGGGTAAACACTTCTGCGTCAAAAAAAACAACCCTTTTACATTGGTATCCATAACTTTGTCCCAACCGATCTCCGGAAACTCCATGATCGGCGCACCCCAAGACGCGCCTGCGTTATTGATCAAAATGTCGAGTCTACTTTCTCGGTCGTGTAATCTCGTGACGACATCGTCAATACCTTCGAGTTTACTCAGATCTCCTGGTAGGGATACGCATTCGCCTCCGTAGTCCTGTTGTAAGCGTTCGGCTGTCGCATCGCAGACTTCCGCTTTGCGCGACGTGATGTAGACCTTTGCCCCGTGTTGTAGAAATCCAGCCGCGATCATCTCGCCAATACCGCGAGAACCCCCGCTCACCAGAGTTATCTTGTTCTTTATCGAAAACCAATCAGGCATATAGACCGTCTCCAAGTTGCTGTGTTTACCGAGTTCAACGAATTTTGCATAGCAAAAATTGAAAGAGTTTGCAACGAAAACGTTTTCCCACTCCACATCGTGACGTGGTGCAGAAGTCTCTTGCACACATTTCTGAGGATAATTCAAGAATAAAAATTCGTTCGAGGGGCACAGGTGTCGTTTCTTAAGTTTGTTGTCTGTTTCATAGCCCTTCTCTTCGCCTGTACGCATAGCACTATCGAGGGCGAGCAGGAAGACGAAGTGGTTATTCTGTCTTCCGCGGATGCCCATGCGAAGTATCGGGTACACGTACCTGCAGACCCCGTCCACCAAAGTTTAATTACGGATTCTCAGCAACGTTCATGGGCAACAGTGCTCGAGCAGTGCATCCCAATTGATACTCGTGAAGCTCCGAGTGAATCTTGTCTAGCCGCCATGGAAGAATATTTTCTGGCTGAACCCGTGTGGGATAAAGGAATGTACTACTACCGAGACAACATCGGGTATGAATCTTTAGGATCGTTCTCCTATGGTCGGCTAACCGATCGAGACCTTGTATCTGCACTACCGTTTAGTGCGGCTGATTTCCTAGACAGCCTTCCTCTTTGGCGCGACATTTTTGACGGGAACTTAAAGCGACGACGAGAAACAGTTCTTCAGGTGGTGTCTGATTCAATCTGCATGGGACTGTCGTCAAAAAAGAGCAAAGGCGTTAGCGAGAAGTTGTCAACTCAATGCGCTGCCAGAGACCTTTATAAATACACCGCTTACCTAGATGCCTGCTCGTCAGCCACACATCGACTCTATACGTTGCAACACGAGCGGACGAACCTTCCTTGGACCAATAGCAAGAATCCACCAACGAGTTACGATATTAGTCTCCGATTCATCAGAAGCGAGATTGACGACGCCGAGGCGCGCACTACTGCAATACGACGAATGCGAAGAGGCTATTTACTAGCCTATTGGACTGTGCAACAGTGCAAATCCCACGGTTATATATTGATTCCCGGATTGACCTCTGGGTCCAAGACTTCTGACCGACAATTACTCACGTGGGAGAGGCTTATACCAAAGCATTCGTCAAAACGAGACGATTTGAAACTTTTAGATCTAACTTACCAAAGATTGATGAAAATTGCGGCAAAAAGCGGAGATGAATGGGCGATTCGCAGCTTTGATTATCGTTATAGTAGAGGAAACGAGTTTAAAGCTGATTGGCACCAACGGTTTCCTATTCTGGTTCATCGATGGGTAGGACGTCATGGAAAGACCGAGAACGCTCGGCGGCATCAAGCGAAGGCTTATCTCATGTTGAAGGAACAAGCTGGTGAAGAAGTAGCGCAACTCGAATACGACCCGATGGAGCTGGATGAAGAAATTCAGTACATTCTTGACGGAGGTGAGTTGAGTTACCCGTCTTCATGGGTAATTCGTACCGAGGAACAATCCCCGTAGTGTTCACTCAGAATACTCCTTGAAGCCAGATTTTTCGGTGTACGAGTCAAACTGATACTTCAAACGTCTTGACGACGAAGACTTCCGTCTAAAATTCTCGGTTCGGTCTTCAAGCTCTGGCGACTGTGAAACCAATCCATCTTCCAATTTAGCGGTTACTCTTTTGAAATCTAGGTTATTGTCGGTTTTAGTAGCGTGCTCACTCGTTTGTTTTGTGTGGCCTGCAGCAAACGATTGTGAATCTCAACAGTACGAGGTTTATACAGACTATCCGGGGGCGAATATCGACTCGTGCGATGCGTCGCCTACCCATTTGGATATCTTCATTGTTCCTGAAGACCCACCTCCAATTAATCCAAGCCCTTGGTATGGATTTCGTATCGATCCTAAATCTGATGTCGGTCCCTTCGAACTTAACATCGTCCTGAACTATCCCAAAGACATCCAAGATCTCAAACATCGCTACACGCCTAAATGGAGTACGAACGGTGTCGATTGGGAAACAATGGAATCGGAAAAGGTAACAGTATTGGACGACGTAACTGCATTGTTTTCAATCCAAATCGACGACAAACCTGTCTACGTGTCGGCTCAAGAGAACTTAGCGAATGATTGGTACAAGGAGTGGTATGTCGAACTGCAGTCTTCGTGGAATCTCGACGAAGCTCAAATCGTCGGGCACTCCCACGCTTTCCGCCCAATCGAAGTCTTTGAAACGAACCCAAACGCACGAACGCATTTTTTGTTTTTAGGTCGTTCCCATCCACCAGAAATCCCTGGTGCGATGGCTATGCGTGCGTTTTTAGATGACTTGAGTTCAACTAGATTAAAGGAGTGTTCCGCTAGCTTGTCTCCAGCATGCGGTTTTTTTGCGCGACACAACCTAGTCTTGGTACCGCTACTCAATCCAGATGGAGTCGCCTTAGGTCATTGGCGACATAACGCTGGCTCTGTGGATCTTAATCGAGATTGGGGAGATTTCTCTCAACCCGAGACTGCGGCAGTGAGAAACTACCTTGACCAGTTGGACCAAGGTTCCACTTTACGATTGATGTTAGACTTCCACTCGACTAATCGGGATGTACTCTACATCCAACAACCTAGCGACATAATGGATCCGCCAAATTTCATTTCGGAATGGTTAGATCTGGTTCGAGTATTGGCAGCTGAACAGAACGAAGATGACTATCCTGCAGGGTTTGAACCGGCTGAAAGGCCGCTCACTGAATCCGGAACCTCAAAAAATTATTTTTATCGAACATACGGCGTCCCTTCGATTACGTTCGAGACAGGCGACAAAACAGAACGAGAGACGATACCCGAACGACTTTCGTATTTTTCTCAAGCGGTGATCGAGTTCTTTGTTAATGAATGGTCCTTAGAGACTCAGGATCGAGGAACTCCTCTCTGTGAGAGTGTCTACGATCGCGTCGAACCGTGCGAAGACTTCTATTGCTTTATGATCGAGGCTAATAAGGCTACGTTGGTATCGTTTCTGCAAGATGGCATCATATCATCTGAGAAGGGTACAGCATTTGCGGAAGCGATCTTACATGACAGTGCGCGGGCTGCTCTGGAAATTGATCTGCGAACATCCAATTACGCGGTGTTGGAACCAAGACTTATCGAAACAGCTGGGAGCGACATATCCGCATTGCACATTGGTCGCTCGAGACAGGATTTGCATGGTACTGTTCGAAGGATGTTAGCACGGCAAGATTGGCTGGAACTCATAGACCAAGTACTTGATTTGCGACAAGAACTGCTAACGCTTGCTGCTGAACATCGCGAAACCGTCGTACCGACATACACGCACGGTGTACCTGCAGAGCCAACAACCTACGCGCATCTGCTCTTAGCCTACGGTGAGTCTTTTGAGCGCATTACTCAAAGATTTCAGGAAGGGTTTAACAGAGTTAACCAAAGTCCATACGGCGTTGGGGTAGGGAATACCAGTGGTGTTAGACTTGATCGACATCGATTAGCCAGCTTATTAGGTTTCTCTCAGATTGTCGAAAATAGCTTCGACGCAAATTTCGTGAGCAGTGTCGACTACGCCGTCGAGTTAGCGTCTCTGCTGAAGAATGGTGCGTTAGTGGTAAACCAATTCGTCGAAAACATTCATTCTCAACAGCGCAACCCATGGCCTTGGATTTGGATTCAACCAACGGACATTGGTGATAGCAAGAGTACTTCAATGCCACAAAAACGAAATCCTCGAGATCTAGACAGACTACGTACCGCTGCTAATGATGTTATCGTGATGGCGGATCGAGTCACACTGAATGTACACAACGTGGATGCTGGTATGCACGACTATCGCATGGCAAGTAACGTGAGCAAGATGGTTGAGACCGGAACGATCATGCTGTCGAAGTTTCAGAAGTTGTTGGGACAAATTTCCATCGATTCCGATCTAGCGATTGAGGAAATCGATAAGAGCTTCGCCACGTCTGCGCAAATTACCGAAGCTCTAGTAACGAATATTGACATACCGTTCCGCGACGCGTTCGAGTTTACAGTTGAACTAGTTAGTCTCGGACGGAGTACCGGCAAAACTATACAAGCACTCTCAGACGAGGACATCGTTGAACTCTATGAAGAAGAGTTTGGAGACGCCGAGAGATTTGATGTGTCAATTGTCCGCAATGCTCTAGATGCAAGAGAGATGGTGTTGAGCCGTGCGGGTGTTGGCGGTCCACAACCCACCGAAACCGCGCGTATGCTGCAGGTGCAGGATGAGAAATTACAAGCTTCGACGACTTGGTTAAAACAGACTCTAGCTTCAATAAATTTAGCTGACATTGCATTGCAAGATGCTGTGTTCGAATTGTGTGTGGATAATTGATTTCACCCTTAAAATTCACGCCCACGATTCGTCATTAACAATCACTTCAAACGAATACTTGATAGAGTATTGCGCGCTGACTTTCAACTAATCACGTAGGAGAACACTCAATGAAGACAAACAACTTTCACCTGTTCGCACGGACACTTTTCGCGCTGATTCTGACCGCTCCACTGATCTTCAGTGCGAGTATTACGTATGGTCAAGAAGAAGATGATGAAGAAGCCACGAACGAAGAAATGGAAGAGGTTGTAGTAACCGGTACGCAAATCAAAGGTGCTGACATTACCGGTGTTTTACCTGTCACAGTACTTGATGCTGAAGATGTTGATTCCTTGGGTGTATCTTCCGGTGACGAACTACTCGACTTGATTCCTGAGCAGGGTCAGAATTTCTTCAACGAAGAAGAGACGATCAGTGGTGGTGTAAACGCAGCTCGGGGAGATATCGGTGCGTTCAATCTACGCAATCTTGGCACGGGTAATACTTTGGTCTTACTCAATGGACGACGACTGGTCAATGCCGCTAGCTACCAAACCGAAGAGGTCGGGGGCAGTTTCGTACCTGTGAATACCGTGAACTCGAACACCATCCCAGTGTTTGGCGTCGATCGAATTGAAATTTTGCGAGATGGTGCAGCCGCGGTTTATGGTGCTGATGCAGTTGCAGGTGTAGTCAATACCGTACTTCGCAATGATTTTGAAGGTGTTACGTTCCGATGGCGTACTTACGTATACGACCTCGTAGAACGGAACAGCAACGAATTTACAGGAGAATGGGGTAAATACTTCAATCAGGGTAGAACACACCTTGGTTGGACATTCAATTACTACACTCGCGATCCAATTCGTGCTAATGAAGACTCGCGTTGGCGGGATTCCGATATTCGCTATCTAGTACCTGAAGATTCTCCCTGGTCTGGATCAACTTCGTTTCGCAACACGAGCGCAAACTCGTTGTATGGTCAATACGATATTCGACGCAGTGTTTCACGCTTTAGACTAAGTGGCATAACTGATCGTAGCGGTGAATTTGAGACGTTCCCTCTGGGACATGAAGATTGTGATTGGGTGCTTAACGAGACTACGTGCGGGGCAGTCGACGGGAACGGGACATACCGATACAACTTAAACGAGTTTCGATGGCTCTCTTCACGGTTGAATCGTTTTAGTACCTTTATGTTTATCAATCACGAAATGGGTAACGGGATTGAATCTTTCACAGAAGTGCTTTTCTATTCTTCTCAATCAGAATCATGGCGACACCCATCTGCACCTTTTTCATCGGTGAAGCTCCGAGTCGGTGCCGAAAACTACTACAACCCGTTTGGTCCGTGCGGTTCTCCTAATCGATTACCCGAAGACTTAATTCCGAGTGTACCGTGCGAAGGATTAGAACTGGAGATCGATAACTATAGATTCGCACAAGTTCCACGTATCGTTCTCAACGATGGCAACGTGTTTCGAATCTTACAAGGCTTCCGAGGTACGAGATCGGATTGGGATTGGGAAGCTGCCGGTGTTTGGTCGGTCGCGACTCGCGAAGACTTGACGCGAAATCGGGTCTCCAATACGTTAGCTGCGGAAGCACTTTTCGATCCAACTCCCGCTGCATATAACCCCTTTAGTGGTGGCATGAACAGCAATATAGAACGCGTGTTGGTAGATGTAACCCGAGACAATATGATGACGCTGTTTATGGTCGACTTAAAACTCTCGAACCAGTCGTTCATGGATCTTCCCGCAGGTCCGGTCGGAGCGCTTGTAGGCACCGAAATTAGAACAGAGTCGTTCGAAGATGATCGTGACCCTCGTCTGGATGGAACGATCGTGTTTACGGACTATCAAGGCGATACATACCCATTCGTGTCTGACGTGGTGAACTCTAGCCCTACACCCGATAGCAGTGGAGATCGGATGGTGTTTTCTCTGTTCGGAGAACTTCACGTCCCGCTGATTTCCAGAGTAGATTCGCTGATTGCACTCCGATATGAGAACTTTTCGGATATCGGCGACACTTTCGTTGGACGAATCGCAGTAGGTTTTCGACCATTTGACGCATTGCAATTGAGAGGGGCGTGGTCCCAAGCCTTTCGTGCACCAAACTTAGTAACGGTGAATGAAGACATAGTCGCGAGGCAGAATACAAGAACGGACTGGGCATGTACCTACGCTGCATTAAACGGTGGTGATCCAGATCAAGACATACTTGACTGTGTAAACTCCACGCAACGAGTTGCTCAGGGTAGCGAAGACTTAGTTTCCGAGGAATCGGTCAACGTGACCTATGGTGTCGTCGTCGAGCCTTCACCTTGGCTCACGTTTACTGTGGATTATTGGTCGATTGAAAAAGAAAGTACGATCGGACTATTTGGAGAAGAGAACCACACCGTTTATGACTTGCTGCTTCGACTGCAAAACGGATTGAACAATTGTGGTTCATTCTCTGGAAATCCAGCTGTAAATAGACTCGAAGATATCGAAGATGATGAGGCAGAAGTTTATATGGCAGCGGGAATTTGCCCTGCGGGCTTGATCCACAACATCGTCGACAACTATGCAAACTTGGATACCCGTACTCTATCCGGAGTTGACTTCGGAATTTACGCTGACTTTGAAACAGATTTCGGAACAATTTCGATTAAGTATCTCCGCGCTCAAACGGACGAATTCTCACAAGAGCCCGGTGGTCCATCATTGGAGCTCGTAAATGCAAAAGAAGCTGGCGTCATTCCTGTGGACATCCCGGTTGCAGGCTTTGCTGACTTGATTGGTCATGACGGCAACCAAGAGTTTGAAGAGACTTACCTGATTCGTTGGCGAAACTCCCCGTACGCTGCAACGCTTTACGGTAATAAATTAGGTGAGTTCTATCAGGACTCGTTGACCATTGACGATGGGACTCCTGAAGGTTTGAGGTATGTCATACCAAGTTTCATGACATGGAACTTGTCATTCGATTACACTCGTGAGTTTTTTGGTGAACGTACGAGATTTCGTTTTGGTATCAAGAACGTTACTGGTGAGCGAGCTCCGTTAGCTGATCGGTACTATGGGTACTATTCAGATGCTCACCGTGACTACGGAAGATACTACTATCTTGATGTGCGATTTAGACAGAGATAAACGTTCTCTGTTGGACGTGAGCTCTCGGTTACTGGAATGATTGAGAGCTCGTGTAGTACAGGGACCGAAGGTTCCCCGACACGTTTTCAACTCTGCAGTAACTGTGGAATTGAGGAAACAGATCCAGTCGCGTCGATCGCTCAGAAAAATATTTTTTGAGAAGTACAGAAAAAAGTTTGCTAAAA
>VYFT01000038.1 GCA_009842245.1 Gammaproteobacteria bacterium | reverse complement strand
GCGAGTCCTATGTTGAGTTCGGCGTTATGTTGAGTCCCAGGAGGCGAGGGAGATCGGGCGGGCCGTTTTCCCCGTATCGTGGCCGCGTCGCACTTCACATAATTCCTACAGGGACTCGAGCCATTCGAGGAGGTCCTTGGAGATCCGGCGAGGCTTTGGGCCGACCCGCACTGGGGTGCCGGCACGGTCCAGGGCGTCTCGCTTCATCGCGAGGTCACTGTGGACGTAGACCTCGGTGGACTTCACGTCGGCATGGCCCAGGAAGTCCTTGATGGTGACGAGCGGGATGTCCGACTGGAGGAGATGCATCGCCTTGGTGTGGCGGAACGTGTGAGGACTGATGCGGGTCCGGGCGAGACTCGGGAGCGATGCCTGGGCGCGCTGCACGTATTTGTCCAGGAGGTAGCGTGCGCCATGACGCGTGAGGCGTTGGCCGCTCCGGTTCTGGATCAGCGGCGCCGTGTCGTCTTCGCGGCGTCCTGCCGCGGTGAGGAAGCGTCGCACCAGCCGAGCGGTTTGCGGCAGCAGCGGCGTGAGCCGTTCGCGCCGGCCTTTGCCAAAGAGCCGGACAAATGGGGGTGGGGCGAATCGGACATCACACGGAGCCAGGTCCAGGAGCTCCTGGATGCGCGCTCCCGTGTCGTAGAGGAGGGCCACCAAGAGGTAGTCGCGTTCGCCGACCTGCGTCGAGCGATCGATCTGGGCGAGTATGTGCGCCAGCTCAGTATCGCTGAGGTAGCCGAGCACGGGACGCGGCGCCTTCTTCACGGGGATGGCGAGCACGCGTTGACAGGGCAGCGCGAGGGCGGGCTCGGTATCGAGCACGTAGCGGAAGAAGCTGTGGATGGCGGCGAGCCGAGCGTTGCGCGTGCGAATGGTGTTGCGTCGAGTGGTTTCGAGGTCCTCCAGGAATGTGAGGATCCGCTCGGGCGTGAGATCTTCGACGTGCAGTGCGGCGGCCGTACGATGCATCGACGCGGCCAGGAAACGCAGCAGGAGCTTGAGGGTGTCGCGATACGCGGCGATGGTATGTGGGCTTGCGTTGCGCTCGGCCGGGAGATGCCGCGTGAAGAACGTCGTGACGAAGGGAGCGAGGTCGTGGGTAGTCACCGAGGCCCTCCGTCGGTAAGGAGGTGCCCGAACCGGGTCGCGTAACGGTACGTGAGGTCGGCGACGACGTCTTCGGTCAGCTGGAGGTAGCGCTGGGAGCTGGCGATGCCCACGTGCCCCAGGTAGGTGGCCAGCGCCGGCAGGAGGCTCCCAAGTGGGGCCTGCTGGCGGTACCACAGGGTCAGGCGCAGGACCGCAAACGAGTGCCGCAGATCATGCAGCCGCAACGGTCGTCCCCCCTGCCAGCGGGGAATCCCCGCGGCGGCCAAGACCGCGTGGAAGGCGTCACGCAGGGCCGAAAGCGAGTACGGCTGGCCGGACGGGGCCGGGAAGAACGGCTCGCCCGGTGTCCGCTCGCCGAGCTCGTCCGTGAAGGTGTCCCGACAGTGCGCGAGTCGAGCCGCGACGTCGGCGGCCAAGGGCACGAGCCGCGACTTGCCGAACTTGGTGTCGCGAATGCGGAGCACCGCCGTCTCCAGATCGACGTCGGCCAAGGTGAGGCGAAGGGCTTCTCCGGCACGTAATCCCGTGAGATACAGCAGGACCAGCAGCGTCCGGAGGACGAGGTCGCGCCGCGGCGAACTGCGGTGCCGGTCCAGTGTGTCGCAGGCGTCGAGAAACCGGCGGCCTTCATCGATAGAGAGGACACGCGGCACGCGCGTGCGGCGCTGGATGCCGAGGAATCGTGCCGGGGGTACAAACGTCCGCGGGTCATCGAGCGCGAGGAAGCGACACACCTCCCGGATGAGGGTCAGCCGATGCACACGCGTGGTCTCCGACTCGGCCCCGCGCCGGGCCACGAAGGCGCGCACGATGTCGCTCGTGATCACGGGGTCGGTCGGCGAGAGCGTCTCGCTGAGGAAACGGTCGAGTATGCCCAGCGCCTGGGCTTCGGCACGGTAGCGATAGCCCGCGGCCCGTTTGCCTTCGAGAAACCGCTGCAGCGCGGCGGCCAGCGGGGACGACCACGTCGAGTGCGGCCCACCCGTTCCCGCCGTCATGGACGCACCTCGGCTTCGGTGATCGCCACGCGTCGAAGGGCCGTCAGGTCGACAGAGGCGTACTCCATGGTGGCGTCGGTGGACGCATGTCCAAGGACATCTCCGATGCGCTTGAGCGGACTGCCGCTGGCCAGCATCCGACACGCCAAGGTGTGGCGCAGCAAGTAGAGCCCGCGGCGTCCTTCCCGCTGATCGAGCCCTACGCGCTGCAGGGCCTGCCGCATGATCGTGGCCAGGTTGTTCGTAGCCACAAATGGCTCGAACGGAGCCTTGTGCCGGACAAACACATACTGCGACTGGGTCGCCGGCCGGCCGTTCCGGAGGTAGGCGATCAGGGCGTCAGCGACGTCAGGGAGCAGCGGCAGGGTGAGGATGCGGCCGGTCTTGGCCTGGGTGAGCGACAGCACGTGCTCCCGCCAGTCGATGGCATCGAGGCGGAGTTGCCGGAGGTCGCACGGACGCAGACCGTACCGGGTCGCGAGCAGCAAGACGGCATAGTCACGACGGCCGATGGGCGACGCGCGGTCCACGCCATTCAAAAGGCGGGTCACCTCGCGCTTGGTGAGGGCATCCCGCAGGCCACGCTGCTTGAACTGACGGGGCGCCGCCACCGCCGCACTGAGGTCTTGGGGAAGCGACCCTGTCATCGCAGCCCACCGGAAGAAGCTGCGCAGTGTCGTCACATAGGTCAGGCGCGTGGCGACGGCCTGTGTCCGCAAGCGGATCAGGAACTCGTGAATGTGACGCGGCGCGATGGCGTCGAGCTGCATCACCCCGTCCTGGTCGAGATACGCCGCGAAGCGGGTGAGCTGCCACACGCGCTTGTCGACCGTGCGCGCAGCCAACCCGCGATGGGAGTACAGGGACTCGGTGTACTCACCCAGAGCCGACCCGAACCACGACGGCACTGGCTGCGGTGCCCGCCCGATGCGACGAGGACAGTATCCGTGCTCGTCGGCGTCCAGAAAGATCCGAACGGCCGCCCGGACGAAGCGCGTTCGACTGGCGCTGAGCCCGACGACTCGGTCCGCCACATACTGCTCTACCTCCGGGGCCGTGAGGGTGAGTGGGAGTCTGAGCCCCTGCTCGCGGAGATAGTCGGTCACCCGCAGCCACTCCCGCAGATGCTGCTCCGTGACCTCGGGGTGGTACCTTTGCTCGACCAAGCGCTGGCCGATCCGATCGATGCGGTCCTTGTACGGCGAGGTGCGATAGCTCTCCAATCGGTCCGCGGGAAAGAAACTGCTGAGCACGGGATCCTCCTCTCGGCGGCGGAAATCGCCGTCTACGACGGAGGAATTATGGAAAGTGGGCCGAGAGCGCGAACTGCAGCGACGACGCGGTGGAACGGGCGGATCTACTGGGAACTCAACATAACGCC
Organism: Gammaproteobacteria bacterium; assembly: GCA_009842245.1. Classification (GTDB taxonomy): domain Bacteria; phylum Pseudomonadota; class Gammaproteobacteria; order Pseudomonadales; family Azotimanducaceae; genus Bin55. Next base: position 527 of record VYFT01000038.1, on the reverse strand, counting down.
GAACTCAACATAGGACTCGCCGGCCAGGGTGACGACGCGACGGTAGACGGCGCGGCTGGTCTCGGGCCGCAGGCGCTGCACGAGACGGCGGACCTGGATGACCGAGCCCGGATAGCCGCGCTGGCGGACCATCTCGTAGACCCGCGTGGCGCGCAGGCTCGGGTACTGTGCCAGGGTGTCGCGGATGAAGGGCAGGTAGGGGTCGAGGATGCTGGGCCGGCACGCACCGCGCCGGAAACCGCTCGTCTCGCGCTCGACCGCGGCGCGGACCGTATCATGGTGGAGGCCGAGCTGGGCCGCGATGGTCCCGACCTTCCAGTGCTCGCCGTAGAACAGGCGTCGGATCTCGGCGCGCTGCGCGGGCGTGATCATCATTCCTCCTCGTGCGCTCGACGCCCGGCTCCCGCATCTGGATGAGCCACCGGCTCGTCCGTCCGCAGATCACGCATCGCGTGGGAGCGGGGGGTCGAACCGGCGTGACGTCAGGGACGGCGAGTCTGGCCGAGCGGCGTGCTGCGGTGGAAGAC
>VYFT01000071.1 GCA_009842245.1 Gammaproteobacteria bacterium | reverse complement strand
ATCCTAACAAGTCGATTAATTCGAAGAATTTCTGATTTTTAGCACGTTTTTTCGCACAAAATCGGCAAAAAATTTGTAAGATTATGACTTGTTAGAAAGAACGCTACTGCTTGTGCCAAATTTGCAAGAACCAGGCTGAGTAGCGACGGGATTCGCCCCATAACATAAGGACTGGAACCGCCAAGGAAAGGCTAGGCCCAGAGGATTATCATGGAAGATAACAGAGGAGAGTGGGAAAATTGAACGAAGCAGGAACTCATCGAGTCATCAAACGCGACGGTAGTGTCGTACCCTTTGACGAAGCAAAAATTCACAATGCCATTTCAAAGGCTTTTGTCGAAGTAGAAGGTCCGGCATCGTCAAGTTCGCAGAGAATTCGAGACCAAATTCACGAGCTTGCTGAAAGCGTAACTTCGCGGATTCATCGAGGTAATCCCGAACGGGCAGCCGTCGATATCGAAGATGTGCAAGATCAGGTTGAACTCGCTCTCATGCGAGCTGGTCTCCAACGTATCGCTCGCGCATATGTAATTTACCGCGAAGAACGGGCTCAACTACGGAAACAAGAACAGGTAGATTCTTTCGAGCTCACTGATGCAACAATCAATTACCGTCGATCTGACGGTGTTGAAATACCGTTGGAGCAAGAGACATGGTCTGTAGTGCTGGACCAAGTTTGTAGTGATCTTGAAGACGTAGACCCCGAGCGACTGTTTTCGCAAACTTTGAGTGATGCTTTCAACGGTATCACCGAAGAAGAAGTGCTTCAATCGTTGACGTTGGCTGCAAAAACACTTATCGAAAATGAACCCAACTACGGGTACGTGGCGGCACGACTACTCATGCTCCGCCTACGAAGAGAAGCAACTGCCCTATTGTTCCCCGAACTCGGTGAACAATCGATTATGTCTTTACCTGCTGACATGTCGAAACTCTACAAAGAGACTTTCTCGGTCTATATAAACAAGGCAGTAGATTTAGGCTTTTTATCTCCAGAGCTCGCACAATTTGACCTCGTGAAACTAGGTGATCACCTAGTTGCAGAACGCGACAAGCAATTTTCATATTTAGGCATTCAAAATCTATACGACCGTTACTTCCTACACTCCAACGGGGTAAGGTTTGAGCTACCGCAGATCTTTTTCATGCGGATTGCGATGGGCTTAGCAATCAATGAAACCAGTCGGGAAACCAGGGCAATCGAGTTTTACAACCAATTGTCGTCATTCGACTTTATGAGTTCTACACCGACCCTGTTTAACTCTGGTACAGTGCGACCACAGTTGTCGTCGTGCTACATATCTACGGTACCAGACGACCTACATGGAATCTTCTCTTCCATTAACGACAACGCAATGCTCAGCAAGTGGGCCGGTGGACTGGGGAACGATTGGACCCGAGTACGAGCCATGGGTTCTTACATTCAAGGTACTAATGGTAAGTCGCAGGGAGTCGTACCGTTTCTCAAGATCGTAAACGACACTGCTGTTGCGGTCAATCAAGGTGGCAAGAGAAAAGGCGCAGTGTGTTCATATTTAGAAACGTGGCACTTGGATATCGAGGAATTCCTCGATTTGAGAAAAAACACTGGTGACGATCGTCGCCGAACACATGACATGAACACGGCAAATTGGATTCCGGACCTTTTTATGGAACGCGTCATGCAAAAGGATCCATGGACACTCTTTTCGCCTTCGGACGTACCTGAATTGCACGACCTGTGTGGGAACGATTTCCGAAGTGCCTACGAAGCAGCCGAAGCAAAAACACGAAGTGGTGAAATTACCAATTTCCGAGTCGTAAATGCCGAAACACTATGGCGCAAGATGCTGGAATCGTTGTACGAGACTGGACACCCTTGGATGACGTTCAAAGATCCCTGCAATGTACGTTCCCCACAACAACACGTTGGTGTAGTGCACTCTTCTAATTTATGCACCGAAATTACTTTAAACACATCCGATAACGAAATCGCGGTCTGTAATCTGGGATCGATAAATCTCGCAAACCACGTCACAGAGGACGGGGAAATCGATCACGAGAAGTTAAGATCAACCGTACGTACCGCTATTCGCATGTTGGACAACGTGATTGACATCAACTACTACGCGGTACGAGCGGCGCGAGATTCGAACGTAAGACATCGACCAATTGGGCTAGGACTCATGGGATTTCAGGATGCGTTGTATAAGAAACGCGTTCCTTATGGCAGTCTCTCTGCGATTCAGTTTGCCGATGAGAGTATGGAAGCAATTTCTTACTACTCCATCGAAGCTTCATCCGACCTAGTGGTTGAACGCGGTGTATATTCGACTTATCAAGGATCGTTGTGGAGTCGTGGAATCCTACCGATTGATTCACTCAAGGAGCTAGCGGAACAAAGGAGTTCAGAAGAGTTTGCGACATTTGACTTTAGCACGACCTTGGACTGGGATGAATTACGAGAGAAAGTGAAACAACAGGGCATGCGCAATTCCAATGTCATGGCTATCGCACCGACAGCAACGATTGCAAATATCGTTGGAATCACCCAGTCTATTGAACCGGCGTATCAAAATCTCTACTCAAAACAGAACATCTCCGGAGATTTTGTCGTGTTGAACCCCTATCTGATTGAAGACTTGAAAAAACTTGGGGTATGGGATCAGTGGATGGCTGTTGATTTGAAGGCAAAAAACGGTAGTGTTCTCGAAATGGAGAGAGTACCGGCGAACTTACAAGAGCTTTATAAGACCGCGTTTGAAATTGAACCGCACTGGATCATTGCCGCGGCAGCGCGCCGTCAAAAATGGATCGACCAATCACAGTCTCTCAATCTTTACATGGCCGAAGCCAGCGGGCGCGTTCTAGATCAAATGTATCGAGAGGCATGGAAGAGCGGTCTAAAGACGACCTACTATCTCAGGTCGCTCGGCGCAACGGATTCTGAGAAATCCACCATTGAAGAAGATCACACGTTAGCGGCAGTACCACGGCATCAATTACAAACCGTGAATTCTCCAACTCCAGCGGAAGCGCCGACAAATAAAGCGAACGCACCAGAAGAGTTTGCTTTAGGTACGGCTGCCCCCGTACCGGATGCCTGCGACATCGATGATCCGGATTGTGAGGCATGCCAGTAAAGATTCGTTTTTTCGTACAAATTTTTGACGATATGTTAGAAATTAATCATAATAAGTTCTTTGAAAGGACTTCAACTTAACATACCTAGGGAGAGGTAAACTATGGGACTTCTTTGGGACGAAGACAAGGATGTGACGACCAAACCAACAGAGTCTGACTCAACCAGCGCGACCGCGCAACCACCAAACACCACTACACAACAAGCTACACCGGGTTCGGATACAACCACAAAGTCGTGGGTAACCGAACTCAAACCATACGACGAAGGATTACGTCTGAACAAGCAAGCTGAACAACATCGAAACGTAACGGGGATCGCTCCGCCGCAAGGGGAAAGCTACGATCGAGTAACGGTTGATCAGAAAAAGATCATCAACTGTCGTGCCGACTTAAATCAATTAGTGCCGTTTAAATACATGTGGGCATGGCAAAAGTACCTGAACGGTTGTGCTAACCATTGGATGCCACAAGAAGTTAGCATGAGCGACGATGTGGAACTCTGGAAGAGTCCAAATGGCCTTACTGAAGATGAACGACGCGTGGTAAAACGTAGTCTCGGATTTTTCTCAACTGCAGATTCCTTGGTTGCGAACAATCTGGTGCTTGCGATTTATCGATTGATCACGAATCCGGAGTGCCGGCAATACCTTCTGCGACAAGCGTTTGAAGAAGCCATTCATACGCATGCGTATCAATACTGTATTGAATCTCTCGGCATGGACGAAGGTGAAATCTTCAACATGTACCATGAGATACCATCAGTAGAAGCCAAAGCAACCTGGGCGTTGAATTACACAAAGGAATTGTGTGATCCAAATTTCACAACTGGAACAGTTGAAACGGACAAAATCTTGTTGAAAAATTTGATCGCCTTCTATTGTGTGCTGGAAGGTATCTTCTTCTACTGCGGATTCTCGCAGATCCTGTCCATGGGTCGACGAAACAAGATGACAGGAACCACGAAGCAATTTCAGTTCATCTTACGCGATGAATCAATGCATCTCAATTTCGGTATTGACGTAATCAATACGATTGTTGCAGAGAACCCACACGTGTGGGACGATGAAATGCAGCAATTGGCTACCGATATGATTATCGAAGGAACAGAGTTAGAAATCGCGTATGCCGAAGACACGATGCCTCGAGGTATTCTTGGGATGAACGCACGAGAAATGACTAAATTCCTTAAATATATTGCCAACCGACGACTGAACAGTATTGGGTTGCCGAAGCACTACAGTGACGCTTCCAACCCATTCCCTTGGATGGCAGAAATGATGGATTTGAAGAAAGAAGAGAATTTCTTCGAAACCAGTGTCACGCAATATCAAGATCGAAGCATGCTGAACTGGGACTAATCAAAGTCCCTTGTAGTCGGAAACGACTGCTATATTAGAAATTGACACATTGGTGCACTTGTACGCACTAGGTCGGAGTGTCTCTGAATTCTGTACACAAATTAGGCAGCGCAATCAGTGGTTGACAGCTTTTTTACGCATCAAGATAGGATTATGAAAAACTTTTGGAAGGTAATTGTGTCATTGCTTCTCGGAGCGCTCATTACTCCCTTGTTCTTGTTGCTTGTATTCTTGTGCAGTTTTGGTTTGATTCTGGTGCCCATAGGAATGCTAGGTACATGGTCACTTTGGCTTGGGGTATTCATAACATTCACGACGAGTTCCTGCGCTGTATATGAGGGACTTTTCTCAAAGAAAGAGAAGAAGTAGTCCCGCTACTACGAGGCCTCGTTCGTGGATGTCAGTGCGCGTGCGATGAAGTGGTACACTTTCAATGGCTACTAAACTCATCGACCAAAGTGAGATCTCGTTTTACGAACGAGAATGACGTGAAGCGGAGATATAAAAGGTGACTAATTGGGATTTTTGTCCCGCGGTGGAACGAAGATCAACACGAGTCGGTGGTGCATGGGTCTTTACTGGCACACGGATTCCTCTTGCAGCACTGTTTGAAAATCTTGCCGGTGGTGCGACGATTGACGACTTTGTCGCGTGGTTTCCTGGGGTCGATAAAGAACAAGTTTGCGCTGTGCTCGAATTTGAAGCACAAGCATTGCGCTCAGAACTGGAGCGTTGAAGGAACTAATTAATTTTGGGTATACCAGTACCGTAAATAACAATCTACAAGGCTGCGCACGGACCACATCGGCAGTCAAGCTTCGTATACATTGTGAATCCCGTGGCGCTACATCTCCCCCAGGTTTGTTTTAGGAAACATTTTGTAATAAATTGACATAAAACTTGAGTTTTTTACCTCGATTGTTTCTAAAAATCCTTCTGACGATGTGCAGAAAGATTAGAATTGTTTGTCCGATTATTAGCTACCTGAAATGAATAGGGGCGATGCCCCAATATGCTCAAGAATCTGTTCAAACGCAAGCCACGCGTTGACGATCCTAACCCAGCGGTTCGCAAAGAAGTCGTCGAAAAGTCAAAAGACTTGTCGCGCGACAAATTTGCAGAAATTGCACGTACAGACTCTGACGTCGAAACACGGAGGTCTGCACTTGCGCGCGCTGATTCCATTGACTTGTACGCTGAGTTTTTGGATCACGACCAGTTAGGAAATTTCTGTAGAGAACAGATTGCTGAAAAGATTGATGAACAGCATCATCTCGCCCGTGATCTCAGAATCCTTCCACTTCGATTGTCTAAGCGCGCCGACCCGCAACGCGTGGTTTCAGACTTGAACAGCATCGAATCCTCGGCCGACCAAGCCAGAGTCATTGTGGGCATGCCGCAACGTGCCTTGCGATTGGACGTAACTAATTTAATTAATAGCGAACGAACGCTTGTTGAGCTTGAAAAGTCTAGCCGTGCGAAAGACAAGAACTTAAACCGCCTCGTTCGAGGCAAATTACAGGACCTCAAGACTCTTGAGGGATCCCGAAAAGAAATTTTGGAACGCGCAGAACGAGCAATCAACACGGCAAAGAGCATCACTGCTGCAGATACCCATTACGACGCGCAACGTACCGCGATTGAAAAGGAGTGGGAAGGCTGTCTCCAAGATGCTCGTTCACTCAATCAACAGTTGTCGACGTTCCAACGTGATTTGATTGACATTGAACCGCTAGAAAGTCGGTTTCCCCCTCGACTGTCAGCCGAACGAGCTGATACCGCTCAGCGACCGCAGTTTGACGTGATTCTAAAACAACTAAAAGAGAGTCACGTGAGCGAGAGCGCAATCGAAGACAGCGAAAAGGCTTGGTTAAATGCTCTAAAGATTGAACCAGCGCCAAAAGCAATCGCGGATCAGTTCTATCAGCTAGCGAACGCGAAGCGACGTGAACTAAAGAAGGTAACAGATCAACACAGTGAACGAGATGAGATCGAAAAATTAATTTCTCCTATAAAGTTTCAAGAACCAGATGCTCGTACGCGCAGTTGGCGATATGTCTGGAGATTGCAAGCGGAAGCGAAATCTCGATTGCGCGATGTGCAACAGTGTCAGAAAAAACTTCGAGCTCGGACGACTAGCGATGACATTACGGAGTACCTGCAAAAATTGTCAGAAGCAGAAACTGCTATAACAAGCGACGTACTTGACCGTATCGACAAATTGAGACAAGATATCGTCGTACAGATCGAAAGTAATTTCGCATCCTTGCAAAAATTCTTAGAAGGTGGGGAGCTACAGCGCGCTCAATCAGCTGAGCGCAACATCGCGGCCATGATTCAACGTTTGCCTCGACCTGCACAAGGAAAATACAAATCTCAACTTGCACCGATTTCTGCCGAGATTAAACAACTCTTTGGCTGGCAACAATTCGCTGAATCACCAAAAAGACAGGTGCTCTGTGAAGAGGTCGAAGAACTTGTAGAAAAGCCGTTAGCCCCGCAAGAGCAGTTTAACCGAATTCGCGATCTCCGAGAAGCTTGGAATCAGTTGGGACCACCTAGATCAAGGGACGACCGAAATTTTCAAACGCGCTACGAAGAAGCTGCCGCATCAGCTTTCAAGGTTTGTGAGGCTTGGTTTCAACAACTCGCTGCTGTGCGAGCCAGAAATCTGGAGGAGCGTACGTCGATTTGTGAGTCTCTCGAGTCGTTTTTGGAAGAATATGATTGGGAGCATGCTGACTGGAAGGCAGTAAACAGGACTATTCGAACTGCGCAGGGCGAGTGGCGCAAGTTGATCCCTATCGACAAGCGACACGCTAAAAAAATCAACACTCGCTTCCGACAGATCACTTCGGAGTTAGAGTCACGCTTAGAAACAAATTGGGTTGCGCGCGCGGAAGAAAAACAAAAGCTTATCGATGAAGTGAAAGAAGCGCTCGCAGACGAAAACTCGTCGGTTGGTGATCTAATAGACTTCGTGAAGGCGGCGCAAGAACGTTGGCGTAATATCGGTTCTGCTGGAAATCAGCGAGAACAACCACTGTGGGAAGAGTTTCGTAATTGTTGTAACGAAGCGTTTGACCTTCGTACGACGCAACGAGAGCAACGTCGATCGGAGATTAACGAAAACGTCGAACAAGGCGAAAAAATTGTCGCAGAACTGGAATCAAGAGTCACAACAGACGATAAGTCCACAAGCGATCTCGACTTATCACTAGTCAATCAGACACGAAACGAACTCGCTCAGCTCGATTTACCTCAACGTGTTCAAGGACGCTTAAATGAGAAACTGAAGAACATTACGTCTGAATTGAAGCGCAAAGTAACGGAACTAGAAACTCAAAGAACAACTACAACTCTGCGAGATCTACTTGACCTCGAGGACAAAATCGCCCAATTGGAACAAAAAGGAAAACAAGCTGACGATGAGCTGCTCGATTCGGTACCGGGTGCATTGGAGCTCTTTCGTATCCGCAGTACTGATGTCGCGGAGAAGAGTGCTATCGCGATACACGAGCTTGTACTTCGTGCAGAAGTACTCGCGGATGTCCCTTCACCTGACGAGGACAGTGGTAAGCGCATGCAGGTTCAAGTAGCGCGACTTCAACACGGATTAACTCACGGCGGCGAATCGGGAGAACAGCGTGTCGAACATCTAATACACGAGTGGTGCAAACTCGCGTATGGTGAGCAAAGATTACGGGAGCGGTTTCAGACAGCGATTCGAAAGCATCTAGACACCGTGGTGACTTGACTTTCTAACTCGAAGAAAGAGTCGTAAATTCAGTCGCGTGGGCAACTACCGGGTAATATTCGTTGTCCGTTTGTCACTTTCTATTCGGTAAGCGATATTGGGTGACGACCCCATAATTCGGCAACGACTCTAGTATTTGTTTTCCGTAGTTTCTCTTAACAATCCTTATATCCAAGATAGTGATTTGACCAAAATCGTCTTCGTTGCGAATCAAGCGTCCGCAAGCTTGCTTTAGTTTCAAGATGACCGGAGGTAGTTGTACCAGAGTAAACAGTTCGTTTCGTTCTGCTCCATCTGCTTCGAGTAGTTCTCGTTGTGATTCCATGATGGGGTCATCTGGTACGTCGAATGGGAGTTTCGCAATTATTACGTGGCGACAATAGTCCCCAGGTAAGTCTATCCCTTCGCGCAGACTCGCGACTCCAAACAGGTAACTTCGTTCACCTCGATCGATTCTCTTACGATGTTCTTGAAGTAGTGTTGGCACACCCGTTCCCTGCTGAATGAAGCAGTGTCGTCGTAGTTCTTTCGGCAGTTGATCAAAGACATCTGTCATCGTCTTCCTCGCGGCAAATAACACCAGTCCGCTTTTGTGTTTTTTCAATACAGCAGGCAACATAACCACAACTTCGTTCGTATGGGCTATTCGCACCTGTTCCTGTGACGACAGCAGAGTTTGCATATTGGGAATGTGCAGGGACACAGCCTCTGCTAAATTGAATGGACTATCGATCCGAAGTGTGGCTGGATCTTGTTCCCTCAGTCCAGCAGATTCGATGAAGTGCCGAAACTGATCTCCAGCGTATAGTGTGGCCGACGTGCAAAGAGCCGCAAACACGTCATTCCAGATCAACGGATTGACGATTTTGTCGATTTCGATAGGTACGTTATGAAGTACCCACTCTGGTTGAAGATCATCGACGGTACGCGTGATCCAACGCGCACATACGCTTGAGTTTTCGCTAACGGAATATGCATCAAAGAGTAACGTAGCTTCGCTTAAGTGATTGCTTGCGATACCCAACTCGTTGAGAAATTCAATTAATCCTTGCGGTGACTTGTTTGGTTCTTGCGTTTCAACGATTTTCTTCACTTCGGCAGCAACGTTGGAGATGGTCGTAGTCAAACCACCATAAAAGAGCGCGAGGTGAGTCGCCGCTTCACGAATCGCATTTTTTGGATTTCCGTTAGGAAATCGATATTCGGTAACCTGCTCATCGGTGCCGAGAAAGCAGTCCTTTAGATATTCTTTCAATTCCTCCAATTTAGGGACGAGACCAAGATACGCTTCGTTAAAAATACTGACTAATTGTGTAATGACTGTGTGCTCCGCAAGACCTCGCTGTAAACGATCCAAAGAGTTCTGTAATCGCATCAACATCGCGCGTGAGTCGTTGATGGCTACACGTGTGCTGAATGTCGTCATCACCTTGCTCGATAGATGATGTGCCTCGTCGCAAATTAGTACAACATCGGTGAGAGGAGGATAGATGTCCGTGTCGGCTTGGAGACTTCGTAGAAGATGGTCGTAGTTAGTAACAACAACATCCGCAGTACGAATTTGTTGACGAGAAAGAAAGTACGGACATCGACTAAACGATTTACAACTCTTCCCCGTACACCCTTGAGAGTCAGTTATGATTGGAGACCATTGTTCCTCCGTAAGCTTTATTGGAACATTGTCGCGATCGCCATCCCATTGCAAGTTGTTAAATGCCTCATACAGCAATTCGAACTTTTTTACTGTTTGCTTGTTCGCTCCGGCCTGCTCATCCAATCGTCGTAGTAGCACCGACGATATATCTGGTTGAACAATGCGTTCCAATCGCATCGGACAAACATAGCGTTGACGTCCTTTCGCTAAAGAAAACGTAAATCCAACATCACTCGCTTTCCTTAAGGACGGTAAGTCTTGTTGGACGATTTGTTCTTGCAGAGTAACGGTTGCCGTTGCAATTACCACAGTCTTACTATGTTCCTTTGCTAATGGAATAGCAGTGGCTGCGTACGCGACTGTTTTTCCTGTACCCGTAGCCGCTTCCACAACACCAATCTTTGCTAAATCCTGGTTGACGATCGATTCGATAAACGTCATCATTTCGACTTGACTTGGTCGCGACCGGAACTCGTTCTGACCCAACCACTCGTCGTAGAGATGACGGACTTGTGGTGTCAATGTGCGGGGCATGTCAATTTGGGAATCGGTAGACAGAAGGCAGTATTGTCGTCAATATTATCGCTCCAGCCTTAAGTATTGCGAACAGCAAGGTCTAAGAACCTCGCGAAGTTCAAATTCTGCGAACTTTACAATATTCCTGCACAAAGAGCCTTGACTTAAACCAGCACATATTTTGGAGGAGATTACATGCGAACGGCGTACCTACTTCTCGGATTAATACTGATATCGAGCACTAGTCTAGCCTTCACCGAGAGTGTGACAATTGTCGATGACGACGGCGAAGTGTTCGAGTTGACGACCTACGCGACAGTTCGCAACGCGCGCCAGATGGCTCAAACAGAATCTGGGATATTGTTTGTTGGTTCGAGACTGACAAACACTTCAATCCACGCAATCGATCCCTCAAATCCAGCCGAACCGATAGCGATAGGGACAGGCTTGGTGATGCCATCTGGGCTAGCGTTGCTCGACGGCGACCTATTTGTAGCAGCTCACAATCGTATATTGAAGTATGAAGACATCGAGGAACACTACAAAGACTCACCAGAACCAGTCCTAATCTCCGATGACCTACCCAACGCAATGCACCACGGTTGGAAATATCTATCGATCGGACCGGATAAGTCTCTATATTTCAATGTCGGTGCACCGTGCAACATTTGCCTGCGAGAAGAGGAAATATTTGCGACAATCGTAAAGATGGACTCGGAGAGTGGAGACACCGAAATTTACGCGCACGGTGTGCGTAATAGCGTTGGAAGCGCGTGGCATCCCATTACAAAAAAAATGTGGTTCTCCGATAACGGTGGGGACAATCTCGGTGACGATATCCCTCCCGAGGAGATCAACATTGTCGATCAACCGGGCAGTCACTATGGATATCCATTCATTCACGGAGACGACTATGAAGATCCGACCTACGGTGCGCAACGACCGGAAGACTTTGAATATGTCAAACCAGTCCTAAAAATACAAGCCCATTCGGCAGCCCTAGGCATCGCGTTTTACACTGGAAATCAATTTCCCGAGAAATATAAGAATGCTTTATTTATCGCCGAGCGTGGCTCCTGGAACCGTTCTTCTAGGGTCGGTTACCGTGTGAGTGTTGTTCTCTTTGAAAATGACGAACCCACGTATAAACCGTTCATTGATATCTGGCTAAAGGACGAAGAATATAGTGGACGGCCGAATGATGTTCTCGTCGCTCGCGATGGCTCATTGTTAATTTCTGACGACTTTGCAGGAAAGATTTACCAAGTCCGGTACAAGAGCGGCGAGTAGTCCGTCGGCTCAGATTCGTCACCGACGGCGCGCGGGACCTCTGTCGCAATCTTCCAATTGAGTTTCGAAAAGTTTAGTATTGTCGCTCACCTTGGTCGCGGCTACCAGCACTTTCTGTTTATTTTTCCAAGTCCCTTCAATATATCCAGTAATTCCTTCGTGGTAGGTTAGGTAGAGATTTTTTGCGTCGTCGCGCGGTACGTTCGCAGTCGTAGCAGCCATATCTAAATACCAACCCACAAAATCAATTGCGTCACGAAAGTTTGTACGATTTGCATGAGGTCGGTCATTACGCTCTTTGTAATCGCTCCACGTCTCGTCGATTGCTTGCGCGTATCCATAGGCGGTAGTGGGTCGTTTCCAGGGGATAATACCAAGAATTCGTGTCCGAGGTGGGCGAGCTGAGCGAACAAAACTCGACTCTTGTTTAATTACCGCCATCAGTATAGTCTTATCAATGTTCCACTGTTTTTCCGCATTCACTGCATGCCGGTACCAGTAACTCTTCTCTGCAAAAATGATGCAAAGATCGGCGGTGTTACTCGGTTGACGCAACGACATGCAACTCGACACTAGACCAACCAACATAAACGAACAAACGATCGTCGTACCCACTAGTGTGAATACCGTTCGACGAGGGGTCTTAGTTGTTTCTAAACTCATTCAATATGCTTCATTAAATTATTTTTTTTTGACCACAAACAATTCTAATAACTGCCGCATCGACATACCCGGACAGTTCTATCGATTCCGTATACTCTTTAAATTTTAAATGGATTTTAACTTGTTATGTCAGTAAATGAAGGACAAATCGCGCCAAAATTCTCACTCACCGACACCTCTGGAAGTATGGTCTCGCTTGACCAACTACGAGGCAAATACGTCGTCCTGTACTTTTATCCTCGCGACGACACACCCGGTTGTACCAAGGAAGCATGTGGGTTTAGAGATCTTTGGGATGAAATCAAAGCGCGAAATACAGAAGTGATTGGAGTCTCACCAGATACTCCTCAGTCGCATCAGAAGTTTGTTGAAAAATATAGTCTGCCGTTTACGTTGCTGTGCGATCCTGATCGTACGGTGATGAAGGAGTACGGTGCTTACGGAGAGAAAATGATGTACGGCAAGAAGACGATGGGCGTGATTCGTTCTACTGCAATCATTGATCCTGACGGTGTGATTGTCAAACATTGGAAACGGGTTCCAAAAGCCGCTGACCATCCAGCGAAGGTATTGGAATTCATGGATCGACTCGAAGTCTAGTACCTAGGTACCTTAACCAAGGGATACTGTATTAGTCAAAGTTCCAATCGGTCGAACCGAAACCGATATTACATCGCCGTCGTTTAAGAACACGGGAGGATCACGCCGTGAGCCTACCCCACCCGGTGTTCCGGTAACAATGACATCACCGGGCTCCAGCTCAATGAATGTCGAGCAGTAGCTCAAAATTGTCGCAAAATCGAACACCATGTCTGAAGACCTCGCGTGTTGCATGAGTTCACCATTTAGATGCGTTGAGAGTTCCATGTTCGCAAGATCACTAATTTCCTCAGTAGTCATGATCCATGGTCCAAAGCCACCGGTCTGAGCGAAATTCTTACCCGGTGTGAATTGACTGGTGTGGCGCTGATAGTCGCGTACGCTCCCGTCGTTATAACAACTAAAACCGAATATATGGTCTAAGCACTCATCCTTGGGAATCCGACGTCCCCGAGAACCGATCACCATCGCGATTTCCCCTTCAAAATCCAGCGAAGCTGATTCCTGCGGCCGAAGCATTTCACCATTATGACCTATCTGAGCCTCACCAAAGCGTACGAAGATCGTCGGATAATCTTCACCACCATGCCCAGTTTCTTTTTGGTGTTCTAAGTAGTTTAAACCTACACACAACACCTTGGAAGGATTCGGTATCGGTGGTAAGAATTCGATGTCTTGCAACGATATCCGTGGTGCTCGATCACACAGTACTTGGCTTAGGAAGGCGAGACACTTGAGGCTGAGCGCGCTTTTAAGATCCGGTAGATTACACACTGCCCCGAGATCAACGACATAATCCTCTTCCAAGTACCCAAAAGAACTACGTCCGTCAGCAGAAAAGGACAACCAGCGCATCGAGACTTCTAACCCAGAGAGCGTTGTATGAATCGAATGATCACCGACCCAGCGTGCCAGTTACTAGAGTAATCGCTGCGTCGATCGCCGCGATCGTACTGTGATGATTAGCAATCCCTCGACCGGCGATATCGAATGCAGTACCGTGATCAACTGACGTTCGAACGAATGGTAGTCCGAGAGTGGCTGAGATGCTTTGATGAAGATCGTGCACTTTAATCGCAATATGTCCCTGATCATGGTACATCGCTAAGACCACGTCAAATTCGCCAGCGATGGCGCGATTGAAAATTGAATCTGCCGGATACGGACCGCTTGCTTTGATCCCTTCGTTGTTCGCTCTTTCGACAGCAGGACTGATCTGTTCAATCTCTTCTCGACCTAATAGTCCTCCTTCTCCACCGTGCGGGTTTAAAGCAGCAACCCCAATACGAGCATGCGGAAGCCCCCACCGTTCAAAACACTCTCGAATCAGTCTTAACCTCTCGAGAACGGTATCAGATGTAATAAAGCGAGCAGCTTCGACAATCGAAAGATGGGTAGACAGATGAACGACTCTTAATCCCGGTGTCATCAACATCGTCGCAGTCGAGTTTGCCTTTGAGAGTCTAGCAAAAATTTCTTGGTGTCCAATTTCTTTGTTGCCCGCTAAGTGTATCGCTTCCTTGTTCAAAGGGCATGTCATGAGCGCGTCCAATTTCCCTGCTAACACATCTTCCGTAGCGGCTTCAACGGCTCTTACTGCGATTTCGCCACACGTGGCCGAAACTTGACCGTAGGTGAAATTCTTTGGTTTGGGAATGTTTACGTTTATCAGCGTTGAGTCTTTCAAGAGGTCAAGATCGACTCCGGCGATGCTACTTCCATCTCTGAGGGACCACTCACAGCCATACAAAACTGGATTACATCGTTTTTGAACCTCAGTCAATGCTTTGACTAGGATTTCACTTCCGATACCAGCTGGATCGCCGAGAGTAATGCCTATTCTTGGTCGTTCAGACACAAAATCTACAACATTGCGCGTGCGTGACAGTTCTACGCGTCACGAGAGAATTTCAGTCCCCTGTACTCGGAGTCCAAACCCCTCAAGTCCGACATAGTCGATCTTTCGTCCAGCGAGAATCTTGATCTTTTTGAGACCAAGGTCGGCTAAGATTTGCGCGCCGACGCCGATTTCCAACCATTCCTGAGTTCTTTTCGTCTCTCGACTAGGTCGAGCTGTATGGTGTAACTGCGCGAAAGGGACACCCTCCGAACCTGCTCTGAGGTAGATAAAGACTCCACCACCAGCGTCGACAAGACGTTCCATTGCGAGATCCACTATTCGCTTATTGTGTTCGAGCTGTGGACCGAACACGTCTTCGACCAAACGCTCTCGATGTATGCGTACGAGCACCGTCGAGTCTGGGTCGACTGTACCGACTTTAAGAACCAAGTGTTCCGCGTCTTCGAAGTTCGTTCTATAGGAATACGCTTGCGCTTCTCCAAAGCTCGTGTAAACAGTGAATTCGTCGATACGTTCCACTAGTCGTTCGCGTCGTTGTCGCCAAGCAATCAGTTCTGCAATAGATGTAATTTTCAAGGAGTGTTCTTTTGCGAACTCGATAAGTTCAGACAACCGTTTTACACTACCATCATCGTTTACGATTTCGGCAAGCAAACCAACCGGCGCGCAGCCTGCGGCTGTTGCTAAATCGATAGCAGCTTCGGTGTGGCCAGACCGCACGAGGACGCCACCGCGCATGGCCACGAGTGGAAAGACATGCCCAGGACGAACAAAGTCCGTTGCTTGTGTGTTGTTACTGGCTAGTGCTAGTATCGTGTTTGCTCGTTCCTCAGCGGCGATACCCGTCGACAGTCCATGTTTGTAGTCTATGCTAACTGTAAAAGCAGTACTCAGTGGTGCATCGTTCCGCGCTACCATCGGTTGTAGTTGTAGTCGTTCGGCCTGCTCCAACGTTATCGGTGTGCAAAGAATCCCACTCGTATGACGAACCATGAATGCGACACGTTCGGGTGTAGCCTTAGCCGCCGCCATGATGAGATCACCTTCGTTCTCCCGGTCATCGTCATCCACGACGATAACCAACTCTCCTCGTCCAACGGCTTCGATGGTTGCTTCGACGCTATCAAAGTTCATATGAGTCTGCGAGATCGCCTTTTGAGAAGTATTGTCTGTACGGGAGTTTGTCGAAAAGACAGATCTATATTTTAAGATGTTGAGTACGTGTTTTCTTGGAAGAAGATCCACCGCCCATAGACCGTGCTTATGCTACAGACTCCGTGCTGATCCATCCAAACCGAGTGGAATTTACAGATTGCTGCACTAGTGCTCACGCATATAATTTTTTGCTCATTTCTGCTCAGCGCTCGTAGCTCAACTGGATAGAGCACCAGGCTTCGAACCTGGGGGTTCGGGGTTCGAGTCCCTGCGGGCGCGCCAATGGAAGCTTGTTCAGCGTCTCCATAATTCCGCCGCAATAGACACTTGCACACCCACTTTTTCTTTTAATCACGTAAATCGTTGCGTTTTAAATGAGAATGATTATCATTATTAAATGATTTCACTGAGCATGATTAAACAAGGAGAGTCCGCAAGGATTATCCGGTATAAATCACATCCCCCGCACGCACATCAACTTCAGAGTCTTGGGCTAGTACCTGGAACCGTAGTTTCAATTCACCGAGTCGCACCGCTGGGAGATCCCATTCACCTCAAATTAAGGGACTATGACCTCTGCTTGCGTCGCGATGACCTAGAGTGTATAAGCGTCGCGCAGATCACTCGTTGACTACCACAATAGCGCTAGTCGGAAATCCGAATAGCGGCAAAACCACCCTCTTTAATACACTCACTGGCGGTTTACAGCGAACAGGAAATTGGCCAGGCGTAACAGTCGAAAAAAAGACCGGTAAGGTTGACGGCGCACAATCATCCTTCAATGTCATCGACTTACCTGGTCTATACAACCTAACCGAGAAAGAGAACAGTGAAAAGCTTGACGAAGCAATCACTCGCACGTTTCTAACACAACAGCACGCTGATGTTATAGTCAATGTCGTAGACGCAACGACGATGGCGCGTGGACTGTTCCTTACGACCCAATTGCGCGAACTTAACACACCGATCGTAGTCGCGCTAACAATGTCCGATTTGGTTGCAAAACAATCGCTAGATATCGATTGTTCTGCACTTAGTGCTCGACTCGGATGTCCTGTTGTTCTCGTTGACGCAACTCGGTCTAGAGCTAGAAGTGTTGTGTTAGATGCCGTCAACACTGCGTTCACAGCGCATTCAGAAAAACAGTTTGAAATAAACGAGCGTTTCGAATTTGTAGACCAATTGTTCGAAACAGTCGTAAGTGTGTCGAGCAGATCCAAACACATTACACACCATATCGATCGTTGGGTGTTGAATCGCTACCTAGCAATTCCGATCTTCCTACTCGTGATGTACTTAATGTTCTTTTTCTCCATCAACGTTGGGTCTGTGTTTATAGATTTTTTTGACATTATCGGTGGAGCGATCTTTGTAGAAACCCCAAGAATGCTCCTACAGAGTATCGGTAGTCCATCTTGGTTCACCGCGTTTGTTGCTGACGGTGCTGGAGCTGGTGTGCAGCTCGTTTGTACGTTTATCCCAGTCATTGGAGCTTTGTTCTTATTTCTCTCGGTACTTGAAGATTCGGGATACATGGGTCGTGTTGCGTTCATCCTAGACAAGCCATTGCGTGCTCTTGGGTTACCGGGAAAAGCCTTTGTTCCACTAATTGTTGGTTTCGGCTGTAATGTTCCCAGCGTGATGGGTACCCGTGGCTTAGACAGCAAACCGGATCGAATTCTGACGACCATCATGGCACCCTTTATGTCTTGCGGTGCTCGTTTAACGGTTTATGTCTTGTTTGTCGCGGCTTTTTTTCCGCGCCATGGTCAAAACATAGTATTTCTGCTATACGTCCTTGGAATCTTAGTAGCAGTGGGTACAGCATGGATTGTTAGAAAGCAATTACTTGTACCCTCTTCAAGTACATTCGCTCAAGAGCTTCCAAAATATCACTTACCCACATGGCGAAATTTAATGCTCCACACATGGCAACGCCTACGAGATTTTGTGTGGAGAGCTGGTCGAGCAATCGTCGCTGTCGTAGTAGTTCTTCAGATAGTTAATTCAGTGGGGACAGATGGTACGTTTGGAAACGAGAACACGGAAAAATCCCTGCTGTCCGAGATTGGACGAACAATTACACCGATTTTTGCTCCCATGGGAATCAATGACGAGAACTGGCCAGCAACTGTCGGGATCTTTACGGGCTTTTTTGCGAAAGAAGTTGTCGTAGAGACACTCGATGCTCTTTGTACGCCAGACGCTGACTCTACCGATCAGTTTAACTACGGTACTTCTTTGACCGACGCGGTTACCTCAGTCCCGCAGAATCTTGGAGCACTGGGTTCTACCTTTCTGGATCCACTCGGTCTCAGTGTGAACGAATCGGAGACACTAGAAGCGAGTGCTTTGCAGAACGACGTCGACATCAACACAGTATTAGCAATGCAAGCATTGTTTGATGGTAAGCTCGGGGCTTTTAGCTATTTACTGTTCCTTCTGCTCTATGTGCCGTGCGTTGCGACAATCGGAGTCATCCTGAGAGAAATAGGCGGATATTGGGCGACTTTCAGTGTTGTCTGGAGTGTAACCATAGCGTATGTATTGGCTGTCAGCGTTTATCAATTAGGACAATTTGGATCAAGTCCGATTAAAGCCACATTATGGATAGCGAGCATGGTCGCGCTCGCGAGTGTGTGCATGCTGGTACTTAGTTGGTGGGGACGACACGCTGAACGATCGTACAAAAGACTTCCAAACGTCGTTCAGTTAGACTAGTAGACGGAATACCGAGAAATAGCTCCAGTAGACTGAAACATTTGTGGTCTTAATTACAAGCTCGCTCAAGAAACTTTACTACATCTTTGCGTGAGTGTTCCCGTGCATACTCTAGTGGTAGTACGCCTTCGGCATCCCGAGTGGACACGTCCACACCGTGAGCTACCAGAGCACTGAGAATTGGTTCTCTCGCACCGTATATGGCTGCTAGGTGAATGAGCGTGCGTTGCTTTTTGTCGGTGTCCGTCGCTCGCGCTCCATGAGCTAGTAACCAAGGTACGACTTTCGTACGACGGTACCGAAACAATTCCATGATCGGAGTCTCTCCTGCAAATTTTTGATTCCAATCAGCTCCGTATTTATGCAAGAGTTCCAAAATCTTAAGGTCTCCACGATAGGTTGCCGCAAACACTGCAACATTGGGATCTGCTCCATTGCCGAGCAAAAACTCAGCCAAAGCGTCGTTTTCTGAATGTGCCACCGCAAACCAAAGTGGAGTCGCAGAGAAGACTTCTGCACCCTCCGGTATACCGTAGACTGCATCAACCAAAGAGCCGGCATCTAGGAGTATGCGAGCACAATCTAGCGATTGGTTCGGATTCATTACACGCCACATGCCGGAAACACTCACGTAGTGAAGGGGACTATACCCTTGTGAGTCTATAGAAGTAGCCGACTGGTGCGTGAGTTGCTCGTCAATTTGAGCCAAATCGTGGAGAGCACAGGCCGTAAACAAGTCATTAGAGTTATACGATCGTAACTGTTGAATAAAGTCCAAATTTGGACCCACAGTGGCATAAATAATGGGTTGCCAGGAGAGGGGACCACCAACTTGTAGCGGGTCAGCACCATGCTTGAGAAGAAGTTCCACACAGCGCAGGTGTCCTTCGTGTCGAGGGATCGTCTTGTGGTATTGCGTGATTCGGGTTAGAGGAGTATGCCGAGACGCGGTTCCAGCACGTTGATTCGGATCCGCTCCTGCTCGTAGCAGTGCTTCAACGTATTGTGGTTGTCCGAGGAACGCTGCGTCACAAAGAGGTTTCCAGTGTGATACTAGCTCGTGTTTACGACGAATTAAGGACCGTACGGTCTTGTCATCGCTACTCGCGATCGCGGAGCACAAACTTTTGTAGTCTGCTGCCATCGCGTATGCACTCTTACTCGTGCATCTGTTGCTCTAAATAGCTTTCGACTCCAATACGTTTAATGAGATCTAATTGAGTCTCGATCCAATCGACATGTTCTTCCTCGTTATCCAAGATACTCGCAAAGAGATCTCGAGTGACGTAATCTCGTACTGATTCACAATATTCGATACCGTCTCGGAGATCTTGGAGTGCTTGCATTTCAAGTTCTAAATCGCACTTAAGCATCTCCTCGGGTCGCTCGCCGATTCTTAAATGCCCAAGTTCTTGCAAGTTTGGAACACCCTCTAACAACAAGATACGCTGAACCAGCGAATCGGCATGTTTCATTTCTTCTATCGACTCTTCGTACTCGTGCTTCGCGAGACGGTTTAAACCGAAGTCTTGCAGCATGCGCGAATGGAGAAAGTACTGATTAATTGCAGTGAGTTCGTTTTTTAAAACGGCGTTCAAGTAGTCAAAGACTTTTGAATCTTGTACTTGCATAGTTTTCTTCTCAGAGTTTTATAAGTCGTATAGTTTACTTATTTCGACTTTTAAAACAAAAACAACGATTTTGTTTGCTCTTTTCGGTAATAACTTATTGAAATTGTAAATAATAATCATTATTATTTACAATAGTAATATGTATGTTTGTCTTTGCAGTGGCGTGACTACCGCGCAAATAATCCAGTGTGTTCAATCAGGTTGCAAAGATCTTGATGCAGTAACGGAGACACTAGGTGTGGGTATGAACTGTGGCTCCTGTATTTACATGATCTCAGATTTGATCGAGAAGACTGTAGCAAAGAATTCAATTCAACCGACAAATGTGCCCCATAATAGAGCTCGCGACTTCCTCACAAACGTTGATGACTAGTGCTATTCGTGCTCTAAGTCATGCTTAATCGATAAGTGTCGCGCTGCTTTAACGTCGTTTCCTAAATGGTCGTAAATGCGAGCCAAATTGTGATGTGCCATGGCCATATTCGGAGCTCGAAGGTAATAGCGAACCGCTAAGTCAAACTCGTCCAACATATCGAATAATGTCCCTAAGTTGTAATTTGCTAACTCGTTTTCGGGGCGAAGTTGCAGAACCTTCTCATAGAGCTTCTTAGCATCTCGAAATTTGTCGTCGAGTTGAAGTAAACGACCGAGGTTGATGTATGCATCTATATTGTCTTCATCTAGTCCTATCGCATTGCGATAAGCACTACGAGCACGTACGATTTCGTTGAGCGATTCAAACTGAATACCCAAATTAAACCAGTCGTCGCTCGTTAGTTCATCGCTATCGAGAATCCGCTCTAGCTCAGCATCGGACAGCGTTGCCGTCAAGGAGTGTGTTGGTGGTGTATCGGATTTAAAGGGAAACTGCAAGACATTCGAGTGTTCTCGATCGTTATCGACGTCAAAGTTGAAAAATGTTTGCCTAGAAGTGACGTGCTGGTAGACCCCATCAATCCGAACTACTAAGTAAGGCCCAATGGTCGTCACGCTCAACGCAGAAAGTGGTTGATCAGACTTTTGAATCGCGACGATGTCGCCCAATTGGCTCAGTACCGACGACAACGAACAATATTTTGAAATCAATTGCCCTATCTTTCGAAGTATGAGAATGTCTTGAAAGGTCAAACAATCGGAAGCATCTCGCACGGTTGTCAACGGACTAATGAGTCCTCGTCGTGCTACGCTATGAATTTGTCGTTCAGTTAACCCGCAAATTCGTTCGATCGCATGTATATCGAACGACTTTTCTTTGTTTTTTGCAGGAGTTCTTGAACGAACGGTCAATTAGCTAATTATCCATACCATCTACAAAAAATTTTAACTCTAAGTCGTACCTACAAAGCTAGTTTTTTCCAAGAATAAACGCTGGCTGTCCGCCATTACGTGACGAGTCATCACGAAACAGTTCTACCTCATACCGGAACGCAATCTAGTTCAACTCTTTAACGTTGAACGGACTCGTACAAGATTCTAAATTTTGATGAATCAGCGCATCAATTCCTTGTGCTTGTCGAATGAGTTGCGCACGATCGGTGTCTGCAACTTCTTGGTTCGCAGACTTGGCAATCAACGAAGAAATTTTGGAAAGATTTGTGCTCAGATCCGCTCCTACACTGGCTGGACCTTCCCACTCCGTGCGAAAGTAAACTGCAGCTTGTCGGCGCGCTTCGCTCCAGACCATGCTACTCCACCAATGTCCGCGGTTGTCGTACGAACCGGACTCTAACTTCGTAGCCCACTGCTCCCAAGCATTGGGTCCGAAGGAATACTCTGAATCCTCGAATTGTTCATTCTGCTGGTAAAGCTCAACCGCACACGCCAGTGAACCGTGCAACCGCTTCGTACGTGGTGAAACGGAAGTCTGTTGAACAGTGAACCAAGCGGTACCCGGAAAGTGATTGCCCGCGCGAATGTCATCAATTGAAAGTTCGCGAATACATGTCGGTACGTCAGGTCCCCACGGTAGCGTGAAAGTGAATTTGCGCGCATCCCTCTGACACAGCAATTGAAACTCAAGACCAGCCATACCCACCAATGTGTCCGAATCAACAGCACAAATTTGTTCCAGCATGTGTTCGCGGTAGTCGGAAGATTTACAGTCGAAATTGCTATGTAGCCATTTAACTCGGAGTCCCATCGCTTCGATGTTCTTAGCAATCGGACTGTGATTCCAGCAATAAGGGCCACATGGTTTAAGATCTCGCTGAATATTTAGCACCGCAAAATAACCGGATTCGACAAAGAACGTAGGAGCAGAGTACTTCAGACCGTAATATTCCGCGGCCCCAGCGATAGCACTCATATAGGTCGAATTCCAATTAGGCTGCATCAGTTTCGCGTGCGATTTGGTGGCAACATTCATCAACCGTACCTCAGTTCAATGTTCGGTTAGTTGATTGTAGGGAGGTTTAAGAAAGAGAGTCAAAATTGTGCAAAGCACAATAGTGTTCGTCTTTCCGATGAAGACACTACTCTACGCGGTTGGAAGCAAGACCACGTTCCAGTTGAAGGAGTTGGACGGTCGTGATTTTTTCCAAGGAGGGGATGCGACAGTTGCCGCCCCGCATGCCAGCTTGTGAGGACAAATTACCATCTAGTGGTTTTATGTGATCGTTCACGCAAAGCCTACGACTGTGCCCATTTCGAATGTCGAAAGTCAGTGATTCATTCTTTTGGAGACCCGGACATTTGCGTTCAAGCTGGATGAGATATATGTCGTCTGAATGACGCATTTCAAACACGACAAATCTTCCACTCAACACATCGTAATGACGCATTCTGCTCATATCAATACATCTGGTGTCGTCTGTGTAATCGGAATCGTCTGCATCTTCTTCTAGCAGTCTCTGAAAAGACAATAGGTGCTCGAATAGTTCTTCGTCTTCAAGGGAAACATCACCCTCCGATGTCTCGCTCTCGTTTTTTTGCGCACTATCGGAGGTAGTTTCTTCGTTCCCCTCGTTAGTCGAATCTGAATCATCAGCAAAAGAGACAAACCCTACTCCAACAGTAGTTAGGGTCAGTACGAGAACTCCACGCGACAAGATGCTCCGAAAGTGTGAAAAGTAGATCATTTTTTCACCAATTTTGACGCAAGAGCATTAATTTCCATTTGCCTCAGTTAGACAGCCGGGAACTTTCTAAGTTCCAGTAAGTGAAGTATAACCTGAGACTGCTACGCCGGTTCATAAAGTTTAAAAGTTCTTGTTAACGCGGTACCTGTATTGGCATACTTGCAAGCATTCAATAGCTTAGCGAATACTTAGTTCCTTTAGATACTCTACAATCATACGGTCGTTATCGACCGTGATGTAGATTTAGGGAATATAGGACCTATTATGAGATTGATTCAGATCGTCATCATAACGGTGATTTTGCTTTGTATTGTCCTTGCGATCGTGTTCTTACAGAAGCAAAACAAACCGAAAAGTACGGACGAAGAACCACGAAACGAGCAGGACACCGATGTATCGACTCGACGTACCGCGATGATCTTCATCGGAGTCATAGGAATCTCTGTAGTAGCACTCTGCACTACCGTCGTCGTATTTCACATGGTCGGTTAACTTTTGCGTTAGTCGACTATGTGTATCCAACATCTTGAGTCTAAATCTGCTCGCCGAGGTTCAGTCTGTTCAAGCCTCGAAGCGAAGCTACGACTACATAAGTAGCAAGACTTAAGAAAGATACTATTGGGAGTATGACATAGGAATACATACCAAATGTGACTGCGGCATCCATGTTCTCCGAAGCCGACCACCCAAGAGCAAAGATACTGAAAATAAAGAGAAGCGCGACTACTCCAATTCCAGCCGCGACTCCAGACAGAAGGTGAGTCCAAAAACCCGAACCAATCGTCTCAAATGACTTGAGAGCACATCGTCATTGACGCTACGCATAGCCACATACGCAAAAACAACTCCCGCTATTAGTACGGGCCAGAGTATCGCACCTATGAAGTAGAGGATGTAAATGCGTCTAGTTTGACGAACAGACTTCGATGTATCCAAGATATATCCTTAGTGCTCGTAGTTGAACCAGAACTTTCACTAGCGACAGATGAATAAGGTTGTGCTGGCAAATACCCAATTTAGACGTACCGCTGTCATCGATCCTTGTCAATTGGTGCACCATCGTCCAACCGGCTCAAGCCTCTGAACGATGCAATCCAAACGTAGGCTACAAGAACTAAACCAAAGAAAATCAAAATTACGAACGAGAACAAAGTGGATAAGTGAATAGCTCTTACGCCGGCATCGAAATCAGTAGATGGTGCAGACGCCGCGAAGGTAACCAGAATCACTACACTAAGAAACACGACAATCGCGCCTACAATCCCACCGACGAGATGAAACCAAAAGATCCTTATCTGCTTCCTCAAGTGACTCTCGAGCATTAAGT
Organism: Gammaproteobacteria bacterium; assembly: GCA_009842245.1. Classification (GTDB taxonomy): domain Bacteria; phylum Pseudomonadota; class Gammaproteobacteria; order Pseudomonadales; family Azotimanducaceae; genus Bin55. Next base: position 1,625 of record VYFT01000071.1, on the reverse strand, counting down.
CGAATTCTCGTCTCTTTTCAAGGTATGCCAAAATAACCCCAGCGAGGAGGACTGGCCAAATAAATGCACCGATGAAGTAAAGAATATAAATGAACCTAGTTTGTTCCTGAGACATCTAGTCCTCCACGTGCTACATTATCGTGCACAACCTAATCCTACACACCTGTACGCAATGGTTTCGATGTAATGTCGCAAGTGATCATCGCCAATTTGGATTATGAGTTAAAGATGGGCAACTTAAAAGTGCATAAATTCCCTAGCGTCCAACCTCTTCAACCCTTTCACTGAGGCTACGATGACATAAATGATCAACGATAGACCATAAACAATCATGAGAAGACCGGATACTATCGTTCCCATAGTTGCGATCGTAGTCGGATCACCTTCAGCTGCCGACGACGCAACTCCAACTGCAGTAATAAGAAATGCAACTACTATCAAGACTATTAAGACCATCGCCCCAACGATAGCAGAAATTAGATGGACCCAAAAAATGTGTATTTGTCTTCGCAAATGGCTAAGAAGTACTGATTCCGTTTCCTTACCCTTCTCAATGTATGCGAGAATCACGCCCACCAGCAGGACCAACCATACAAACGCGCCGATGATATACAGGATGTAAATGAGCCTAATTTGTTGAGGCATCAAGTTCTCCACGTGTTACGTAAACATGTAAAAAATAATCCTACACTCTGTAGGATTAATTTTTTGTCAGTGCGTTTTCACGCGTGATAGGTGCCGATGTGGTTTAAGAGCTACAAGTCTGATGAACGACACCGTAACCGCTAATACATAGGCTCTCCAGCGTCCAAGCTCTTCAATCCTTTGACCGAGGCAACGATGACATAAATGATCAAACCTAAGCCATAGACACCCATGAGTAGAGATGTGATGATCGTTCCGATAGCTGCGGCTGCAGCTGGATCGCCGCCACTCACCCCCGCTCCGACCGCGGTAACTGTAAACGCGATTACTATCAAGACTATTAAGACAATTCCCCCAACGATAGCAGCAACGAGATGTACCCAGAAGATACGAATCTGTCTTCTCAAGTGGCTAAGAAGTACTGATTCTGTTTCCTTACCCTTCTCAATGTATGCGAGAATCACCCCTACCAGTAAGACTAACCAAATAAAAGCGCCGATGATATACAGAATGTAAATGAGTCTAATTTGTTGAGACGAATTTGAATCCATAGTAGTAAAAGACGTTGATCGAAACCTGTATTTTAACTTGGAACTGTAATAGTTTTGCCCTCAATAACGACTGATGTACAACCGCTACGGTTAAGAGCGAGAACAAAGCTACTGCGACACACCGTATTCGAGATTGGGTTGCTCCACCACTAGCTTCCTAAAGCCTATGATTGACGAGATCAATACGTGGGTCCCCGTACCCAAAAGGACGAGGGCTACAAAAATTAATGGAGGGAAAATTGCGAGTGCAACTGTGATTTCCGGATCTGCCTCTCGGGCTCCTCGCAAGGGGATCAGGAGACCAAGATAGACAGGAAATATGAACAACACGACCAACGCTCCACCGAATATACAGCTGAGGTACACCCAAAAGATAGGGACTTATATACAAAACTACGCAAATCGTAGTTGTGCTACGTGTTGACGCTC
>VYFT01000063.1:15766-27679 GCA_009842245.1 Gammaproteobacteria bacterium | reverse complement strand
GCATAATTACTTGGTGACATGAAAGAACTGTTACCTATCCAAGCAATCACAAAAATGAATCAACCCTCAATGATTGGAGAAATTTAATTTGAAAAATTCAAAGTGTGTATTAACTTTTGCAACCTTGGTAACAATTCTCGTTTTCGGTTTTACGACGACAGTGAACGCTACGGAAAAGGGACCTTTCATGATTGCTGGCGTCTCTTATTGGAACGAACTAGACGAAATCGAAATTGAGTTCGATTTAGGATTTTTCGGTGGTACCATCGAGCAAGAGGTAGACGGATCGCGCGCTCAGCTAACGGTTGGTGTAGGCTACAACTTTGACGACAAGTTCGGTGTTGAAGGCTTCTACGTTTCTATCCCGGAGCGACTGATTAATGTCTCACAAGAGTTTCCGCCACCAATAGGCGTGCCCGGAGAAGCCCTTTCGGTTGTTTGGCACACGACTGTCGCCCACGAAGTTTTCGGTATAGCTGCGGTTTACGACATCAATGTGACTGAACGTTTCTCCTTGTTCGGTAAAGCTGGCCTTGCGATTGCCCGCCAAACAAACGACCAGAGCGTGACTTTTGGAGGTCGGACTACTCCTGTTGCCCCTACCGTTCGTCCCATCGTTGATGAAGAAGACTCCTACGATTTATTTGGAGCCATTGGTGCTCGAATACCAATCCGAATGGGCGACGCTTCCGTCACCGCTACATACCAATTTGTAGAAACTTCTGTGGGTCGAGCGACCGGTTTGCAATTAGGCGTGCAATGGAACTTTTAACCGAATATTCTCGATGGTTTTAAAACGATTCTTGGATTCTGCCGACGGTGAAGTTCCTAATACCCACTAAAGACCGCAGGGAACTTTCACATTCTCGATTCACTCATAGACTAGCACTGACTGCAATCTGTTGAATTAGCTCAACCGCGTGAAGCAACCTCTTAATTAGTACATGGAAACAAATATGAACACAACACCACCAAGAACTTGGAAGAATCTAGTTGGCGTAGTTGTAAGCGTATTAGTGCTTATTGCGTCGAACAGTGTATTAGGGCAATTCTACCTTCAAGGAGGAATCAGCAGCTGGATCGACTTTGAGGCCCCGGATTCGATATTATCAGACCTCCCGATCTTGGATAATGAATCTAGTGTCGACGGGAACTCGCAATATTGGTTGGGTGCTGGGTATCAAGTAAGCGACGAGTGGAGTTTTGAAGCGTTCTACTCCAAACTCCCTTCTACCGAGGTAAATTCGGAGATGTACGTATTTTTCGGGGGACGACCAATCTTACCTGGCCCAATCTACCCACAAGGTATATCGGTAACAGTTAACACCGAAACTACTTCCTTCGGAGTTGGCGCGGTATACGATTTTTTCGTCAATGACCGACTCTCAATAATTGGGAAAGCAGGGATCGCGTTCACGCAGGAGGATTCTGAGGTCGACATTGAGTTTCCAAGATATGGGATTGGGTTTCCACCGATCGATTATGGAGATGATGACTTCGAGTTACACTTATTTCCCGAAAACTTTTATTTCGACGAGGACTTTTTCTACGGTGGCGACGAGAATTCGACTGATATGTACTTTGCTGTAGGAGTCAGAATACCGATACAAGATTCTCCTGCGTCAGTAACAGCAACATACCAATTCATAAATACACCAGACGATTCTGAATCGGGTCTATTTGTTGGAATTCGCTGGGAATTGTGAGTGTTGGTTGACGTTGCTTATGAATTTTCACCCACAGTTTAAAACTCAAGACCCGATCATTAGAGCATTACTCACTCTTCGGACTTGGTTTAACGAGCGAATGGGGAAGAGTTTTGGTATGGCTATCTTGTTACTCTCTTTGTTTTTCACATCGTCGATTATTGCGACAAAAGTACCTGAACCGGCGGAAGAAAAAGACTTCGGTGATTGTATAGTTCGGGAATATCGAATCGACGGATCCGACGCCGATAGGATCACTCAAGTGACCCTCTCGTGTCGTTCACGTCCTCAAAAAGAGGAAGAAAGTGCTTGGATGAGTGTTTACGCCAACCCTGGTACAGACAAGAATGTCTGGAGCTTGCTGCCAATAGTCGCAGTAAAGCACAGTGAAGACTCTATAAAGGTTCGGTACTACTTTGACGACGAGGACCAAGAAGAAGATATCTTTAAGTTCCATGATTACAGCAGTTATACCTATGCGTCCAAGGAGATTGACGATGACGAATTGAACTCATTGATTACAGATATTGAAGGTTCTGAAAAATTCGAGTTCAACTTTGAGGGTAAGACTTCTTCAATTACAACTATATCGTTTGACGAGTCTGCGAAAAAAGCAGTCAGCGATTTCAGAGAGAGATTCAAACTACTCCGAGAACAAGAGGACCCCATTCAAAAAGAGTGAGTGAGATATCTCGAGTGCCGACGGACTCGGCTAGAGCTACGCAACTTCGCAAGCTGTTGTAATTTCGCGTAGTTACTACAAAATTATGGCAATTATGTATCTAACTTGACAAAGCAAGTTGACCACGTTTTGACAGTCCACATTCCCTATCTCTAGGTGATTCTTTCTCTGTTTTACCCTGTCCATACACCCCAATGCCGGAGGTAAGTGATTTATTATGGTTTTTACACCACCCAAGGTTTACTCCTTGAACGTTGAATTGTATACAAACCAATTTTGTCAAGTTGAGTGTATAAGTCCCAAAATTATCCTTCTAACAACTGAACCTGTAGTATCACGAATGGTAGAGTACCGAACCAAACGTATCCGTACTACACTTTAGAACTTTTAAATTTCCTCGCTGTCACAGCGTCAAATCAACATTCAAATATCGGAGACACTACATTTGAAAAATTCAAGCCATACACTTTCTATAGTCACTATCGCGTGCTTTTTGATTTTCGGCATTACATCTGGGCTTTCGGCTAAAGAGTTCGGTTTTTACCTACATGGTGGAGTTACCTATTGGGACGGCTTTGACGAACCTGAATTCGAAAGTGGATCTGATCTTCCAGGCTTTAGCATTGATTATGAACTCGACGGGTCTCGTGCCCAACTATCTTTGGGCGTGGGGCTTCACACTAATGAAACTTGGAGCTTTGAAGCGTTTTACGTTTCGACCCCGGAACAGGTTATCTCAGCGACCGATTGGGAGCTACCACCGATTGAACCAGGCGGGGATCCGGTAATCCTTTCATGGAATTCCAGTGTTAAACAGACTATTGGAGGAGTTAGCGCTATATACGACCTTTATGTCAATGAAAATCTATCGTTGTTTGGAAAGGTTGGGATCGCATTCGTACGACACACCTCTGAGACAAACACTTCCTCGAGTAGTCACCCAAATGTTAGGTTTTCCGGCTTGATTCCGAGTAACCTTACCGAAGAAGAAGACACGCAAGAAGTTCTTGGAGGGATCGGTGCTCGGGTTCCAATAAGACAAGGCGACGCATCGTTGACGTTTACGTACCAATTCATAGAAACTGATGACGATAGAGAAACCAGTTTTGAAATTGGTTTCCAGTGGAATCTATAAAGTATTCATTGTGTGAGTTTCTAACGTGGTTTCGGTATTTTTGGAGCGGCCTTAGTCTCTAACTTGCGACATTGATCGCCATCGTAGAAGTACAAATTGAGCTACATTACAATTAGTCTGGTTTAGATCAAGTCCTTTTAGGCTATGAGAATTTCTTCACAGTCATTGATCAGCGCGATTCTTGGTATGGTGTTAATAGTTGCACTACCAAGCTCACTATATGCAGAGCGCAAGGTCACGTCTTCTGAAACGGGAGACATAGTGGCTAGCGATCTTACGGAAATGCAGGAATTCAGTGTTTCACAGTATGAGCTATTACTAGAAAAGCTTGAGGTCGCGGATTCGCTGTCAGATAACCACAGAGAATTAGTAGCAACCGCGTTGAGTAAGGATTTGGAAGGCCTGCCGTTGTGCACGTTTAACCAAGAGATCGTCTATCGAGAAGAGACCGAAAAGAGCGAAACTCGATTACTCACCGTGCATGAAGATGGTCTGATTACTGACAACAAGGAGCGGAAGAGAATGTACTTTGAATGGAAGTACTCTCCATATTCCGCTCCACCAGCGGCGGGGATAGACTTTTCGTCAGGAACGCTCATCGAGGAAACGGAATCCGACCTAACGTTTCAGTTTCGTTTTGACAAAAAAGCAAAATCGGCTAGCGAAAACGTTACCGAGCTACTTGGCGATCTAGGTCGCGTCGCAAAGAATCTCCGCTACCAACTGAGGGTCGATGCCCAAACAGGGGCACCAAAGTCTTTAGTACTAGAACTGATAAAGAAAACGCGAGTGATGGTGATCGCTAGGGTAACTAAGATTCGTCACGAATACGTCTACGAATACGACGAAGCTACGCAACGATATTACATTCCAACTCAGTTTGTCGAGTTCGCCTATTCTGCCCCTACACGAGGAAAAGTTGACGAGCGAATTGATGTCACCTACTCAAATTTCCACTGTGAGACACCTACCCGATATGTGTGGCGCGCCCCCTTAGACTTACAAGAGTCGACCTCTTCGGTCTCTAACCCCTAAACATATACAAAGTATCAGTTTTTCACCACATACATTGGTGAGAAAACTCGTTTCTTTCCCTATGTGAAAACTCATCATACGTATTCCATTTAATTGGAATTCATTGATGAGACACACGAGAATAATTCTTCTAGCCCTTAGCGTCTTAACGATGGAAGGGTTTTCTTTTTATTCGGCGGATGTAGATGCCGAGCATGCCGCGCTCGCGCAAATTGTCACCGAACTCAAAGAGTTAAACAAGCTCATTGATCGCGCAGAAAGAGAAGCTGACCCTACTGCCCGGATTACGTTTCAGTACGACTGGTTGCGCCGCGACTTGAAGCTCGTTCGTCGAGGTATTCAAGACCATTTTGACACACCGTCAAGTGAGCCTCGTGAATTCGAACCCTTGCAAGGCGACTATCGACAATGAACGGGATTCAAAAACAAGCATTCTTAGCTGGATCCGGAGTCGACTCCGCTGCCATGCTTCTCGCAATCAAGAGTTCGTTGATAGTTTTGATCCTAATTTGGACAACTTGGGTCGTAGTAGGCGCGTTTCGAGCGTGGCGTTTTGGCGACATGGAAATCTATGACATGCTTTGGCAAGTAATGCGCGCTTCCATCATTCTGCTCGTCATCGGCTTTTACATTCAATGATTTCTTCTCAATTGCAACTCTGCGAGGTAAACCGTGCAATTAATCTCTAAATATTGGGCATATCTTGTGTCCTTTTCGTTTCCAATGCCTCAAGCTGATCTTCCGACTGCTGTCGCACCGAGTACTGCCCCAGATGAAGGTGACTGGATCGCTTTAATTTCAGGCTACATCAAAGATGGCGCGCTTGTCATAGGTTTAGCAGTTGCAGCTGTTGGGTTTCTATGGGTGGCGTATGTGGGTTTCGCTAAGTTCAATGAAGCGCGCCAAGGTAAAGCTGAATGGGCTGAAGTAGGGGTTCTAGCTGTCGTCGGTGCCGTAGTTTTGATTTTCGCGAGTTACTTGCTCACTGAAGCGTCAAAGATCTTCTGATTCATGAACGATTCGAACGAAGAACGCGTTGCCGATCGCATGAACTGTGAACCTCCCATATTTAAAGGATGTTCAACGTCTGAATTGTTGTTCATCGCGGTTGGCGCGACTGTATTCTGGATCCCAGTAAGCGTCCTCATGTGTGCTCTCCTTGGAGCTATCACAATGGGTCTAGGTATTGCTGGCGTTGGTGTGGTTGCGACGGTTGTTATCGTCGCTTCGTTTTTCCAAAAAATCTAAAATGGACGACCAGACGGTTACTACCAACAAATGTGTCGAGTTTGGCTCGCGAACAAGGGCGTACAAGCATGTCCTTTGATCATTACGTCAATGCACTGGGATCTCGGTCGAACAACCAGTGCGTAAATATCGACATGAAATCGACAATGTCCGCTCCCACGTTCGTTCACTCTGGATGGTCATCGGTATCGAAGTGCTGGCGATTTTGATTTTGGGATTCGCCCTAGTCAAGGCGCAAGACGATGTCGTAGTACATTTACCACCAGATCTTCGATCTGGTGCGACTCTAACGCCAGACGAGATTCATCCCGCCAACGTATATGCGTTTGCTTTTTACATCTTCCAGCAACTCAATCGTTGGCCAGATGACGGTGCCGAGGACTTCGGCAATGCGATCTTTTCTCTTTCAGCTTATCTCACTCCAAAGTACCGAGCGGCACTACAAAAAGAACTAGAGCTAAAAGGACGTCGTGGTGAATTGATTCATCGCGTACGCGGCATGCAAGAACGTCCCGGTCACACATTCGATGAATTACGCGTTCAAGTACTAACCACGGGAATCTGGGTCGTGTGGCTCGACTTGGAACTGCAAGAGTCCGTAAAGGGTATGTCGATAAAGAGAACGTTTATCCGATATCCACTTCGAGTAGTGCGGTATGCCGTCGACCCAGAAAAGAATCCGTGGCAGCTAGCACTTGACGGATTTGCCGAAGAAGGTCCTCGCCGCTTAGAAGAGGACGAGCTCAATCCAAATAACGAAGAGGAAGAAGATTCAGATGCAAATAACTCTTAAGAAAAACACAAGAAACGGAAACGGTCGGAGGCTGCGAAACTGGTGCAAATTTTTTATTGTTCTCTCTTTCATGTCATCGAATGTCGTGGCCTTTGCCGACCGATTGGAATGGGATAAAGTCCCTCTGAAACTCGATCTAGAAGTTGGGATAGAACGATTTGTGCACTTTTCCTTTCCCGTTGATATTGGCGTTCCCGAAAATCTTGCGGACCAGACACGCGTACAAGTCGTCGGAAATACTGTGTATCTCACTGCGACACGGGAATTTGATCGCCAACGCTTTTTAGTCCGTTCGAGAGAAGACGGTACCGTTATGGTTTTTGATATCAAAGCAGATACGGTTAGCGTGGGTTCAGAGCATGTATACATCAATGACTCTTCTCGTTCGAAATCACGCCAAGCAAACAAAACATGGACTCCAGCGCAATTGACCCAGTTCGCGGCTCGAATCATGTACTCACCGCAACGCTTGCGGATGAGTTCTAAGGGACTCACCCAGGTATCCTTACCAAAACAAATAAACAGGTTGATTCGTCACGAAAACATCCACACTCAACCCTATGCAAGTTGGAAAACCGAGAATGGACTTTTCCTTACCGTGGTCGTACTTACCAATATAACCAATCAACCCATTGAATTGCATCCATCTATGTTGCGGGGTAGGTGGGTTGCCGCGACGTTTCATCACTATCGACTATTACCGAATACGACTATCCCGAATGTCACAGCGTTGTACTTGATCTCTAAAGAACCTTACGCACAAGCAATGGAACTCTGACATGCCATGGAAATTTAACAATAAACTCATACCAGTCATCAGTGTAATCGTTGTTATTGGGGTCGTTTTCTTCGCGTTTAAATCTTGCAATAACGAGGTACCACAGGACCCTGTCATGAGTTTTGTACCGGAGTCTCCCGCACCCGATGCGGATTCTCCTGCCGATACGATCAAGACTCTTACTGCGAATGTGGGTGAGCTTATTAATGAAGTGGACGCACTTCGAAGGGATACAGCGCACCTGCGTGAAGAACGCGACGAAATAGAAGCGAATATCGCTCGACAATTTGCCTCGGAATTTCGAAGTTTACGACAGGAAAGAAGCTCAAATACCACCAACCCTGATGACTGGCAGAGAATTGAAGATCGAATTCAAGAAATAAGTGCTGCCGTGGACGCGCTAGCACGGAACGCGTCCCCTGCAAATTATCCGATTGACAGTGAATTCCTTGTGGGTACAGGAGGAACTGGAGCTATCGTATCTCCCTCATACATCTGGTTAAACCCATTGGACACAACTGTCGAAAGTTCGCAATTTAAAGGAGTTGACTCGCAATCGAACGTTGAGCCGGTTATCACTATCCCTATCAATGCGACGTTGCTTGATTCGACCGCACTCACGGCGTTGATTGGACGTGTTCCTACTGAAGGTCGAGTACAAGATCCAATGCCATTTAAAGTCCTCACGGGAAGCACAAATTTAGCAGCTAATGGTGCTATCATCGCGGGCATCGAGGGAATGATGTGGGGTGGTTGGGCCGTCGGTGATTGGACGTTATCTTGCGTGACAGGATTCGTCGATTCGGTTACTTTTGTGTTCTCCGACGGTACCATCCATTCGATCGAATCTGAACAAAGTTCTGGGGATAGTAGTCAAGCTCTAGGCTGGATCTCCGATCCGTATGGAAATCCCTGTATTCCTGGTACACGCAAGAGTAATGCGTCATCCTATTTACTCCAGCAATCGTTGTTGAATACTTCAATGGCTGCCAGTGATACTGCGGCTGCTTTAGAAACTACCCAGAGTTTGAGTCCTACTGGAGCTATTCAATCGTTGATAACAGGTGATGCTTCGCGTTATGTTCTGGGCAAAACTCTTTCTGGTGGTCTGCAATCCACATCGGAATGGTTTACGCAACGAGCACAACAGGAATTTGATGTCGTGTTGCTCCCAGCAGGGCATAAAGTCGCGATTCATGTCGAAAAAGAACTAGAAATCGACTATGACAGTAATGGACGGAAACTCAATCATGATCAAGATTAATCACTTCGTTATTTGTACGTTGGCCAGTCTCCTACTTACGGGTTGTATGTCTTCGAAACAAATATCAAAAGACGATGCGTCTTTGACGATGCAAGAGATTTACGAATCACACTTCGTCAACCTTGAATATGACGAGAGTAAGTACGTTTTCATGCGTGGTCATGAAGATCGCTCTGAGTCGGCTCAACGAATCAAGAATCAAGTCAAACAGACATTTCCAACCTTGAAAAATCCTTTTCTCGTGATGTATGTCTTCCCACATTTGAATGCGGAAGACGGCACACCCATACCAGGATATTGGACGACGTTTCCACTTTACGACAAAGTCGAATTCGCTTTACCTGGCGAGGAGATTTTTGGTGGTGATACTGATTGAATGTTTTTCACTCATTGTTAGGTGGAGCATTCAATTCCACCAAAAAATCTGACACAAACACTTCCGGTGAGAAAGCTGATGATCGTGCGGTACCGGAGAAAGATGTTGCGGCCCTATATCAAAGACCCCGATCGTTCACCGATTACTTACCATGGATGGAGTACATAGAAGATTCGCAGTGTTTTCTATTAGAAGACGGTACGAGCCTCGGCGCGTTTTTGGAAATCACACCAATTGGAACGGAAGCTAGGGAAGAAAACTTTCTCGAAAATCTCCGAGATTGCATACAAGCGACGTTAACCGATTCAATACCCGAGCATGATTCTGCACCTTGGGTTATCCAATTCTTTGTTCAGAACGAGCACGATCTTTCGTTTCTAGAGGACCGACTTGCCAACTACGGGTCGCCAGCTGCGCTAAAAAGCGAGTACCACAAGTTCTACCTAAATGAGTGTAAGAACCATCTAGCAACGATCACTAGTCCTGGAGGGCTGTTTAAAGACAGCGCGGTAACAGGAACACGTTGGCGCGGTCAATTTCGGCGAGTGCGAGTGGTGACTTATCGACGTAGCGCAAAAGCGGAAAAACAAAAGACGACGTTGGTCGATGCAGAAGTTGCTTTGAATGACACCATGTCGCGAGTAACCGCCTCCCTCGAAGTAGCGGGGTTGATTTGCAGGCGTGGCACAGGTGAAGACTTTTACCGTTGGTTACTGTCGTGGTTCAATCCGAATCCAACATCGACCGATTGCGGGAGTCCTCAGGAATTAATAAGAATTGCTCCTTACATTGCGCCCGACGAAGCAAGTTATGGACATGACTTTGCTGAAAGTCTGTTATTGTCCTGCCCGCATTCGGACGCAGAGCAAGGAGTCTGGTGGTTCGACAAACTACCCCACGCATTTATCTCCATACAGAATTTTCGAAATATTCCAGACATAGGCATATTGACCGCGGAAAAGACTTTCGGTAATCACACCTACGCGTTATTCGATCGACTTCCCGAACACACAATTTTGTGCTTAAATGTAACCATCAAATCACAATCGGTGGTTCGTACCCACGTCGCGCGAATCAAACGCGCTGCGGTTGGAGACAGTGCCGATGCTGCGCTGACTCGAGAAGACGCAGATGCAGTAGATCGTCAGATTGCTCGAGGCAATAAATTGTTTCCTGCGTCAATGGGTCTTTACGTGCGTGGCAATGACTTACTCCAACTACGTAAGAACATAACTGAAGTAAATGCGCTGTTGTTGTCAAACGGTTTTCACCCCATCAGTGGCGAACAAGACTTACTACCATTAGATAGCTATGTACGCAATTTACCAATGGCTCACGATCCTGCGCTCGACAAACTTCGTCGTAGATCTCGGTATGTTTTCTCCAAGCATCTTGCTAATGTCGCGCCGATCTATGGTCGTTCGCGCGGGACTGGTCATTCCGGTATATTGTTCTTCAATCGAGGCGCTGAGCCTTTAGATTTCGATCCGTTGCATCCTCAAGACAGAAAGAAGAATGCTCACATGCTGATTCTCGGTCCCACGGGAGCGGGTAAGTCGGCGATGTTAGTGTATCTACTTCAGCAAATGGTGGCTCGCCACCGTCCTAGAGTGTTCATCATCGAAGCGGGTGGATCGTTTACGTTGCTCGGAGAACACTTCAAAGCGCATGGGTTATCGGTGAAACAAATCACTCTCAACCCAGATTCCAATGTGTCCTTGCCACCGTTTTCCGATGCAATTGACGTACTTACCGATGATCCCACGACATTAGATTCGGACCAAAGTGACGGAGAACCATCCAGCCGTGATCGTTTGGGCGAGATGGAAATCGTTGCAAGAGTTATGATTACCGGTGGCGACGCGCGGGAAGACAGTAAAGTCTCACGAGCAGATCGATTACTTATTCGCAGTAGCATCATTAAAGCAGCGGAACGCGTCCGGGACGAGGGTAGGGAGCAAGTGCTGATTACGGATGTCGTAAATTCGTTCTCGAACAGTGCTCAAGATGAAAATCTACCAGCTCCTCGACAACTGCGTGCCCAAGAAATGGCGGACGCGATGGCTCTGTTCACCTCTGGTATCGCGAATCATTTTTTTAACCGAGAGGGAACACCATGGCCAGACGTGGATGTAACCATCTTGGAAATGGGACTACTGGCGAGAGAAGGGTACGAAGACCAATTGACGGTTGCATATTTGTCGATGATGAGTCATATCAATGACTTAGTAGAAAAAATGCAACACTCGGTTCGACCCACATTGGTGGTCACCGACGAGGGACACTTGATCACGACGCACCCCTTGCTTGCAAATTACGTTGTGAAGATTACCAAGATGTGGCGTAAACTCGGAGCTTGGTTCTGGATTGCGACTCAAAACTTAGCTGATTTTCCTGACGCGAGTAAACGTATGTTGAACATGATGGAGTGGTGGTTGTGTCTGGTGATGCCCAAAGAGGAAATCGATCAAATCGCGCGCTTTCGTGAACTCACTTCAGCACAACGGTCGCTGTTACTATCTACCAAGAAAGAACCTGGTAAGTACGTCGAGGGCGTGGTACTATCCGACAACCTAGAAACACTGTTCAGAAACGTACCACCGTCGCTATCTTTAGCACTTGCAATGACGGAAAAGCACGAGAAAGCGCAGCGAAGAGAAATAATGGATGGAACAGGATGTTCAGAAGTAGAAGCAGCGTATGAAGTCGCGCGTAAGATCACTTGTACTAGACAAAATGCCCAAGAATCCTGAACCTTCGATGTCTTTGAGCGAGAGCAGAAATTCTGACTATAGACTCGAAACAAAAGATTGAGTGAAGGTAAGGTGGTTCTGTAATACAGAGGAGACTTGAAAATCAGTTGCGGAGAGGTATATCGATACTTAGCCTTATATAT
>VYFT01000063.1:5841-15756 GCA_009842245.1 Gammaproteobacteria bacterium | reverse complement strand
ATGTATAATAGTGTACAGTTTTCAAGTGTGTTGTGAAACTGACTGCGATTATCAAATCGCCCGGAAAACATTATTACACTAGCCTGATTCATCAACGAATTGAATCGGTAAACGGTTGAGCCAACTGATTGCTGTGATTTCTTGTTAGTTTCCGTAACATATAGGATATAACTACCCAGAATCAGCTCAGATTCATGGATAGGAGAAGTGAAACGATTTCAAAAATTTCCGCGAAATTGACAAATTCCAATCCAATATTGACACCATTAAGCGACATTGTTACCTTTTCCGATCTGTTTTGTGGCATCGGTGGTTTCCACTATGCAGCAAATCAGTTAGGACTGAAGTGTGTCTTTGCGTGTGACGTTGATCAAGCTTGTAGAGAACAGTACAAGCACAATTTTGGCATTGAACCAGCTTCAGATATCAAGCTTGTAAGAGCTGAAGACGTACCGGATCACGATGTATTGTTCGCAGGATTTCCCTGTCAACCGTTTTCAATTATCGGCGATCGGAAAGGTCTCAATGACCGTCGAGGCACTCTTTACCATGAAATTTTGCGGATCGTTAACGTCAAGAAACCTAAAGCTCTTGTTCTAGAAAATGTACGCCAATTCGCGACTAATTCCAACGGAAGGGCATTGAATGCGGTATTAGTCAGTCTTTGCGACCTAGGCTATTCTTGTCAATGGAAGGTATTGAATGCGTTAGACTTTGGTCTTCCGCAAAAGCGAGAGCGGGTGATTATGGTTGGCTTGCGTCGTCCAGGAGTCATGGAATTGTTTGAATGGCCTAAACCATTACAAGACTACAAACCCCTTGCCGACCTCTTGGAGAAAAATCCCGCTCGGAAACATTTTGCGAGTGAGCGAATACAGAAAAAACGCTTATCGCGACACACACCAAAGACATCACCTGCGATATGGCATGAGAATAAAGGTGGGAACGTGAGTTCTTATCCATTCTCATGTGCGTTGAGAGCTAACGCTAGCCACAACTATTTGCTGGTGGATGGAAAACGTAGGTTAACGCCGAGGGAACAACTGCGATTGCAAGGATTCCCCGAAAGTTTTGAGGTCATTGGCAGTGACAGTCAGATTAGAAAACAAGTTGGCAATGCAGTGCCGATACCAATGATCAAATCGGTAGTCGAAGGAGTGCTAAGTGCGCACAGTCAAATTAAGAGACGGAATCGAGTCACATCAACCTTATCCAGTAGGAGAGTTCACGAAAGAGATAGTTCTGTCCATTTGTGAACATATCGTTTTCCTTAAAGCTACTGGCAAGGCTGATCTGTCAGGAGAAGAGTTCAGCGGTTTATTTGCAGCCGCGAGTGGTGGCAAATATTTAGGAAGACCCATTGGAATCGCCGATGTTGTTAGAGGTGGATGCTGTTGGTCAGTTAAGACAGTAAAGCAGAAGAAACCACACACTGCGAAGTCCGTACGTCTCATTAGTGGGCGAAATAGCCCAATCTATTCATCGGGTATTAGCGATCCTTTATCTAATGTTCGATTAACTGGACAGTCCGTATTGGACATTTATAACAACAGAGTTAATAAGGCAAAGAGGGATCATGATGACATGCGTCTTGTGGTATTTGTCCGAAACATGGACGCGCAAGAATTTACGTTGTTTGAGCGGCCGATCTATCCTTTAGTGGTGAACAAATATCGTTGGGAGGTTAATACTCGCGGTAATCTGATTGGGTTTGACGATGATACGCACCTGTTCACGTGGCAACCACACGGATCACAATTTACTATCCACGAACCAGTTCCACATGGAGCGGTTCGATTTCGCATAACGCATGAACCAGAAATACTCAAGATGAATAAGGTACTACTCGATGTTGGATTCGAACATGATTGGGTAGAGATTCTGTAACTCGTACTACTTTCATACGCGGAGTTCGAAGTTAGCTCATGAACTTTGTTACTCTGTTCCTTACGTAATCAAGGTCTTTCAGTTGGCACTCCCATACAACTAAGACGTTCCAACCCAAGGCAAGGATTGCACTTCGATGTTGTTGATCGCGTTCAACGTTGCGTAGCAATTTTGGTTCCCAGTACTCTTTGTTGGACTTAGGTCGATGACTGCCGGCAGGACAGTCGTGTCCGTGCCAAAAGCATCCGTGAACAAAAATCACTTTCTTCTTTCTTGTAAAAACAACGTCAGGTCGACCGGGCAACTTCTTAAAGTGAATTCGGTACCCTCGAAACCCCATTTCCCGTAGCAGTCGTCTTAACACCAACTCCGGTCTAGTGTTTTTTGACTTGACCTTTGCCATGTGCGGTCGTGGGATCTCGAATTGATATGAAGGTGTGTTTGATGTTTGCATGGAAATTTCCGATCCCGAAATTAGGTGTAGCCTAAAACCTTCACTAATCAAAGTTCAACAACCTGCGGTTTAACGTGCTTCAAAACGGAATTCTCCTCTAGGATTTGCCATTTCTTCTAGTTCCTTGAGCCTTTTTGTAAGCGAATGCTTAGCTGACTTCGCCAGCATGCGTTCGAGATCTACGATCGTGCTGATTCGCGTATCCGATTTGAGCAAATAAGAGTTCACAAATTCCTTCATAACTTCTATCTGATTGATCGTCGTTGACGGGACTTTTTCATCAGAGATGTCGATGAGTCCTTCTTTTATTGAAATCGCGTTGAGAGCCCGTACTGTTCTTGACATTTGTTCGTCACTGTAGGAAATGCTACTATCACGGCTCCAAAAAGTTAGACCGTTGAGCTCTCCGACATGAGCGGGTTGAGTAGAAATTCCAAAAAAATTCACTTGAAAGTCATTTTGCTGCTCAGCGGAAATCTCATTCCCGCGCAGATCTAACCATTTCAAACTTTTGGATGAAGATAGTTCCTCTGGCACGTTTCCTTCGAGTTGATTATTCGCTACGTTTAGATGATGTAACTTCGTGCATTTCACGAGGGCTTTCTCGACCGACCCTGTCAATTGATTGTCGCTCAGAACTAAGCGTTTTAAGTCTGGAAGATCACACAATTTCCTAGGAATCTTTCCAGGCAAGTTATTACTATGCGCCGCGAATGCTGCTAATTTTTTGAGTTGAGTTAAGCGATTTGGGATACTGCCAGTAAACTGATTGTCTGACAGATCGAGCCGCCTTAAAGAGGTGATGTTGCCTAGCGATCGTGGTATGCGACCACTGAAATTATTTGCTGATAAAAGAAGTTCTCCCACAGCTTTCATGTTCTTTAGGTTTTCAAGTCCGCCTGAAAGAGAATTCCAACGAAGATCTAGCATGTATACATCTAGCATCTCGATCTCTTTAGGTAATTCTCCTGTGAGGTTGTTGTCATCTAGCTCAAGATGGGTGATTCGACCCTCGCTCATTCTCAAACCATACCAGTCTACTAAAGGAGCGTCAGTTAGCCAACCATCATTGTGGGTCCAATCATTTCCACCAGTCGCGTGATAGAGTGCTTCGAGTGCTTCTCGATAACTTTCTTCAGTACTTTCTTGATCATTTCCCCAGGCATATTGGCTAGAGAACAACTGAAGGCTGAAAGTACCACCTACAACCAGAATCGCTGATGCGACACAACTAACGACATGCTTCTTGGACATTTGAGCTATATCAATCATGATTCAATTCCTGGTGTTTGAGTCAAATACAGTACGTTTGCGTAGGATCGTTTTCGTGCACCCTGCACAAAGATCTGGAAGGTCACAAATCTAATTCAATCAGAGAAGAAATCCCAAAGGAGCGCCACGACTTTCAGGCGAGTAGAAATTTCGGACAGCAGGGAGCACTTCATCGAGATCACTCGGCGCAACTCCAAGCCACAACGCTAATTCTGCGAAGTACTGTTCAACGGAAGTTGTCGGAATGTAGATGCCTCGTCCAACATCAAGAGGACTCGAAACCGACAGTTCCGGATACGTTCCGTACATAGCACGTCCGTTTACTGCACTCCCCATGACCATGTGATGTCCACCCCATCCGTGGTCAGAGCCTTGACCGTTCGACGTGAGCGTACGACCGAAGTCAGAGATCGTGAAGGTTACCACGTTCTCAAACTCGCCTAGTTCCTGTAGCGCGGACCTAAATTCATCCAGGCCTTTACTAAGTATTGGCAGCATTCTTTCTTGATAGCCGACGACATTGAAGTGGTGGTCCCATCCCCCGTATTGAACGAAGAATGTTTGTCGACTTTGTCCAAGGACGTTTCTAGCTCCAATGACGCGCGCAATCTGTTTCAATGTTGCTGAAAAATTGTTGTCTGAAAATTCTGTCACGAATTCGGGAGCAGATCGAATTGCGTTCACAATCGTATCTCGATTGTCCATTGCTCCTTTCAATCTGCGCGCATATTCGCGCCGGAATAGGTTTTCTTCTTCAACCCCAAGCAAATCTCGAACAACGTTGTGTACGTTGATCCCGTTAGACCAGAGTTCTGGAAATGACCAAACAGTATTTGCGCCGTCGCCACGATTGAAAATCGTATACGGACTAACTTTTGCACCGGTTTGAAAGAGGTTGGTCCCAGCCAATGAAATGTTCATTGACAACCCATTTGCCGGAGTGGGATCAATAAGATCGGCCATTCTTCCACCCCATCCAAAAGAAGACGCGCGTTGGTACGAAATCGCAGACTGCCATTGCGCTATCTGATCTGAATGTGAGAAGAGACCCAGGGGTAATTTTGCCGTTCTCGCTTTAAACGCTTTGGCGTCAACGGGCTCGAGGAGCGTTCCCACGTTAGCGACGAATGCTAGATCTCCGGCCTCGTATATTTGCCGAATTTCGTCAATTCCCGCATGTAAAGCATAGCTACGATCTTCTTTCGTGGTGTTGGAGAGTGGGAGCAGTGAATCGTAACTAAGTGCGAGATCTGATCGAATCTTGGCGTATTCGTCATATTGATCCTGATCGTAGGGTAGTAGCATGTTGTACGAATCATTTCCACCCGCCAACAATATGCAGACTAATGCTTTATATCCATCTTGCGTGGACGCTGCGACGCTACGAGTTAAGCCAAGCGTTAGTGCGGTTGTTGACGCCGTTGCAGCCGCAACTCCCAACCCACAACTATGAGTTAAGAAATGTCTGCGATTTAACACAACTCAATCCTCCACAACAAAGTCTGGTGAGATCATTATCAGATAGATTGCGATTTGTGCTCGTTGCCGCACATCATCGACTCTATCTAGGACATCTAGCACAATGTTCTTCGTCGCTCGGCTCAGCTGTCCCTGCGTCAAAACTGTATCCAATCTCTTGATTAAATCTTCCGGTTCACTGGCCAGCTCCGCGTAGTCGCTCAAGTCGATGCGAGGAATTTCAAAGTGTGGTCGAAAAGTGTGGAATACTTGGTTTTCATTGAAGATAGCAAGTCCAATGTGGTTAGTTATGCCTATCACCGTAGTAGAGGTAGTGATTTGAAACTCGGGCGCAACCATTTGCGTATCAGCGATTTCGCCAACAGGAGCGTAGTCCGGCTGATAGAAGTTAAACACGCTTGGAGAGGCAAGAGGGTGTTGTTGCGCTAAAAATTCCAACCTAAACCCAGTGTTGTAGTACTCACCAGAATCTGAGGTGTAATTGAAAATGCGCGCCAGTGAAACTATGCGTACCACCGGTTCTTTTAGTCTCCCGAACGTGTGCGACCATGTACCAAGCTCTGCTTCAGGATCAAAGAATATCGCACGAAGCACCGCCTTCATGTCGCCGCGCGGACGACCGGTTTCGCCGTTAAACGCTCGAGCCACACGTTCTATGTACTCAGGAGACGGGTTGGAGGTAACCAATCGCTGAATCAACTGTTTGCAAAAGAACGGACCCACGTTTGGATGATTGAATAACACGTCAATAGCAGCTTCAACATCCTTCATTCCCCGTTGACCTGCTGGGACGACTGTGTTGTTAAGAAGCACTTTTTCACCCGGTTCATGATGGCGTTCGTACATGATCATTGGCAAACTGAACACTTCAGTATCTGCGTAGTTGAAGTACCGGCGACCAAAGTAGTGGCCTTCGCCGGCATAAGTCAGTCCCGTAAATATCTTCGCCATCTCCCTGATGTCGTCGTTGTCATAAGTGGGAATCGGCTCTCCATTGGAGTCAAGTTTTAGGCTGCCGTCTATGTTCAATTCGTACAACCCAATCGAAAACAACTGCATGACTTCGCGCGCAAAATTCTCGTCTGGGAATCTATTTCGACTTGGATTTGCCTTGCGGTTGTTTGCGTGACTGAGGTAGTGTCCCATCGCGGGAGAAAGCGAGACATCCTTCAGCAGGTCTCGAAAGTTGCCAAACGCATTTTCTAATAGAAGATCGTAGAACGAAGTCAAAGAGTAGGGGTTAAGTCTGAGTACTGGTGCTCTATCCGACACAACGAAAAATTGACTTAACGCGTAGGCAACCCGTTGTCTCACAACGTCCTCGGCCGTCATGGTTTGTTGCCACCAGGCAAACCTGTGGATTACGGTACGGAGTTTGAGCGGGTTTCTGACGAACTCTTCCCATTCACCGGAGTTTTGTCGTGTGATTAAGTCTTCAGCGATTGGTTTGTGGAGTGTGGGAGGAATATCGAATTGTTCTTCCAACCAGAAATTACGACCCATTTTCGCAATTTCCTCGATATTCTCATATCGCAAACCGAAAGTAGACTGACTCGCGAAGCGTGATGCCTCGTTGAGTTCGTATTCGGAGACTGTTTCTCCGGTTCCTATGCCCGGATCAACATCCCCATCCCCGTCACCGTCGCCGATTCCAACAATGGGGATGCCTGCGGTCAATAACACACCTACAGATAGTTGTTTCACCGGAAGCAACCATCTGCCACTGAACCCCGAGAGTGTCAGTCTGATGATTCTGATGCGTTCTTTGGACACTGCGTTTTTGAGCTGACGTGGTAGCGTGCTACTATTTATTGTATGACATCCTTCGCGATTTCGTAGAGATCTTTCACCAGATGTAAGAAAAAACGCACATATCTACTAGTTTTTCTGAGAGTTGCGTGCAACGTTGTTCATTGACTGAAGCTCAAGTGTACCCATTGTTCCACGACGGTTTGAAACGGTTAGTTATTCCTTTTGTACACAGGATTTATCGTCGATATTGCAAGTATAATATAGGATAGTAACTCTACCTAAATATCTGGTGACAACCAAGCAACGTGTGCTAATGCGTTGTTAAGCAAATTACTCATAGTCTTTTCATCTTAGAACTCTCAAACAACTGTTCTAATTCCTATCATTTGGTGCTCGAACTAATTGATGAAATTGCATCTCGAAACTCGTTTGTATTAGGGGGAGAGTCGGTCTTAGAAGCACGTTGGCATCATCGATTAACAACTGAAGTAAATTTCTTTACGAGCGAAGAATGTATGCTCAAGTTCATCGATCCATTCATTCAGCTTACGAATACCGAAAAGTGGGCAAATCGCGGTGTTTGTATCGAGCAGATTTTTGGTGCATTCGGAGTGATTGGGAACACCCCATGTGGAGAATTTAGTATTTACGGTAGTCCGAGTTTTTCCGAAAATTCACGCACAGATGAGGAAGTTGAAGGGACTGGTGTGTATTCTCGAAGCACATCAGAGATTCTTCTCCGAATAGTGCGAGCGCGTATGATCCATACAACCCTCTATTATTCTCGAGATGCGTACGATGTTGTCGTGGCGATTCTAATAGCTCCAAAAGAGTTGAAGCTCGTACTTGAGAACCTAACATTTTTGGAAAGAGTGTCCCTCGAATTTGACCGCCAGCGCACGGATGTGCGTATTAGGGATTTAGAGGAATTGATCCAACCAAAGTATCCACAGATCGTGGTAAATCTTCAAGCTCACCTGTTCAATGCGTTGACTGAGAAAATGTGCAGCGAGGACTTTCAGAGAATCTTGAACTTAGATGAGGAGTCTCCAAATTGAGTTCGACTGCAACCAAACGAAAACTCTCGGAATCAATGAAGGAATGGGAACGCCAAAGTGGTTTGAAAGCTGAATGGCTACTGAACCGGGTGCCGATTGATGTACTACCGCTTGAAGACTTCGACCTGCCTTCGAATCACTATCGACCGGAGCGCTTAGGTTTGGGAATGAATCTTTTAAGAGGCCAAATCAGCAATCACATGGTTGGTATTAGAAGTAGATTTTCAGCCGAAGAAGTGGTTGATATGATGAAGCACCCGACGAATCTGTCTCCACTGAAAATTGCCTATCTGCGAGAGTTGATCAATCACTGCAGTCCTTGGATTTTGAAATTTCTGTCGAACTCAATCGGGCTTACGATCTACGAATGGGCTCGAGTGATGGGAATCTGCGAGATAAACCATCGACGGTTAGCGGAGTGGATTAACGCGTATGTACCTGAGTATGAGGTGTCCTTTTATTGGAAACGTGTGTGGTAGATATACAAGAAGCTCCAATTAGGCGATCTTCGAACCGAACTTGATTCTGAGGCTAGCGCAGTGTGTGCACCCGTTAACCGTATAGAATAGAGAAAGAACCTATACGCACTCAGTTCATAATTATGAAGAAACATTTTTTGCTTGTTGCACTAGGATTCGCAGCTACGTTGGCCTTCGCAAAAGATCTCACAGGAGTATTTGAAATTCCTCATGCTGAAGGTGAGGAGGACGACGTTCCGAGAGTTGAAGTGACGATACATGATAACGGCACTTGTAGCGCGCGAGTACTAATTGGTAACTGGACTTCATCGACCGGTGGCGGTCGTGATCCAAATTTCTTAATAAAAACAACGTTTAGGGTTGGACAAGTTCTACAGACTTGGCAGGTCTCCTTAGCGAAGGACGAAATTACGATGTCCGTGAAGGAAGGAAACGTCATAAAATCCCGAAAACATACATGGATTGGAAAATTGACGTACGACTTCGAAGGCACTTTTGAATTTCCACCGCCCGAAGGAGAAACTGACGACGTGATATTGGTCGAGTTAATCAAGAACCATGAAGACGAATACTCTGTACAGGTTACGGTGCATGACGAAGTTGTCCGAGCCACGAATGTCACAGTGGTTGAAGATCAGTTCACTTTCGATGTTGAAACGAGCACGCCTGATGGAACGAAGTCTAAGTCATGGACAGTCGCAATTATCGATGGCAAAATCAACCTGACTCTGTTATCAGATGAGGATGGTAAAGACAGTACCCTTACAAGGCTAGGCAGACTTGTGAGTGACGAAACAGAGTGAGTGAACGATATTAGGACGGGCAGTTCCAAAAAATCGAAGAGTAATCTTGAGAAATTGGCGTTAAAGTTCTTGGAAGCAGAGAAGAGTAAAAGAGAGCACAACTTTAACTATTTGGATAGAACCGGCACACGATCAAACCTCTAATAGTTGTGATTAAGAACTGGTTGTTGCTGAGTGCGCTAATACATTTCGTGACAGTTTCCAGCGCGGAAGAACTAATTGGTATCTTCGAAATTCCTCAAGTAGAGGGCGAGGAACGCGACACTGTGAAGGTTGAAGTGACTATACACGATGACGGCACTACAAGTAGCCGAGTTCTAATAGGTGGCATGATTTCATCATCCTCAGCTGGAGGTACGGAGCCAGATTTCTCATCGGAAATGTTGCTAGAGACTGGACAATTTCAACAGATCTGGCGGGTGTCATTGGAGAAGGACGAAGTCACGATCATCGTTAAGGAAGTAAGAGAAAAACAATCCCAAGAACATACATGGACTGGAAAATTAACGTACGACTTAGAAGGCACGTTTGAATTCCCACCCCCTGAGGGAAAACCAGGTGACATCATCAGAGTGAGGTTATTCAAGAACGATGAAGCCGACTATTCCGCGCACGTGTTGTTGCCGAACGAAACTGTCCACGCCACGAATGTCGAAGTGGTTGAAAATCAGTTTACTTTCAATACTTCGACGAATACTCCAGACGGAGAGATGTTTCAGTCTTGGTCGGTG
>VYFT01000063.1:0-5831 GCA_009842245.1 Gammaproteobacteria bacterium | reverse complement strand
TCGGTGTAGATTACGAATGGAAAAATCATATTAGCTGAATTTTCTGATACAGCCAGTTCGATTTCGCGCGAAGGTAGATTTGTCGAGAAAGAATTCGCAGGAGAGATCAGTACGTTTGAGATCCGCGGGCCGTTACTGATAGACTTACTTCGACATTTTTCTGGAACGTTAGAAGACTCTTGGTTGGTGGATGATCCTTACGAGACAATCAAGGTTGAAATTCGAAGAGACACAATGGGAAACTATTCCGTACAAGTTTCGTTGGAACGTCAGACGATTGACGCAACCAACGTTAAAGTATCAGGTAACGTATTTTCGTTCGACACCAAATTTGATTCGGTCATCGGGTCAAAGTCGTGGTCCTGGAAGAATACGGTGGAGGAAGACGAAATCACGGTATCGTTGTCCTCGAATGAGGAAACTGAAACCCAACCTGTTATCCTCTCTGGAAGACTTCTTGAAAAGGACGACGCAACGAACGTAAAGTTTGGGCAAACGAGTCCAGAGAATAACGAAACCCCAAAATCAACTCAAGATAGTACTGAGTCGGTCGAACTAAGCCCTTAAGCCAGCAATGCTATGGAATTTGTTAGTTTTTCGACAGATTTGCTTGCAATCAGAAGCGATAAGCGCATCAACCAGATATCTTCTATTTAACTTCAAAAGTCCAACCATATTGACGACGTTAGTCCGTCGTCCAAGATCATTCTGAATGATTTTCCTTTCACGGACCGCGATTGCTTTGAAATCATCGGCTGAATTGTTGTCATAAAACTGTAATTTTCCGTGCCAATTCCCCTCGATACATCGTCTACACTAACAGTGATGCTTTGATTAGTTAGTGTTCATAGTCCCAAAACAGACAGACTTGAGTGGCACTTTTCTTGCATGACATTCGGTCACTAAACTTTCAAACGGGGTAATAAAACAAAAAAATGAAAAATATCGGTCAATGGATAGGAGCATGTTTTGTCCTTGTATTTTCATGTACAGTATTTGCCGAGGTTGTCTTACCCAACGTGGTGGGCGACCCGTATGAAGATGATCGCGAGTATTTGACTATAGAAGGATTCAAGGTATACGTTCTACCGGTTCAGCAGTATTCGTGGCGTGGATACACGTTAGAACAGCGGGAAGATGAGCGTCTCCGTGCGATCCGCAAAATGACCGCACAATTGAAGTTAGCGGTATCACTCCTACCGCCGGATCCAATTAACGAACTGCGTACTCGGGTTGTGTTCTATATGGACGACACTTGTGAGTGGGGAAGTGAAGAAGAATTCGGTAAAACCGTAAGGGAAGGAAAGATTTATTACTCTCCACTAGCCAGCAAGGACGGTTCTGAGCGTCGATTAGGTCAAATAACCGTTCGATGTTATTCTGCGTTTGTTCACAAATTTCCGTATAAGGGGATAGCGTTGCACGAGCTCGCGCATGCTTGGCACGATTTATTTCTACCCAACGGATTTGAAAATAACAAGATCAAAGCCCAATTTGAATGGTCTAAGGATTGCTTGCACTCACAGCAAAAGTCCTATTGGAAAACTAATGCAAGCGAGTTTTTCGCCGAAATGTCTTGTTCGTACTTTTTCCGCAGCAAAGATATACCCTACACTGACATGTCGATGGAAGAGAACAATAAGAACTTAATCGATTTAGCGTGGCAGGACCCACCTAAGCTAGATGAATTCAAGCCTTCTGTAGGGAGTTGCCCGAGCGAGTCTAATCTGACGTTGAAGCAGGAAGATGAGCGATTGGACAAAAAATCGAATTCCTTTGCGTCTCATTAGCAGACCAACATTGGATCAACGATGCACGGATTAAGAACGAGTCCGGTGTGTTGCTACTTGCATTTCCAACGAATTTTGGCGTGACTATTCGAATTAACAGATTGTCTCTACAAAATTGAACGAAGAGGTACGCTGTAGCTTGAGTTTTCTTGTTCTGATGCTCCCTAGAGCACAGGTCGAAGTATTTCACTTATCAAGGACATAGAGCTAGCGACTCACTAATCATAGAATTGCAATACACATGAAGTCGATACTGCTCATTACATTGTCGCTGATTGCAGGTCTTTCGCTCGCTGAAACCCTGTCGGGGACCTATGAGTTTCCACCACCAGAAGGGTTGGAAGGAGACTCAGCCATAGTCAAGCTCGACAAGGATGAGGAAGGAAATTACTTGGCACAGGTTACTGTTGCAGAGGAAACCATTAAAGGGACAAATGTCGTCGTTGGTGAAAATCAGTTTTCCTTCGATATTGAAGTAAAGACTCAAGAAGGAGACATGTCTCAAGCTTACAAAGTTCAACTGGACGACGGCGAAGTCTCGTTGTCCATACTGTCCGAACTAGGTGGTCGAAGTGAGTCCATGACATTTGCAGGTAAGCTTATCAACGAAATCGTAGGAACGTACAAATTTCTACCACAAGAGGGTCTACAGAACGACACTACCACAATCCAACTAGCGAAAGACGATGAAGATAACTTTTCCGTTAAGGTCACAGTCTTTGATAAGACGATCGAGGGAACGAATATCAGAGTCAGTGAAGATCATTTTTCTTTCGATACGGAGGTGAAGACCCAAAATGGAAACAAGTTTCAATCTTGGAAGGTTAAAATCGAGGACGACGAAGTCAAACTGACGGTACTCGCAGAAGTTGGTGGTCAAAGCCAGTCAATTACGTTAAAGGGTAGTCTCGAAACTGATGAACGCTCTCCAGAAAATTAGGAAAATTAGCGGTCCACTCCTACCTGAGGAGCTTAAAAACTCAATCTATCACTAGCTACAGTAGACTGCCTGTCGAGCGAGTCTAGCAAGACTCTGTATGTCATATCGGAAAACAATCCTGCACCGTCCGTCAATCGGGGTTTCGTGCAACCGTCCAAAGTGCTTTGATGTCTTTGGCTTAGCGTGCCGTGTCTAATCTGCGAGATTTTGAAACAAAAAAGGATTGTTAATCCGTTTGTCGTTGCAACAGACTGTTTCTTTCGACGTATGTATTAGAGAGTGTCGCCGTCGTTAGTTGGTTCGTCAATCTCTTCTTGTTTTTCGGCGCTCCCAAACCGGTCCTCTAGAAGTCTCTCTAGTTCCTCCATCGTAAGGCCTCGGTTCAAAATTTTTCCATCAGATTGGAGTAGAAATTCCGAGGGAATCGCTCTGATTCCATAATCCACTGGAGTTTCCCCAAGAAATCCATTTAAGTCAGCGACGTTAATCCCAGGTACTTCATGTCCGTCAGACCCTGTTTTCCAATCGTCGTATGTATCGTCAATGGAAACAAACACGATTTCGAATCCCTTGTCGTTATATTGAGAATGAAATTTCTTTAAATCGGGAATCTTTGCGACACACGGACCGCACCACGAAGCCCAGAAATCGATGAGAACGACTTCATTTTCAGCTAGGACATCATCAAATAGTGAAACGTCTTCTCCTTCCAGATTCGCAAGCCTGAATTCTGGTGCAGTTTCACCAGCAACAACAGTGTTAAAGTTTGTTGCTACACGAATCTCTCTCTCTAACGTTTCACGTTGTGGGGAGACTCGACGACTCACCAAGTCCTTGTCGAGAACACTTGCAAGGGTGTCCCAACTCTCCAAGCGACGACTTTCTGCTACTCGGTAGCCGGCTCCGAGTTCCATCGCGAGCAATGTAGTCATTGGATCTTCTAACTCTTGAACGATTGATGTTATGACCGCGTTTCGAATCGCAGACATTTCCTTATGTACGTCGTAAGGAGCTTTAATTGACTCCTCCACAGGATCTTTAGTCTCCGTTTGCGCTTCTTTATTGTCTGAGTCAGACTCAGCCTGTTGAGCTTTAAATGCTATCGCAGTTGCGTATTCGTCTAACTTCTTGAGGTATTCATCGCTATTCTGCCAGCTCTCAATAACTTTACCGTGGAAGCTATCTGCTCTCTCAGAATTTGCCAATAACTCAGATGCTCTACCGCCGGGAGCAAATGAACTCGACGACGCGCTTGGAGAAATCTCAATTCGAGCACCTGGTTCCACAACGACATTTACTTGTCCTGAGTAAACATCTGCGTAACTATGGACCCAAACTGCAAGGAGTAGGGGCTCGGTGACTATTCCCTCGATTGAGAAACGCCCATCGTTTAGAAAAACTTGGTTTGATCTGTCAGACAAAATGCTCCCCGCTTTCGGATTACTGGA
Source organism: Gammaproteobacteria bacterium (assembly GCA_009842245.1). Classification (GTDB taxonomy): domain Bacteria; phylum Pseudomonadota; class Gammaproteobacteria; order Pseudomonadales; family Azotimanducaceae; genus Bin55. The sequence continues at coordinate 1,653 of VYFT01000063.1, read as the reverse complement.
TCTGACGCTAATGTATGCGACCGCGACTGACAGATCTTTATCGTCTATCGCGCTCAGATCGCCCGTTATCCTAAACTTATCCTTTGAATCCTCCGTTAGAGTGAAATCTTCAACTAATATCAACTGGTCGTCCACACCAGGAAAGGTATTGCTTTTGTCCCACAATGCAAACGATGTATTCTTACCTGGGCTCAACACTGCTGGTAAAGTCATTGGTTCTTCTTTACCTCTTGTGACCGAAATGACTACATTGGTCGGCGCGTCAATCTCTCCTTTAAGGGACACCATTCCGTCTTTAAAAGAACCCTGAGCGAGTACGGGATTATCAGACAGGTCTTCGTCAGTAGCCTCGACACGTTGAATGACAACCGATGTTTGGAGCGAGGTCATCTTTTTCTGCTTTTCTTCGGGTGTCTCCGATTCCCTATCAACCCATTCACCTGTTAAGGTGAATGTGTTTGTTTCATCAGCGTAAGTGTTCCCGATTAGCATCAAGATTGACGCTACAAGTACTAGTCCAAGATTTTTTGTCATTTGTGTTCCTCTCGACTGAGTCGATGTATTTGGGGGATGTCTGTATGACTCCAAGTGGATGATGCTCTAAATCGAAAACTATCGTGATCTAACGTATCACATGTAACGGGAGTCGTCGATTTAGTGATTCTCAGTCCAATTCTTTTAATGTACAGGTTCTTAGAAACTGTCCTCTAAGCAGGCTGGCAATGTGCATAGTGTTTAAGTTGCAGACACTAACAACTCACTTGGTCAATTGTTAGATGCGGTTGAGGAGTGATTGGTTACATACACAAATATTTCATGATCTAAGAAGGAACTCAGTGTCGTAATCAAATGTCCGGGAACTTATTTTGACCGTAATCTCAACACACGCTATGACGATGGTCATTTCCTGGTCGTCGATCGAATGAGAACTACGGCTAATCGAGGACTTCGTCTTCGTTGTTGGTTACGTCAGATCGTGTAGGGTCAGCGTCTTGTTCTTGAGTTTTTAATTCTTCGCCATACTCGGACTCTAGGAAACCCTCCAACGGTGTTGGAAACATGTGAGTATGAAGGATGCAGCCGTTTGTATCCACTAGGTACGATCTTGGTATGCTGCGTAATCGAAAGGCTTTAGACGTCGGCCCGCCGAGAAAATCATCGTTAATGTCTCCAACATCAATCCACGGAAGTTGGTGTTCTTCCGAAGACTCTTCCCATTGTTCATCGGTTAAATCCGTACAAACCGAGACGATTTCAAAACCAAGTTCGTTATAGGTCGAGTGTATTTCTTTCAATTTAGGGAATTGTGCGATACAAGGCCCACAAGCAGTTGCCCAAAAATCTATGAGTACATAGTCGTTGTCCGCGAGTACGTCAGATAGCGCTACTTCTTTACCATCAATACTAGGAAGAGTAAATTCCGGAACCTTGTCCTTTGGTCGAAGTTTACGATCGCCCGTGATTTTTCGAAGAAATCTAGGCATCCCGCTGATTTTTTCCAACGGTATCACATCTTTGCAATTCTTTACTTTCTTGTCGTTGGTGCCCTTATCGCCACCTGTTTTTTCCGTGACGAGTTCCAGGTTTTTTGTTGAATCTACCGCTGCAACCGTATTCAAGACATCGAAAATCTTGTCGCCATAGGAGTAAGGT
>VYFT01000055.1 GCA_009842245.1 Gammaproteobacteria bacterium | reverse complement strand
TTCTCTCACATCGCTGCAATGAACATGTTCTCACCTTGTATCGTGTAGAGCGGATTTGATTCCGTTCCCCCTGGTAAGTCCTGATTTACTTGATCTTCAGCGGGTTCTTTGTAATCCGATCGGTTCGGTTCTTGTACGTACCTTCTGAGATACGTACCAACATAGATTGGCATCGCGGGAATTTCAATCTCAGCACCCATTGAGCTGGCTGTATCAACGGAGACTCTTGAGAGATTAAACAGTCTTTCTATCGGCCCGGACTCTAGATTGACAGACCGAACTTTGTCCCAAGGAACTACTTTGTGAGTACGACGGAAGACACCGGATTTCATGGAAATACCATCGTTGGAAATGTGCACGCGGAGTACAAAATACGATAGCACCGCACTAATGACGATGAACACGAGCAATGCGGCGGCATACGATAGAATTGCGGTGACGAGTCCTACATCGAGAAACTGCAACAATACGACAGTCAAGCCACCCAATGAAAGGATTTCGATCACGCTTCGTACAACTCGACGAAAACGACGTATTGCGATAAAAAGAATTGCCATGGGCGAAGTTAAGCGCCACTCTTGGTAAAACTTAATGTCCTTTTGACGTGCCATTTTTAGAATTTCCAGACCGTCGTCGCGCGCCTAACCTTCTTCTTTGTAGCGCATCGCTTGGTGCAATATGTCGGCTTCTTCAAACGTTTCGCCATACGGATGAAAACCGTTGCGAAGATAGAAATCTGCTGCGCTCACCTGTGCATGTAAAAATATTCGAGCGTAACCTAACTCCAGCGCGCGCGCAACCGTCGCCTGCAACAATTTTTCTCCGATTCCTTGATTTCGAAACGGGATCAGTACAGCCATTCGGCCAATTTGACCACTTGGGAGTAACCGAGCCGTACCTACAGGTTGATCATGTATCAAGGCAAGAAAATGCACTGCTGTAGGATCAAGTCCATCCAACTCTAAGCTTTGTGGTACTTGCTGTTCTTGTACGAAGACTTCTAAGCGAACTTTGCAAAGCAAGTCACGGTCATGAGTCCACGAAGCTTCACGTATTAGTACGCTAGACTCATTCAATCGAGTCGCTCGTTTCGGATGCGGTCGATTTCACGTGAAGCGAGTTCCCTAGCTAGTCCGATATATGTATCAGGACGTAATGAAGCTAATTTCGTGCGGTTTTCCGCTGACAATCCAGATTCAGACAGTAGCTGTTGATAGAGCTTTTCATCCATCTGTTTACCGCGTGTGGTCTGTTTCACAACTTCATAAGAATTTGAGATACCTTGCGTCCTCATCACCGTTTGCACAGCTTCTGTAAGGACTTCCCAGGAAGATTCTAGATCAGTTGTGATCTTGTCTTCATCAGGTTCGAGTTTCGAGATTCCTTTACATGTGCTGTTGATGCTCAGCAGTGTATGGCCGATTGCAACACCTAGGTTTCGCAACACAGTTGAATCTGATAAGTCTCGTTGCCATCTAGAGATCAACAATTTGTGTGCCAAGTGCTCTTGCAGACTGTTCGCTATACCAAGATTTCCTTCTGCATTCTCAAAGTCTATTGGGTTCACCTTGTGCGGCATTGTTGAACTACCCACTTCTTTGGAGACTTTCTTTTGTCGAAAATACCCTATCGCAATGTAGCTCCAAATGTCGCGAACGAAATCCAATAGAATTCCGTTGAAGACTTGGAGATCATTTAGGAATTGAGCGAAGTAATCGCGGCTTTCAATTTGAGTAGTGATCGGATTAGGAGTTAATCCTAGCGACTTGACAAATGACTCACCTAACGCAAGCCAGTCTAAATTTGGTACTGCCACGGTGTGGGCGTTGAAATTTCCGACTGCACCGTTCATCTTACCTCGAACTACTGTGCCTCTCAATCGTTTTCCGATGTCATGCACTCGTGAGGCAAACACTACAAGTTCTTTTCCTAAAGTCGTCGGCGAAGCGGTTTGTCCATGCGTATGAGCAAGCATAGGTAGGTCGACAACTGGTTCCGCTAGTGCTAGGAGATCGTCTATCAATCCCTCGAAACGAGGTATTAGCACCTCATCTAATAAATCTTGTACTATTAACGCGTACGCAAGGTTATTAATGTCTTCTGATGTACAAGCAAAATGGATCCACTCGAGATGATCGCTGAGTTCAAGCGTTGTAAATTTATCTCGTAGGAACAGTTCGACCGCTTTCACGTCGTGATTCGTTTGACTTTCGATTTCTCGAATGGCGTGCCCATCAGAGATCGAAAAATCTTTCCAAATGTCCTCACATTGAGCAGTAACTGTTTCACTGAGATGAGGGAAAGAAGGTAGATTAGCGTGACGATTTAAATACAAAAACCACGCTACTTCAACTCTTACCCTATAGCGCATCAGCGCCCATTCACTCGCGTAAGGAGACAACAGTTCACCTACTGCACGATATCGACCGTCTAGGGGACCGATCGCAGTTAGCGGATCGAAAGAACGATTCGTCATTAGCCTAACACACTCTGTTTATTAGTGCGGATCCAAGACAACGTGTGTCGTGATAAAACGCCGCGTATTGACCTGGAGTAATCGCACGTTGAGGCGAGGTGAAACGCACATGAATGTGTTTGTCCTTGAGCGTAAAGGAACATGCTTGCGGCGATTGACGATATCGTACCATCGCTTCACACTCCGTAAATTTATGCGGATCGTCTACCAACCAATTCATACCGTCAGCCTCTAGCTCATCATTAAGCAAATCGGAGTCCTGCTGAGTTACGACGAGCTGATTAGTCTTTTGATTCTTTCCCATGACATACCACGGTGCCTCGATACCTTCGCGACGTCCTCCGATTCCTAGTCCAGTGCGTTGCCCTAGCGTATAGTAGGGGAGACCGATGTGTTCACCGATCACTCGATCATTTGTGTCAACAATTTCGCCGTGGTCCTGCTTGACGTAGCGAGCTAGAAAGTCCTTAAATCTGCGTTCTCCAATGAAACAGATACCTGTGCTATCTTTCTTGTCGTGCACAGAAAGTCCGGTACTTCGCGCGATCTTTCGAACTTCTGTTTTCGTCAACTCAGCAAGCGGAAAAAGACAACGTGCAAGTCTCGAGCGTGGCACGCCGCTTAAGAAATACGTTTGATCCTTCTGCAAATCCACGCCTCGGTGCAACGAAAACTCACCGTCGTGAGTCTCTGTCCTAGCGTAGTGCCCGGTTGCTATGAGTTCAACTCCTTGAGCGTTCGCGTATTCGAGAAACAAGCCAAATTTTATTTCCTTATTACACAACACATCTGGATTAGGCGTCCATCCATGGTTGTAATGTTTAAGAAACTGAGCAAATACGCGTTCCCAGTATTCGTGAGCGAAGTTGATCGGTTCAAGAGGGATTTTCAAGCTGTCTGCGATGGCGCGAGCATCTGCGTAATCTGCTTCCGCCGTGCAATACTCGGTTCCATCGTCCTCGTCCCAATTCTTCATGAACACTCCAACCACTTCATACCCTTGCTCGAGTAGAAGTTTGGCCGCGACTGCGGAGTCTACTCCTCCAGACAATCCAAGTATGACTTTTAACTCTTTCATCAGTTGTTCACCAATTGTGATAGAGCATTGATGACTTTTGTATTTTGTATGTTTGTATTGTGCTAGAACACAAAGAAAGCTAAATATACGTAAGAAATCAGTACATCCTTCGAATCATTTTCGAAGTCTCTAGGAGTTCCAAAGTGGTGTATGAAAGCAATACTCCGAGATCGAAACACCGTAACATAGACGTCATGCCAAAGAGTTAGACATGCTCTCAGAGTAAAAGTAGGTAGTTTAGTTTTGGACGAAACCGAAGGGCAATACGCGGGAAAGAATTCTCCTAAAATATGATTAGAGTTGTATCGTAGACACAGGGTTGCCCTAAATTGTTTTTAGCAACAGCACTTCGCTTAAAGGTCTAATCGGAAGATGGTCAAGCGACAAGTAAGAGTTCGCCGCATCGACGACGAAGAGTTTGAAGTTGGACGTTTTGGCTTACTATTTTTACTAAGTGTTTCAGTGCTTAGTCTGACATGCGGATCCTGTGCTCAACCGATGGTAAACTCCGATTACACTCCTCGAGCCCGTAGTTCGTTTTCGTTCAATGAGCCGTCTACGTTTCATCGAGCGAACGAACAGCAAAAAGCGACTCTTCAATCTATAGCTGAAAACGAGTTTAACATGGATCACTTGGCTCAAGAAGACCAAGACCTATTAAACGAAGCGTTGCGTTATAGTGGTGTTGAGGTTCAGCATGCGTGTGTAATCGACCAGCATACACGTGCCAATTTTGGAGCATTTCTTGGTCGATGGACACATGAGCGGAATGTAAGGTATCACCCAACTCGCGGATTTAAGAACCTTTTTGAATCGAAGGGTGATGAAGGGGAACAGAACGGGTGGCGGAAACTCTTTACTGATACTGCTGACTATCCATATCCGTTCAGTGAGTCTGAAGTCCTTTCTAAAGTTGTACCTATAGACCTGAGTTCGATTCAACTTCTTGATCGCTCCAATTCGAGAGCTACATACACCGGTATGCCCTCAAGGTTGTTGGTCGCCAGCGTAGCAGAAGACAATATCGTTGAACGCGAGGACTTGAATGTCGAATTCATTGTGAATCTCGAGACGAAACGAGTAACGACACTTACCCTAAATTTACCAGAACCGGTCCGCGTATATCGGGGAATTAGCCTCCGAGAGCTTCGTATTACATACAAGTTTGAAGATGACGCGATCAGCGATAGAAACGCATTAGTGAGTATGGATCAAACTATGAAAGGGCGAATATGGTTGTTGTTTCAACCAAAGTTGGCTGTTCAATCGAAATTGTCGTATGTCGAATGTGAGGAAGAAGCAGTTAAGCAATCGTATCTGTACGAGAGCATTGAGGCGATTAGAGCCCTCGGGCAAGATTAAAACTTCTGGATTGTCTCACAATAGATCAATAGGGACTGCATTCAATTTGTTCAATCTCGTCGATCTTCGACGACGTTGGTAACTCAATTCGGCCTCGTTGAATGTAGTCGCAATCCATCTGCGCGTATGCTAGAAGCAACTTAGCGAAGTGTATCATTATTTGCAGTTAATAATCAGGAAAGATTCCTGTGCCTAAGTTGACCCATTTGACTGCGTCGGGCGAAGCGAAAATGGTAGATGTAACCGAAAAAGAAGCGACACATCGGACTGCCGAAGCCGAAGCTCGAATTATGATGCAGCCGGAAACCTTAGATTTGATGATGTCTGGGGACCTACCTAAAGGAGATGTGTTTTCAACCGCTCGAATTGCCGGTATTCAAGCTTGTAAACGTACAAGCGAACTAATTCCGCTATGTCATCCACTTCCACTAACAAACGTCGAAATATCGTTTACGAGACTCGACTCCAAATGCCTTCAAGTTCGAGCAAGTTGTCAAGTACGAGCACAGACTGGTGTTGAGATGGAAGCGCTGACAGCTGTGAGCGTGGCTAGTTTGACAATCTACGACATGGTGAAAGCGGTCGAAAAGGGCGTAACGATCGAGAACATCGCGCTAATTTCTAAGCATGGTGGAAAGTCCGGCGATTGGAAGAGATGAGATCTCAATCGATCACCATACAGGTAAAGTTCTTCGCGTCACTGAAAGAGTCACTAGGGGTGTCCCAGACCAATTTAACCGTTCCGGTCGAGTCTACGGTGGATATGTTGTTGAGAAAAATTCAAGACACTTACGGAAAAGATAGTCAATTGATAGATATCAGCAGTTTACGTGTCGCGGTAAACCAGCAAATGGTTGAGTTTGATCGAGTGATTCGAGAAGACGATGAAATTGCTATCTTTCCACCAATTACGGGGGGATAAGCTATGAGTTCCGTTCGTGTTCAAGAGGAAGATTTTTCGTTACACGATGAGTGGCAAGCTTGTCGGGACAGGCTCGCGGGGAACGCGGGCGCAGTAGTCTCATTCGTTGGGCTGGTACGCGAACGGTCCAATACAGGCAATGTATCGCGTTTGTACCTAGAGCATTACCCCGGAATGACCGAAACAAGTATCGAACAAATCGTAGTGAAAGCGCAACAACGATGGTCTTTGCTTGATATAGTAGTAATTCATAGAGTCGGTGAATTACAGCCTGAAGATCAAATCGTATTGGTAATAATTGCATCAGCACATCGTGCTGACGCTTTTGCTGCCTGTGAGTTTGTCATGGATCTCCTTAAAACCGAAGCAGTTTTCTGGAAAAAGGAAACCCGAGACAATGAATCTGTGTGGATTGAGTCAACATTGGAAGACGTTAGCCGAAGTCAGGAGTGGCAAGAATAATTCATAGCACTTAGAAATCGCACTCGCAATATCTCCATCTTACTTTTTCTATTACTACCCTCTCGGCCTCATTCATTCTCAAATTTTTAAAAAAGTACAGTTAGGCTCTTGACACTGTACTAATGTGTACTTAAAGTACACATATGTACATAAAATCAGAATTTTAGTGTCAGGGCTCCAAGCACTCCTAAAACATAAAGATATCTGGCGTGCTGAAGACATAGCTGAAATCGCTGCGTATCAACGGCGTACTAATCTACCTACCGGGTTTACCGCTTTAGACCACTTACTCTACGGTAACGGTTGGCCGCGAGACGGACTGGTTGAAATCCTACCCGAGGTACACGGCTGTGGCGAGCTACAGCTCCTAATACCGGGCTTATGTCGTCTCATGGGGGAGGAGACGCGTTGGATCTCCTGGGTTAATCCACCTTTTGTACCGTATGCGCCAGCATTAAATGCCCACGATATTGATGTAAACCGCGTTTTTCTTGTTCATCCGAAGAATCACCGCGAGGCACTCTGGGCGACGGAAAAAATTTTGGAATCCGGCAGTTGTAGTGCAATGCTTGTTTGGTTGGACGAACAACAACTTGAAGAAAAACAACTGCGTCGCATCCAAACGCGAGCTAAAGAAGGGCGTGCATGGATCACGATTTTTCGACCCATGCATGCACAAGTGAAATCTTCTCCAGCTGAACTAAGACTTAGTCTAAGACTGGCTGAAGCTCACATAAAAGACCAAGTGAAATTGTCTATTTTGAAACGTAAAGGCGGGTGGCCCGTACCAAATTTATCGTTGCAACTACATGAGTACCGGGTGCTATCTGCAAATACGCGCATAGCCGCACAGTGGCAACAATGGCGACAGCAACATTCGCCAGCTGGAGCAAAGCACTAATGCTGTGGTTGTGTGTGCATTTATCCCTCATGGGGTTAGAAATAGTGCAACACACCCAAGATCTTGCTAAAAGAAAGCCTGCGGTGTTGGTAGCTGATCACAAGGTGTATCGCATGAATGAAGCTGCTCAAGAGGCTGGGATATTGCTAGGCAGCAGTGTGGCCACAGCCACCAGTTTGGTGCCCGAACTCCTACATTACCGGCGTGATTGCGAGGCAGAGCACAAATACCTGGAAAAACTAGTGCCTATCGCCTATTGCTTCACACCACGAGTTGCACTGAGTTCTCCTTACGACCTCATGCTTGAAGTTTCTGGCAGTCTCAAATTATTTGAGGGGCTCAACAACATTGTTCAGCATCTTAAACAGGCGTTGGCTAAAGTCGGACACACGGCTCAAATCGGTATCGCACATACACCGGCCGTAGCTCGAGTATTTGCGCATGCACACAGTGCCATTGCATTTTCCGACTATCCTGAAGAAACCACGATTCGCTCGGATTCACTAGAACACTTGCACACACTGAGTTTGAAGTATTCCGAACTCAAAACTACGGATGTCGAGTGCATGTTCAATATGGGGATACGTTTCTTCGGCGAACTCTTGGATTTGCCACGTAGCGAGCTCAGGCAACGGTTCTCCTCTGATGTTCTCAGATATCTTTCACGTTTAACTGGAGAGCTCGCAGAGCCACAACAATATGTTGCGCCAGCTACTCAATTTACCTCGGTTATCCATCTCTTAGAGCCATTGTTCGATAAACCATCTCTCCGTAAACCAATGGAACAACTCGTGATCGAAATGGTGCATTGGCTGCAATCAAAACAACTCGGAGTGGTAGAAGCTACCTGGCAATTTACTGCTACTAATGCACAGACCATAACGATTTCATGTCGCTTTGCCTATCCACGTATTGATCCACAGGCGATTTTGGAGTTTTCTGAGCTATCGTTGAGCGAGCGCGAGCTACCGCAGGAGGTCTTATCGCTAAGGTTAGAAGCAACGCAAGTAGCGTCATTAGCTAAAGCCGGGGCATTAGCCAAGGATTTATTGGGTGCTTATGAGATTAGACCGGTTCTGCCAGAAGATTTGTTGGATCGGCTCACGGCCCGTCTCGGCTCGGATTCCTGGGAGTTGTTGTGTAGCCACGATGATCATCGCCCGGAATTTGCGTGGTCGCCGGTTTCTGATCATAGTACAAGACTCAAGAAATCACACCATCCTAGCACCGAGATAGCGGCGAATAGTCGTCCTTTATGGTTGTTCGCACGCCCGCTATCGGTCAAACCCAAAGACTTTGAAATTCTTCAAGGACCGGTACGTATTGAGGATGGTTGGTGGGAGGACCGGGTGCAGCGGGATTATTTCGTCGGGCGACACGAAAGTGGGGCCTTGTGTTGGTTATTTAATGATGAATGCGGATGGTTTCAACATGGCTACTTCGCTTAAAGCCCAAGCCGAACAAGAATCGATGCACGAGGTTCGAGTTCCTTTTGCTGAACTACATTGCAAGAGTAATTTTTCTTTCTTACAGGGTGCTTCACAACCGGAAGAACTAGTCAAACGCGCGAAAGAGCTGGGATATGAAGCAATTGCTATTACCGATGAGTGCTCACTCTCCGGAATCGTCAAAGCGCATGTAGCAGCGATGCAGCAAGGAATCAAGTTGATTGTCGGTGCGGAATTTCATCTCTCGGATGGCAACGGTGACGAGGTAGTGCAGCTGGTATTACTCGCGCCGACACGCAAGGCTTATGCGCAACTATCTGCTTTTATCACTAAAGGCCGCCGTCGTGGAAATAAAGGGGAGTACGAACTCCACTTGCATGATTTAGAAGATACGGTCTCTGAATGTTTTGCATTGTGGATGCCTAAAGCTCTGCCTCTAGAAACGTTAATTGCACAAGGGCAAAGTTTACGACAGTATTTGAAGCATTTGTGGCTGGCACTGGAGCTGTTTTTAACCGATGATGATTTGATTCAAACAGCTAATGTGCTCACTTTGTCGATGCGATTGGAACTTCCGCTTGTGGCAAGCAACGATGTGCACATGCATGTTTCAGAACGTAAAGCTCTACAGGATACTCTGACCGCCATTCGGCTTGGTCTCCCTGTGAGTCAGTTAGGAACCAAGACCTTTTCTAATGCGGAGCGACATTTGCGCTCCTACGAGGCGTTGACGGCTTTGTATGCTGAGGAACTCCTGCAAGAGTCGCTCACAATCGCCCGAGCTTGTGAGTTTTCTTTGAATTCGCTGCGGTATGAATATCCCGCAGAGTTAGTGCCGACAGGGATGACCGCGGCTGAATATTTACGACAACTAACCTACGAAGGAGCGCAACAACGTTGGCCGCAAGGGATTCCAGCGGACATTGAACAGTTGATCGAAAAAGAACTAGTGCTCGTTGCGGAATTACAGTACGAGTACTATTTTTTGACGGTACACGATATTGTGCGTTTTGCGCGGGAACGCGACATACTTTGTCAGGGTAGGGGATCAGCAGCAAATTCAGCCATTTGCTATTGTTTATTTATCACCGAAGTCGACCCAGACCGGATTCATGTATTGTTTGAACGATTCGTATCGAAGGAGCGCCATGAGCCCCCCGACATTGATGTGGACTTTGAACATGAACGTCGGGAAGAAGTCATTCAATTTATTTATTCAAAGTACACTCGCGAACGAGCTGCGCTAGCAGCTACGTTAGTCACGTATCGGCCACGTAGTGCCATACGTGATGTGGGGAAAGCACTGGGTCTAGATTTAGATACGGTTGATTTATTAGCTAAATCCATGTCCTGGTGGGACAAACAAGAAGAAATTAATGAAAGACTGCAAAAGTTAGGAATGGATCCTCAAGCGCGAATCATGCAACTCTTTATCTCGTTAGTCAATGAAATCATTGGCTTTCCACGTCATTTATCACAACATGTGGGAGGTTTTGTGATCTCACGCGGTCCATTGTCTGAGTTGGTACCGGTAGAGAACGCGGCGATGCCCGATCGAACTGTGATTCAGTGGGATAAAGAAGATCTGGAAGCGATGTGCTTACTGAAAGTCGATGTTCTGGGCTTAGGTATGTTGACTGCGATACGCAAGACGCTCACGTTAGTGAATGAATTTCGCGGTTTTCGTGGGACCCAACAATTGACGGTGAGTGCCATTCCGCCAGAGGACGCAAAGACTTATGAAATGCTCCACCGAGCCGATAGTTTGGGGGTCTTTCAGGTGGAATCGAGAGCGCAGATGTCGATGCTACCGCGACTCAAGCCGGTGTGTTTTTACGATTTAGTGATCGAAGTTGCGATCGTACGTCCTGGTCCTATTCAGGGCAACATGGTGCATCCGTATCTTCGTCGTCGGCAACAACAGGAAGAGGTCACTTATTCCAATGAAGCCGTCCGCAAAGTACTAGAACGCACTTTGGGTATTCCTATCTTTCAGGAGCAGGTTATTGAATTAGCCATGGTCGCGGCTGGTTTCACGGCCGGTGAAGCAGACCAGCTACGGCGAGCGATGGCTGCATGGCAGCGCCGCGGTGGTTTGGAAAAGTTTCAACAAAAACTCATTGATGGGATGCTCCAGCGCGGACATCCACGAGAATTTGCAGATCGCATATTTGAACAAATCAAAGGTTTTGGCGAATACGGATTTCCAGAATCTCACGCATCTAGTTTTGCACTTTTAGTTTATATTTCAGCTTGGTTGAAATGCCATGAGCCGGCCGCGTTTTATTGTGGCCTGATGAACAGTTTGCCGATGGGTTTTTATTCCCCGTCTCAAATTATTCAAGATGCTACTAGACATGATCTAGAAGTGCGAGCGGTCGATGTTCAGTATAGTGGGTGGGATTATCGTTTAGAGCCATGCGATAAATCATTGCCAGCTTATGATCAACCTCAAGGAGCCTTGCGTGTGGGGCTACGGCAGATTAAGGGATTAGGAGAAGAGATCGGATTACGCATTGAAGCAAATCAGCCTTATCAAGATATCGATGATCTTGCTCGGAGAGCAGAACTTTCTACCGCGATACTGACTACGCTAGCGCGTGCTGGCGCACTCAAGAGTATTTCGGGGAATCGATTTCAAGCACATTGGGACGCGGCAGGTATCGCGCAATTGCCCGTCTTATGGCAGGCCGTCCAAACGACAGAACCGTATCACACTGAGGTCGAGATGCCGGAACCTTCGCTCGGGGAAAGTATGATGTCGGACTTCAACTATCTCGGACTTACGTTAGGCGATCATCCAATGAAATTGTTACGGGAAGATCAAGAATTTCGGCGATGCATTACCGCAGCAGAATTGCCTTCAGTGAGGCCCGGTCGCTTAGTACAACTCGCCGGTTTGATTACATGTAGACAACGGCCAAGTTCGAGTGTTGGGGTTGTGTTTCTCTTGTTAGAAGACGAAACCGGGAATAGTAATATCGTGGTATGGAAAGCAGTGCTGGACAGCTATCGTGCGGAAATATTGCAGGGACAACTAGTACGTATCAAAGGGGTTGTCGAGCGAGAAGGCGAGGTTATTCACGTGGTTGCTGGTCAAGTCGCAGACTTTAGTCAGAAACTGGCAACGATGGCGACTCGGAAGTCTCGGATTCAACCAATTGTTCAGTCGAGGAACTTTCGCTAAGCAGACCATCTGAAAAAATACGTTCCGAAACCCAACTCAAGGAGCGTACATGCCCCAAACGAATCCCGTGATATTTTTTGGGTAACTCAATGGTGACACCGTAATCCTTAGTGACTTTTTGGGGGTCTCTTGGAAACCACCAAAACACACTATCCTTCTCTTTTGCAGTACGCCATTGGGTTAGAGTAACGTGATCTGGTAGCGACTCTGGTAAATCTGGTCGGCACACCGTGAACAAACCCAACCCGTTCAATGGGGAAGCTACGGTATGGATATCAAAATTGACATCTTCCGGCAAGTCCTCGATAGCAGCCGTTACCATTACGCCACCACAACTGTGCGCGACAATAACAATTCGTTCAAGTGGCGCTGTTCTTTCGTCAATCAAGTCGGATATGTCATCGAGCAACATTGTTCTCGCTTTGGAGTTCTTATCCAAGAAGTCCCACCGAAAGTAATGAGTATGTATAGAGTCCGTATCCATGGTCAGTAGTGGATACACCCACTCAAACCCTCGCGCTTTAAATCCGTGGATACCAATCAGCACCGTGGGGTTTGCTTCTTGGCCTTCTTCGAGAGAATGGAGTCCGAAATCTATCTGGCGTAACGGTTTTCCGGTTCTGACTATCTGCTCATTGGTTTTATAGGTTGTGGGCCATTCACCAACTTCCATAGTATGGAGCCACGGAAAGTCTTCAGGAACAGATTCGAGCTCTTCTTCTCCAAGCAAATTGATACTTAGAATGCTAAGAACCGGTACGAAAAGCCGCAGAAATCTGTTTCGATTTCTGCGCGGACCGGCTTTCTTCATAGTATTGCTCTCGAATCCATTAGATGTCGTCGTTGACGAGTAAGAGCAATTTTATTGACATTAGTTGCACCGTCACGAGCTGCTACTCGCTTCGAGATGCTCCTTCTACTGTACGTTTACAACCACCAAAAACTTGATACTGTGTTAGACTCTAATCTGGTTCCGCGCGGAGTCACAACAGGCTAATTTAGATGTTCTTGCGCAAGTTGAATCGCAGATTTCCTGCGTTGCTATACCCGTCATTTCGGCGGTATTGGTACGGTTCGTTCGCGTCCGTTTCGGCATCCAACCTGCTCTACGTAGGTCAGCTCTGGCTCGTCGAAGAGATGACGGGTTCCGAAGTTCATCTTGGTTTTCTAGGGGCGATGATGGCGGTGCCCGGAATTGTCATGAACCTTATCGGGGGAGTGATCGCAGATCGTATGAACAAACGAACTCTCCTTCTCTGTACTAGTCTGTGTAACGCGACGTTAATCGGTCTGCTCACGTTTCTCGATTTCACTAACCTAGTTCGAGTTTGGCATGTATACACGATTGCAGCTGCTCTTTCTCTTATCACGGGTATCGACTGGCCGGTTCGAGCATCGATTTATCCATCGTTAGTTCGAAGACACTCTTATTTGAGTGCAGTATCACTCAACGCGTTCGTATGGCAATCCAATCGAATGATCGCTCCAGCGATCGGGGGCTTGATTCTCTGGATCGGTGGTACGAGTGTAGTTTTCTCCGTGTGTACGTTTGGTTTCCTGGTGATGTTTTTTGTCTTGCTAACCATACCGATGCCTGACAGCGAGCTGACGGACGAGAGTTCAGCATGGCAAGAACTTCGCGACGGGGTGCGATTTATTTTCAAACATCCTCTCTTTCGATGGCTTACCCTGCTCACTTTTCTAGGTATGTTTTTCGTGCAGTCCTATGTCCAACAGATGTCGAGATTTACAGAGCTACTGGGACAGGGCGAACGGGAGTTTGGATTGCTACTCGCCGCGGGTGGATTGGGTTCCGTCGTTGGAACATTGATTGTTGCTAGCATGCGCCGAAATCGATGGCTAGGTTATGTGATGCTAGGTGGTGGGTTTACTTCCGCAGCAGCGACTCTTGCGTTCGCATTTGCCGCGAGCAACCAACTGTATTACGTAGCGCTTATCTGTGCAGTGGCTGGTGCGCTGTTAGGTAGTTTCTTCTTGATAAATGCCATGACGACAATGCAACTTGCGGTACCGCAACACTTGCGAGGAAGAGTCATGGGTATAAACACTATTGGTTTTAATCTAGTACCACTAGGGGGACTATTCTTGGGATTAGTTGCTACGAAGAGCTCTTTACTAGTCGCCGTGGGGTTGGGAGTAGCTGTATATAGTGTTTTTGCTGTGTTATCACTTGTTAGCAGTACCTCGTTACGTCAGCTGGGTCGCACTACGATTCGAGAGATTCAAGAGTAAAAATACGGTCTCGCATGATCAGTTTGCCCGA
Source organism: Gammaproteobacteria bacterium (assembly GCA_009842245.1). Lineage (GTDB taxonomy): Bacteria > Pseudomonadota > Gammaproteobacteria > Pseudomonadales > Azotimanducaceae > Bin55. The sequence goes on along the minus strand of VYFT01000055.1, from coordinate 13,829 downwards.
AAATCCCGTCTGCGAACATATCTCGCGCCAAGCAATAAACTCTCACATCACTTTAAAATGGTATAGAAAAAAATTCGCTTATATTTTGTGAAGGCGTAATACAAACATCTGTGGACAACAATGACGATTCGCTGATGACGACATCAGAACAGAGTCCGAGCGCGGACTCGAAATGCGATAACTGCGGTGAGGAGCTGTTAGGCGCATTTTGTTGGGTCTGTGGTCAAAAAGACTCTCACTACAACCGTTCTTTGTTCAAGATCATTGGAGATTTCTTCAAAGAAATGTTCGATGTTGATTCTCGTGTGTTTACGACCCTTTCGACACTATTTTTGCGACCTGGGAAACTGTCAATACAGTTTCGAGACAACAAACGAGCGAGTTATGTAACTCCAATCCGTTTGTACTTATTTAGTAGCCTGGTGTTCTTTTTTCTATTTGCGCTTACAACTCGGATTCAGAACGTCCAGGTTGACGAGGAGTCCTCCGCAGATGGGGCTGGCAACTCTCAGATGGAAACCTCACAACTAGGTGACCGGGCTCCCGTGCGTACTCAAAAAGAGGTTGACGAATACCTATCGTCGATTAGAAGTCTAGTTCGAATTGAAGAAGGAGTGTTTGAAAGTGCAAAAAATGTTCTAAAGCGAAGGATTGTATATCTCGAACATGATCAATGGCGTGAGGAGATTTTTGACATTGTCGACCAAATGCGAAAAGATGTAGGCTTTAGAAATTACGATTCGCAGTTAGAAGAAGCGATTCGAAGCGCCGAAGAAGCCCACAAGAGGATGAGAGTGGTTCGTGACTTCTTTAAAGAGGCAGGAGAAGGAGAAACGCGCGGTAAAGGCGAAGAGATCGTGCAAAGTAGAGCACAAGGCCAATTGTTGAACGTGACGAAAGTAACCCTGTCATGGATCTACACTCATCAATACGAAAACGATGAATTTAACGATGCTAGAAACTATTGGAAACCGGTTTTAAAAGCGTTTATTCATGCCTCACACGACGGACGGGACTTTGTCGATGACGTAACCGAGAATTTACCGTTGATGATGTTTGTGTTGTTACCAATTTTTGTTTCAATGTTAAGTTTTCTGAGCCTTGGAAAGGGTATTAGAGTCGTATTCCAATTGATTTATGCTATGCACATTCATGCACTCGCATTTATAACCCTAACGATTGAAGTCTTGATGTCCTTGGTTTTTTCCAACATTCCCTATTTGAACTCTCCGTATGTACTGCAAATAATGGCATTACTGTTAACCCTTTTCATCATCGTCCATATCTACTTGTCGTTTAAGAATTTTTACGGTTCGGGACACATCGTCTCGCTATTGAAATTTACGGTGTTGACTATTGCGTACGGGATGGTATTAGTAGTTAGTCTGTTGGCGATGATGATATATTTCATTGGGGTGTCGCTTATATAAGGGTCGTACAATCCAGCGCGGTACGATGTTGATCCCGAGGAAACGGTAATTGGCTGAACGTCGAGATTAAGTCGCTAAACGTTTCTTTGGCGTATTTTGGCGTGCTAGTACGACACGATAAGCGTTCGGATCAGGTATCGTCAACATCACCCGAACTTGCTCAATGTTCAACTGAAGCATATCTTCATAGGGTTGTGCCAGTAACCAACTTGCTCGTTTACCGTCTCCGTAAGCACGCCATAATGCAGCGAAGGTACCGTGCCCATATTCGCGATACAGACGAAAGCTGGCGAGCAGCAAAATCATACGGATTCCAGGGTTCTTTGTTTGTGCGTAGGTAAATGCAAGTAAACAGGTCTCACCCAAGGTGTCTCGACCATATTGAGTAAGAGTGTGCCAAAGATCGTGACTGTCTCGATTTCTTCTCATAAAGCGAAGTAATTCGGGGTCATTGACGTTTTGATAGTATTCTTCGCTAGCATAAACTAGCCCACCAGATTCAAGCTTCGCTTTATCCAGGAAGCTCAGATATGCCTGCCCGAAAGAGTCAGGTTTTAAACTGTTGAGATAAGCGTGGTCATTAAGCGTATCCAACAACTCGATCTGCTGTCGTAAGATCTTCTCTCCGGTCTTAGTAGCTTTGAAGCGCTTGAAAATCCTGATTAAGGAATTTCCTCGCATCGTAGCCATGACTTCAAACACTTTCTTCGTGTCATCAGGGTCAGCGATGAGTTCGCGAACTGCTTTATTAGATTGTTTAAGCTTCGTAAACCAACTCGTTGATGCTTCGATGAGTTTCTTGACGCTTGCTCGCACTCGGTCCAATGTGCTTCGTTCATCCGTGTTTCCTTCTTGTCGATCCATCTCTGATCTGAGATCTCCATTTCTCATAATTGCGTCTCCTCAATATTATGACGATCGTGGTCATACTGCTCATGTCGCAATGAATTCACTATTCATTCGTTTTACTTGGAACCCAACGAGTACACCCAAGTGAACGAGAGCATCACGCTTTAGACTAAACGTCTTTCGAGAAAGTTTCCTACGAATCTCAGTCAAGGATGAGAAGACAACTGGTCTGCTGCTGACTCTGCACCGTTGAGAAGCAATCAGAGCGGTATAGTTCGCTACAATTTATAGAACTACCAAAACACCAACCGCGAGGTAAGGATGAACGATCAAATACAAACCGCCTATGAATCACTGACCCAAAAAATTGGTCAGAGTGAGACACCGACGGACTGGTTTGAGATCACCCAAGAACGCGTAAACACTTTTGCCGATGCAACTTTGGACCATCAGTGGATACACGTGGATCCGGAACGCGCGAAAACTGGACCTTTTGGCACTACTATCGCACACGGTGATCTAACTCTGTCGATTATGAATCAACTACCACGTCAGCTACCGATATCCATTTACAATGTAGACGGATTGAAACACATGCTAAACTATGGTTTTGATCGAGTTCGGTTTCCTGCACCAGTCTTGGTTGGTTCTCGAATTAGAGCGCACTCAACCTTAAAACGCGTCGAGTTTAAAAAAGGTATGATTGAAATCATGGTTGAAGTTTCGGTAGAAGCAGAAGGTAATCCAAAGCCGTGTTGTGTAGCAGAGAACCTGTTTCTTCTCGTCTTCTAGCCGTGTTTTAGGTATTATCACACTATGGGTTTAGTTCTACGGATGATTTTGGACTTATACCCTACTTGACAGAATAGGGGGAATTGATATGAAACTACTCATTGCGCTAATCGTATTAGCAATGACAACAACCATCCTCGCGCAGGGGAATCAACAACGTGCTACTACTACACCCGCGAACGCCGAAGGGGCGGAAGTGAGTCAAGAACGACCGAAACGGGATGAAGGGCCGGAACCTTTAGATAAGAAAGGATTTAGTAAGTCCGATTGCAGAGGTTTTTTCCAACACGAAGAACTACCTTACACGGTGGCGATAGACACGTTCAAAGCGACTCGCACGACCGTGAACGGTCCTAAGGACGTCGTTATGGAATTAAGGTATAAGGGTTCAATCTCGCACGGAGAAGTCAAGAAACTTTTTTCTACTGAACGAACACCTACGCAGCACAGAGAGCAAAGCAACAATTACGGAACGCACGGTCAGTTCTATAAAACCGCATTGCGAAATCCTTGGAGTTTTCTTAAGTCATATCAAGATCAAGAACTTTCCGAAACAATCAAGAACATTTCGGTGGTCGCTAGGAAAGAAATGATTACGTTCGACAGAGGTGGTACTTTCCACTACGAAACAAAACGGGTAAAGATGCAACCAATATTTATGTGTCTTACGTTTGACCTGACGAAAGTAGAAAATCGCAAGTCTTCAGCGACAACGAAGGCTTTTGCTTTCTTCCTCGCCCAAAATAAAGATGATTTAAAGAAGAACCTAACGCCTCAAGAAGACTGATTTCGCACGCGAGAAAGCAGAGCGGAAGTGTTAGTCAATGGAACAGATTAAAGAACAGAGTACTGCCGACGCGATGCGAAGTCTCCTCGTTCATCTTGGAGTACTCTTCATCGTGATCTTCCCCGTCGGAATTTTGGTGCTGACGGTTACGAAATACCTGATCCAATTTCTCTTTTGGTCGTTTGGGGATGGCAGTAGCTGGATATTTAGCCAAATGGACGAGGACAGCTTGACCACGCGAGCCGAGTCTTGCTCCCTTATGAACTGTACTTCGGGCTTTGTTGCACTGGTTGTTTTTATGATCCGTGCCTTGCTCAAAATGGGTGAATTGCCAAGTTCGACTGATGGAATAATCGCTCTACATGTGCGTCTAGGCTTTCGGATCATCGCACTTCCATTGTTGACGGTATTTATATGCGCTATTACGGCGTTCGCGATATTTCTTGTGTTCTCCGGTGTGAACAGTTTTGTGGACCCTTACTACCTTGTGTCCCTAGTGGTGTTTCTCCCAACTGCCATTGGAACATGGATTTGGGTGTGGCGAGGTGCTTGGATCACGTCTTTAGGAACTTCATCCAACTAGTCACCAAACGCTGATGAGTTAATAGATCGAGTGGTTGAGTTGGCGCTGAGTACCATTCACGACCATCTTTGTCGATCATGGTATTTGGCATGTGGTCAACCCCCAAATATTTTTACGACGGTGAACGAGATCTGACGCAAGTGTCGTGCATTTGGAATCGGCTCAGGAGTTAGATTCATGACGTTGATTAAAGAACTGAGTGCTACTAGTGCTACTCGAACTCTTTTAGTTCATCTTGGAGCACTTTTCTTTGTGATTTTCCCAGTTGGGATCTTAGTCCTAGTCATTACAAAGTTTTTTGTTTGGTTGATCTTTTACGGGTTTGATGTGACCGAGCCATTTGATAGTGTGTTTTGGTTGTTTTCACCAGATACAGAGGATAAATTACTGTGGCAAATGGAGACTTGCACATTGATGAATTGCACTGCAGCTTTCGTTGCATTAGTGGTTTTCATGATTCGCGCACTTCTCAAGATGGGAGAATTGCCAAGTGCTATTGATGGAGTGATTACGTTACATGTGCGGTTAGGGTTTCGGATGGTGGCACTTCCGCTACTGACTGTGTTGGTTTGTGGTATCACCTCACTCGCGATTTTCTTCATATTTTCAAGCGTAGACGACTATGTTGACACTTACTTTACCTTATCAACGATCGTACTGCTTCCAACGGCTATTGGAACGTGGATTTGGGTGTGGCGGGGTGAATGGATAACCTCTATATCGCAACCAGCAGAATCTCTGCAAGCATCTGACAGTGCAGATATAGAGTCTGTGGCTCACGATAGCGAATAAATTCGCCGGTCCGAGTTACACTTATTTTGCGCGCATCTTAACAGACCGAAAGTATTTAGACCGCATTGCTCTGTTTGCTCCAACCTTGAGTTGGAGTTTACGTGCGTTCCTCAGTAAGGAGAAGAGTTAGCGTAAATTACGTGATCAGTTTACGCGAGATTGGGCTTCGGGTTCTCTCTCTCGCCCAAATGCTTCTGATTGATACACGTGAACGTCCATATTGACTCTGAAATCAGAGACTTCATGCATTTCTTCTGGACTAAGGTATCCGTCCCCGTCATCGTCAACTTCTTCAATGTTGTCTAAATGGGCGGAAAACTCACTCAATACGACACTACCATTGTTGTCAGTGTCGAATGAATCGAGACCGAGTTGTAAGATGTGGGTTCGAACAGTGGAACTCATTTTGTCAAACTCAGTCTCACTCAGTGTACCGTTGTGGTTTGTGTCTGCCACTTCGAAGTTGTCGATCTTCTCTTCAACATTCATGAATGTATAAGAAATAACTTCGGATCGACGACGTAGTTCCGCGAGTTTCTCGGTTGGTAGTTTTTCCTCTCCCTCAATCAATTCTTTGGCTATGTCAATCTCGTTCAATGTGATAGAGCCACTGTTATTAGCATCCAACAAGTTGAATGTGTTCTTTGAAGCCTCTCGCAATTCATCGATGCTTGCGGCTGCGCCACTAGTAAATATGGGTGGAAGTCTCCGAGTAGGACTCTCGTCTTGTCCAGCGGCAGCTCGACGTTCGTGTTCAGCGATGTAGTAATCCACTTCGGCTTCTGCTCTCAAGTTGAACATGGGACGATTAAGTTCAATCTGTATTCTGTGGAGTTCTGGGATTTCTGACATTTCCTTACGATTTAGAGCGCCATCACCGTCCGAGTCCCATTCGTCAAATGCTTCGAGATGTGCCGCGAACTCGTCCGCTTCTACGTTTCCGTTCTTGTTTGAGTCCAGCACTTGCAATCCAAGTTTCAGTCGGTGAGTACGTATGTTAGAACGGAGATTCTCGAATTCTTCTCGAGTCATCGAACGGTCACTGTTAACGTCTCCTACCTCAAACCTGTTTATCTCTTCGTCCGTCCGAAAGTAGTGATTAATCAGACCCAATCGACGTGAGCGCGAAACTAACTCATCTCGGGTGAGAGGTTCATCTGAGTCTTCTCTTAAAAGATCAATCTCTTCTAAAGTGATTGATCCGTTTTCGTCCGCGTCAATCATCTCGAAAACATGTTGTATAGACGTCTCAAGTTGGTTTAGCGTAAATTCGGGGGTCTCTTCACTTTCAGTGCGCTGAGCGTGTACAGAAGCGGTCACTAACAATACCAGCGAGGTCCCGCATACCAGAGTTTTGTTCATCGAGGATACCTCCAATGAGTCCTTGATCAGTATAACCGAGTTCGATTAAGTGGATCTAGCTACCGACTGTCTTTCTTCTGCGTTTCCTCAGATCGAGCTTGTTCTGCTGCCCGTCGTTCTGCGCGTACTTGATTTTGCCAATGAGTCATTCGAATATCCTGTAGCACTCTGTGATCCGTACTTTCTCTCAGTTCAGCTCGGCTTAGACTACCGTCTCCGTCGGTATCGAGATCTTCCACGTTATCTAGATGGGCTGTAAACTCACCCAGTTCAACGCCACCATTCTTGTCTTTATCGAACGAATCGAGATTGAGTTGTAAGATGTGAGTTCGTAGAGCTGCCTCTTGGTCGTCAAACTCAGATTCACTTAAAGTGCCATCACGATCTGTGTCAGCTACATCAAAGCGATCTATTTCTTCCTCGACATGCATGAACGTTCGAGAGACTATATTTGTTCGTTGTCGAAGTTCCGCGAGTTTTTCAGTAGGAAGTGTGTCCTCTCCCTCGATCAGCTCTGCTAGTATGTCAATTTCTTCCAAAGTAATAGAACCACTGTCATCAACGTCCAATATGTTGAAAGTTTCTTTTGATGCTTCCCTAATTGCTTCGATTTCTGCGATGGGAAAGGAAGAAAATGAACTATTGACCGAAAGAGAGCGCGCCGGAGCTGGTCTGTCTCTTTCCTGAGCCGTCAAGGTTATCGATGAAACTAGGAGTGCACCAATTGGTAAAAAGATGAAAAATGTTTTAAATTTCATTTGGTTTGTCCTCATTGAATACTAGCTGTGTAACTATTACGAAATCAATATATGATTCCCGCGAGCATGGTAAAACGGAGTAGTGAAGAAAACACTAGCGATTTGAGACCGCGCATTATCGCGCTTGGAACTGTTCACGGATGACGCTATTAGCTTTCACCCAGTTCACTCAGTCAGTCATCTTCGCGTTCGGTCGTTGCGCGTCTTTCGCTTTCAGCCGCTCGACGCTCGCGTTCTACAACTAAGCGACGGCGTGCTTCTCCACTTAAGTCTTCACGTGCTGCCCACCGACGTCGGATATCAGTATGAAATCTTCGATCTGAGATTTCTCTCATTTCTTCTCGACCGATCGTGCCATCACCATCGCTATCCCATTCGTCAAAATTTTCAAGGTGAGCACTAAACTCTTTCGATTCAACACTGCCATTCTTGTCTGTATCCAGCGACTCTATCCCAAGTTTCAATACGTGTGTCCGTACACTGGACTCAAGATTGTCATACTCGTCTCGGTTCATTGAACCGTCTCCATTTGTATCGCCGACTTTGAACGTGTCAATCTCTTCTTCGGTCCAAAAGTAGCTATTGACTAAATTCAATCGACGTTGACGTAAAACGATCTCTTCTTCATTCAAAGGCTCTTCAGATTCCTCTTTGAAGAAGTCAATTTCATCGAGCGTGATTGAACCGTTTTCGTCAGCGTCAAGTAGCGTAAACACACTATTGGACATGGTTTCAAGTTGGTTTAAGCTGAACCCGGTCCAACCATCGGAGGAACTGCGTTGAGCCTGTAGTGTCACAGTCGTCAGAAGTAATAGTGACACTATAAAAAGTACTGCTTGTTTCATATGCGTAATCCTCAAGGACAATTTGATTAGGATTTCATATGGAATTATATACTTCATTTGAATACATGTGTATAATACCAGTATGGCCTCTGGGATTGGGGCGTCTGGACAGCGAGAAGCGTTCACGTTGGTGACTTCTACGACCTGTCAACAAATACATTTTGGTTGTTCAACCGGAATATATAAATCCCATTTTATGAATTGATACGAAACGAGCCGCGGTTTCCTTCTATTCAATGGAATAGAGCACCGATCGTCTATGAATGGTGAGGTGCGTCCTGAGCTACAATATTGACAGTAAAATTCGCGAACTTAAAATTCAGGTCTTGCGTTTTTGGGTGTTTAGCTCAGTTCGGGAGAGCGATGGCCTTACAAGCCATAGGTCGTAGGTTCGATCCCTACAACACCCACCAAAGGCCCATCGTCGGAGCGGTAGTTCAGTTGGTTTAGAATACTAGCCTGTCACGCTAGGGGTCGCGGGTTCGAGCCCCGTCCGCTCCGCCATTTCTTTGCAATTAGTATTCGCACAAGAAATTTAGTTTCAATTCTCACCCTGTTGCGTGAATTGATTTAGTAGCTTCGCCGCTAAATTCCGACTCTTCTCCTTGCGGTCCCATTGTGCCGCAATTGCGATGTACTCTTCAACGGTACGAAGTTTCCCTAGTTGACGATCAGCTTCTCCAAGTTGTAGATTAACACGTGCCGACCAAGACGTTTCGTCTGTGTACTACTCAAGGGAATTTCAAAACGTCTCCGGCTAAGCCATTGTGGAGATGTTAGCCATCAACCCTAGTTCGATAAGATTCAGTCGAGCATCCGTGAGTGGTTGGACGTTCTATACCGTCGAAGACGAAAACGAAAGTGCGGCACTCTTCGTAGCAAAGGGAGATGCGTGCAAGCACCCACCACTTAGAAGCGGAGGAGAATGATCAACGATCAAATTAGATCAATTTGACGCGCGCAGTTTATTTCGACTTGTCGGTTTTCTTGTCGGAAACCTTCTCTTGTGACTTGTTTTGTTTCAAGTCGGAACCGCTCAACTTGTCTTTGTTCTCAAATATTTTCTTGGTCTTGATGTTTTCTTCATTCGACTTCAAATCGACCGAGTTCGCATCTACCTTATCGTCTGTTTCCTCGTTTGTGGGTTGATCCGTCGGATCTTCCGACGACAATGCTAAGCCGTCAACTAATTTCAACACACGATCCACTTCTGGATCATTGGAGGTCAAGTCTTCATCAGCTACTTCTTTGTTGGAAGTCACGTTGATTGTTTCCATTAGAAGGATTTTGTCACTCACATCCAAACTCTGCGTCGCGGCTTCTTCAGCATTTATCGAAGCACAAAGTGAAATTGAAATAGCTCCGCACAGAGAGAGTGAAATTTGTTTACCGTTATTCATCGAGGTTACCACTAAATTGAAAAGAGATAGTCTCAGTATATCTTAAATGTGTAAAAATTTTATAACACTACTCCATTTTTGAGTAAAGGCAGACACAGTTTCGCACATCGCCGAAGTTCTTGACCTGGTGGCATCATCGAAAGTTCAGGATCAATTGAGTAACCCGCACTCGTTAAATGGACTTGTTTGTGTTTTGCCAAATCTTGAATACCGCGGTCAAGTTTGTTAGTTTTCCGCTTTGTTTGCAATTTAATGACACCTACAGGCACGCCGGTGTTAAGTGCTTCATAGAGCATCGTTACTGAGTCGCTAGTCACCCAGGTTTCCGAGCTCGCATTGAGTAATTCGGTAATAAAGGTTTCACTTGTGGTTCGCCATTGACGTGTCGTTCCATTGGGCAACGGGGAAAGTGAGCCCAACAAATCGGAAGGACTTCGCGGAGAATCACAGATGGTCCAATGTTTCTCTGGACTAGCACCACAAATACCGACCACTGCTTCTACCACTGCATCTGTATTCCAGTGATAATGGCGACTGTCGCCTCCTAAAAGGATCACGCCACGCGTTGGATCAGGGCGCGCATCGGGAATAGGGCAGAGTACGCCTCTAGTAGCGTGCACGTTTCCGAAGTTGGAGCAAAAGTCATGGTGCGGCACGAGAACGAGATCAAAGAGAATCGTTGGAAGAGAAGGTTTCATCAGCACGACGCAAGGGGCATGGAAGCGCAGTTTTGATAACAACATTGGTACGTGTGTTGCATGTCCCGCGCCCAGAATGAGGTTGGGTTTTGGCATTGCTGTCAACCTCTTGAAAGAGGAACCAACGGCGATTCGACAGACTTCGACACTGTTCTTCACCAATCTCTCAATGGCTTGTACGAGACCAAGGGATTGCTTTTCATGACCCTTTCGGCCGTCTGAGAACACCCATAACACTACATCTGTCATGGTGATCTTCTCTTGCTCATTCATTTATTACGACTAAAAAGAAGTAAGCCTGGAGTATGCCTGCTATCTCCTTAACTGTGGCTTCAGTCTAACTTGGTTCAATTGAAGTACGGAAAATGCGAGTCTCACCGAAGAACTCGTAGGGTTCCGACACAAGTCCTGAACACATCGAAACCTCACGTACCTAGGTTTGAAATGGCGAGCTAGCCACCGAATCCTACTCCTGCAAAGAACGCAAGTACGGTCCACACGATTGCCGCGAGTATCGCGGCAAAAGTAGCCTGGGGAATCTGTGTTTTTACATGATCCATTAGATCGCAACCAGTACACATCGAACTTAAAACCGTTGTATCTGATATCGGGGAGCACTGGTCCCCGTAGACGCTACCATCCATAACTGCGGCAAAACACAGTGTCATGAAGAACCACGGATGTGCTAAGTCTTGGCCGGAAGCGATCGCCCACGCTAACGGCATGGCTAAAGGAAACGCGACCGCGTAAGTGCCCCAACTTGTCCCGGTGGAGAACGCGATCGTCATGGTCATGAGTTGTAGTATGACTGGCAGTAAGAACCAAGGCAATGCGTCTCCTAGAAGGGCGACTAGGTACGTACCGCCTCCAGCCTGTGCGCTGACAGCACCAATAGTAATCGCGAGCATCAAAATCAATGAACCGATTAGTAAGCTCTTCATCCCTGTACTAACTCCGTCGATCAGTTCCTTAATCGTCATCCCTCGTATTAAAGACGTAACCGCGGCAACCAGTAGAGCGATACCAAATGCCCACTGGACATTCGGTGACCCAAAGTACACAAACGTACCAATCGCGATCGTTATGAGTAACACCAATGGGGCGATGAACTCAAGCATATTAGGAACGTAGCCTTTTGGAACTACCGTGTCTTGCAATTCTGGAGCTGCGAGTGGAACCGCGTCGTCGCTATCCAACTTACCCGTACTACGCGACCTATTCATCGCAATCTTCATGCGTTTTCCGAGGTACAGTGGCTTTTCAATACTCAGTAGAAACGTGCCTAGTACCGCAAAGATCGCATAGAAGCAGAAGGGCACACTTGAAAAGAAAAACGCAATGCGATCCGTTTCTGTTGCAAGAAACGCAACACCGGGTACAAAAATAAACACCTGAACATATCCAGGCCACGCGTTAAACGCTAATTGCGATGCGATTGGCGATGCTGTGGAATCGACAATATAGGCTAATTCTTCGTGGCTAATACGTTCCTTGTCTGCGATTGGCTTCACAGTTGTTCCAACTAGTACCGTACTCACGGTACCTCCTTGAAAGAATACGACACCTAAAAACCACGCTACCAGTTTAGCAGTTCGCGGTCCTCGTACAACATTGCGTGTCATCCATTCAGCGAACGCAAGCGCAGCACCGGATTTGGACCAAACCCCAAGCAATCCTCCTAGAAACCATAGATACAAGATTAAGATTCCTGCGGTCTCCGTTGTGCCAAGCGTGGGAATTAGTACTTCGCCGGTTAGGTCATAGAATCCGAGTAAGAGTGCGCCAGAAATAATTCCACCAAGTAAAGCAGTAATAGGTTCTCTGGTAAGCCAGCACAAAAGTACTGCGCAAAATGCTGGTAAAAGCGACCAGAGGCCCCAGTGCTTTTGGGCTCGGAGTTGTCTATATTCAACAATATCTTGGTCGATTTGAGCGAAAGTAAACTCCTCGAGTACTTCAAGTTCACCTGAAAAGTGATGAGGTAACGCTAACAACCTTGACTGTTCTGTAGCGATCGGTTCAAAATATTTTTTATCATTCTTGAACAAGTAGTAAAGTGCGCCCTCTTCGTCTACTTGCACGTCAAGAATCGTAGTCGAAATCAACCATTTGGGAGATATATTCAGTCCGGCGAATAACGATAAAATCATCAATGAACCAAAAACAAAGAATGTGGTCAGTGCCCGGCGAGAAAATCGATTTGTGGTGGAATTCACGGTTTTGCCTTATACTAAATGGTTAGTTTCAAATTGGGATAAACAGCGCGACAAACAATCACGGAATCGCATTGACGCGAATGTGAATTTAAGGAAATACATGTTTAAGGTAGATTTTAGGAGAGTATTGTGATTACACTTGAAAGTGATGTAAAAGAAGCTATCGAATCTTTCAGTGTCGACCAAAAATATTCGGAATACACGTTGGAGGATCACGAGACCTGGCGATTAGCGACTGAAGCTCTTGAGGAAGTATTAGTCGGGCACACCGCGGTGAATTACACTGAGTCTTTTGTTAGTACGGGAATGACCAAGTCGGCGATTCCGTCGTTAGAGATGGTTCAAGAAGCACTGGGGCAATGGGGGTGGAGTGCTATTGTGGTTGACGGGTTCATCCCTCCAGACATTTTTATGCTTTTGCAAGCGAATTCCATTCTACCAATCTCAAAACCCATTCGGTCACGAAGTCAACTTGGCTACACGCCTATCCCGGACATTATTCACGAAGCTGCTGGTCATCTTCCCATGCTTCACAGTGCTGAATACCGGGACTTTTTGCAGCGTCTAGGTGAGCTAGGCGCAAATACACAGTTGAACGAAATTGATATGCAGCTCTACTATGCCCAGAAGCATATTGCTGAGCTTTTGGCAGATGAAGTTTCTGATAAGAAAAAATTAGCCGAAGCCGAACAAGCGGTAGTCGAAGCAAAGGAAATCGCTGAGAATAGCCCGCCATCTCCGGCACGTCGTGTGGCGCGTTTTCACTGGTGGACGGTGGAATATGGTTTGATCGGTCCCGAACACAAAATCTATGGTGCTGGCTTGCTGTCCTCAGTATCGGAAGCAGCTAAGTACCAAGAAGCCTCGCATGAACGACTTTCTGTCGCTTGTAGTGATCGCGGTTTCGAAATTGATCACATTCAACCTATATACTACGTCGCTGACTCATGGGAACACCTCATGAATGAACTGGAAAATCTAGAACATTACATCGGGTACGCTTGACGTAGGTTTACTCAACGTTCTCATTTGGTAAAACGACACGGGTCGCGGTTTGGGCAAAGACATGCTTCGCGATCACGTTGTAGACATGACCACACTGGTCGCAGTAAACCACAAAGAACCATGGTTCTCGATAACGGCTTTTCGCAGTACTCTCTTTACTTACAAAGTGTTCAATTCCGACCACGCCGCAACTGGGACATTTTGGACTAACGGGCTCTTTGTCCATGCTCACGATCTTCTTCGTTGCTTAATGGGTTTTGATCTTGCTTCAACGTGGCAGCGTAGTAGAGACACTTCTACGTTACATCGCAT
>VYFT01000039.1 GCA_009842245.1 Gammaproteobacteria bacterium | reverse complement strand
ACGATTTCTCCTTTCAAATCAAAATTCTATGAGTTTGCCGCCGGACACTAAATACATACGTTACTAAATACATAACAAATTGTTATCGATTTTCGGATCTTTCGTCATTCCATGGCGGAATAGATTTTCATTTTCTCAGTTTCATGTATTTCAACACGGTTTCTTTTCCTGGAATTCCCGCCTGCGATGAAACCGGATTCATCCGCTTTTCGTCTCTTTCATCCGTTTTCCTCCATCCCGGATTCCGCCATCTCCCGTAGCCGGCCCTGGGACCGTCACCGCAACGAATCGCAACAGACCGATACATAAAATAATGCACGAATCGAATACACCCATGAACACGCACGATCACGGGGGGCATCCCGGAACCCGTACCGAGTCCCCGGTTTCCCACCCTCGGTTTCCGGGGGCGGATATCCCCGTCCGGCTCCGGGGGGTTGACAGGCTGGAATTATCCCGGATCATGGCTTGCGAGCCGAGCCGAGCCGAGCCGAGCCGAGCCGAGCCGAGCCGAGCCGAGCCGAGCCGGCCACACCTGTGTCCGCGCGGCGGGCGGCTCTCTCCGCCATCGCCCGCGGCGGGCGGCTGACGCCGTGGCCCGCGCGCGTTCCGGCCCGCGGGAGCGCTCTTCCCGCCTAGCCTTCGCCCTCCGCCGTCCGGCGGGGCCCGCTTCTTCATCCTCCGCCCGTTCCGCCTTCGCCGCCCGCGTCTCGCGCGCGCGGCGCCGGGCGGGCGGCCTGCTCGCCGCCGCCTTCGCGCTGCTGCTCTCAGCCGGGACGGCCGAGGCGCAGAGTTCGGTCAAGCTGGTGGGCAACACCGGGCAGGCGACCCACAGCAGCACCTCGTTCCAGAAAGACGGCGCGCAGGTCTTCACCACCGGCCCCAACGCCGCGGGCTACAAGCTGACCGCGGTGGACCTGGAGATCCACGACCCGGGCGGCACGCCGCCGGGCTACAGCGTCAAGATCATGGTGGACAACAAGCTGACGGGTGCGGCCAACGCTCCGGGCGCCGCGGTCCTCGGCACGCTGACCAACCCGGGCTCGCTCAACCCCGGCAGCAACCGCTTCACCGCCGCCGGCAGGGGCATCGACCTGGATCCCGGCACGCAGTACTGGGTGGTCCTCGACGTGGCGTCCGCCAACAGCAGCAATTTCGGGTGGCGGGTCACGACCTCCATCAACGAGGATGCGGGCAAGGCGGAGGGGTGGCGATTCGACGCCGCCCGGGAGCGAGCCGCCGCCACCACCACGTGGTCGGGGGCCCAACGCGCCTACAAGATGGCGATCCGCGGCTATGCCAAGACCACCCTGTCCGGGTGGTCCAGCACCGCGCTGGTCAGCAACGGCGGGCAGACTCATTCAGGCGGGGGCCACGCTCTGAGTGGCCAGACGATTGCGCAGGGGTTCTGGACGGGCGGCAACCCCCAGGGCTACGCCCTCACCGCCGTCGAGTTGGATTTCGTCGGGCCGCCGAACGGATCCGTGTCCGTGCAGGTGGGCACGGGCGTGTCCCACGGCGGCACCGGCTTTACGGCGGTCGCCACCCTTTCCAATCCGGCGTCGCTGGGCACGGGCGTGCGCAGGTTCACTGCGCCGGCCGGCACCGTGCTGGACCCCGGCACCGAGTATTTCGTGGTCGCGACGGGCGGAGGCAACCAGTCAAGCGTCCGTGGAACGCTCTCCGACGCCGATGATACGGGCGCGGCGGCGGGATGGCACATCCGGGACGATTTGCGCTTTCGGTCTGGCGGGGGGGCGTGGAACACGGATGGCGAGTCGCTGAAGATCGCGGTCCACGGCCATGCCGTGTCCGGCCCGCCCGCGGTGCTCACGCCCACGGTGTCGAAGGAAGACGGCACGGAGCTGACGGTGAGCTGGACGGCGTCCACGTCGTTCGCCGCCACCGGCTACGACGTGCGCTACCGGCGCAAGGGCGACGCGGGGTGGATCGAGCATCCCCACGACGGGACCGCCACCACCGCGACGATTTCGGGCGTGCTGCAGGGCGCGAGCTGGGAGGCCCAGGTGCGCGCCACCAACGCCGTCGGCACCGGCCCCTGGTCGGCGACCGGGGCCGGCCACACCGGGCCGGCGCGGGTCGAGAGGGCGTGGGTCAGTGAGCGCAATGGCGTGTGGCACACAATTCGCGTTCGGCTCACAAAAGACCTTTCGCCGCACGCCAGCGGTACTGCCAACACGAACCGTCTCACGCTCCTCGTGAACGGCACCAGCCGGGCGGTGAACATCGCAAGCCATATCGGTGATGACCTTCATATATTCGTTCTTGCGACCAACCCGTTTCAGGCCGGCGACACCATCACTCTGAGCTATTCGAATACGGGCTCCGGGGCCAAGTACTTCGGCGCCGACGGCCTGCCAGTCGCCAGCTTCGGCCCCGTGACGGTGACCAACACGGTGCCGTCCGCGCCCGCCAAGCCGTCCGCGCCGTCGGTCAATCCGGTGGCGGGCACGAAGAGCCTGTCGGTGTCGTGGACGGCGCCGGCGGACAACAACGGGGCGATCACCGACTACGACGTGCGGTATTTCAAGGGGACGTCCGACCCGGTCGGCGACGGCCCCTGGATCGAGCCCGGCGAGACCGGCGGCCACGACCATGCGGGCACGGAGACGACCGCGACGTTGACGGGGCTCGACGCCAGTTCGGACTACCGGGTGCAGGTGCGGGCCAAGAACAGCGCGGGCACGGGCGCGTGGTCGGACTCGGGCAGCGGCAACACGGGCGTGGCGGTGCCGGCCCCGCCGACGCCGACGGTGAGCGCGGTCTCGGGAACGCGCAACCTCCAGGTAAGCTGGACCGAGCCGGACACCGGCGGCTCGGCCATCACCGACTACGACGTGCGCTTCTACCAGGGCGCCGCCGATCCGGAGGACGAGCCGGACTGGATCCTGGATTACCAGCATTCCGGCCTGACCGATCCCGGCACCTCGACCTCGGTGACGATCAGCGGCCTCAAGGCGAGCGCCGCCTACCGGGTGCAGCTGCGGGCGACCAACAGTGCGGGCACGAGCGCCTGGTCGGCCTCGCGCGCGGCCACCACGAACGCGTCGTCGGCGACGAACCTTGCGCCGTTCGTGGCGGCGCTCCGCACCGCGGGCGCTGTCCACGACTGCACTCCGTTGACCGGCGCCATGCCGTTGTGGGAAACGACCAACGCGGCCGCCAACGCTCTGGTCAGCGTTGCCCCGATTCTGGACACCAGCAAGTGCGGCAACGTCCCCGGCCGCAAGGCGCCCATGTTCGTGGACTCGAACGGCGACACCCTGACGATCACGGCGTGGGTGCACGACCAGCCGGACAACGTCATCGTTGTTGACAGCACTCCCAGTTTTTCGTCGGACAGGCTGTGGTTTCGGGGTACCGCCGCGTTCGAACTGACGGACGTGGAGGTGCGGGTGCAGGCCACGGACCCGCACGGCGCCTCGGCAATCGGCCGCGTCATCTTCCAGGTAGGCTCCTTCGGCAACACGAACGGCGCGCCGAGCTTCTCAGGCACGGCGGCGGACCGGCGGTTCGCCCCGAACGAGGAGATCACGCCCTTCACGCTGCCCGCGGCGACCGGCGGCGACCTCGGGACGTTCCCCCATCTCTTGTACTCGGTGCACGGCCTGCCTGCGGGGCTGACGTTCGACCCGGCGACGAGGAGGGTCTCGGGCACGCCGACCGCGAGGGGACCCTTCACCGTGACCTACGTCGCGGAGGACGCCGACGCTTGCCATGCCGGAGCGTCGGCGCAACAGCTCAAGGACGCGGGTTGCCCGGCCGCGTCGGACACGGCGCGCCAGACCTTCGAGATCAGGGTCGGGAGCGGCCCGAAGATCCACCGGGTGCGCATCGTCTCGCACCCGAGCTACGATTCGGACTGCGACACGCCCTCGGGCTGCGACGGCGTCGCCGACACCTACGGGAAGGGCGACAAGATCCTGATCGACGTGGAGTTCGGCTCGGAAGCGCCGACGAAGAACGCCGCCGGCAACGCGGTGTACGGCCGGGACGTGCCGGTGGTGCTCGACGGCAACGTGCGGATGCGCCTGGACCTGGGCGACGACGACAACGACCTCACCAACAGCCGCAGGGTGCTCTCGAACCCCGAGCTGCTGGACGGCGGCCAGACGCTGCGCTTCGCCTACGAGGTCGTGCCCCACGACCGGGACACCACGGACGGGGTGTGGGTGCAGACGGGCAGCGGGGACAGGATACTGCTGCTGGTTGGCGCCGCGACGCTGAAGCACGCGGTGACGGGCGAACGGGTGGGCGTCACCATGCCCGGCCTGCCGACCGCGGGCAACCCGGGGCACAAGGTGGACGGCAGCAAGACGACGACCCACATCGGCCCGCGGCCGACGAGCGCGACAGTCAACGGCAAGACGCTTGAGGTGACGTTCAACAAGGCGCTGGGCACGCTCTCGTCGGAGGACAAGGCCGAGCTGCAGTTCAACCTCCACGTGGAGGGGGCCGGCTGTTACATCCAACATTAAATCAGCCGATATGAGGGTATTTTTCCCGGACTGATC
>VYFT01000019.1 GCA_009842245.1 Gammaproteobacteria bacterium | reverse complement strand
AGATCTACACGCGCCAGGAGGGCCAGGGCCTGCTGGTCGGCACCTACGACCAGGCAGCGGTGGCGTGGCAGCGTCGCCAGACCCCGTGGGACTTCGAGCGGCGGCTGCTGACCCCCGACCTGGAGCGCATCGCACCGTCGCTCGACACCGCGTTCAGACACTTCCCCGTATTGGGCGATGCCGGCATCGCCAGGGTGGTCAATGGCCCCTTCACTTTCTCGCCCGACGGGAACCCGCTGGTCGGACCCGTCCGAGGCTTGCCGAACTTCTGGTCGGCCTGCGGGGTGCTGGCCGGCCTCTGCCAGGGCGGGGGCGTTGGGCTCGCGCTGTCCAACTGGATGACCGCCGGCGACCCCGGGTTCGACGTCTGGGCCATGGATCTGGCCCGTTTCGGCGACTGGGCCACCCGCCCCTACACCGCCGCCAAGGTGCGGGAGAACTACCGGCGGCGCTTCAGCATCGCCTTCCCGAACGAGTTCCTGCCCGAGGGGCGCCCCCTGGCGACCACCCCCATCTACGAGCCGCAGCGTGCGGCCGGGGCCGTGTTCGGCGATGTGTACGGCTTGGAGGTGCCGCTGTGGTTCGCACCGGAGCCCGGCGCAGTCGAGGACGTCACGTTCGGTCGTTCCAATGCGTGGCCGCATGTGCGTGAAGAAGTGCACGCCGTGCGACACGACGTCGGCCTCATGGAGACATCGGGATTCGCCAAGTTCCTGGTGGAAGGGCCCGGCGCCCGGGCGTGGCTGACGCACCTGCTGGCGGGCAGGCTGCCGCGGCCGGGCCGCATCGCGCTCGCCCCCATGTGCAACGAGCGCGGCAACCTCACCGGTGACCTCACCGTCGCCTGCCTGCCGGCGGCCACCGGCACGCCTGACGGCCCAGTGCGGGCAGTGACCGGCGGTGCCACCGGCAATGCCGCAACTGCCGAACGATTCATCGTGTTCGGGTCGGGCATCGCCGAGCGCTACTACGAGCGCTGGTTCGAAGCGCACCTCGCTCGCTGGCGTGAGCCGGAATCTGGTGCAGGAGCCAGACCCAACGGACCTGTGTGGTATCGCACGCTTGGCACGCAGATGTGCGGCGTCGCCATAGCCGGGCCGAAAGCGAGAGATCTGCTGTCGGAGGTGACCGACGCCGACGTTTCCGACGAAGCCATGCGATTCGGCAGCTTCACCGCGCTGGATGTGGGCTGGGCGCGGGCGTGGTGCGGCCGGCTGAGTTACACCGGAGAACTCGGGTACGAGCTCTGGACCGATGTCAGCTACCTGCGCCACGTCTTCGACCTGCTCGTCACCCATGGCCAGGCGCACGGGCTGCGGCTGTTCGGCTTGGCGGCGTTGAACTCGCTTCGGCTCGACAAGAGCTTCGGCAGCTGGGCACGCGAGTACCGGCCGTCTTACGACCCCTTCGAGGCCGGCCTCGGCCGTTTCGTGCGCTTCACCAGGGCCGGCGACGACGGTGCCGATTTCGTCGGGCGGGCAGCGCTCATCGACAAGTACGGCCCCGGCGGGACTGCGACAGGCAACCCGAGTGCCCCGCCAGGAGCCATGCTGCTGTGCACGTGGACGGTTGACGGCCAGCTCGATGAATCCGGCTTCGACGCTGCCGGCGACGAACCCGTTTATTGCAACGGCGAACCGGTCGGCTGGGTGACGTCGGGCGGGTTCGCTCACCACAGCAATGTGTCGGTCGCCATGGGGTACGTGCCGGCCGAATTCGCCAACAACGATGTCGATTTCGAGATGGACATCGTTGGAGAAAGACGGGCTGCCCAGCTTGTCGACGGCTGCCTCTGGGATCCGCTCGGCACGGCAATGCGCCGCTGAATCTGGCCTGCTTCAGATGGGCTGCACGCAGACGTTTGCTGCCAGGCACGGGTACGTGCTGTGTCAGCATTTCTCGATATCAATGCACCAGAAATCGAAACCTTTATGCCTTATCCGCTGGGGTTGAGCGACAGCAATTCAGGGTGAAGTGGGCCCGGTTGGCATTGCTTCCGAGTGCACATACTCTCTTGCACTTCCTGCAAACATTGAGAAGCGATATAGATCAAATGTCGGCGATGCAGTAGTCATGTCTTCACGTCTGGAAATGCACCACTACGAGACCATCGTGGCGGTCTCGGAAACGGGCTCGGTGACCGCCGCGGCTGGCCGGCTTCATGTCAGCCAGTCGGCAGTCAGTCACCGGCTGGCTGAAGCCGAGCGGCGGCTGGGCGGCCGGCTGTTCGAACGCAGGCCGTCGCGGGGCATGCAGCCGACGCCTGCGGCACTGGCACTGTGCCAAGCCGCTCACCGGGCCATGCCCGATCTGGCCCGAGCCGAGCGCGACTTCATGCGCAGCGTCGGCGGCACGACCGCCACCGTGCGCATCGGGGTGGGCTCTTATGACTGCTACCACTGGCTGGCACAGTTCGCGACCGCTTCGGTTGACCGGCTGGAGGGCCTGCTGCTGGAGCTCGTGGTGGTCGGTGATGCTCCGGTTCAGCGACTCGCCGACGGCACCGCCGACCTCGTGCTGGCCCCGGGGCCTGCGCACGGAACCTGCGAGGCGCAGCACCTGTTCACCGACGAACTCGTGTTGATCACTCACCCCGAGCATCGCCTGGCCGACCGGACCTGGATCGGCCCCGAAGCGGTGGCCGAAGAGGACTACTTCACCTACAACCGGCAGCCGTCGCCGGGCTTCGAGTACGAGCGGTTCCTGCGGCCCGCCGGGGTATCGCCCCGAACCATCACCGTGCTCGAGCAGACGGGCGCCATCGCTGAGATGATTGCCGCCGATTTCGGCGTGTCGATACTCAGCAGGTGGGCGATGTCGCCATGGCTGGAGTCGGGACGCCTCGTGGCTGTGCGCTGCAGCCGTTCAGGACTCGAACTGGAGTGGTCGGCCCTGACTCGCATCGAGACCGACGGTGACGCGCCCGAACGGCAGGTCGCGCATGCCATCGTCGACTGGCTCGGCAACGCCAAGCAGGCCTGGACGAGCCCGACTCTTGGAAACTGATCAGTCGAGCAATGCCCGGCTGATCACGACGTCCTGGATCTCCGTCGCACCGTCCACGTAGTGGGTCAAGCGGGAAGCAGCCAAGTGCCGCGGCAGCGGATGGTCGCGCCGACCGCCCACCGCACCCATCACCTGCATGCAGTCCGCCAGGCCCCGCTCCGCGACCCGGGTGGCGAACTTCTTGGCGTGCGCTGCGTGAACTGCCGCTGGCCGGCCTTCGGCCACCGCCAGCGCCGCCCGGTAGGCCAGCAGGCGGGCAGCCTCCAGATCGGTCGCCACATCGGCCAGCTTGAAGCGCACTCCTTGCAGGTCGGCGATGCGCCCGCCGAATGCCTGCCGCTTGCGGACGTAGTCGATTGCGGTAGCGAGACCGGTGCGCATCATGCCGCAGCACATGGCCGCCACCAGCACCCGGGCGATGTCGATGCCCTCCATGGCGGCGACGAACCCTTCGCCGAGCGGCACCATGACATCGGCGTCGGACACCCGGCACTCGTCGAAGCGGATCTCGTTGGTGCCGATGCCGTGGGCGCCGATGAGCTCGTAGCCGTCGGTCCGTTCGACGCCGTCGGTGCTGCCGTCGATCAGGAACGTCATGATGCCCCGGTGTCCGGCTGCGGGATCGGCTTGCGCATACACCGACATCACGTCGGCTGCGGTGCCATTGCTGACCCACGCCTTGCGGCCGTCGATGACCCACTCGTCGCCGTCTTTGCGTGCCGACGTGATGATCTTGGCGGCATCGCTGCCCACGCCCGGTTCTGTCAGCAGGAAGGCGCCGAGCCGCTTGCCGGAGACGAGCGGCCCCAGTGCCCGCTGGCGCATGTCGGCAGGGGCGCGCCTGCTCACTGCGCCCGCCAGATTGTTGTGACACACCAGCACGAACGCGATGGCGAAGTCGGCTGCGGCCACCTCTTCGAGCACCCGAGCCAGCCCGACCTGGCTCAGGCCCGAGCCGCCGTCGGCAACCGGCACGAGCAACCCGCACAGCTGTTCTTCTGCCGCACTCTGAAATGCCTCAGCCGCGAAGCGGCGTTCGCGCTCCCACGACTCGGCGTGCGGCGCGACCGCCGATCTGGCCCACACTGCCGCCCGGTCCACCACCTCCTGGTCGGCCGCACTCACCGCAGCGTCTGCCACCTCCGGCATCAGTTCGTGTGCCAGCTCCGTCGGGGGCATGGCGTCAGAGTCGATCGCAGCAGGGGTCATGGCCCGCATCTTGCCATTCGAATGCCGCGCCCATCTCGGAGCAGACGGCGCGACCGATGGTCCGTCACGCCGCACCGGGCCGCCGTACAGTTCGCCAACCGTCGGCGTTCGGGCCGCCGGATGCCGAGAAGGGCTGCCGAGATGAGTCCAGACCGCCCCTCCGAGCGCCAGGGCCATCGTGCCGGCGTCCAACTCGGCGTCGACGAGACGATCGAGCGCATCGGGCGTCGGGCCCGCGTCTATGTCGCGCAGGGCTCTGCGGCCCCGTACGGCCTGCTCGCTGCCATTGACGCGGCGCACGACCGCTTCGCCGAGCTCGAGTTCGTCAGCGCCTTCC
>VYFT01000065.1 GCA_009842245.1 Gammaproteobacteria bacterium | reverse complement strand
ATATTTAACTTTGACACTACTCCACGAACTCTCTGCTTCGACATCCAGCCAGAGAAATCCACTTGGTATATATCCTTTTGGTTTCCACTCCAATCTTTGAGTGTTCACTTCAGCCCTCTCGGATGGATACGTCAAACCAAGCACACATGCGTCAGATTGGTTTGGAAACGGTAACCGATGTACGTCCCATATAAACGAAAGCTGAGACTCATGCTTTGCACGAAATTTTCCCCAAGTTTCCCAACGCATCGCGGTGTAAGGTAACAGCCAAGTACACTTTCCTTTTCTATTCATGATTAGGTCGTTGGGTTGATCTTCATTTAGTCTTTTGAAGTACAAAACGGGACAATAATCCACAAATATGGTTGCGATGTCAAATGAACTATTCAATCTTCCACCTGGCCAAATTTCCCGCGCTTTAGAAATCTCTTGAATCGCACTTTTTCGGTCAAGGTCTTGAATCTTATTATTCGCGACCCATGGAGGATTGCCGACGATTCTATTAACGTTTTTTCTTTGTAGTCCGATTGTGGCGGCGGTATTCTTGATGTGTTCCAACCAGACTCCATCTCCCTCTTCCTCAATCACGGTCGAGATGGAGTCTTTCAACGTAGCAATTTCTTGCTTTTCTTCTACCGAGCAATTAGTCATCACCCATCGCGGTAACTGAACATTACTCAACGAACAGCTTACGATACTTCTCACTATCTCTTCAAAGTTGTCTTTCAGGTACAGACTCTCTGATATAGAAAACTCATTTCGCGGAGGATTCTTGAAGTACACGCTGTCTTTCTTGAAGACGTCAGAGTGGTGTTGAACCGTCATCAAAGAATCACATTGAAATCCCTGTGGTGCGTTTGTAGGAGGTACGGGTAGGGCTCGATAAAGATTGGTTCGCGCCATCTCAACAGCGACCGGATGAATGTCGATACCGTATATCACATGTAATACTAGATTCGCCAACCTTTGTGGTTCTAAAAAGTTGTTACTATCTTGGTCGTAAGCTACGATTCTTTTAGCGCAGTGGTATAAAAAGGTACCCGATCCGCACGCTGGATCTAAAACTGCAGGCGATGACCGATTGAGATTGGGAGAATGAGGATCAATTTGTACTACCTCACTGAGCCATTCCTCATCGAGTGTTTCGATAACCATAGCTTCCGCGATCCAATCTGGCGTGTAATATTCACCAAAAATTTTTCGATGATCAGTTTCGACAAGCGTGTTGTGGATTGGTCGTAACAAGTCAATTTGTCTGCCCACCCAATTAAACTTGTTTACGGCAGCTTGAATATTGTGGCACAAGTTCGAGTTGTTGCCCAACCAACTCGAAAATCCTGAAAGATTTGGCGTTTCCCAATTTCTAAAACGACATTGAATACATCGTGCGATAAGTATTAAAAGCGAGTGGAGTTGAAAAAGCGCGTCTTCTTGAGAAGGTTTAGGATGATTACCGGATAGCTGCAGTTGTTTCAACCACAACTTCTTTTGCAAAACTGTTTCCTTGAGAACGGATGCGGATCGATAGAACTCTTCAATTTGATGAATGAATGGTTCGAATTCCGGAGTAGGATCTATTGGTGCCCATGGTAAGTTGTTCAAACTTGAGAATAAGGAAAAAATCTTTTTATCGAAGTCGTACTCGTTTTTAATTGTTATAGGTTGCTGATCGGAATGGATAGTTTGTTCAAAATTTTCACTCCATTGCCAAATCCACCAAGTGATTCCATCAGTTACTGCTCCAAGCCAAGGGTCGTCTTCGTAAAACAGCGTTTGCTTCAAATTATTTCGTAATCGAAATACGTAATCTCGTACTTGTTCATAGGCACTTTCGTCGCTGCGTCCGCCGGTACCCGGGCGCATCGGGTCTACAACTTTCTCACTGTCTTTCACTTCGATGACTACATTTTCACTCGGAATAAATAGATCTGCCTGCCGAGTCGTCCGATTAGCCGCTCTTACACTGTGTTTTAACTCCACGCTGTATCCTTGGTCTTTCAATACACCATAGAGTAAATTTTCACGTATGGGTTCTCTACCAGTAGTCTCTGATAAAAGTTCGTTGATTTTTGAATTCACACAGTATCTCCTAAAGCCAAATTCCAATCGAGTAGATAACGAAATTCATCCCGTTTTTCGTCTGTAGTTTGTGTCGCTTATCTTTGACTCGATTTATATACAGTTTTAAGCACCGTTCTCGCTAATCCAACGAATGGTGCACTGTTGTCAAAAAACGCGCTACTAGTTCCGGTCTGGTCACCGGTGTGCATCAATCAGATGCATATCCAATGCAGTTTGCTTAAAGAGCCAATAGTAAACCGCATAAGTTCTTCTTGCCTCGAAACCCAATTTACGAAGATCAGCTCGACGAACTTACTCAGAATTTGATGTACGATTCAAAATCAAACTTGGTATGGTAATTCCAGGTGTTGCTTGACGCAACCTAACTTGTGTGACATTCATTGGAGCAAAAGTAGCAGCCATTTATATGCCAAAAGGGATGACGCGTCTTAGCTTCGGCTACAGCACCACTGCAATGATTAAATACTCCCAAATATTCCCTGTTCTCTGGTTTTGGTATGAAACTACATGTTGAGGTATGTACTTCGTGATCGCCGTTTGACTGAGCCTTTTTGTTGACGTAATAACTTGCCATGTGCTACCTTCCGATTAACACAAATGTGAAGACTGATGAAGGGAACAATTGTACATTTTTAACAAGTCGTGTCAACCGTAAGAATCAAATTACATATACACATTTATAATCGTCAGCGATTAAACAGACTGTCTCTCACTTGAAGTGAAAGAAGTTTGTAGAACTGTGAATTACATCCTAGAATCACTTTGATACGCTTCTCTTCAGGGAAAACTGGAGGAATAGAGATTGACCCAAAACGATTTGACCTTTAACGCAATTGATGTCGAGACTGCCAATAATGATCGAGCTTCCATTTGCCAAATCGGAATCGTCCATGTTGTTGATGGCGAAATTCAAGACACTTGGAAGACTTACATAAACCCAGAAGACTGGTTTGATCCTTGGATAGTCGACATTCACGGTATTACTGAAGATATGGTTGCAACTAGTCCGACCATGCCAGAGGTTAGGGATGAACTTCGTAGGAGATTGCGTGGAACCACTGTAGTCAGTCACACATCCTTTGATCGCGTCGCCTTTGAACGAGCAATGTTGAGGTATGACTTAAAGCAGCTTCAGGTCACATGGATGGACAGCGCTAAAGTCGCACGTCGTTGGTGGGGACAGTATGCTAAAAGAGGGTATGGATTGAAGAACATCGCTAGCGACTTAGGAATTGATTTCAATCACCACGACGCACTGGAAGACGCACGCGCAACCGCGATGATCATGCTGAGAGTCCTCGAAGAATCGGAGCTGGGAATACAGGAATGGTTAGAGAAATCTGCGTCTCCTATAACTGGATCTCGACAAACAATCGCGTACAAGAATCTGTCCGGAAACGTAGATGGTGATCTGTATGGAGAAACTCTGGTATTTACCGGTGCTCTCGCAATAGCACGAAATGAAGCAGCTCAAAAAGCAAATGATGCAGGATGTAACGTTGTTGGTAGTGTTAGTACGAGGGTTTCTATATTAGTTGTAGGTACTCAGAACAAGCACAAGTTGAAAGGAATGGCAAAGAGTAGCAAACACAGAAAGGCTGAAGAGTTAATCGCTAGTGGGCACGAGGTACAAATCATCTCCGAAAGCGATTTTCTGGATTTGATTGAGATATAGCAACACTACATTCACCGACTCGCTTGTGTTGTTATTTATAGCTAGTTCTCGCGATCTCAACAGGTTATCAGTACTGGTTCTTTGAGGCGAAGCAACAGCAGTTCCGATACTGTAATGAGACCAACGTAGCGCGTTTCACGGATCCTGTACTATGTCGAGTACAGACATCGCGCAAAATTCATGGATTGATCATTTTCAGCGACAGGATGAGCATGTGCAGTAGAAATCAATCTAGCCGATTGTGTTTCTATAGCGTCGAAGTGGGGTTTGGTGTGATCATTCGACGAGAAAGTTTGCAGGATTTCCTAATCAAGCCCTCAATTTCTCTCCGTAGACTTGAAGTGTATCTATTAAAATCGACTCTTTTTTATCTAACTCTCCCAAAATCTGGAGATTTCTATGAAAGCTCAAGAAGCCAACCTTTTGTCATTCCTGAAGAAAGAACATCAATTCACCATCCCCATATATCAACGGACTTACTCTTGGACTCATGTCCAGTGTCGACAACTTTGGGAGGACATATGTCGTGCAGGTTCTTCGGATCTAACGGCAGCACACTTTATTGGGTCCGTAGTGTACATAGAAGAGAGCTTGTATCACGCGTCGAGTCTGACACCTTTACTGGTGATTGATGGGCAACAACGACTCACCACGGTCTCGTTACTTATAGAAGCTCTTGCGCGTCACCTAGAAGAATCCGGTCCCATGGAAGGTCTCACTTCCAGAAAATTTCGCGAATACTACCTGATAAACTATTTGGAACAAGGGGCGGATCGGTACAAATTATTGCTAACTCAAACAGATCAGGCGACTCTCGAGGCACTCTTGAAAC
>VYFT01000020.1 GCA_009842245.1 Gammaproteobacteria bacterium | reverse complement strand
ACATGTGATTGAGCGTTACCATCAGGAAATATACAGCACTTACTAGCAGTGCTATCCAAATGAAGATATGTGTTCGCAGTAATTTTCGATGTTTACGCATCTCATGTAGCGTAAGACACCAGACAAGTCTTCCGTTCATCTCATTTGGACCCCTTTCGTAGAACATTGACGGTCACCGATACGCAATTTTCGTACCCAAATACGTTCAATTCATGATCGTCTGATACGCTGCATTCGTACGCAAAAAAAGAGCACACCGCATGTTGTTATCCATCAGGTTCCACAAATGACATCGCATGTTCAAAAGCGTTTTGTCCGATTTTGATACCTATGAGACGCCCCGGGATGTCGTCAATTGGGGGATGAATCCCGCCCCAGATGCGAGACAGACTGCATTGGTCTGAGGCATCCTGATACGTCGCCCATTGCAACGTTAGGGATACGCTCGGACCGCGTTCGAAAACAAGAAAGTTATCCTGTTCCACCGCAAAATCGCTCATCCCGCCCGGGAAATACGCGCTCCCGGTTAACGCGGTGAGGGCTTCAGCCGCGGCGCGGGAGTAGGTCGAGTGTCCCGAGACGTATCCCGCAAAGGGTGGGGTCACAAACGTGGGACGCTGATACGGCCACCAGTTCTCCGCTAAGATCCAACCGACACCAGCAACATCGGTAGTTGGGTCTTCGATATAGTCCGGCCCGCGCCACGCGAAGAGTTTGATCTTGCCCACGTGCTCGCCGCCTTCGCCCGCAAGGGCATCGTCTTCATCGACGAGTTCAATGTAGCCCGGTTTGAGCGGGATACCATGTTCATGATACGAGGGTTGCAGCATGTCCGTGCTTTGTCCCCGATCGGCCATCGCGCGTATCGAGGAAATCGGTCGAATATAGTCGTACCATCCCTTAATTCCCCAAGCTGTAATAGCCGCATCATGCATGGTCCCACCCAGCACGAAGTAGCTAATCACGTCCCATTCCAACTCGGTCCGATCATTGCCTACACCCCGCAGTTTGCGCGTCGAGTCGGGATGTTCATTGACCGTATTCAAGATCACGAACCAGTGCCCGGGCGGCGTTTCGGAGTCCGGACCATCCGCCCAGAACTCAGCCAAGACGCGAGTATAGTCTCCCAGGGGCACTTCCTGCGGTTCGTAGGGCGCACCGGTGCTGGGATTCACCGCATAACCCGTACCGGGGTCTAAGCCGTCATCGGCAAAGAAATTTCGATGTTCCGGAAACGTGAGCGGATACCGGTCGACGGTAATGTTCCCCATACCGTTCGGCGAGATGTCAATCAAGTCCGCGCCACGTCCAACTGTTGGATCAAGATGAGACGACCACACTGCGACGAATGAGTGCGACCACTTGTACTCGTCGGATAGTTCCCCATCAATCTTTGGGGGAGTATCGGGATCGTAGTAAACCTGGTACTCATAGTCTTCCCCTTCTCGCGAAAACACTGTCATGTCGTCTGGAGACAGTGCAAATGGGAGTACGCTGCCCCATTCGGGACTCAAGAATTCAGGTTCAGCGTCTGCGTCATTACCCGCTTGGTCGATGAAGTTCTCCAGCGCTAGCGGTTGCCACCGATTGAGATCGACGATGTTCGGATTGCCCGGTAAATCTGGTTCAAGTGCGGGATTTACGGGAAAATAGCTCTTGTTTTTGTAATCGTCAAACTCGTTTGAATAGTCAGCCTGTCCGTACGCTATGTAACACGAGGCTATGTAATTTCCCAACGCAGTCGGTGAACCGTCGGTGTAATTGGAGTCCCGGTCTTCTGTATCTAATTCAAGAAAACTCATTAAAGCATTGCTGTCCTTGACTATTTGACTCAAGCCCGGTGAACGAGAGAATCGATGTCGAATCAGCCGAAAAGAGGCATAGCTTAAGGCGACTTCGATATCAGCTTCAGTGAAACTCATGTTTAAATCTTCAAGCGGACAGGAGATGACGTCGGTAGATCCCAGAAGCCAAGGTTTGGGTGTTGGGTCAACATAGCGAACCATCCCAGACCACGCGTCATATTGCGCGGCAGAAACGTGAAACAGGTTCCGTGCATGAACTGTCGGTCGCGCATAGTCGTTGCGAATGGCCGCGAGCAAGACTTCATTCCATCTTCGTGCAACGGAGACATTCTCGGTAGGAGAGACGCCCGGCAGGTAGTGCGCGGTCACGGTCGCCACGCTCGACGGCATTTCAAACATCGTAGTCGATGCATATCTGTCGGTTAGGGTTCCACCAGAAATCGTCCAATGACTGAAGTAATATCCTTCCTCAGGCTCTTCAGCTTCAATCGCAACCATCTCGCCCGCATCGTATCGGCCATCGCCATCACCAAATCGCACACTTAGCCGCAAACCCGAAAAGCCAGGTTGATTCACGGTGATGACTTTATTTACCTCGATTACGGAAAACTCAGTAATGGTATTTTCTGTGTCGTACCAATCCACACGTATGTCAGCTCTCGTTGCTGTACCTAAACCGAAGTGAACTTCCAAGGGATTGTGAGATATGAAATTGTTACTTCCTCCAAGCTGCCGAATTTGACTGCCAAACTCCGTCGTCACTGTTACTATCGCCCCGACACCATAGGTATTGACTCCTGCCCCTCGTAGTTTGAGCGTTAAGTAATTTCCCAATCCCACAGAGTCGTTTCGATAGAACACCAGATGGGGTTCACTTACATTTACAACGAGGATGTCGATGTCTCCATCGCGATCGGCATCAAAACATGCCACGCCGCGACCCTGACCGGTATCTTCGATCCCGATGGCACGTGCGATCTGACGAAAAGATCCATCTGCCTCATTGCGGAACATGCGAGAACTGGTTTGCAAGTAGTATCCTGCGCGCCATCCGTTGACGTGAAAAATGTCCAAAAAGCCGTCCTGGTCAAAGTCCTTAGCACAAGCTCCCCAACCCCACGCGCCACTCGCTATATGAGCTTGGTCGGTGATATCAGAGAAAACCCCATTCCCGTCGTTTTGATAGAGCCTATTACCGAAGTAGTCGCCACCTACATTTGTGTTGTATATCGAAGTCACAAACCAATCAAAGTCACCATCGTTATCGTAGTCGCCAACTGCTGCGCCCATCCCAGCTTGATCTTTGATTATTTCTCGATCAGTGACGCGATGAAAGTTCGTTCCTCCAAAATTTTTCAAAACTTGACTGGTTCCGAAATCAGCCACGATGAGTAAATCTTTATCTATGTCGCCGTCAATATCGAACAAATTCGAAGTAAATGTGTATTCGATATTCGTTTCGAGGAGATTTCCACTGATTCCAACCGTATCACTCACGTTACGGAAGAGTCCATCTCCCTCGTTTCTCCACACGGACTCTGTATTGTGAGAGAAGCCACGATTCTCTCCCCAGTGAGTCAGAAAGATGTCAATCCAACCATCTTGGTTGTAGTCTGCGAAGGTTGTGGATGCTGAGGCTTCAGACAGTAACGTAATTCCAGCTTGGTCAGTAATGTCAATGAATACTTCGGTCTCGGTGTCATTCTCAAATACGTGCATAGGTTCGTGCTCTAATGCTGCGACAATCAGATCTAGATCACCGTCTCCGTCGATGTCTCCAAATGCTGGACCGGTACCCCAATGCAGCAGATCTACTCCATACTCTTCGGCCGCGTCTACGAATGTACCATTACCATTGTTCAAGTACAAAGCATTCGAGACTGTGTTACCCCCAACGACATACAAATCAACGTCACCATCGTGATCGATGTCACCCGATGCCACCCCACCCGCGTAAAACTGTTTGTCATTCAGTGTCTCTGGAGAATGAGGAAACGAACGTGCTAGACCGTTATTGGAGACTCTTGTAAATCGAATCTCCGTCCCGTGGAGTGTGGTGTAACCAGTTGTCTCTGAAGTGTGGTCTTGCGTCGACGAGGTGTCGGTGGCAACTATCTCTTCCGACCAGAGGACCCATAATAAACAGACAAGGACGATCGAAAAGACCAAAGTAGCCCACAGAATAACTTTCAGACGTTGGCGATCAGCGATTACTGTCGGCATAGTGAATTACTCTGAGACGGTACTTTGGTCAGCTCTTTGTGCATAGCGATGGTATATTTCTAGTGGGAGACCTAGGAACGCAAACACACAACAAATTGGATCACGATTTGACTCGATCAGAATGTTCGAAGAGATTTTTGCCAGAGAAGAACATCAATTCGACGCGAGTTTCGTGAGGGAGAGTGCTAGTCGTCCGGTTCTACGTACGACATCGCATGTTCAAATGCTTTCTGCCCTATCGTGATACCGATGAGACGTCCCGGGATGTCGTCGATGGGCGGATGAATCCCGCCCCAAATCCGGGACAGACTGCACTGATCCGAAGCATCCTGATACGTCGCCCATTGCAACGTGAGGGATACGCTCGGTCCGCGTTCGAAAACCAGAAAGTTATCCTGTTCCACCGCGAAGTCGCTCATCCCACCGGGGAAGTACGCGCTCCCGGTTAACGCGGTGAGGGCTTCAGCCGCAGCTCGGGAGTAGGTCGAGTGTCCCGAGACGTACCCCGCAAAGGGCGGAGTCACGAATGTGGGACGCTGATACGGCCACCAGTTCTCCGCTAAGATCC
>VYFT01000046.1:72687-121201 GCA_009842245.1 Gammaproteobacteria bacterium | reverse complement strand
GTATTGGTGAAGCGAGTTCAAGCGGGCGACAACCGGGCTTTCGACTTGCTCTTTCACCGATACAAACATCGGTTGCGGTCGGCAGTGAGTCGAATTTTAGATACACGCTAAGATGTGGATGATGTCGTACAAGATGCTTTTGTCAAAGCCTACCGAGCAATTCCAAAATTTCGTGGAGATAGTCAGTTTTTTACTTGGTTGTATCGCATTGCAACCAACACCGCAAAGAACCACCTCGTAGCGAAGGCACGTAAGCACACGAATCCCGATATTGATGTCTACGAGGAGTCGGCTAGTAACGAATATACGCATCTTCAAGAATACGAAAATCCAGAAAATTTATTAGAAAGTAGAGAATTGGAACTTTTAATTAAAGAGACTGTCCAAAATTTAGAACCAGAACTACGTAGTGCTATTACGTTGCGAGAACACGCAGGTCTGAGCTATGAACAGATAGCGCAGATTATGGAGTGTCCCGTAGGAACGGTTCGTTCGCGCATCTTTAGGGCGCGAGCGTCAGTTTCGGAGAGGATTCGCGACCGGGAAAAGAAGAACTAACAAGGAATATTCGATAGAAAAACGTGTTAAAGAATGGAGAGTGTCGGAAAGCCCGATGCTTTTTCGTATAAAATTGAGTGACAATCTTGGGATTTCGCACAAGGTCATCCCAACGTGCATTGAGAATTCACTATGTCCGATTCATTGAAAACGTCTCTTTCTGCATTTGTCGATGGAGAAGCTTCGACAGAAGAGTCCTCGCATGTTCTAAAACAGTTATCCGAAGACGAGGACATGCGAACCGAGTGGGAGAACTACCACACGATCGCTACTGTTTTACGGAACGAAGAAATATCCGGTCTGCAGACTCCTGCGGATTGGGAGGCCCTCGCAAAAGAACTGCCAGCTAATGGTGACGTTCTTGCATTTCAACCTCGAAATCGGTTCAAATCAATGTTGGTTCATGGAGGGATTGGAGCCGGTCTCGCGGCCTGTATTATGGTCGCGTTCTTTCTCATGTTCGAGTTTGATCGTCCCACCCCAGACTCTAGCGTAGCACTCACTGACACAACCGAGGGTAGTTCGTCCGAACCCCTTCCATTTAGTGACTCCACCATTCAACCACTCCCCTTTGAACAGACTTTTGAATTCGGATTTTCTGTTGCACCACCAGAGATTCGTGAAGACTTACGTCAGATGATGCTGGAAGCATTGCATGGTCACGACCTTAGTCGTTCTGGTATAGATCGTTCATTGATGCACGACGCGAGCGTAGTGTCTAGGAACGTCTCCCAGGAATTATGACGTACACGAACTTCCACTGCGTACGTTCTATTTGTTACTGCGTCGGCGTTGCAGTAACTGTATGTAGCTTGTATGGGGAAGAGGAGGAGGAAGAACGTACCGCAACCGAATGGGTTCAAGCGATGAACAAAGCTCAAGCTGAGCTGAGTTTTGAGGGTGAACTATATTTTTGGAATGGTATCGACATAAACAGGATTGAATACAGTCAACACTTCGTGGATGGTGAAGTTCAAGTAAAAGCCAAACTAATCAGAGGACCTAAGCGAGAGATAACCAGAACCGACAAAGCACTCTCGATCAACTTCTCTCCGGACGACGATCTTCGTGAGGTAGGTACTAAACTGACTGGAAATTCGCTTTCCCGATTATTTCCACCTGATGTCGCGACGTTCAGTGAATCGTACAACATCGCGAAACTTCCCAACCAAGAAATTGCAGATCGCACCGCGGTTGGAGTGTCAATCATGCCCAAACAGAAAGATCGGCATGGTTTCAATGTCTGGATTGACGAGGAGTCAGCGTTGTTGCTTCGCATGGAAATGTGTGATTGTGACACCGGACGAAAAATAAAGGTATTGGTATTTACAGAATTAACGGTATTAGAGGGCTCACTCGCGAAATCCGCGGATACCGAGGAATCGGACGAATCAGATCTGTCAGTAAATATTGTTAACGAAGACGAGTCGGAAGCGTCTCGTGCTGATGCAGATTGGGAACCTGGAGTTATACCGGACGGTTTCAAACTGTCGGGCACAAAGACTCAGAACGGAGTTTTACTCGATCGCACTTATTCTGACGGAATGAATGCTTTTACTATTCAAATACGTCCAGCACCTCGAGCCAACAATGCAGACATTCAGTTGCAAATGATGATTGGTCCGACCGTTATCGTGCAGAAAAGTGCTGCTGACGCCCATGGACGACCGCAGATCGTAACTGTTGTCGGTGATTTGCCCCGAAGAACGATCTGGAAAATTGCTGATGGGGTGAAGTTCGAACGTTAGCAGGTGCTAGCGTAGTGATCGAAGCTATCGGTACGGTAGTTGCTACCCAAGGTGGTAGTTCAGTCATACGATTTGCGTATTCCAAGTGCAATGGGTGCAATAGTCGTTGCAATCGCACCAAAAAGAACGAATTCCGACACTCTGAAGCTCTAACACTTGGTACAGACGTTGTTCTCAAGGTACCGGCTTCCGGTATATTCTTTGCGGTATTCTTGACTCTAGGTATCCCACTCCTTGTCTTCTTCTTAGGATTCGCGTTCACCGGTTCAGTAATTTTGGCTTGCGGTACCATGGTATTGGTGCTTCTTGCTAATATCGTATTGTTTCGATACTTCCCAATCTCTGACGTACTGTTGCGTCCTACAATTTGTAGAATTAATTAGTTTATTCGATTGTGTTGGACGGCGGATAGCGTCGTTCCAGTCGTAAACAGTAAACCAGTTGATGACATTCCGGAGAAATTAAGTATGAACAGATGTGGAATAAAAAAGGCTAGCAAAGCCTTTGTACCGCTGTTTCTTCTTATTTTGACCTTCAGTACTGTATCGTCGTTTGCTGCTAGCGGGGTATTGATATTTAGTAGTTGGGATACTCAGGAAAAAGCAACAAAAGATGCGGAGCGAATTACCGGGATCTTGGAACAACAAGCGACCACTATGCAAGCAACAGTCAATGATCGTACAGTCTTTCGTGTTGTTGTAGCTGTAGCGACAGATGAAGATCGTACAGCGTTGAAGCAAACAGCCGAAGGCAAGAACTTACAGTCCTGGTTTCTTGCAACGGAAACTCCGTCCGAAACAGAAGGAGAGTCGGATTCAGCTGATTCTGCATCTACTTCCGAAGCAGCAGGTGGATCGACAACTGGTGATTTAAAAGTAGTATTGAGTGTCAGCGATGCAGATCCCGATGAGGTGCTAAACTATCTCGATCAAGCAACCATCGATTCTACCATTGCTAAACTCGACGCAGTTCTCGAACGCGCCCGAAGCCTCATACCAGATTTCGAACCGAGATCTGAAGAACTTCCACCGATCGAAGATTCCACCGAGGCGCAGCAGGGAGACCAAGACTCGGACGCCGAAGAACAGACCGAAACTTCTACGGAAACTTCTCCAGAGACTTCTGCTACGGAATAGAGTAGGTTAGCTACGTTTTCATTTCGCGCGAAGCTCACGTCTTGTGGCTTCGGTGCAGTTCAAATTCAAGAGATTACGTACGACCGAGTTAAAACTTCTAGAAAGTGTCCGCTTGGGTCGTAGAAGTAAAAACCTCGACCTCCATCTCTTCGATGGGTCCGCCCAATATTGCAACTCTTTGGCTTGGATTCTGGCGAAAATTTCATCGAACTCTTGTTCGCTGACCTTGAACGCAAAGTGTCGAGATTGAATTTCTTCGGTGGCATCGACGAAATCAATGGAGAGTTCGCCAACTTGTACGATCTCAAAGTGCCCCCAAGAGACCGGTTCCGGTAGATTCAATATCTCTGCGAGAAATCGCGCGGATTCTTCTTTACTGCGAGCGCTGACGATTGTGTGATCAAGATTTACAGACATTGGTTGTACCTTTTTAACAGTAGCAGATGCAATAGTCTACGTCATTTGAAGATCAATCTTGAGAATTAAAAAAAACTGAATTGACTCGATTGCAATTATGAGACCGATTCGGCGAGGCGGGCGCCACCCTCTCGCCTCAAAGACACTTCTGTCAAAATTTATGCAATTTCCGTATCATTTTGTTGGAACAGCGTGTAATCGCGCGTCTAGTCACAGGTTTGGAGAAGAAAAATGGTCCGCTCCCTTCGCACAAGAATTGTTGGCAGTGTCATCATGGTCGCGCTAAGTGTAGGAATCGTGGTTGCTTTGGCGATCGACAGTCCCTCTGAGATCCGATTGGAGAGCGGTGGGCTCTATGAGATTTCGTGTGCATCCATGCACAATGGTTCAATTACCGAGTCGAAATCTAGTCACTGGAGTTCTACACAGTTCATCTTTGGTTGCGTTGCTTGGATTCCATGGGAAGAAAAAACCATGGTGGTATTGAACTTGGAACCTCATGAGTCAGGACTTGTGGCCACCGCGGCTAATGCCTGTGATAGCACTGGAGAACGCCTTCTTGCTAGGGTAGTGTTTAGTAGCGAGGATGGATATGATCATGTACTTTCAGAGGCAAATATGTTCGAATGCACGAAATCGACCGAAGAATTGGAGCTTAAAGCACCCAATAGCGACGAGGACTAACTCTCTGACGGAGATTCCTTCGGTAAATATCGCTCACGGACTCTCATCGTTGAGTTCGCAGGTGTTTTTTTAGCAATCGGACTAAGAAATCTGCGAATTGAGTCGGTACGTTTGCTTCTGTACACGCCGCTAAAATCTACTAGCATTAGGTTCTAGTCTGAACCTAGCTCTTCGAAGACTTCTTGTGAGTCCTCTTTTTTACGTTAAACGACCCATTGATACACAAGATCCAAACATATGTCTGCTGTAAAAGAATTACAAGAACACTTTCAAACTCTACACCACATTGGTCACGCGGCACAATACCTGTCGTGGGACGAAGCCGTGATTATGCCAGCTGGAGGCGGGGAGGTTCGAGCAAAGAGTCTTGCCACACTCCACAAGATTTCTCACGAAATGGCGACCGCTCCGAAAGTCGGAGAGTTGCTTGAATCGGCTAAAAACGAAGCAACTTCGAATTGGGACCAAGCAAACTTGCGCGTAATTGAACGTCGTTGGACTCGAGCAACTGCACTGCCGGTTGACCTAGTTGTTGCTTCGTCACTGGCATCCTCTCGATGCGAGCAATCTTGGCGGCGCAATCGAAAAGCTAACAATTGGGATGAGGTGAAACCACGGCTTCAAGAAATACTAAATCTCACCAAACAAAAAGCAGAGATTCTTGGCGAAAAACTAGGTCTAGCACCATACGATGCTTTACTCGACGGTTATGAGGCAGGTCTAACGCGTACTTTCATCGATCCAATCTTTGCGGAGCTTACCGAATTCCTACCGAGCTTCGTGAATGAAGTGATCGCAAAGCAACAGTCACATGTCTCGTTAAAAGGCGAGTATCCACCGGATCTACAAATGGATTTAGCGAAGAAATTGATGCCACCACTCGGGTTCAATTTCGGACGCGGTCGAGTGGACACAAGTGACCATCCATTCACCTGTGGCGACCTTTGGGACACGCGTATTACAACCCGATTTGGGGACGACGACTTCCTCGAGTCGATGTATGCCGTACTCCACGAAACTGGGCACGCGCTTTATCAACAAGGACTGCCTGAGGATCGATACGACCAACCTGTCGGAGGTTCCTTGGGAATGATGATTCACGAGAGTCAGTCTCTTTTCATGGAACAACAGGTATGTCGCAGTAAAGGATATCTTTCCTATGTTCTACCAATTCTTACCGAAGCTCTTAAGATAAACGCTGATGACGAAAAGTGGTCTGAAGCAAATCTAATTCGAAATGTTCACCATGTAGAAAAGGGCTTCATTCGTGTCGAAGCTGACGAGTGCACGTACCCATTACACGTCATCTTGAGGTATCAATTAGAGAACGCTTTGTTTGATGACGCATTGTCGATAGACGATCTTCCTGATGCGTGGAATGAGCTTATGGACCAATATTTCGGTCTAGACACGCGCGGGGACTTCAATAATGGAGTTATGCAGGATGTACACTGGTATGCTGGATTATTCGGTTATTTTCCGTGTTATACTCTCGGTGCCTTGACGGCGGCACAACTCTACCATACGTTTACGTCCATTCATCCAGACGCTGAAACACAGTTCGCTACTGGTGATTTCGAAACGGTAGTATCGTGGCTCCGGGAAAATATCCACAGTAAAGCGCAACTTACTTCCGGATTTGATCGCATTGTCGAAATTACCGGGAAACCGTTGACCACGGAAGCTTTCATCTCGCACGTGTCACAACGTTATCTCTCTTGAGGTGATCTTCGGTAAGTTTCGCTACACGCAAACGCAATCCAGCGAGTTGCTTGATCTACGACAACGCCCTTGACTATCAGTTTCAAGTCCCGATGCGCGAAATGGCATCTTCATCATGAGTGAATCGATTGAGTCCAAGATAGCAAGGACACGCAATTTTTCCATCATTGCACACATTGACCATGGTAAGTCAACTTTAGCCGATCGCTTTATTCAGCACTGTGAGGCCTTACCAGAACGAGAGATGGCCGATCAAGTCTTGGATTCAATGGAGCTTGAGCGCGAGCGCGGCATCACAATTAAGTCCCAAAGCGTAGCACTCAGATATCGAGCTCGAGACGGAGAACTGTACTACCTAAACTTCATAGATACTCCTGGACACGTGGACTTTAGCTACGAAGTGTCACGCTCCCTCGCAGCGTGCGAAGGTGCTTTGTTAATAGTTGATGCAACTCAGGGAGTAGAAGCTCAGTCCGTTGCGAATTGCTACACCGCTATTGAGATGGGTGTCGAGATTCTGCCTGTACTCAACAAGATGGACTTACCACAAGCGGACCCTGAACGAACTATCGATGAAATCGAATCGTTGATTGGTTTGCTTACTGAGGACGTAGTGAAAATTAGTGCGAAAATGGGCACAGGAATCGAAGAGTTGCTCGAAGCGATTGTCGCCAAGATTCCGCCGCCTGTAATAGATAGCTCTGATACGTTCCGCGCGCTCATTATCGACTCTTGGTTTGATCGGTACGTGGGTGTCGTCTCTCTGGTTAGAGTGTGGGGCGGCAGTGTGCAACGTCGTGATCGCATCGTCTCGTATAGCGTTGGAAAGGAGCACGTAGTTGAGGAGTTGGGAGTTTTCACGCCACGCAGAGAGAAACGGGAGCAACTGAACGCAGGTGATGTTGGCTACTTGAGCGCGGGAATCAAAGACATCAATGGCGCGCCGGTCGGCGACAGCTTGATGCTCGCGCGCAATCGAACGGAACCACTACCCGGATTTGAGCGCGCAAAACCTCAGGTTTATGCAGGTCTGTACCCAAGCGACGCTGATGACTATGTTGCCTTGGGGGACGCGTTAGAAAAGCTCCGTTTGAACGATGCCGCATTGCATTTCGAAGTAGAAAACTCAGATGCTCTCGGATTTGGGTATCGATGCGGTTTCTTAGGCATGCTCCACATGGAAATCGTGCAAGAACGATTGGAACGAGAGTATGAACTCGATCTAGTAATTACTGCCCCTTCAGTCGTGTACGAAGTACTCCTGCGAAACGAAGACGCAGTGCTGATCCACAATCCGTCTCACCTTGACGAGTTGAAAGACATCGTCGAGATTCGAGAACCGATCGCTACGGTTAACGTCCTGGTTCCGCAATCGTATATAG
The DNA here is from genome assembly GCA_009842245.1 of Gammaproteobacteria bacterium. Classification (GTDB taxonomy): domain Bacteria; phylum Pseudomonadota; class Gammaproteobacteria; order Pseudomonadales; family Azotimanducaceae; genus Bin55. The sequence goes on along the minus strand of VYFT01000046.1, from coordinate 113,554 downwards.
GCAACGTTATTGAACTCTGTGTGGAACGCCGCGGCACCCAACGGAGTATGCAAGTCACGCACACTCAGGTATCGTTGATCTATGACATTCCGATGAGCGAGGTTGTTGTAGACTTTTTCGATCGGCTGAAGTCTGCCAGTCGTGGATTCGCGAGCTTAGACTACGGTTTCAGTCGTTTTGAACCAGCACCGCTCGTACGGCTCGATATTTTGATCAACGAAGAACGTGTTGACAGTCTGGCCGTTATCGTGCACAAAGATGCCGCGATGTCACGCGGTCGAGCTGTCACATCAAAACTGAAAGAAGTAATCCCGCGACAGATGTTCGATGTCGCGATACAAGCCGCTATTGGACGAAAAGTTCTCGCTCGAACTACCGTCAAAGCACTGCGCAAAAACGTAACGGCAAAATGCTATGGCGGAGATGTCACTCGCAAGCGAAAGTTGTTGGAAAAACAGAAAGCAGGCAAAAAAAGAATGAAGCAGATCGGTCGAGTCGAAGTACCGCAGCAGGCTTTTATGGCTGCTTTGACAATCGATCGCACAAAGTAACTCAAACTTCACGAGCAAAAAGGATGACAAAATTTTGTAAGGTTTCCATTCGGAACCATGTACTCACTGTGACACTCAATCGACCGAAACGATTGAACGCGTTACACCCACCGGCACACCAAGAATTGTCGGACGTATTCGACGAATTCGCCAACAACGAAGAGTTGTGGATTGCAGTAATAACAGGAGAAGGCCGAGCCTTTTGTGCGGGTAACGACTTGCGGGAGCAGGTTGAATTTGACGCGATTGTGTTTCCAGAACAGGGCTTTGCTGGACTAACGTCAAGATTTGATCTCACTAAACCCGTAATAGCTGCAGTCAACGGGCCTGCGATGGGTGGTGGCTTTGAAATCGCACTGTTCTGTGATTTGATTGTTGCTTCCGATAAAGCTATCTTCGCATTACCGGAACCCCGGCTTGGACTAGCCGCACTGGCGGGCGGTCTGCAACGATTGCCCAGACAGATTGGGATGAAGAGAGCGTTAGGCATGATTCTCACTGGGCGGACAGTCACCGCTCAAGAAGGATCAGAGTTGGGGTTTGTCAACGAGGTTGTACCGCATGCAGAGCTAATGTCGGCCGTCGACGAGTGGGTGAATCAAATTTTAGATTGTGCCCCTTTGTCAATTCGCGCCAGCAAAGATGTTGTTCTTAGGAGTATGTCAACGGAGTCTCTGGAGGAAGCCATGTCTACTCGCTACGAATCAGTTGAGCAATTGATTAAGAGCGAAGATTTCAAAGAAGGTCCACGAGCGTTTGCTGCCAAGCGAACTCCTAAGTGGCAAGGTCGGTAGACTCTTGTGGTACGACATCATGACATCTGTTGGGACTTACCGTATTCCTCACGCCGCGATCCGGTTTTTGCAAGGAACGTTGTTGCGACGTCGCAACCTCTCGCTACCCAGGCTGGAATAGAAATACTGCGCCGTGGTGGCAACGCCATTGATGCCGCACTAGCGGCGGCGATCACACTGACTGTAGTTGAGCCGTGTTCGAATGGTGTTGGGAGTGATGCGTTTGCGATTCTTTGGGATGGAAACCAGCTTGCTGGATTAAATGCGTCAGGTCGTTCGCCTCGTCGATGGGATCGAAGTCATTTTCATCATTATGATTCCATGCCGAACAGTGGGTGGGATTCGGTAACTGTACCGGGTGCGGTGAGTGCTTGGGTTGCTTTATCGGAACGATATGGTGATTTGCCCTTCGCAGATCTATTTCGGCCTGCAATCGAATACGCAGAAAAGGGATTTCACGTTGGTCGACGCACAGCCTATCACTGGGCACGTGCGGCGGTTAACTTCAAACTCTATAAAAATTTTTGCGAACACTTCTTAACAAAGGGCCGAGCACCACTTACGGGAGAACTGTTTGCACGACCTGAATTCGCTGAAACACTTGCGTTAATTGCGGAAACCAAGGGCGAGGCTTTCTACCGCGGGACACTCTGTGATCGCATCCTACAGCAGTCGAAGTCTGAGGGTGGGCTGTTGGAACACGCTGACTTTGATTCACATGAAGCCACGTGGTGTGCTCCGATTACTCAATCTTATGGTGAAATTACAGCCCATGAAATTCCACCAAACGGGCAAGGGCTTGCGACGTTAATTGCGCTGGGGATATTGGATAGATTATCGACTCGAAAACTTGAACCTTTTACTGCTGATTGGACGCATCGCCAAGTAGAGGCAATGAAGATCGCAATACGAGCTTCGTTTGAGTACTTTGCTGACCCTGCCTACATGAACGTTAGTGCTGCACAACTACTTGAAGACGACGTACTCGACCAACTAGCAGAGAAGATTGCCGATGATCGAGCAGCGGTAGTGCCAAACGTCCCGCAATTTGGGGGGGACACTGTTTACCTAACGACAGCGGACGCAGCTGGAAAGATGGTATCCTACATCCAATCAAATTACCAAGGCTTTGGCTCCGGCATCGTCATTAAAGGTACTGGAATAGCGATGCAAAACCGTGGTGCCGGATTTACTCTTGAACCAGGTCATGTGAATGAAGTCGGACCGACGAAACGTCCTTTCCACACGATCATCCCGGGTTTTGTTACACGCGATGAAACTCCTGAACTAGCGTTTGGAGTCATGGGTGGACACATGCAGCATCAAGGTCATGTGCAGATGATTTCAAGAATTTTTGATCACAACGAGAATCCACAAGCCGCATCGGATGCACCAAGGTGGTATGTTTCCCCGAACTTCGAAATTGTCCTTGAACAAGGTTTTCCCAATCCGTCGATTCAAGAACTACGTCAACGCGGGCACACTGTACAAGTTAGTCGAGATGTCGATCTCTTCGGTGGAGCACAATTAATCTTGCGTCTCGAAGATGGCTATTGTGGCGCCTCAGATCACCGCAAAGAAGGCGCGGCAGCTGGTTTCTAGTTTCTAGTTATTCTTCGTTGGTTGGTTCGTCTGCGACAAGAGATAATGATGCTGAATTCACGCAGTACCTCAGCCCCGTCGGTTGAGGTCCATCATTGAATACATGACCTAGATGACCTTTACAATGAGCACAGTGCACTTCGGTGCGGGTCGCGAACAAAGACCGGTCTACTTGCGTACCAATCGCGTCAGCGTCGATCGGTGCAAAAAAACTCGGCCAACCTGTTCCTGAATCGTACTTGGTCGTGGAGGAAAACAATGGTGTGCCGCACCCTTTACACACGTATGTCCCTGCTACTTTGGTGTCCCAATATGCACCGGAAAAAGCACGTTCCGTGTGTTGTTTGCGTAGAACTTTGAACTCAAGATTAGTGAGCTCTTCCGAGGAGGGTGCTTTTGTTTTTGGAGTATCGGTCATATATCTATGTCACCGTTCGTGTCTCAGGACACTTCGGCATACTGACTTGGATTTAGAATTTTATAACCATTTTAGGAAAATTTGATATTTACCATGCAAGCCTCAGACCATCCAATTTCTGACGTACAACCTCTCAAACGACGAAGTTCGAGAGCAAGAGTAGAGAAAGCAGAAAAGCTCCGCGATGTGCGTTATGAAATTCGTGGAAAAGTCCTACAAAAGGCTCGACGATTAGAACAAGAAGGTCATCGCGTTCTCAAACTAAATATCGGCAACACTGCACCATTTGGTTTTGAAGCACCGGAGTCCGTGTTGCGGGCGGTAATACACGAACTACCAAGGTCTCAGGGCTATGAAGACGCGAAGGGAATATTCACGGCGCGCAACGCGGTCGTGCATGAGTGCCAGCGAATAGGCATTCCAAACGTCGATGTCGATGACGTTTATCTTGGGAATGGTGTCAGCGAATTGATCGTAATGGCGACGCAGGCGTTGCTCAATCCGGGCGATGAAGTACTCGTGCCGGCGCCAGATTACCCATTGTGGACCGCTTCGGTGCTATTAGCAGGAGGAGTTCCTGTGCACTATCGTTGCGATGAGGAAGCTGATTGGTGTCCAGATTTACAGGATATTAAAGCAAAGACCACATCGCGGACTAAAGCGATCGTGGTGATTAACCCGAACAATCCGACTGGAGCGGTATACGAATACAGTCTACTTTCTTCATTGGCGAGTTGGGCTCGACAGCAAAACCTTGTTGTCTTCGCTGACGAAATCTACTCCAAGGTTTTATACGACGATGCTAAATATGTACCAATGGCATCGATAGATGACGACGTATTAACACTAACGTTTGATGGTTTATCAAAGGCTTACCATGTTCCCGGTTTTCGGGTTGGATGGATGGTGGTAAGCGGCGCACTTGTACGCGCTCGGAACTTCATTGACGGCTTAGACACGCTTGCATCCATGCGTCTGTGTCCGAATGTGCCCGTGCAACACGCCATTCCAGCGGCACTAGGAGGGTATCAAGCGATTTTTGATGAAACGTGTCCAGGTGGAATTCTCTACGAACAACGCAACGCGGCCTATGAGTCGCTCAGTTCGATACCCGGTATTTCCTGTTTTAAACCTAAGGGTTCAATCTTTCTGTTTCCTCGCATCGACACCAACAAGTACAAAATTTACGACGACGAAAAGTTTGTTTATGACTTACTAATGGATAAGAAAATTCTCGTTGTTCAAGGAACGGGGTTCAACTATCCTACACCAGACCATTTCCGCATCGTGTTTTTGTCAAAACGAGCAGAACTGTTTTCAGCTAGTGAAAGCATCGGAGCATTTTTAGCAACGTACAGTCAGAAGTAACCTGAGTCAATCGCTATCGAGCGCAACAAGATACTCCCCGATAGCTAACGCAGATGTGAGTCCAGGCGAATCAACACCAACGGCTTCGATGTAACCAGGTATCTGCGTTTCTTTTGGTCCGCGTATTCGAAAGTCGGCAAAACCTTGTCCCTCAGACACTAGCTTGGTTCGAATTCCAGTGTAACTCGGTCTTAAAGCGTCTTCTACGAGATTAGGATAGTATCGCTTTATAGCGTTTACGAACACGCTTTTTCGAGACTCATCAAATTCATAGTTGACGTCTTGAATCCACTGTACATCGGGTCCAAATTTCACGTTGTGGTGGACATCCACGGTAATGTGGATGCCAATTGTCTCTGAAGTGGCAATCGGGTAAATCAAGTGTTTGAATAAAGGCTTGTTGATGCTATGAAGCCTGTACTCGTAGTAGTGTCCTTTAGCAAAAAATTGCTCGTGGTTAATACCAAGATCTCGCGCGAGCGAGGAAGCGGATAACCCTGCACAATTGATTACTAACTTTGGTTTCAACAGCAAGTCTTCCACCTCCAAACAGATTTCCTTTGAGTAACTAAGACCGGTTACCAAAGTATTTGGTACAAGCTCGCCTCCATGGATTTCCAAGTCAGCTTGCAGGCGAGCTAACAGAGTGGATGTGTCGACCACTCCAGTGCTGGGAGAGAGCAGACCTTCTTCACATCTAATCTCCGGTTCCAAGTGCTGTACCGTTTGTTTCTTTAATCGGTGTAGGTCATCTACGCCGTTGGCAAGTGCTCGTTGTTCTAGATTGCGTAACTGTGGTAACTCACTTTGATCTGTCGCTACGATGATCTTTCCACAACGCTTATACTCGACATCGTATTCCTCGCAGAAAGCATACAACAACTGTTTTCCACGAACGCAAAGATGTGCTTTGAGAGATTTATTAGGGTAATAAATACCACCGTGAATGACACCGGAGTTTCTACTAGACGTCTCTCCACCGATGGTACTGTTCCGTTCGAGTACCAAAACATCTCGACCAAGTCGTGCAAACGCGCGGCCTGCGGCAAGACCTACTACGCCAGCCCCAATAACGACTACATCGGCGGTTTCTACCATTTCATCATGTAGTGTAGAGATTTTTCTGTGGGTGTGTGTTCAACACATTTGAAACCTACGACACTAATGCGTTGGGATGTGTTCGACAGATTTGTTGGCTGAACCACATGAACGATATCTCGGTACTGTATGTCTTCCAACTTGGGTGGTTCCGCTCGAATTCGGGATTGGGAAAAGAGTAAGGACTATTTCGTGGAAATTCAAAGCGTCGACGGCGTTTTCGCGACTTTTTCTTCTTTCCAATGTCTTACCAAATACTTGATGAGTGTTGGCTGAAACTATCTAGTTACATGTACTTCAACCTCGTTTTTTTCACGACGTTTCTAGCAAGCCTTTTCGTATAACATATTTGTGTTCTCCGTTCGCAACTTCTGCTAGTTCCAACGTATGTTTCATGAAGCGACAGAAATTTCTAAAATCTCTATCGGTACTTGGATCAGTGGCTAGCACCAGTAAGCGCTCGCCAGTCTTCATCGTTCGAACTTTATTCCGGACGATCATAAGCGGCTCTGGACAAACGAGTCCTCGTGTATCGGCGAAATGTTCGTACTCGGTGGTAGACATAGGTTGATATTTTGCTTGTGTTAGTGCTTTGGATTGGTACCCGTTTTCATACTTCAGATCAAGCGTGATTCACTTCGTTGATTATGCTTGATTGTTGTATAGGACAAAAGATTTGGTATTCCTGATTATGGCGAACACGTAGATGATTGGATCACCCGCATTGAACGCATTACTGACGATGCGAAATGGATTGTTTTGTTCGGTACTGCTTGCTACCATCACTGTATCGTCAGATTCTCATGAGGAATCGCTATCTCCATTGAACGCTTCAACGGGGGCAGATGCTGATGCTGATCAAGTCCTTGAACCCAGTAAACTACTTGCCCGCATTGAGGCTGGCGAAGCAGAGGAAGTACTCACACTCGCCGCGGAAGTCATCGACGAAATCGAGGAAAATGCTACAAAGTACGATGCGGCACTGGTAAAACCGCTTATAGTGGTTGGTGATGCCCACCGCAAATTGGGACGATACGTCGAAGCAATCGAGGCTTATGAGCGAGCCCGACAAGTAGCCAGAATAAACAACGGACTCACTTCGATTGAACAAGTAGAGGCTGTTCACCGCGAAGCTGAAACCTACTACGAGATTGGTCACATCGGGGATGCGAATGACAGCTACGAGTACATCTTCTCGATTTACAACAAACAGTTTGAACCGTTTTCTGTTGAATTACTGCCATCTATTTTCATGCTCGCCGACTGGTATGTGTTGATTTACAACGTGTTTGCTGCACGTGGGCTGTATGAGTACGCGACCGAAATTGTTAAACACCACTTGGAACGAACTAGTCCGGAGAACATTCGAGCATTACAGGGGTTAGCAAACACCTATCGTTTAGAGCGATTCCGTCCGCTGAGTTCGCTAGGACCGGTGCAATCCAGAATACCAGTACTTTACTGGGCGGATGACACACCATTTACGTATTTCGCGAAAGTCAACGACTTCAAATCCGGCGAGGATACCTTGATAGAACTGGTGAAAATTGAAATCGAACGACCGGACAGTACCGCTGAATCCATTGCTCGCGCAAAGCTTGCTCTTGCCGATTGGTTTACGCTCTTTGAAAAAAATTCTCAAGCGGCAGTAATTTATCGAGATGTTTTGGAAACATTTGAGGATTCCACAGATTCAGACTTTCTAATGCGGGAATTTTTTGATCCGGTACCTCTGTTTCTGCCGTTGTCGACAAGTCCAGAGCCACAGCGGCTAAGTTTGTCGACCCAGCCCATCACTGGCGAAGTTGGATTTACAGTCGCCGTCGACGAAACCGGGCGCGTTAATGAAGTACAATTAGACTTTGCGCGACCGCAAAGTGATCATGTCAAAGACTTCGAAAAGTCTTTGATGAACGCGATTTATCGTCCTCGCTTTTTGAACAATGAACCGAGGCCGCGTAACAACGTCGTGGTGCGTCATTCGTACGTGTTCTATCCAAAAGGTGAGTAGGACGAAGTTTATGATGCGGTTGGAGACGCAAAAAATAAAATACTAGGAGTATGCGACGCACGGAACTAAAGGGGACATAAACTTGTCTACCAAAAAGTACCACCGTGCGCGAGGAGGTCGAAACATGGCAAATCGATTTGACAGGTTATCAAAGTTTGATTCTTTGAAGTTCATAGGGGTTTCTCGCGACCTGAGCCGACTTTTGGGCACTGTATTGGTTGCGAAAGTAGTCTTGTTAATCTTTGCAATCGCAGGATTGAGCGGCTGTATGGCAAGTGTACCATCCACTTTTCCGGAAATCCAGGTACCGTCTCCATCCTCACCGACTGCGGGAATTCCGTCTCCGTCATCCTCTACATCGCAACCCTCAGGTGGTGGGACACCTCAACCCTCAGGTGGTGGACAACCATCAATTCCAACACCGTCTTTGCCGACACCGGGGACACCCGCGCCGAGTACACCGTCGATACCGCAACCACCAAGCCCGATCCCTTCACCAGACTCCTCGAGTGGAGGTCCGTCAATGCCGAGACTTCCTTCACCCGGTGGACAAAATAGCCCCGATTCCGGTGATGGTGACGGAGGTTCACCAGAATCTGGTGACGGGGGACAGGGGAACCAAGAGAATTCAGGCGGCGGAGGTATGGATATGCCTTCGGGCGACTCTGGCTTTCCAGGCGGAGACCCTGAAGGACAACCAGAAGGCGACCAATCTGGTGATAGCAACGGGACGATGCAACCCGGCGACGACGGTAGTGAAGGTGGTGGCTGGGAAACAAGTAATCAACTTCCGGATCCAAACGCCGGAGATTCTGGCGAAGAAGGTAATGCCGACGAAGAGGGAGATGAGAGCGATTCTGAGGGTGGTACCGGAGAGGATGAGATGCAACAGGTGCTCGGCGATCTTGACGGTGAAATTTTAAGTGAGCGAAATGCGGCGAACGAACGTGTTAATGATGAGCTAGCGGGAGCTGTTTCTCTTGAGACCGGCGAGGGTGAAGAAATGGGTACAGGAGAAATCGACGATGTTGAAGCCGGAGACGTAGCATCGGAGGACGAACAGAATCAAGGCACAGGTGGAGGGGAGGATGAAGAAGAAGCTGATTTCCCAGAACCACAGGAAAGTGCTAAAGACACTCCTGATGCACGAGATGAGCAAGTTATCGCGCGCCAAATGAAAGAAGCAGCATTAGCCGAAGAAGATCCAGAACTGAAGAAGAAATTATGGGACGAATATGAGAAGTACGTGGATGGGCTGAAATGAAAGTAGTACGCGTTGCCCTCCTCGCGCTCGTAACCCTAAGCATGCTGGGATGCTCGACGGTGATTGTCCGTCGAGTTGACATGCAACCGCCCAAGCAAGCGAGTGAGCCCATCCCGGAAGACCAATTGTTAGACGTTGGTATCGTGGTCTTCGATCCGAACATACCGGAAGACTACGACGACATTATCGAAGCAAACATTACTCCGGAAGTCCGACGCGCTGAAGCGAACTGGATCGCGAATTACACCAAGGATTATCTTCAGGCTACCGGCAATTGGGGGGCCGTACGGGCAATTCCTGAACCCAGCCTAGCGGTTGATCTTCTCATCCGAGGGCGCATCGTGCACTCCAACGGTGAGCGACAGGTGTTGGAGATTAACGTGACTGATTCACGCGGGGTCGTTTGGATTGATGAAGTCTTTGACTCGTACGCGAGTAAGTATTCGTATGAACCCGACGTACCGGCTGAGATTGATCCTTTTCAGACCAACTATAAGACGTTGTCGAATAAATTACTTGAATACCAGGAGTCCTTGTCGCCCGAAGACATTCACGAAATTCGTATGACAACATTGGTACGGTATGGCAAAGAGATTGTTCCGGAGGCATTTGGTGACTATGTCATCGAAGAACGAGATGGTCGGTATACATTAAAGCGAATACCGTCTTCTGACGACCCTACCATGGGGGACGTTCGTCTTTTGCTCGTACGTGAACAAGGCGTCATTGATCAGTTGGACGAATATTTCGACCAATTTGCAAATGACATGGAAGATCCTTACCGACACTGGCGTGAAGGCACGTATGGTGAAGCGATTGCGATGCGCGAGGAGCTGGCGCGTTCAAAGGCGCGTTTGCGTTCTGGAATCGTCCTTGCCGTGATTAGTGCGCTCGCCCAACGTCAAAGTGGTGGTCTGACAGAGATTGCCGGGTATGCGGGTGTAATTGGTGGAGCAACCGAAATCCTCGGAGGCATCCAAGATCGTGCAAACGCGAAAGTTCATCAAGAGAGGTTACAAGAACTTGGGGACAGCGCGGGACGTGAGATCAGCCCAATGATCATCCAGTTAGAAAATTCGACCATTTCAACACAAGGGACGTACGCTGAACAGTTCGCAAGAGTCATCGAGATCATTCGCAAAAATTATCAGAAAGAGCTAGGAAACATCCCGGAAGAAGAGACCCCGGATGAATCAATTGAGGAAGATACCACTGACGAATTCATCCCGGCCTCCGAATGACAAAAACCAACCGGTGGTTCTACAACCGGTTCAACCCAAGCTTGCTGGTAGCACACGTTCCAAACGTTTTCGATTTGTAAAACCGAACCGTAGCCAGCTAAACATGCTGGCTGTGCTGGGGTTGCTTGGTATAGCTATAGCCTTTTGGTTTCTGGCTCCTAGAGACTGGATTGCGCCTAATTCTGAAGGTCTGACAGCTGGTCCTGACGGAAGTATTTCTAACGGTAACAATCGATCCAATCGTGATGTTAGCACTCCCTTCAAAGACTCCCAGCAAGAACGGGCGCGGGAAGCAGCACAGGTCATCATCGACGAATTTACCGAGTATCAAGACATCTTTGATACGAATAAATTTGGGACCGAAGTCCATTTGGCGAAATACGATGCGATCCTAGCACGGGCGAACAACGGCGATGCGCTCTTTGGTGAACGTCTGTTTGACGATGCCAACAGCGAGTATGCATTGGCTTTGCAAGAGATAAAACAGTTGATGGACGATATGAACACCGAGTTTGATCATTGGTTTGAACAGGGTGTTGCGGCGTTGCAAGATCGCGATTATGAAACGTCTTTGGATTCGTTATCGCGCGCTCAAGCAATCAAACCACTTAATCGGGAAGTGCTAGCTAAGCTTGATCGAGTGGAATTGTTACCAAGGGTCAATGAGCTCATCCGTGAGAGTGATCGTTCGGTGTTAAAGGAGGAATGGGCTCAAGCTCTTGAACACTTGAACGAAGCATCAGAACTTGATCCGCTGACACTGGGGCTTTCAGAGCGTCGGGACAAAATCTTAGGCTACATTACTTCGCAAGATCTTAACGATGCGCTTACAGCGGCACATGAGCAATTAGCTGCTAACAACTTTGATGTTTCGGAGCAGATATTCGGTGAAATTCTCGCCGATTTCCCGGAGAACACTGCCGCCAAGACCGGTTTAGAACAGGTCAATCGAGCGCGAATTGCTGCGAAGATTGAAGCATTGCGAATTGCCGGATTGGAGAAAGAGAATGAGCTGGATATGCGGGGTGCGTTGAAGATATATGACGAAGCACTAGAACTTGACAATTCGTTGCAATTCGCTAACGAAGGCAAACAAAGAGTGTTTGAGATAGTTTCTGTTATAAATCAAATGAACACCACGCTGAAAGATCCACACGCACTGTCCGCGGACGAAAGCTACGACGAGGCAAAGGAAACTCTGGAAACGGCACAAAGCCATCGCGGCCACAGTGATGAATATGACCGATTGCTACAGAACTTTACTGACTTAGTGAGTTATGCAGGGACGCACTTACCCGTAGTACTGGTTTCGGACGACATTACCGAGGTAACACTTACTACGAGCCATCGTATCGGATCGTTTCAGCGACACGAATTGTCGTTGCGACCTGGCCGATACACTTTGCACGGAAGCCGTGATGGTTGGGTCGATATAAGAAAGACCATTATCGTGCAACAAGACATGGAACCGGTTTCCATAGTTTGTGAAGAACAAATTTAAAGGTGTTTTGACATGACCGATCGTGGTGTCCCAAACACTTTACTGCAACCTGACTCCTTTGAGCCCACACGCTCTCGGCCACCCCGACGCGCGCGAATCATTTCTTGGGTACAGGTCATTGCCGCACTAATAACTCTTTTTGTAGTGTTTGCACTATGGTTTATTTTCACCGCAAAAGCGGTGAAATTAGAACCCAATGTAGCAGGAGCGGAAATCGAAATTCTAGACGGACTGCGTTTTAAGACGGGCGCGCGGTATCTCCTACGACCTGGCGAGTATAACATTCGCGGCCAAGTGTCTGGTTATTACGATGTTGAACAAGTCATCGAAGTCGGTAGACGGAGTCAGCAAACCATTCCCATTACCTTTAAGCGTTTACCCGGACTTGTTCATGTCACAGCAACTCCCGTTGGTGCGTCAGTCTGGTACAACGGAGAACAGCTAGGACAAACCCCACTTTCCCATGAAGTCCCTGCTGGTGAGGCAACTTTTTTGCTCACGGCTCCCCGCTATCAGGATGCTAGCGAGACGCTTGACGTAAAAGGTATGGCTAACGAGCAAAGTGTACACCTAGACTTGGCACCAAATTGGGGCGAAATAACAATTCCCACACAGCCTGTTGGAGCTTCGGTTATAGTCGACGGTCAAGACACGGAATTTACAACACCTGGTCCTGCGGAAATATTAGCGGGCGACCACGAAATATCGGTCAAACTTCCTGGATATGCTCCTTGGAAGGACCTAATTCGAGTTGAAGCCGGAGAGCAGCGAACATTGAATCATGTTCAATTGAACCCAGTACAAGGAGCTCTGTCTATCGATTCATCACCTTCGTCCGCAAGTGTCACGATTAATGGTGAATTTAAGGGAACAACACCGTTGCGTGGTGTAGAAGTAGCGCCCAATGAAGACTTAGAAGTTGAAGTGTTACTTGCTGGGTATCACGTAGAAAAACAAACAGTCTCTTTGGACCCAGGACAAGAGTTTTCCTTGGCGGTCGAATTGAACGAAGAAACGGGTGAAATTGAATTCATCACCGATCCTGAAGACGTCGACTTGTTCGTTAATGGTAAGCCTTATCAACTGCCTGCAGATCGGAAGGTAACACTTCACGCGGTTAGTCATCGATTTGAGATCTCTAAGGAAGGGTACGCTGGCTGGGCAGAAGAAATCGCGGTGCGTCCAGGCCAAGCTCAAGTTAAAAGGGTTCGCTTACTCACTATAGCCGAAGCAGAGGTTGAATATTTAAAGCAGAACAGATTCACTCCAGATGGCCAAGAACTCGTTCTCTTGCAACCTACTGCCATACTCATGGGGGCTTCGCGATCACAACCGGGCAGAAGGGCAAACGAACCGTTCCGTACTACACAACTCAGTCGATTGTTTTATATAGGTAAGTATGAAGTTTCCAATGCGGACTATCGTAAATTCAATCCGGCTCATGATTCTGGAGATTACCACGGACACAACCTCGATAGAGATCAACAGCCCGTTGTTAATGTACCTTGGAACGAAGCCGCGCTGTACTGCAACTATTTGTCGATGAAACAGGATTTAGAACCCTTCTATATAGTTCAGGGCGCTACGGTTGTTGGCATAAGACGCGAGTCCCTTGGCTATCGTTTACCATCAGAAGCGGAATGGAGTTGGGCGGCGCGCCACATCTCCGAGCAACAAGACCTGCTTAAATTTCCATGGGGATCAGAATATACACCGCCTGATGATCGATGGGGAAATTTTGCGGACATTGCTGCGCAACACATTCATGGTAGACCGATTCATGGATACAACGACAATTACACAGTGTCTGCTGAAGTAGGTACGTTTGAACCAAACCAGCACGGAATACATGACTTGGGCGGAAATGTAGCTGAATGGGTTCATGACTTTTATGACATTCCGGAAGTAAATAGCGTGGTCGAAAACTTAGGTCCACGTCAGGGGCAGTATCGTGTGATGCGAGGTTCAAGCTATCTGCACGGTGATCTTACAGACCTGCGTTTGTCATTCCGAGACTATGGAACGGACGGCCGATACGATGTTGGATTCAGGATCGCTAGATACGCTAAAAAGGAATAGTGTGATAGCAACATCCTCTAACGCTACTTACACACAAGAGTCGTTTGTTCGAATTGCTATTGTGGTCGCAATGGTTCTTTTTGCGATACAGTTTTTCGGACAAGAAGAATCTCCAGAAGATTCCGATACTACTGAAGTAGCAGAAAGTACATCGAACGAGAGCACCGAAGATACCGAAGAAGTTGAAACTCCAGAGACTTCAGAATCTAATGTAGAAGACGCATCAATCAACGCATCTGAACAAACCGACACGGACACGAGATCAGCGGTAGACATTAGTTCCGAAGAAGACACAAACACAGAAGACACCACGAGCACTGATGAAACTGCGGAAGAGAGCGACTCTGATGATGACGTTTTTGTTCCAACAGAGAAACTTTCGGAAGACGTTCCTATTCCTTTCCCTGTCGACATTTGACGCTAAGGCACAACTTTGAACAAACGATTTACCACATCTTTCATTACTCAACTATTAGCGCTTGTCGTAGCGGTGCTGGTCGTGCACACTTTCTACGAATCTGTGATTCGACCTAATGCCAACGTTGTTCTTGAGGAACGCAAAGAAGCCGTTGAAAATGAAATAGACGATTATGAGATCAAACGGTCGATTTACGTCATTCTCAAAGATTACGAGCAGGAAATTTGTTTTATCCTAATGTTCTGGGCTTTTGCCATTATGGCGACTAAGGCTATAAGTGCTCGATTACAACACCGTCTCACGAAACAGGATTTGGTGAAAATAGCCGAGGGTACCAGCGTCTTACCGGAAGATGCCCGGGTGCATATGCGAACTGTTCAATCTCTTCCCGGAAAGTCCCGCGACACGCTACTACCACGAGCGGTCATAACCGCCCTTCAACGATTTGAATCTACTCAACAAATACAACATGCCTCCGAAGCGGTAAAAACCGTGTGTGAGGGTGAAGCAGATCGTTTAGACAGTGAACTTGCGATGATTCGCTACATTTCTTGGGCCATTCCCTCTATCGGTTTTATCGGAACAGTTCGTGGTATTGGCGGTGCGCTTAATCTCGCACAAGAAGTGTTCCAACAAGGTTCGATTGCTGGGGTCACTGAAAATTTGGGAATCGCGTTTAACTCTACTCTTGTTGCGTTAGTGATAAGTATTGTGATCATGTTTTTTGTGCATCAACTTCAACGATATCAGGAAGAGATGGTAATCGACATTGAGTCTTGGTGCGACGAAAATTTACTTCGACATCTACAGGTACGCTAGTATGTGGATTCTAGAACTCGACGATACTGAAATCTGTCTAAGTAAGGACGGTGAAATTTTTTGCCAGGAACCTGGTATAGCTTGGGCAGAAGTTAAGGAACTTTCGTTTGGAGAGGCTGCGCTCAAAGTTGCAAAGTTATTTCCTGCGCGAGTTCATACGCAGTATTGGAACCTGCTGGATCAGAGTCACGTCGAACCTAAGGGTTTTGCGGTCGAAACTCAAGCCGACCTTGTCTACCAACAGTTACTTCACATTAAAAAGCAAAGTAATCTGCAGGACAAAGATGAAGTCTTAATCGTGGTACCTAGTGATCGTACTGAGCAACAATTGAGACTACTTTACGGTATCGCCTTAAAAGCAGGCTACAACGTCATTGATTTTGTTGATCTGGGGGTTGCCGGCGCGCTTTCGTGTGACGGATCGGGAGCTATAGCTTTCGTAAGTGTCGGTATGCAACGTACCGTGATCACGCACTTAAAAGTTAATAATGAAGTTGTTCGCGAACGAGTGTCAGTTACACCACAACTTGGGATACTTCCGTTGACAAATACGTGGATTCGGATGGTAGCGGAGAAATTTCTTGCGAGCTCTCGATTTGACCCACGCAAGTTCGGCGAAACTGAGCAGCAAATTTTTAATCAGATATTAGCTTTTGTTCGATCTTCCGAAGGCAATTCAACTATTGACGCGCAGTATCGTGGAACTACACGGCAAGTAGAGATTTCTAAAGCTGAAACTGTTGAAGCGGCACAAGATCGCTATGCTTCGGCGTTAAGTCTTCTCACCGCGGACGAAGACCTTGTGCTCTCGCACGCAACTTATGGGTTACCTGGATTAGCAGATGCTTTGACGCAGGATGGTCGAAACTACTCGGTTAGTACGTTTAGCAGCACGTCTGATGCTCTTACGTTGGCTCTAGGAGATCGTTCAGACTCTGATCAATGTTCCCTGCACACGACCTTGTTGAAGCACGCGTCAAGTAAGTCGGATGAACAGCATCAGGAAGAGGAGCAATCGGATCCGTTAGTTCAACCAACGCACATTTTGCATCAAGCTACCGCGTATCCAATAGGTCCTGAGTTCACTGTCAACATTGGTGAATTGGGCGAATCTCAGCTGTTCACATTGCAACAACGTACCCAGGGTACGGCTCTCAAGATCGGAGACTCCGCACCTATCGCAGTGAATGGAACTCCAGTCGAAGCGGAGCTGTTTGTTCAACTTGGTGATCGCATTTCGGTGCTAGATCGTCATTATGAGTTGATTACCGTCCAAAGTTGAAGATATGAAACGACCGAGAAAGCGTCAAATCAACGTCTTTTTACTGTCGTTTCTTGACATTATGGCAGGCGGTTTCGGTGCGGTAGTGCTGATCTTTCTGATCATCGATCACAACACCTCGGAAGTGATTGAATCAGCAAATCAAGAACAGCTGGCTCAGGCGCGTCTCCTAGAGCACAAGCAAGAAGAGGAAGAGAAAAAGTTAGCCGAAATTCGAGAAATTGTGGCAGAATTGAAAAGCCAGCTCGCGGATGCGATAGAAAAGGTGGAGAACATCCAGAGTGAAGTTGATGATACGTTTGAAGAAGTTGAAGTAATAGAACGACAAGCATTAGATCAGAGCGAATCAGAGGAAGAGCTGAGGAGTGAAATTGAATCAAGGGAAGAGGAACTTAAAAGGGAAAAGGTTCGTCTTGAATCACGACGGCCTACCGCGATTGAGATAGCTGGCACCGGTGATCGACAATATTTAACCGGGCTCTTTTTAGGCGGTAACCACATTCTTGTCGCACTCGATTCGTCCGCTAGTATGTTGCACGACACAATTGTCAATGTTGTTCGACTTCGGAATATGAGTGAAGATGCGCAACTGAACTCAAAGAAGTGGATACGCGCGGTTGATACCGTCGAGTGGCTAGTCGCGAACATTCCCATTGAAAGTGACATGCAAATTGCCACTTTTAACGAAGACGCAAAATTTGTGGTCGGTAATGGCGATTGGCATGACGCTACTGACGGTCCAGCACTTGAAACAGCAATCGAGTTATTGCGTGAAACTCCACCTGCGGGCGCGACTGATCTGAAAAACTTATTTCAATTGATTGCTCGGATGAATCCACTTCCGGACAATGTGTTCTTAATTACCGACGGGTTACCAACAACGGACGACAGTGCGGCTAGCAGGCGTCGTACCACCGTCACGGGGGAACAGCGAATACGACTGTTTCGCAACGCACTCGTCGAACTGCCTGCTGGCATCACGATAAACTCTATCTTGTTTCCTTTTGAAGGAGACCCTTGGGCATCGGGGTCTTTTTGGGAGTTATCCTACAACACTGCTGGCACCTATATGGCTCCGTCGAAGGATTGGCCATGAGAAGAGTGCGGTCAGGTAGTGAGATTAGCTTAGCTTTTCTAGATGTGATTTGTTGTGGATTTGGTGCCATCATATTGCTGTTGATGATCACCAAGCAGGATCTGCCAGAAGTTCTTGAGCCTTCCTTGGAGGAAATGGCAGCAGAACTCGCAAGGCGACAGCAAGAAATTAATGAAATATTGGGAATTACAACTGAACTAGAACGCGTCAAGGTCGAAACGGAGACAGATCTTGAAATCGAGTTGCAGAATTTACTCGAACTGCAAGAAGAACTCTTAGCACTGACCAGCAAATTTGATAATTTGCGAGAGTTAACAGTCGAGCAACAAGCAGTGTTAGCTGACTTAAAAGATGCCAAACAACAATTGACTCAGGAGATGATTCGGCTTTTAGGAGTCGATTATGAACGGAAAGATCAGACTATAGGAGGTATCCCTGTAGATAGCGAATTTATCATATTTGTTATTGATACTTCAGGTAGTATGCAGCTAATATGGGATTGGGTCGTTCAAAAGTTTGTGGAAGTTTTAAACATCTACCCGGAAGTCAAAGGCCTTCAAGTACTGAACGATATGGGTGAGCCCTTATTTCGTCGGGATCCGCCCGGTATTTGGCTTCAGGATACACCGAGTAGACGGGACAGAATTATTACTCGAATGCGTACTTGGAACACTTACTCAAACTCTAGTCCGGTCGAAGGTGTCACTAAGGCAATTGAAACTTACTACGACCCGAATAAACGGATTAGCATTTACGTATTTGGAGACGACTTTACGGGACCATCCGTTGAACGAGTGGTTGACTATGTTGACACCATAAATTTGGCTGACAAACACGGTAATCGAAGAGTTAGAATTCACGCGATAGGATTTCCGAATCCAGTTTACGTGCCCAGTGCAGGCAGCGGGTATGAGTTCTATAAGCTGAGTATGCTAATGCGCGAATTGACCGTGCGTAATAATGGTACTTTCGTAGGTTTACCACGACCTTGACAAAAAACCATCCTATAATACAAGGGTAGCGAGAAATGAAATACACAAACGACATATTGAAGAAGTGGTGCTATCGTGTTTCTTGCCTATCAGTGCTTTTTATTCTCTGGGGATGTGCGAGCGGCGCGCACGTAGTATCTGGAGTGTCAATTCCAGATCCACTGATTGATCCCTTTCCGATGAAAGTCGGTGTCTATTATCCTCCCGAATTGAAAGATTTCGTGCACGATGTCAAGAAGGGACGACAAAGTTTCGTTGTAGAACTTGGTGAAAATCAAGAGCAGGTCTTCGAAAAGAGTCTCGGTGCTCTATTTGACGAGGTGATCACTTTGGAATCAGAGGACGACGATCGTAAAGATCGTCTCGACGGAGTGTTTTACCCCAACGTCACTGGAGTGACCTTGACTATTCCTGCGGAAAACGGAACAGATTTCTACGAAGTGTGGATTCGTTACGAACTACTATTGCAGCAACCCAATGGTACTTACATTTACAAATGGCCGGTGCCAGGCTACGGGCGAGTAAATCGCCGAGACTACGGAAGCGTGTTGGAAAGAACGAATGAAGCCGTGCTCAATGCGACGGAGTCTGCTCTCAGAAGTGCGTGTACTGAGATTATCGTGCGGTTTAGTCCTCGTCGAATACCGCTTACAGTCAAAGACTGGATTGAACTTAACACAATGTCGTCAACAACAGAGGATGTAGATTGAAGAAAGTGCAAAGTAAGATTCTCAATTTAGTTGTAGCATCCTTCGTCATGCTACTGTGCTCTTTTGGGCTACAAGGTTGTATTCAGACTACTCAAGAAGAATTTCGAGAAGCAGACACTGGCATCGGGGAAGACGAGATCATTGCGATTCTGCGTCGAGCGACTATAACCGGCGATGACACCGAACAAGCATTTATTGACTGTGTCGCGGAGAAAACAGCCAAGGGTAGAGATGGTATTGAAGTTATCTCCAATCAAGAATTCATTGATGCGTTTTACCCGTGGTTTGAGCCGCGCATAGCACCGGACGAGGTAGATGATTTAGAGAATTTTGCGGACAATACCAAGATTCAGGATCGTATTGATACGTTGGGCATTCGTTACATCATTTGGATTGACGGTGCAACTACCCGGATTAATCAGAATGGGTCAGTTCAATGTGCGGTCGCGACCGGTGGTATTCCTGCGTGCTTTGGATTCTTGTCGTGGCGCGCAGAGTCTGTTTACGAAGCTGTTATTTGGGACGTCGAACGGGAAATTTCGGTCGGGAAATTGAGTGCAGAGTCAAAAGGAATGAGTTTCGTACCCGCGGTTGTGGTTCCCATTCCATTTATCGCACGAACCCAGTCTAGTGCGTGTACCTCGCTTGCCGATCAGATAAAAGAATTTATCGACAATTGATAAGACGGGTGAATGTAACCCGTCGTTGGATTACGTCCCTTGTGGGGAAATCTCCAAGATTTCACCCGTAGCTCGATTCGGTTCGAGTGAGTACCAGCGCACGAGTTTCGCGTCCCAGTTCTTTTTCTTGTCGCAGAGTTCCACGAATCGATAAAAACTAGCTCTTCCTGGGTCTGACAGTACAACGCGCGTGACGCCGGCGGTTATTGCTCTGTTCACCAAATTGAACAACAGCTTCACGTGTTCGTCCCAATAACATATGTCGGAACCCACTAGCAGGTCTTGGTTCTCGAGCAACGGTCGTTTGACCTGATCAAATTTCTTGTGTAGCTTATCGACCTTGACATCGTTTAATGCTGCGAGGAGATCAAGGAACGGGAATACATTTGCGTCGGCATCGATCGCCGTGACTTTGGCGCGTAACTGGACTGTAGCATAGACGCTCACAGGCCCCCAACCACACCCAACATCCAAAATTCTCGCTCGTTTCTTCGGAGGATGTTGTTTGAGAAAGTCCATTAAGAGAAAACTACTACCCCAAGCACGTGTGCCGTGCGAAACTGGTTTGTAGTATCGTTTTAATTTTCGGACGAGGGGATGGTGTCCGCGAAGTAAATAGATACCGTATGCCGAATAGATGTTTGGATCGGGGTACTCAATGAGTTCCGGCATCGCGCTTAGTTATCAACTCGCTAGTGTGTAGGTAGTTTGTAAGCAATAAAAGAAAGAAGCAGGCCGTGCCGGGAGACACGACCTGCTCTTACGTCGTCAGAATTTATTTCTACGATTCGTGGTTAGAAAGACTCCTTACCAATGTAGCCCGAACGTGGCGTATATGGATCCACCTTCAAAATTCGCGGCAGTTCGACGAGCGTATGGTAAACCTACGTTCAGCCGATGAGCATAAGGCTCGTCGATTGTGTCCACATAGTTGTTAAATAGGTTGATCAGACCGACTTCAACATTCATACGATCGTTTACTTGGTACTTGGAAATCAAGTCGAAGTAATAGGAAGCATCGAGTTCCTTAGTAGGAGGACTACCACCGATACGTCCTCGTTCGTCGAAGTGTCTACCGTAATAGTGGGTACGTACTATCACTTCCCACTTAGGCGAGACGTATGTCGTAGATGAGAAAATAATCTTCAGTTTTGGGTAGCTGTTTTCGATGTCTTCAATATCCGCGGCAGGTACGGGGGCGATGCCATTTACGAGACTTTGACCCTCGACCTCAACCGTGTTGTGGTTTATCGCGAGGCTGAGATCACTGATATAGTCTTGGTAGACGAACGGAACGGAGTACACGATGTCAAATCCGCGCGATTGGATATCCAATGCATTTGTATAGAACGAGATATTCGTGCCTATGCTGGTTCGCGGATCAACCACGGGAAATGTCTGTGTTTTGTAAATCCGGTCTTTAACGTCGATGAGATAAACGTCAACGGTCATCTGTGCGTTTTCGAAGACTTCGTCAAGATCGACGACGGCGCCCAGACTGTAATTTATCGCTTCTTCCTCTTGCAGTGCTTTACCACCAGCTGCAATAGCAAGTGGCGAGACCGAACTAACAAGACCCTGTTCAACTTGTCCACCAGCATTCGTGTCAAACGTCGTGGTCACCTTCTGAATGTTAATCTGTCCTGGTGTTGGCGCGTGAAATCCAGTCGATATTGCGCCACGTCCCGTGATGCGGTCTTCAAATTTGTATCGAAAAGCGAATTTACCATTCAAGTTCGTTCCAAAGTCTTCATAGGCTTCGAGCCGCGCAGCGATTTGCCAAAGCAGCCTTTCTCGCTCACGTTCTAACTCGAGGTAACCACTAACATTTTGGCGGTCAAACTTTCCAGCGTTAAGTGGATGGAAGCCGGCAAAACCACTGGATCCAGCACCTTCATAAGACACCGGTTCTCCAGCGAACAGAGTAAAGACTTCCAAACGCCACTCTAAGCCGTACGACATGTAAGTATCTTTTATCCATGGACGTCCAAAATCTGCGTTTACGTTCCATTCATATTGCTTCAGAGCACCAACGTCAAAGTCGCGCTGGCGGGGTTCGCCATCTGCGTTTAGGCCAATAGACTGGTTAATCGTATTGTTCAGTGTGAAGTCGATGACATTCCGTCCAACACTGGTACTAAAGTCGAATGTCGTATCCCATCTATTGCTACCTTTCCACCCAAGCGACATGGAATAGTCGTCGGTTTCACCGTCGAAGTAGGGTGTGAATCCCTGTGGAAGCCCGGTGAAACCCTCTTCCGCAAGTGCGGTTAGAGTAACATGTTGAGGATTCCGATAGAAGAAACGATAACGACCGCTGGTACGAGACATGTTTCCAAAGAAGTACAAATCTGTATTTTCTGTTATCGGGCGTCCAGAATTCCAAAAGACGAGGAGGTTTTGAGTTTGAGGCCGGCCCCAAGTTTGAGAGAGATGATCTAAAAACGGCGAGTCAGCACCAATACCTTCAACACCAGAATCTTTAAGTGCTTGTGCGTCAAAGCGTTCTTGTCCGCGGGAGAGTGCTTCGTTGTAAGTACTCTCAAAACTAACATTAAAGAAGCCGTCGGGTCCAAACATCATG
Source organism: Gammaproteobacteria bacterium (assembly GCA_009842245.1). Taxonomy (GTDB): domain Bacteria; phylum Pseudomonadota; class Gammaproteobacteria; order Pseudomonadales; family Azotimanducaceae; genus Bin55. The sequence goes on along the minus strand of VYFT01000046.1, from coordinate 91,046 downwards.
CCGGCATTTCCTTCGATTTTGTATGAGCGTTCACCGTCGTAATAGGTACCGTATTGCGTGCGCAACGTAGCACCAGAGTTAGCGTCTTTCATTTGAAAATTTATCACGCCGGAAATCGCATCGGATCCATACTGTGCCGACGCGCCATCACGGAGGATTTGGACATTCTTTATCGCGATACTCGGAATCATTCCGATGTTCGGACCGTGCGCACCTTTACCAGCAGCCGGAACGAACTCAGCTATAAGGGCTGCTCTGTGTCGTCGCTTGCCGTTAACCATGACAAGGTGTTGGTCGGGTGCGAGGCCACGGAGAGAGGTTGGTCGTACAAAGGTGTCGCCGTCGCCTGATGCCATTGAAGCATTGAAATAAGGTACGTTCGCACGAAGTGCGTCCGTGATGTCCGCTGCGTTCCCAATGGCAAGTATTACATCCTCCCCAAAGAAATCTATCGGCGCGGTGGAATCTTCAACCGTACGCGGTGTTGGACTTCTAGATCCTATAACGGTAAGTTCTTCAATCTCTTCAGCGTCTTCAATAGCCGTTGCATCAACGGTCTCATCTTCCTCTTGTGCGAACAAGGAAAATGGTAACACTAGCACGGCCAGTGCTAACACCCATGAGTGAACCATACGATGTTGGATTGGCATAGACAAATTCTCCTTACTAATTCCAAAATGTAGTTCATGCACACGATCGCTACAAGTTCTACTAAGTAGTCGTCAACCAGCCTTGATGCCCAAGACTTCAACGACCTCAGAACAATACTCCTCCTCAGGGTATTCTCCACGACACGTGTATAACGTAACTGTAGCAACAATTTTAATGCTTTATTCCTTAATATGCACACTTCTCTTTAGGGGAAGTAACAAATTGATGAAGTAACAGCATAGTTTTTGAGGATAAATCTCTGTTTTTAGTTCTTGAGCACAAACTTTTCATCGCTACCAATCTCATCAAGTTCAATTGTTAATGGCTGATCACCTAACAACCAAAGAGCGTTTTCAAGGAGCACTTGACTCGCTGTTGGATGAAGTTAAACACGATCAGCAGATTCTTGCAGCAATACTCTGTGGAAGTCTCTCCTACGATGTCGTCTGGGATAAGTCTGACATTGATCTTGTATTGATTAGCGCTGACGACAAAAAAGTTCAGTCACGCTCAATAGCACTAGTGGTAGACGACATTAACGTTCACGCCCAAGTAGTGCCTCGGGCAGAGTTTCGACGGGAACTTGAGAGTTCCTTTCACAATTCATGCACCCATTCTGTTTATGCTCGAGGATCCCTTGTGTACAGTCGCGATCCTTCAATCGATGCACTGTTTCAGCGAATCAAGGACTTGGGTGAGAGGGATTTGCAGACACAAATCCTAAACTCAGCACAACTTGCTCTAGCTCTTTTGTATAAGGCAAGGAAGTGGTATGAAGTTAAAGATGACATTGCTTACACAACAACGTGGTTGCTCGGAACAGCGTCGGCGATAGCGGACATCGAAATTAGCTTGCATGGTGAATTGGTTGACAGAGAAAGTCTACCTCGCGCGCTACCCCTTAACCTAGAGTTGTTTGGTGTCATATATTCGGATTTAGTAGCTCGTCCAGTAACTAAAGCGATGATCGAAAAAGGGCTAGACGCAGTGGATGAATACCTTGAATCAAAAGCAGATTTGCTTTTCTCGCCGGTATTGGAGTATTTAAAGGAAGCAGGCGGAGAACCTAGATCCATGACTCAGATCGAACACTACTTTCGTCGACACTTTGGAGTCGAAGGGATGGCACTAGCGTGTGAGTGGCTCGCGGACATCGGGGCTATAGAAAAGGCGTCTACCGATCTCGCATTGACGCCATTGAGTCGAGTTCGAGTTCAAGAACTCGCTTTTTTCTATGCAAGACCAGATTGAGAAGCAACCTCGACTGAGCACCGCCTAATAAAATTCGTCGTCGAGCCTAAAGATGCGTAGTACGATACTAGTGCAAGGTTCTCGGGTACATAACCTTAAGAACCTTTCCGTTGAATTGCCCCGTGACAAATTGATCGTGGTCACCGGCTTATCAGGGTCAGGTAAGTCCTCGTTGGCGTTTGATACGATCTACGCAGAGGGACAAAGACGCTATATGGAGTCTTTGTCGTCTTATGCAAAACGATTCATTGCGCAGGTAGAAAAACCGGACGTGGATTTCATTCACGGTCTATCGCCAGTCATTTCTATTGAACAAAAAACTCTCGCTCGAAATCCGCGATCGACTGTCGGTACGCTCACTGACATTTCGAGTTATCTCAACTTGTTGTTTGCCACGATTGCAGAGGGGCACTGTCCTTACACCGGTGAGTTGGTTCCGATTAAGACAACTTCAACGATTGTCGAAGCGCTGATGTCGCTTCCATCAGGAAGCGAGTTCGAGTTGTTAGCACCGATCTTTCAGATTTACGGAGAAGAACCCAAAGTCTTATTTACCGAGATTCGAAAACAAGGATGTCGAACGGTGTATATCGAAGACGAACGAGTTGATTTAACGCAGAACGTACCCGAAGTGTTGGACGGACATCCTCGAATGTTTGCCGTTGTCGACCACATCACTCTTGTTCCCGGCGTAGAAAAACAGCTGAAAGCAGCGGTGGAACACACTTTGCGCGTTGGGGACTCCATGATGACTGTCGATATTCTCGAGGGTCTAGATGCATCTTTGAAATCGCCGTTCATGGAAGAATTTGGAAGCAAAACGTTTGGTCTGGTGTATGGAGACATAGTGCCCGATTTCTTTATGTTCAACAATCCCGAGAGTGCGTGTCGCACTTGTGGTGGAGTTGGACGGGACAAACAGACTCACCCCGACTTATTGGTGACTAACCCCGAAGTCAGTATACGCGAAGGCTGTTTCCTGCGAGATGCCTTCTCCTACAAAGTGGACCAGTTCAACGGCTATTTACTTTATTCGGTTTCCCAAGAGTATGGATTTTCGCTTGATACGCCGTGGCGCGAGCTCAGTGAAGAACATCGCAACCTTGTGATGTATGGAACCCAAGGGAAACCGGTGCAGTTGCAGATTCCACCCGATGTTAAAGAACGCAAGGAACGATGGCTTCGATGGCCAGCCAATTTCCGCGGAGTGGCAGGACAGATCGAATCCCATTACCGGTGGTACAAACAACGCGATGTTCCCAACTCGGGTATGGAAGCTTATTTGGATCGCGTAATGGTCGAAACTCGTTGTGCGGACTGCAAGGGAACTCGATTGAAGCAGACAAGGGTGCTGTTCACGATTGACGGACACTCCATATCTGACCTCGGTCAAATTAATCTTGACGAATTGTGTTCAAATTTGCGGGATATGTCTGATGGTGAACGCAATCCAGAAGCAGGGCGTCAGATTCGGCAAGAAATTTTGAAGCGGCTTGAGCTCTTGCTTGGTATCGGTTTGGACTATCTAAACTTGAACCGAACATCAGGTACGCTGTCAGGCGGTGAAGCTCAACGAATTCGCTTGTCCACACAAATCGGTTCAGGACTCATGGGCATGCTCTACGTATTAGACGAACCGTCAATTGGGCTCCATCCGCGCGACAACGAAAAGATGATCAATACTCTTCGGTCTTTGCGCGATCTCGGTAATACAGTCATTGTTGTAGAGCACGACGAAGACACTATTCGTGCCGCAGATCACTTAGTGGAGTTAGGTACCGGACCCGGAGTACACGGTGGCGAGATCGTCGTGAGTGGATCATTTAACGATTTGTTGGGATGTTCTAAATCGCTTACCGGGCAATATCTCTCTGGCAAGAAGTCAATTGAGGTACCTAGCCAACGCAGGACTGACAATGGAAAGGTTCTTACCGTTTTCGGTGCAGCGGAAAACAATCTTAAATCCATCGATGTTGAGCTTCCACTAGGGTTATTTGTGTGCGTTACTGGTGCATCCGGGTCAGGAAAGTCGACACTTGTGAATGAGATCCTATTTAAGGAGCTGTGGAAGCAATTAGTAGACACGAGGTCGCTCTCTGGGCAGCACCAAGGACTTGAGGGTATTGAAAACATCACCCGCGTGATCAACATTGATCAGACTCCGATAGGACGAAACAGTCGATCGAATCCATCGACCTACGTCGGTGTGTACGACTTGATTCGGAATCTGTTTGCGAAGTGCCCGGAGGCCGCTCAGCGTGGCTACAAACCGGGGAGATTCAGTTTCAATGTCAAGGGAGGTCGTTGCGACGAATGTCAAGGGGAAGGAGTCATTGCAACCAAACTGTATTTCATGCCGGATGTTGAGGTGATTTGTGGTTCCTGCAAAGGTCAGCGATTCAATCAGGAGACGTTGGAGATTGAATACAACGGGAAGACCATTGCCGATGTACTGGACTTATCTATTGAGGAGGCTGTAGGTTTCTTTGAAGAAGTGCCTAGCATTGCAAAGAAAATTGCAGTTCTGGACGAACTTGGACTGGGCTATCTCACCCTTGGTCAATCGGCAACGACACTATCCGGAGGTGAGGCACAGCGCGTGAAACTAGGCGCGGAGCTATCAAAAGTGCAACGGCGTGGGCATACGTTGTACATCTTAGATGAACCGACCACAGGACTACACCTAGCTGACATTTCAAAACTCCTGGAGTGTCTGAATCGACTCGTGGAATCCGGAAACACTGTATTGGTGATCGAGCACCACTTAGACGTTATCAAGACTGCCGACTACGTGATCGATTTGGGACCAGAGGGCGGCAAAGGCGGGGGTGAAGTGATAGCGACAGGGACACCGGAACAAATAGCGAACACACCAACTTCTTATACCGGCTACTATTTACGGGAGCACCTCGAACCAATTCGAGAGGCTAACCAGGCTTAAGTAAGTCTGCGCGTATTTTCAACCCCAGACCCGGTTGGGTTAAACATTTAATCTTAGCGGTTCGCATTCGGCCATCACGTGCAAATTGAAGCGGCTTCTCGGCAAGGTCTTGCGTCAACAGATGAGTGCCGAACGCACCTTCGGTTGCTATCTGTGAATTTTCTAGGTATTGGATGAGGACTATCGCTGCACGTGTTAAGATGCTAGTTTCTCCGACGTGCGCTCCGACGATGACATTGAGCCCCCGAGTTTTTGCCTCGCGAGCGATTTGAATCGATCGGAGAATTCCACCATGTTTGGATATACGTAAGTTTACGCTCCAATGATTACCCGTGTAATGGACAAGATCTTCTACGCGCGTCACGCTTTCATCAAGAATAACATTCGCCTCCATACGCGCGGTTAAGTCCGTAAGTGCTGTGAAGTCTCGCGGCTTTAGTGGCTCTTCAACTGCCCAGAAAACGTTGGGTAAATTTTGAAGATAACCTAAACAATCATCGACGGTCGTCCACAAATTGTTCGCGTCAAGTCGGACGCTGCGTCTGTTCAGTCGCTTCCTCTTCCACAACTTTAGCTTCCTTCGATCTTTTTCTAGATTTCCAGAGAGTTTTACCTTTATATCGCGAAAGCCGCGTGCGCGATATCGCTGAGCAAGGAGCCAATAAACGCCAAAAGGAGAATCTCCTAGCACACCCGTGTAGTCAGTGATCGCGCCCAGCTGTTCAATTCCAAGGAGTGTTTCTACAGGGATGGAGTCTGCTCTTCCCAACGCGTCCAGGATTGCCAGTTCGATCGCACAAAATGCACTTGGATTTTGGTCGATGACATTGGCATTGTTCTCAACCCACGTATGGAGAGAAGCAAGGTCAGTAATGCATGCGAGGGAGTCAAGGTGGTCGTGTAGAAACTTTCTACAGGACTCAATAGACTCACCGGTTACGTAGTCGCGCGGGCAGCTCTCTCCCCAACCTATGATGTGATTGTTGATAGAAGTACGAACGATGAAGTTCTCTGCGTGCATGCGCAATGCCGACGAATGTCGGAACACACGTCTGAACGGAACAGGAAAACTAAAAATTTCAAAGTTCAACATGCGATTTAATTCTAAAACGGAATCACATCGCATTGTGATCCGTTATTCTCTTGCTATTGCCGTTAAAGTGTAGCGCGCGAACTGTCTAGTTTAGTTGCAAAGCAGTCGTTCTGAGGTATTGCAAGTGTTGGTATTTGAACTGTGCGTCTCGTTGTCCCGCGCTTATCAAATCACTTCGATACGCAAAACCAGCTCCAGCAGGTAAACGATGGTATCGCATCAATCCTAAGCGCTCACTTTTGCGTTTTGATTCGTACTCGATGTTGAGTTGTTGCAGAATACTGTCAAATGTATTGACCAACGTATCTGGATGGTGATCGGAGTCAAGTTCAATGCACAACAAATATGACGACTTCAGTTCATCCGCCAAGAGAACAAAAAAGTCTGGATCAATCGACAATTGGGCGCACAATCGTTCCATGCCTTCCATGACTTGGGACTCAGTAAGTTTTTCACCAGTAATGTTGGTAACTCCACGTCCTTTTCGAACAAATTCAAGAGTCGGCGTGTCATTGATCTTCCCTGTTACTTGAATGACATCGTTAATGTCATAACGATACAGTCCACTCGAGGTCGTGATGAAGATGTAATAGTCGGTGTGTTCTTGGAGTTCGTGCAGTCCTACGAAGTGCCGCAGGTCATTTTCCCAATCGTCGACCTTTACAAATTCAAAATAGACATGCTGAAGTGACGGTAAGCACAGGTTCTCTTGGATGTTTAAATTGATAGTCCCACGCACTTCACTTGCGTTGTATCCTAATTCGATAATCCTAGTGGTAGTCGGCAATAACTTTCGTAATTTTGAAACTGCAAAGCGACAACTACCACCACACCAGACAACGACGCCTTTCACGTTTGGCCAAACGTCTTGATACGTCAACTTCTCTTTTTTAGCTACTAGGGAACGAAGATACTCCGCGCGAGCTGGTCTTGGTTTTATGGATGGAAGTGGAGTTCGCCATTCCGGAAATGTGCCTCGTTCGATGTGCTCAAGAATATCGTCAATGTTGTTGTGGATCACTTCCAACAAACGTACAAAAGTCGACGGATTAGCAGTCGCCATTGTCGTGACGTTGCGTTCTCGCATTCCAAAAATTGCCATGACCACATAACGAAGTTCGCTGTCTTCAATGTCAAACGCTTCTGGCGGTATCGCATATCTCGTTCGCACGAAACGAGATTGTTGGCGGTATATCAAGCCTGAAGCTGAACCGATAGGAATACCGTTACTTGTATGTCCTTCGACTGCTGCACCTCCAATTGCAAAAACTTTACCAGTAAATATGGAAGTCTGCTGTATTAACGCGAATGCACCTAGTTGACTCAGGAGACGAGTCTCGGCCACACCAGTTTGAGTTACGGGGACGTCTTTGGGTGCACCAGTCGTACCGCTCGTGCGATTGTAATGCACAACTTGTTCAGATGTGAGAGCTTCGACACCGGAGTCTCGTTGACTCTCGATGTAAGGTCGTAAGAGTTCGAAGTCGTGTACAGGAACGAGCTTTCGATACTGTTCTACGGAGTCTATGCTTTTGAAATCATGCTTACGACCGAATTCCGTATCGCGATTAGCGCGTACGATTCGCTTCAGCACTTCTTGTTGCGTGAGTTTCGGATCCTTAGCAGCGTTCATCATAGTGCGGTAAAACGGGCGCTGCTTGATAGTGAGCACAGTTTTGAACAGAAAGTACGTGAGTAATCCCATTTGACTCAATCCGTCGTTGAAAACCGTCTAAATGGAGCAACTAGTTGACGCAGAAAACTCATGGGGTAGTCTGGTACCGGAATTCCAAGTTCACCTACTTCGTACTCCTGCGGTAAGTAACGCGTTCCAAACAAGACATCCCAAACAATAAGATTGTTTCCGTAGTTGTGGTTGGCTTCTTCAAGATTTAACGAGTGATGCCAACGATGGAGTTCTGGTCCAGCAATGATCCAATTCAATGGACCAAGACGTACGTCGCAGTTGGAGTGCTGATAGAAACCATTAACGGCATAGAAGACAAAGTACGCGGACAACACTTCTGGTTGCACGCCGATTAAAACAAACGGCAGAGCATCCACGATAAATTGTAGGGCTTGCTCGACTGGGTGAAATCTCCCGACATTTACCCAATATAGTCGTTTTGGAGAATGGTGCACTTGATGAAAGGACCACATCCATGGTATTTGATGAAACAATCGGTGTAGCCAATATCGAAACAAATCTCCAACGACGAGTAAAAGAACAGCCTGCAACCAGATGGGCCACTCATATGGCCAAAGACCGGGGACTCGCCATGATGTTGTTGCTGCCAGAGTTGTGATGAGAAAAAACGGAATGAAAAAGAGTAAGCGTTCGAGCAGGACTTGCCCGAAGACCATGTAAGCTACATCGTTAATCAGATCGAAACGAGTGGGATGCCAGCTGCGTTGATATGGCATCAACCATTCATGTAGCGTGATGCAAACTAATCCCCAAAATGTCGCAATGTATGCGGCTACAAGCATGGACACGAACGTTTGTAACCAATAGAACAAGAGGAACGCAACGCACATCACTAACGGAAACGCTAGCGTTAGAACAGAAAATCTAAGCGCGCGGTGCATGTGTCTGAACGGAAATCTCTACCGTCAGCTCATGAGTGATATTGACTTGCTACGGATCGTATTTTCTGAATGAGCGCGCGTAAGCCATTACCTCTAATCGGAGAAAGGTGCTTTAGGAGATCTAGTTCGTCAAAAAAATCCGTGATGCCGAACGACAGAATTTCCTGTGGAGATCGTTCGGAGTAAACGGTGAGCAGGATCGCGATTAGACCTCGAACGATGTGAGCATCACTGTCCATTTGTAGCGACAGTGTATCTTCGCGCGAGTCATAGTCCGTGAGTAGCCATACGTTACTTTGGCAACCTTCAACTAGGTATTCAGGTCGACGGTCGGACTCAGGGATACCCGGTAGAGAATCGCCGAGTTCGAGGATATAACTGTATTTATCCTCCCAATCGGATAAGAACTGAATAGATTCTTGAATTTCTTCGAGATCGTGGAGCATTCAAAACAGACCTAGTTCCAATTGTGCTTCTTCGCTCATGAGGTCTCGGCTCCACGGTGGATCGAAGACCAAATTGACAGAGACTTTCTCGACAAATGGAACTCGTTTTAAGCGCTCTTCTACATCTCGTACTAGCACCGGTCCCATCCCACATCCGGCAGCGGTTAGAGTCATCGTAACATGAACTGCCGAATTCTCGATTCGCACATCGTAAATCAAACCAAGATCGACGATGCTGACTGGAATTTCGGGATCATGAACGGTTCGCAGAGTATCCCAAACTTGGGTGTCGGATATGTTGCCGTCCGCAGGCGCTTCGTAATGTAGGATTTCTGGTTCAAAACCTAGAGCATCAGCATTTTCACTCTCGATGCGCGCCATGTTTCCCTTGTAGACGATCGTATAAGTACCACCAAGTGCTTGAGTTAGCGTAACAAACACGCCCGCGGGAACGATTACTTTGTCCCCGGTTGGGACTATTCGTGCTTCAACCTCTCGTTGAATGGGTAGTAGTTTACGTTCCACGGATTGAGAAACTCTCCCCGCAGCCACAAAGCATGTCTGCGTTGGGATTTTTAAATTTCAGAGCGGAGTTGAGTCCCTCCGTCACATAGTCGATTTCCGTTCCTTGCAGGATCGACCAGTGTTCTGCGGCGACAATGACCATTACTTCGTTGTTGAACTTGAAGATTCTTTTATCCTGAATTTCTCCAAGCTCAGTTGCGTAATTCAGCTCGTACATATAGCCATTGCAGCCGGTTTCGACGATATCAAGTACAACAGCACGCGCGTTTTCTTTTTCCAACTGGCGCTGAATGTGCTCTAACGCACGGTCGGTTACGTTTAACTGTGTAGGGTCAAAAGATTCAACTTGCATCATAAGTTATTTTCTAAGAATTCGTATAGCAGTTTTCAATGCTTCATAGAGTCGATCGACGTCTTTCTTTAAATTGTATAGACCAAAAGACGCTCGTACTGTTCCAGGAATACCTAATGCTTCCATCAGTGGAATCGCACAGTGATGCCCAGTTCGTACCGCGACTTGTTGTTCGTTTAGGAGGGTGCCTAAGTCGTGCGGATGAGTTCCATCGACTAAAAACGACAATGCACCACTCTTTTCTGAAGCTGTGCCTATAACACGAAGTCCGTCGATTTCAAGTAGTGATTCAGTCGCATAGCTCAGTAGGTGTCTTTCGTATTCATCGAGTCCTTGGGACTGTTGTTGAGCTAAGTATTCGATCGCCGCAGCCAAGCCAACAGCACCCGAGATATCGGGAGTTCCAGCTTCAAATTTGTGCGGAGGATCTTGAAACGTAGTCTTCTCTAGACTCACGTGTTTGATCATTTCACCGCCACCTTGCCATGGTCCCATCTCATGCAATAGTTCGGCTCGACCGTAAAGAACCCCGAAACCCGTAGGCCCGTACATCTTATGACTCGAAAACGCATAAAAATCACAATCTAAATCTTGAACATTGATATTTAAATGTGCTGCAGCTTGAGCTCCATCAATGACAACTTTAGCATCGTTTTCGTGAGCGAGATCAATAATTTCGCGTACTGGATTTATCGTACCTAGAACGTTGGATACGTGGGTTATCGACACTATCGCTACTCTCTGTGATCTTAGTAGTTCACGGAAGTGGTCAAGGTTCAGCGTGCCATCCGAATTTACTTTGACAGCTAGTAACTTTGCTCCCATACATTCACAAATGAGTTGCCACGGTACAAAATTGGAGTGGTGTTCCATTTCCGTGATCAGAACGGTTCTTTTGTCGTTCAAAACCAACGGTGCATAGGTGTAAGCAACTAAATTTAAGCTCTCCGTTGTCCCCCGAGTGAACAGAATCTGATCGGGAGTGGATGCGTTTAAGAAATTCGCGACGGTTTTGCGCGCATCTTCAAACATTCCTGTAGCTTCATCACTAATTTGGTGCACACCGCGATGGACATTCGCATTGTTTTGCGCATAGTAACCCACTAATGCGTTGATTACTACCTCAGGTTTTTGCGTTGTGGCTGCGTTGTCAAGATATACGATCGGTTCTCGATTCACGAGCAACGGAAAGTCGTGCTTAGGCGGGACGAATGTACTCATGTTTATTCCATCCCTCGGTGTTCTATTCCCAAAACGTTTGCACCTTCTTCATGCTCGACAATCTCGGTTAGAAAACCCTCCAATATCAATTCTCTCGATCGTTCGTCAGGAACACCTCGAGTTCTCAGATAAAAGATTTGCTTTTCATCTAGCTGCCCAGAGGTCGCGCCGTGAGAACATGCGACATCGTCAGCATATATTTCTAGTTCCGGTTTAGTGAAGATTGAAGCACCATCGCTTATTGCTATGTTCTTGTTTTGTAGATGCGCGTCTGTTTGCGGAGCGTCGCGTGCGATGTAAATTCGTCCGTTGAAGACCGCGCGCGCTGAGTCACCGACTACACCATGAAACTTCTGTTGGCTCGATGCGCCTTTAGCTAGATGGTTCACCGTGAGTTGGGTGTCCAAATGTGAAGTGTCAGAGAGTTTCCACCCGCCCGAGATATCAACTTGGGCACCTTCTCCCTCGATGTTAACGACGATATCGTTGCGACGTAGTTTTGCACCGACAGAGTATTGCACCATCCGATAGTTTGAATTTTCCTTGAGATTTACAGTTAGGGAGTTGTACTCGACATTCGTCGAAGCTGGTTGCAAGCGACGGTGTAAGAGTTGAGATCCGGCGAGTAATACACACTCAATAACTCGATTACCACCAGAAGTATGTTCGATGACTTCAAGACGGGTATGTTCCTGAACCACAATGAGAACGCGTTCGCATGAATCTGAAGCTGAGATGTGAACCGCTGGACGCGAAGACTCACTGCTCTCACATGAAACAATCGCATACCCCTGTTGCGCACGAAGCAGATTAACAGAATTTAAGACATTGTTTGAATTTTTCGAGACTTGGCTCACATACTCACGTGCGAAAGGCTCAATCTCAGGATCACAAAGAGCTCCAATTAAAACTCCGTTGCCGTTCGAAGCGGGAAATTGATCATTTCCTTCGAACGGACCATCAAGATGTTGGAGAACTTGGTTTAAGCTGGTATATTTCCACGGATCCTTGCGCGGCAGCGGCATTTTCGCATCCTGAAGAGTCTGTTCGATTTGTTTCGCGTCGAGCCACGGTGCAATTTTGACCGGTTCAGAAATCATGAGGGAAACAGGTGCGGTTAGGGGTTGGCGTCCTGCTCCAACCAAGCGTATCCCATACGTTCGAGGTCGAGAGCTAGCGAGGCGTCACCGGACTTCACGATGGTTCCATTCAACAACACGTGAACAAAGTCTGGAACTACATGATTCAGCAATCGTTGGTAGTGCGTAACTAGAACGACGGCGTTGTGTGGTTTGCGAAATTCATTGATGCCTTGCGCGACAACTTGCAGCGCATCAATGTCAAGACCTGAGTCAGTCTCGTCCAGTAGCGCGACCTTGGGATCTAAGCAGAGCATTTGTAAGATTTCGTTCCGTTTCTTTTCGCCACCAGAGAACGACTCATTGACACCGCGCTTTAAGAATTCGGGGTTGAATTCCAGTCTGGAGACGAGTGTGCGCATGTTTTTGATAAATTCCACAGAGGATAGTGCGGTTTCACCGCGTTGTTTCCGATGGCTATCAACTGCCGTCTTCAGAAATTCCATATTGGTTACCCCTGGTATTTCGACGGGATATTGAAATGCCAAGAACAACCCTGCGTAGGAACGTTCTTCCGGTTCTAAATCGACTAAACTCGTGCCGTTCAGTCGCAAGTCCCCGGTTTCGATAGTGTATCCTTCCTGACCCGCAATGGTGTTAGTTAGGGTGCTCTTGCCAGAGCCATTCGGACCCATGATCGCGTGGATTTCGCCGGGGTTTACCTCGAGATTTACTCCGTTAAGAATTTCACGATCGGCTACTTTTACATGTAAATCCGAGACTTCGAGTAGGCTCAACCGACCGCACCCTCTAAACTCACTTCTAGGAGTTTTGATGCTTCGACGGCAAATTCCATGGGTAGTTCGCGGAACACGTCTCGACAGAATCCATTAACAATCATGGAAACTGCTTTCTCTGGTTCGATACCGCGTTGTCTACACATAAATAGTTGATCATCACTGACTCTAGTGGTAGTAGCTTCATGTTCTACTATCGCATCTTTTCGTCGGGATTCTATATATGGAAATGTATGGGCTGCACACTCAGATCCAATAAGTAATGAATCACATTGAGTGAAATTTCGAGCATTTCTCGCGCCTGGGTTCATACGAACAAGTCCGCGATAAGCGTTGGAACTGTGACCTGCGCTAATCCCTTTAGAAATTATCGTGCTTTTTGTGTTCCGACCGATATGCGTCATCTTAGTACCGGTGTCTGCTTGTTGGCGATTATTCGTGAGCGCAACGGAGTAAAACTCACCGATTGAATCATCGCCGCGCAAAATTACACTGGGATACTTCCAGGTTATTGCCGAACCTGTTTCGACCTGCGTCCAGCTTATATGCGAGCGCGCACCTCGGCAAGCACCTCGTTTGGTTACAAAGTTGTAAATACCACCAACCCCGTTCTCGTCTCCAGGATACCAATTTTGGACGGTGGAATACTTGATTTGAGCGTCGTCCAGTGCTATGAGCTCAACCACGGCAGCGTGGAGTTGATTTTCATCGCGCATCGGAGCGGTACAGCCTTCGAGGTAACTTACATACGAGCCCTCGTCAGCAATGATGAGAGTACGTTCAAATTGCCCGGTGTTTTCGGCATTAATGCGGAAATAGGTGGATAGTTCCATTGGACAACGGACGCCTTTCGGGACGTAAACGAATGAACCGTCACTGAACACGGCTGAATTTAGCGCGGCGTAAAAGTTGTCTTGTTTGGGTACAACCGAACCGAGATATTTCTTGACTAGGTCGGGATGGGAATGCACAGCTTCAGAAAAAGAACTAAAAACCACACCGTGTTCTTTCAGCGTTTCTTTAAATGTCGTCGTAATTGACACGCTGTCGAAAACTGCGTCGACAGCGACTCTCGGTTGCGAGGGATCTTCCTCCACACCTGCTAGCATCTTTTGTTCGTGCAGTGGTATGCCTAGTTTTTCATAAGTACGCAGAAGTTCGGGGTCCACCTCGTCAAGGCTTTTTGGTTTCTCTCCTTTTGGTGCCGCAAAGTAAGAAATCGCTTGATAGTCGATTGGTGGGTACTTCACATGCGCCCAAGTGGGTTCGTCCATTTTCTGCCACCGTCGAAACGCGTCTAAACGCCATTCCGTGAGCCATACTGGTTCTACTTTCTTTCGCGAGATTTCACGAACTACGTCCTCAGAGAGTCCAGGTGGTAAAGTCTCTGTTTCAATGTCAGTTACAAACCCAGCCGTATATTCTTTTTGGATGAGTTCTTCGGGAGTATTAGTTATGTTGTTTGACATCTATTTTCGAACATTATTAGTTCATATTTTATTGTTGGAAACAAGGTAAAAATAGAGTGCAAGCAATGGGAAGCAAGTGATTCGCTTCGCCTGCCAGAGGGGCTAGTTTGTCTAAATCGTCAGGAATTCTGTGGGAAACAGACTACATCTACGACGCAGAGCAGATCACCAAATTGCGAAGATCACGCCAGCAATTACACAGTGAAGGATACGGTATACAGCTTGAATGGACAGCAGTGTCCAAGAAAAACGACAAAATGCGCCGTCAGAAATACTTGAACATGCAATAAACGCGACGCCTACGATCATTCCCATCAGTGCGCCTCGCTCCCACGTACTGATTCCAAGAAGGGAAATTAACCATGCTAGTGCGACGCAAGTGATGAAAGAAGTGACAAATGCAACGACGAAAGGAACCGCAGATGGAGCTAAGTCGTACTCGGACTTACCTAGTGCCCGCAACCACCTCTTACCGAACAAAGGACCGTACCACAATCCGCCAAGCAAAAAAGAGGATAGGGTTGCGACAAGGATAGCCCACCAGTTAAGCGCGAAGATGTCAAACGTCATGGGATTAATGCTCCTGTGACCGAATCCACTCCATTATAAATCTAATTTAAAATTATTAAAACAAGTGCTTTTCAGGACGATGTGCCGTTATATTCGTGCTAGTTTACATGATTAGAACAACTCTTCACATAGAAATCAACACGTCTATGCAGGAACGTTAACCGAGTGAAACCTTGGAGACTCTTCAATTTGCGTGCAGAGACGATTCTGTTCGCAGTTGCCTTGTTTATTGGAATTGGTGGTAGCATTGTTCTTTGGGTCGTTGTATCGCCTGGGCACAAAATTGCACAGTCGAAAAACGGTACCGAAGTGGAGAACGCTTCACCCAAATCAAGTCCCTCGACGACACGGTCGATTTCCTCAGTCTCCGCCACCCTCGCCAATGTTCTTGAGCTAGAGAGTCCGACTGATCGTACCATAGCACTCTATACATTGGTCGGCGGAATGAACGGAGACCAAATCCGTGTATTACTCAATGAAACACGCTCCCTTAAAGCATCAGCGACGTTGACATCGGTACAGACAACACTGTTAGCCGAGCTTACATGGTTAGACCCTGTAAATGCACTGTCCTTTGTAGACGAGTTTGACGTTCAGCGTTCGATCCAGTTAGTTTCTACAGTGTTTGCTGAATGGGCGCAGTTCAACCTTGATGATGCATTGCAATCGACTAGTGATTTTGATGGGGCGAAGAAGACGCGAGCATTGTGGGCAATATTCTTCAGTAGGCCTGATTTATCTATCGTGGAACGTGTAGCGCTCGTGGAACAACATGGAGGTAGCCCAATACTCGTACGACGGTTAGTAACGGAATCCTCGATGCATCAATTTTTAGACCAACCATTAACCGCTTTACAAACGATCATTGACGATGAAATCGACGATAGCCAGCAAATCATCGCTCTATATAGACTCACAGATTTTTGGTACGATCGCGCAGGGATCTCAAGTATCGGTGAGATGCTCGATCGCTTCTATTATTTGTTTCGAGACCAACACTCTCTGTTGCGAAACTTGGTGAAGAAAGTGAGCGCATTCGACCCACCCGCGGCTTGGAATCATGTTCTGACGCTTCCGTTTGAAGTACGACAGAGACTAGCTAACATGGTCGTCGAAGAGTGGGGGATGGTCGATTTTGACAACGCACATAGAGCGATTATGGACGCAAATATGTCTTCTGAACTAGGTGTGCTGTTTCGCAGTTTGGCTAGGAGCAATCCGGAACGGGCATTAGCTGAGATCGACCAAGTACCATCAGGGTACGGAATGTCAGTGTATATGCAGCTCCTCAATCGACTGCCTCGTGACGTGCTTTTAGAGCACTTGGAGCAACATGGAAGTCTTGGTCCCGAAACCGATTCGGCAACGCGCTTGTTATTTCAAATATGGAGTAGTCAAGCACCAGAGAATGCAGTGGAATGGTTGTTAACAAACTCGTCCAAATTTGATTGGATCAAATCGGTACATTTACTTGACGGATTGATCGCACTTGGTTCAGTTGAATTGGAACGAGCATTTGCGATCGCGTTGGAGCAACCAAAGGCGGAGTCTGCAACCGGCATGGAGTTTTTCCTTCTCTTAGGGGTGATGCGAAAAGGCCAATTTGAAGATATTGAAGAACTATTGAGACGTGTTCGAAAACCCAAACAATTCGACATATATCCAGTGATGGGCAACTACCTCATTAAATTTGGGAAATTTGATGAAGCATTTGAATTGGGCAATCAATTGCCCGAGTCTGAATGGTCGGAGTACTTTCGACGGTTGACGTCAGAGGGAATCTGGAGGGACTCAGCACGTTTTATTGAAAAGATGCCTCTATTACCGAACACAGATATTCGCGTTGAAATCGCGCGATATATTCTCGAACTCAAAGAAATGACTTTTTATCCGAGTAGGATGAGTATTTCGGATTCTGACGTTCAATACTTACAAACATTACTGAAAGAAGATTAAAGGGTACGCACAGTAAAACGAATGGGGTGGGTCTCGGAAGACTTTCATTCTTTTCCACTACACTAAGATGAGTTCAGTTCAACAAAAGGTGATTAGCACTACAGTGGGTTTGGTGTTTGGGATAATTGTGGGCTCTCTGTTGTACTTTGTTTTTTCTTGGGATAGAACCGGTTCGCTGCAAATCGAGAGCACTACCCGACACTCATTGCCACTCGCGGACGCTGAAAACAGGGCTGAAGAAGATCAAGAGACTCAGACACGAGTGTCGGATTGGCTCTTGTCGGACAGTATTCAAGCCAATAGTCTAAACGATGTCAGTACGTTGATCGCAAACATCGACGTGAACGAGCTACTAACAATAGTCGATGAAGTTCTCAAAAAAACGTGGACTCCTCGATTACTAGCCGTCAAAAAACTACTTGTAGGCAAACTTGCTCAGTTTGCTCCACACGAAGCATTAGACCGAGTTCTTAAACCTTCAGGAATCGACGCTCTAGAACTGGTCGATGTGGTTTTTCGGGAGTGGTCGGTTCAGAATTTAGAAGACTCATTGACGAAGGCGAGTGAGCTAGGGCAACCGTACCGAGATGTCGCTTTTGCTTCTATTGTTTCTGAACACAGTCTTAATGAGCTAACTAACAGCGGAGAGTTTCCAAACACGGATGAGTTGAAGGCAATTCGCGACAAGTTGGACGCAGAAGTGCTGATTTTGGAGTTGAAGCGGAATCCGGTGGAAGCAGCTCGCCAGTTGTTGAACGACGATATTCCCGATCGCGAGCAAGTAGCACTGCTGGAAGAGATTGTAGATGCCTGGCAACCTCACATGGGATATGAGATTCTCAACGTTCTCCTTGATCAACTCTACTCTACGGACTCAAACCTTTCATGGGAGCTGGTTGCGCGAGTGATATCTGCAGATCCCGCTGCTGCTATGGAACATACAACTTCAGGAAAGCAAGTGAAGCGTCCGGCCATGCTGGGCAGACATCTTGTGAATGAGTATTGGTCGGAGATCGGCGCGTTGAAAACAATGGTTGCGGCACAAGAGTTAGAGGACTTGGGTTTAGGAAACATCTATATGTTAGAATTTTTGGGTGTTTGGGGTGAGGAGGATCCGTTAGGGTTGTTGAACCAATTAGATAGAGTCCCTACGCACACGAGGACCTTCGCAGCCGGGAGAGTGTTAAGAAAACTTGCAGAACAGGACATAGGTGCTGCCAGACGGTGGTTTGAGTCGTTAAAGACGGTACCTGGTGCAAAGTCAGATTTTGCCGAATCAGAATTAGTACGAGGTTGGGCGGTCGGTGATCCTGAAAGCGCTTTCGAGTGGCTCTTAGAAAGCTCACACCAAAATTCTTTGCAGTCGACATTTTTAATGCCAATCATTCTCCGCGAGTACGCCAAGAAAGACCCAGAAGG
>VYFT01000046.1:59994-72677 GCA_009842245.1 Gammaproteobacteria bacterium | reverse complement strand
TTAATTATGGGGTGTCAGATCACGTTGTCGTAGAGAAAATTGATGGTAAACGCGGATAAACAATCTTCGAAACAAAAGAATTCCCTCGTTGTGTGGGTTGTGGGAATTCCAGTTTCGTTAATGGTTTTAGGTTTGTTTGTACTTTTTATTCAGCCCTGGGGAGAACCAAGGGAATCGATCACCTCCACCGCACCTAAAGATGGCGATTTCTACGATCCAAGTTCCGATGAAGCCACAGTTGATTCGCTGGGAACCGAGAGTGTCGAGGAATCGTCTACACACGAGGAAAGTCAACCACGCTCAGATAGTTCTCGCATCGTGGACGTGAATCTTGCCTCTTGGAAACCGATAGACGAGAGTTCTATTCCGGAAGACCAACTTCCGAGCCAATCTGAAGAAGTCCTGGGACAGATACTCGTGGAAATCAGCACGGATCTCTGGTCCAAAACTGTCGGTGATGGAGTTCAATTTTCGATCCCGCAACAGGAAGTAGTCTTGATCGGTAAAGTCACGGAGGTAGACACTAGCTTCGCGCAAACCCGCATTATGGAAGGCACCGTTGAAGACGGACCGCAAGATTACTCGTTCGTATTAAATTTAGGCGACGCCACCACCTATGCACACATCAATACCTCAAGTGGTAGTGTGAAATTAGTGGGAACACGACGGTACGGATGGCTGATGGAAAGCGTAAACATCGGACCAGATTTCGACTTCTCCTTGCCAGAACACTTCATAGTGATTCCACAAGACCGAGAGTTAGAACCAGAACCGCAGACTCCAAACGACGAGTAGCGGGTACATGCTTTCCGATGAAGTGCGTGCGGGCTTAGGCAAGATTTCGGTCATTATTCCGGTTTTTAACGATCGAAACCACCTTGCTCGACTTTTACAAACGTTAGGGCACTACCCAAATTTGGAACTCATTATTGTTGATGGAGGAAGTAGCGATAAACCACACGAAATTACGGGTACCGTCACTCTTTTGCAAGCAACTACACAGGGCCGCGGAGCGCAAGTTTCTTTGGGAATTCGGCAAGCAACTCGGGAATGGATTTGGGTACTTCACGCAGACAGTTTTGTTAGTGAAGAAAACATTGAGAGTATGTTGGCGGCTACCACCGAGGGACGATGGGGTCGTTTTGACGTGACTTTACACGGTTCGAAGGGGGTGTATCGGATGATCGAAACTTTGATGAACATTCGCTCTCGGCTTACGTGCATCTGCACGGGTGATCAAGGAATGTTTTTTCGTCAAGACATCCTTTCGGAAGTTGGAGGTTTTCCGGAGCAACCAATAATGGAGGATGTGGAGGTTAGTAAGCGCTTGCGGAAGCTAGAACGACCAGTTTGCTGCACCAGTCGGCTTGGAACCTCGATCCGAAAATGGGAGGCGGAAGGTGTGTTTAAAACGGTGTTTCGTATGTGGTCCTACCGGGTAAAGTACTTCTTTGGTGCTTCACCAGAATCGCTTTACGCGGAGTACTACCGATAACCCAGAGCAGCACATCATCGGTTGAGGTTGCCTTGTTCGCGCGTTCTCCAGTGATCGGAACGGTTAAACAGCGCTTAGCGCAAGAAATTGGGGTTACTGAAGCTCTTCGTTGTTACCACGCGCTGTTGCACACAGCGTTAGAGGCGACGAAAGGTTATTGCACTACGATTTGGTACGAAGGAAGAGCTGAAGCGTGGTCTGAGATCGCACCAGATCACCGGTTGAAAGCGCAACCTCCAGGCGACTTAGGGTACAAGATGTTTACCGCGTTAAATGAAGGCGCGAAATTGGTGGTGGGCACTGATATCCCTCTTTTAAGTAGGGCTTATATTGACGGAGCGATCGAATACTTACTAAATTCGCAAGACTTGGTGATAGGTCCTACTGAAGATGGTGGATATTGTTTAATCGGAATGAACGATCCGAGCGAATATTTGTTTGAGAATATTTCTTGGGGTAGCGATCGCGTCTTGGAACAAACTCTGTCGCGTGCACAGGAACTCGGCAAGCGTGTGACCTTGCTTCCCACGCTCTGGGACGTTGATACAAGCGCGGATTACCAACGTTGGAAACAGGAAGTGCCAATTAATCAAGCAAACCAGATCTAGGGTGCTGTTTTGAATTTGGCGCCCCGAGAAGGACTCGAACCTTCGACCTGCCGCTTAGGAGGCGGCCGCGCTATCCAACTGTGCCACCGGGGCGGTGTAACACAGCAATTATGCACCGTGTTTTTCTGTCGCTGACTGCACGTGAGACTCTGTTAAGCTCGAAGCGTCTGATAAGTTCTAATCGGTTCTTTTAAACTCGAGAGCTAAACTCACATGACGATCGCGCATCGCTTAATCACAGTGGTCTCAGCAGATCAATGAAATAGGCAACTATGCCGTAGACCTGACAACTGCTAGTTACTAAGGCGACGGCCAAATGGTTTTGTAGCTTCCCGGCCATGGCATGAAACTTGTTAGTTGAGTCTTCAAAACTTGATGCTTCGCTTCGAATCAAAGGAGATTCTTCTCCGTCGTGCGATGGTTTCTTAAACATTTTTTCAATTGCGACAGTCATGTGGTAGACAATCGGTAAAAAGAAATGTGGTTTCAAAATAAAAGCGACGTGATACCTCGGTTGAGTCGAATCTGACCTTGCTGAACCATAAGTTGACAATCGAGATTGCCAAATCACATTCGCGATTAGCGGACAAAGAAACGAGAACCCGTATGAAACGATGATGTAATACCCATCAAATTGTGCGCACAATACGGCCACAATACCGAGCATGAATATCAAACATCGCGTACCGTAAAACCACCTGGATTCATTCGCAGTTCGTAAGGAACGGTAAGTGCTGGTGTACTGTAAGGGTTGGGGCATAGGTGCTTATGGAGCGGAGAAGAAATTTGTCTTGGATTTAGAGAAGGTTCTTAGCAAAACTTGCATTACACTTCCGTAAAGCGTTGTCAGGGTGGTCCCCCAAAAACGAACAGGAAAAAGGCAGTCATACCGTAGACTTGACAACAAGTCGTAACAAGAGCGACTACTACATGGTTTTGTAGCTTCCAGATAAACGTATGTATCTCACCGTGTGGGTGTATAAAGTTCGATGATTCAATACGAACCAATTGAGCTTGATCTGTGCCATCTGATCGAGTTTTGAAGTGTCGTCTACGCGAGCAGGCAATGTGTTCGATTATCGGTAACCAAAATCGTGGTACTGCCAACCAGGTTCCGCTACGTTTGTAGTGAATCGAACGTATTCTCGGTGGATATTCCGATTCAAATCGAGAAACCCAATGCATATTCGCGAACAAGGGGAACATGAACGCAAACACCCAACTTAGGACAATGTAATAACCTCCCAAAAACGCACACCCTACGCTCATTAAGCTAACTAAAAATATCAAGCATCGCGTGAATTCAAACCACGTGATTTCTTTCTGCGTGAGTAATGAACGGTCAGAACTGATTGTGTGTAATGCCGAGGAAGTACGCATTTATCAATCTGAGTGAAAACTGAACTCGGTTTTGTACCAATCTTTTAGCATATCTTTTTGGGTGGAATGTGTATCAACTTAGTGCGTAGTTTCAACGAAAGAATATGAAGAACATTATGACGCTAAAGGCATCACAACAGCTTGTAATAAATGCTACCACAACATGATTTTGTATATTCCCAACCATTGTTTGTACCTTGCCAGGTGGGCGCATCAACCTTGATGACACGCTACGACAAAAAGGGGATGGAGTGCAGTCATCCGATTGTACAACCTCATTTCCTACATAGAGTCGAGAAGTTGAGGACTTTTGTAAACTTCTTGAGCGTGCCAAACCAAGAATTTTGGATTCGGTCTAGAGAACTTATTGCTTGGAAGCACACGCAAGCACTGACTATCGTATTGATCGAGTGCTTGGTCTAAACCGTTGCCTTCTAGTTCTGGACTAACTTGCACCGATAGATCGGGAAGTACAGTGAAAGCACCTGTATCAAATAGTAAATGGTGTAGAGCGCATAACGCTAAACCGTTCTCGACAACTGACGGTCCGTGGTTCACATGCCACATCACGTGTGCAGCTTCGATAGCCAAAGGCTGCCCGGTTTCTTGGAATCGAATCGCCAACTCGCAAACTGCGCACCTATTCTCGTACGCGGATAGGACACTTGTTCGAAACGACGAGTCGCACAAACGATGTCTGGACACAGACCATTTGACTGAGTACCCCGATTCTTCTGTGTGAGAAACGCTTTGTGGAAAACTCACAGCTTCAAACACCTTAACAAATATTGACGAAGGGAAGTGTTCGGCGACTAGCCATTCGGCTATGTACCTTGCACTTAGCGGGTTGTTCTGAAAGAACTCATGAGCTGAAATGGTTAAACCACCACTTATACTGTACTCTCTCAAGTCTTCTTTGAGTGGATCGCCACTGTTTGTTGTACGTACAAGTTCAGGTCGGTCTAATTCCCATATTCCGTCGTGGTGTAGCCGCCAAAAGGGGTAATGAGTATTGAGCGGTCTACCATGGGGTCCAAATGTACGTAAGAGCCCCGATAAAGCTTCGTCAACAACTTCGTAAGGAACCAAGCGCTGCTCATCGCGCAGACAGCGTGCGATTGCCCATATCAATAGTAGTGGTTTATGTGGAGCACGTCTGTCTCCGGACATACCAATGTTTATATTCTGAATCCGCTCGAGAATGTCGGTTTCAGTATCCATTGCCGCCCATCAACGTAAGTTTTGCCACGGGTGGAGAAATTGAGTTATAACATCAAAGAAGAGTCCGTCGAATCTCACAGTGTCTCATCTGCGTTAAACAACGAACCGTCTAATGGGTTAACTCCTCAAACCTGCAAGAAGTTTTCCGTTCAAACATCACAGATCGTGCTCAAATCGCACAATCGCCACATGCGTTTCGATGTTAAATTACATGAAAACATCAAGACTTTGGTTGGGAGTTTAGTCGAACAACATCTTCTAATGATCGAATGTGTCCCATCTTGTGGAGTCCATTTTCGATAAGGTTTGAAATGAGCGTGTTTGGATCTTCCGTGTCGTCGGTCTCGTGTAAGTACTTTGTCAAAAGCAAACCATAAGTCTCTTGATGTTCCCCGAATAATGTAGGTGCATTGAACTCCTGACCCGATGTGTCTTCTATGAGCTTCGGGACAGTTCGCATATCTCGAATCGCAAGTATAAACGCGATTCGGCTTAAGATGTTCGGTGTTAACCCAGTCTGACTTTTCAAAAACGTCAGCCGGGCGGTAGCATGCCGGGACACTCTAATTCGGTTTGGAATCACTAGTTTGATGTTCACTATTTCAGAAAGTATCCTTCCTTGATACTACTCTCTTGTTCTACGTCGTTGAATTCAATGAGGTAAGCACGACTGATTCTTGGGGACAATTCTTCGTAAGCTTCTACATCTATCTCTTCATCCGTTGACAAGAGTATGACTTGATGGCTTGCGTAGGGAAAATAATTCTCAACTAGCTTTTTGTGGTGATCGGAGTCTAATCGAACTAGAGGAGAGTCAATCACGAGAGGAAGGGGTCGTTGTGATGTCTTAGCGAGTGCGATGAGCATTGCAACGGCATAAATGTGTTTTTCACCCTCAGACAATTGTGTCGTGTTGAATTCTCCTCTGTCTTCGCTCTGGAATCGAACTTGAAAACTTTGTGGATCAATTTTGATCCGAAATTCGCTACGGTCTTTCCTAGACAACATACAAAACTCTTTGTCGAATTCTCTTTCAAGTTGCTCAATCGTCTTGAGAATCGACGTCTTGCGGTAAGTTTTTAAGAGAAATCGCGTTCTTTCGGCATATTCCAGTGATTGACATCTTTGGTTTTGTTCAATGGAATCGCGATGACGCTCACTAATGATAGATCCAAGTTTTATCGCATGAATTAACTTGGCTTTCATTTCGGTTTGTAGAGTAGCGATGCCTCTCGTGAGTTTAGATATTCGCTCATTGACTTGCACAAACTCATCGAACTCAGTTTTCAGTGTACCTTTGTCTGGGGCGCGACTGAGTTTTTGCTCCAAAGTATCCAATTCGTTCGAATCTGACACGATTGACTCCAGAAGATTTTCACACCGACGCAACGTGACAAACAGGTCGACACTTACGACCTGTTCGAGTCTTGCAACAGTTTTCGGTGTGATATCAAATATGCTTTCCTGGATCACTCGCGATTTCAACCAGCCCGAAAGGACACGTTCAAGAGAATCTTTACCCTTTTGGTCAAGTTCGACTCGTATGGAATCGGCAAAGTGTTCCACAGTTCCGTTAGCATGTCGCTGTAGCGTCATTTCAAGATCTGCGGCAACGTCCTTGTGGAGTTGCCGCATTGTATCTTGTGCGAGACAAAGTGGGAATACTCCTCCAATAAGTTCGCGTAGAGAATCTTTCTTTTCCGCTAGAAACTTCGATCGATTGGTTGCTTCAATTTGGTAGTTGTGATTGTTTTCACCCCACTGGCCACCCTGAGATCGAAGATTGATTTCTAATTGTTCCCTACGAACCTGTGCTTCGTGAAGCATCTCATTATCGCGCTGAAGTTGTGATCTTGCTTCTGACAGTTCTTCTTTTATTTGATCATACTCTGTCTGGATTTTCGCGGTGTCGACAGCCACGTTAAGTAGTGGAGTGGTGTTTTTTCGAATGTGCGTTTGTAAGTCATCGCGCAATCGAATTGCAACATCTAACCCGTATAAGCGCTCAAATGCCGTACGGAGAACATCTCCAGATGAATCTTTCGCTAGAAGGCCAATCTTCTCTCCGTCAAACAAGAAAAGGTTCGCGATTCCTTGTGGAATTAATTCATTTAGCAGACCCTGAGCCTCGTCTTGGTCAAGTGACGTTTGACGGGCTCCATTTTCCCAAATACTGAGTGTTTCTTTCATATTGGTCTTTGAAACTTCCCAGTTTCGTCGGACCACGTAAGCGTACGACTTGCCCAACTTTCCAAATTGAAATTGCAATTCAACGGAAGCAGTATTTGGTTGAACTATCGCTCGAGGGTACTTATGGATGCATGATCGTATAAACGAGGTATAGCCTGAAGTTGTATATCCTCCTTCGCCGGTAGCACGGCCATACAAGGCTAATTTGATAGCTAAGAACAGGGTCGTTTTACCAGCACCATTGAGCCCCCCAAACAGCACTATTGGTCCTACATCACCGTTTCCATTATCGGGATAGAGATCTACTGAATGCGCACCTCGAAAGCTTCGAAAGTTACAGACTTCAAGTCTGGTAAAAATCATGATGTCGCTTTGACTAAAGTCTCAAGCTCTTCCTGCATTTCTTTGATCTCTTCAGTGTAGCCGCCGTCGCGGATTAGTTTGTCTTTTTCTAAGATGTCTTCAATCGATCCCCAGTCTTGATTTAGGGTTTTGTCGATATCTCGGAGGAGTCCTCGTCGTTGCGCGAGTCCTTCCAACGAGATTTCGATATCTAGTAACTTGTGAACTAAAACTTTGGGGACTTGGTACTCTTCTGCTAACGATTCAATCAGATCAAAGTCAAATCGGTTTGTTGAAGCAGCATCACTCTGAACCCAATTCAAGTCTTCGCCGAATACCTCGCGGTAGATTTTTGGTAAGTGGTCTTCGTGATCGGGTTCGTTTGGATCGTTTATCCACTCCTTGCGAATCAAGTGTAGTTCATCATCGCGAATCAGTTCCAAATCTCGCCCTGACTCATTAAACTTCTTTTGTATTCTTAAGAGTTGTTCCAACCAATCTCTCCGGTAGTGCATCCAGTAAGATCCTGGCACGGTCTTTTTTGCTTCTGTAGTATCTTGGGTGTATTCCTGAAGACTATCGCGCATTATCGAAATCTTCCCACTGCGTCGTCGCACATTTCGATACTTCGCCTTTTGTTTTGGCTTCGTAGTCTCTGCAAGCATGTTGCGGAAGTCCAATAGTGGTCTCATCCAGGACTCACCTTGTTCAACCAGACTCTCTACAGCTTTGTCCTTAGTGACCACAGTACAAGTCCAACAACCGAATCGTGAATTTCCGCACGATGGCGTGCTAGTGTCAATGACGATGGGACACTCACCTGCGTTAGATCCTTTGTAGAGTTCAAACAATGGTTCGTTACTACCACCCCATGGGCGAGGTGCTGACATTAAATATTCCCATACCTCATCAGCAGTCCAATCATCTATAGGCGTGTAGACATACGCGTTAGGTAGACTCGTATGACGGCCCAATCGAGTTCCGTCAACACGATGCTTCGCTATAACCTGTGCGCGGGATGCACTTTCTGCACTACGTGCACCTAAAACCATAATCACCTCGCCAAATTCTGCTACTCGGTCGAAAACAAATGCACTGATGGGATTTATCTTCATCCGTTCAGTACACCAACGAAAACTACGTGTCGGAGCGGGATAGCCCTTGCCGAGAAGATTTACCCAAAATGATTGTTCGACCAGTGGAATAACAACGTGAGCTTCAATGGGTAGCGAATCAATCAATGCTGCATGATTGATTTCATCAAGTGTAGTGGTTAATAAGTCAATGACCAGTGGAGTTTCGACCAGCGTATTGGAAGAGACTATAAATATTGGTTTCTTGTGTTCTGACTTTGGGAGCGATTTGAGGGCGAAGTAAATTAACTGAACAACCGCAGTTGAAGCTTTTCCGCCACTAAATCCTATCACCCACGGTCGTCGGTCTTCAAGGTACAAATCTTGAATTTCAGTAACTAGATCTCTGAGCGGCCGCCCAGCAATCGAGACTTCATCGGCTTGGTCATCGGGATTTTCATATAGGTAGAAGTCAGCCATTGATTGTCGCAACCTGGCACTCCAACTCTTCGTCGGAACCCGTTAAAGGCAGTCCTAGATGCATCTTGATTGCACTTGCAGTCAGGCGGACATGACTACGCGCTTTGCTTATCCGACCGTGAACCATAGCCCGATTTTCCCACAATGGATTTTCTCGAGACCAGTCAATCGTTGAAAGCCCCGTTAAATACCGTTCCCATCCATCGGGGTGTGAAGAGACCAAGTCGGCTCCCATCATTCCAATTGCGTGAATTGCTACACCGTGGGCGTGAATAAACTTTTGTCTTAAATCGCTTGAGGAGAGTTTGCGCTGCTTGGCTAGATTCCAATCTGGAATATTTTTTACAACTTCAGTCCAAAAAGAAGCAGCAAATTGCTTTTCTTCAGCACTAATTTCATCTTTACGCCCTTTTCGCAACAACGCACGACATGCATGCTTGATACCGCTGAGAGTAAATAGTCGATTACTACGGTTGGAGACACTAGACTTTTCCATTTCGGTCATGCCTCTGAATCCTTCCACTGTTAAAACTACATATCTCGCGAGTTCCGACGAGGGGTCTCGCTGGTCATAAAGCGTGCTTAGCGAATCACTTGGTCGTATGGCATGGCGATTGAGGTCGGCAAAGATTTGTTGACTTCGTGTTAATCCTTCGTCAACAAAAAACAACACCGGGATGTGTTCGTGTCCAAACTCCGGTCGCTCTTTGAGTGCTTCCTCAATTGCCGCTCGGCGGTGTTGACCATCGTTTATAAGCAATTTCGCATCCATTGGAATATGTAGCGTACCAATGTGTTGTAGCGATTCTGATTTACCTACGGGGACAAATTTTATCGAGGTATCTACCGTAGCCGTAATTGCCGAAAAGACATAGCTTTTCGGATTTTCAATCAGATAACGAGCCATTTCTGGAATGCGTTTGTAGTTTAATGTACGTTGAGCGCGCAACTCAGGAGGCACTTCGTCGTCGTCAAAAACGAATATTCGTGGTAACAGTCGCATTGGACACATGGTGGTATAGCATTGATGTCCGGCTTGAAAACCAAGAATTGCTGGAAAAGAATTCACGAAACCTGTCAAAACAGCACCCTTGGAAGTTAAATTAGTTTATATTTTAACAAACTAGAAAAAAACAAACCTTTACACTTTTTGAATGTTGATTGGCGAGAGGAGTCGAAATGAAGCCTTTTTGACACAGGACACGTTACCCTGCTTATAAGATTTTGAGTTTGAGGCAGGTCAAAATTTCTCGCAATGTCTGGGCGTATTAACAACTAAGGCGCGATGAATCAGTTATCTCACGCGGAATGGTGGCAAACTGAGCGAAAGTTGGAGCCCCGACACACTACTTGGTCTTCTCAACAGTGAGATTTCGGTTGTATAAGAATGATGACGAAAGTAGTCTGCCGAGCCAAGTTATTACCCCATATAATTTTTGCTCTTTATTCGCAATTTCTATGACGAATGTTTACGATTGTTGACGAATGGGGACTAAAAAATTCTGAGGAGTCCCTTGGAGTATATGCCTTTCATTTGAGGGCAATACGACCGACTAGCATTGGACTGGATGGCAAAGGACCGTTTTCAAATAGTGAACTTGAAATCGCACGCAAGAATTGTTTGAAGATCGTGGACAAAGTGCTGGCATTGAATTCCAAACAGAAGAAATTGATGGTGAGTATTCGAGAGGTTTTTTCCTATTCCGATCTACCGTCAACAGTCACATTGGAAGGGTGTCTTGAACCGTCGAGTGTCTTACGCGAACGGATCGCGAAATTGAGCTTAACAGATTTTGAAGCATTTGTAAATACGATATATTCGCTTCCCACAATACTTCCCCCAATTTATGTTGGAGTGACCACGAAACAGTCCATTCAAACCCGATATTACCAGCACAGACGAAATTTCGACAAGCGAGTCGAAGGTACGTTTGGCGGTCGCTTCAAGGATACTGGATTTCAGTGGAGCGACCTAGTGTTTTCTTATGTTCCGCAAGTTTCGCATGAACTAGGGTCAGAAGCATTAGAAGCACTCGAAGACTACATTCAATACTTTTCTCGTCCTATACTTGGACGAATCTGAAACTAAAGGAGTAAAACCGTGTCTAGAGCACAAGAAAATCGAAGAAGTGAACCCGAGCAACCATGGAACTTTAATCGACGTGGTACTTTTGGCGTATTTACCTCAGCAGGTTCACTTCCAATCGAATATATACAGACAACTTTCAGAAGACACGAACTAAACCACATCAAACTCGCCCGCGATGTTGCCCCCGAAGATGAAATCGACTTTGAGCTTCTTATGCAGAGAGACATCGATACCACCGACGCGATTAGGAAGCTTAAACAATATTTAGACCCTAAACCCGACAGAATAACGTCACCTGGATATCGAGACGATCCTATTTTCTTCCCTCCTCTATTGATTGCGTGTATTCCATGCAAGGGCAATCGTGTGCTGCCCAAATATCCCGATGAGGCGTGGGAAAACGCAACGGCTAAATTGTATCGGACTTGGGCACAACTATGCCGATTAGAGTTTTTTACGAGTGACATCAAACAGGAATACGAACTTCGTTGTCCTAGCGACGGGACGACAACAATTGTCGATTTAACTGAAGTTGTTGCGCGATTCTCTTTAAGTTTTGAAAATGAATATGGTATGAAGTTAATTGCCATAGATGGCCAGCATCGGTTGTACGCAATGAAGAACATCCCTGACGACGACTCGTTTAATGATTTCGTTGTACCAGCGTGTATATTGTTTGCAACGTACACAACGCAAGCGTGTGAAGACTTCTTTGGTAAGACTGGTTTGAAGAAGTTACCGACGGTACCAGAAACCTTCCGAAAGGTGTTTGTTGACGTTAACAGTAAGATGAATCCTGTCGGGACTCACTTTAGCATTCTGCTAAACGATACTAATGTTGGTAGCTTAATCGTTCGAGAGTTTTGTAGTGAAGTAACAGTTGTTGGAAAGAACCACTTAAGTACTATTGAATGGAATGTCAGGTCGCCCAAAGACGCTACTATCCTAACTAGATCATATTCCATAACCTCGATAGGAATACTGGAAAAAGCTCTTCGAGAGTGTTTCGCAAAATCATCGACTTTGTTGCCTAGGATAATGAACATTGAAAATGAATCCTTGCAAGAGACGCTTCAAGAAGCCGCAGTTGATGCAGAAAGTGCTGAGGTGCAATGGTCAGATTACTCCATCGCGCAGCGGAGTATTCTTCAAAAACAAGTTCGCGAAGGCATAGTCAAAATCTTATTCCGAATTTTTACCGAAGTTGGACCGTTTGCCACGATTCTAAAATCTGTAGATTCTGATCTAAATGAGTGGGAACAAAAAGGAAGTAGTCACGACAATGACGCGGCAGCATATTCTGTAGCGCTTCAACACCTCACAAATCACAACTTAGCCGAAATTCCAAAACAAAGTTATGCACGTGAATTGATCTCTAAGTTCGACGAGAAAGTAAAAACACTAAAAAAACGTTTGTGTCCTGTTATGTCTCATGCTCTGTATCAGAGATCGCTCATACTAAGTTTGAAAGAGCTGTTGATTGCTTTACCAAACGTGTCTATAAGAGATATAGCCGACGCCTATATATATATGCTTAATGAATCATTAGATGTGGAACTAAGTTTGTTCGATTGCACTACGTACACTCAGCACACTGTTTGGGTTAACGAAGACAAAATTGTGAATATGGAAAAAACTAGGTCACAGTTGTCTAGACTCACCTTGGCGATTTGCGGTGCTCAGAACACAGCAAAAAAGATTACTAATCTGTTAGCAAGAGATTACATCAACGCCGATGAGACACTAGAACGAATTCGAACTTTAGGAAGAAAAAATGCAAACGAGTATTGGAATCAGTTCAAGAT
>VYFT01000046.1:0-59984 GCA_009842245.1 Gammaproteobacteria bacterium | reverse complement strand
GACTGAGGGAAAACCCTTTGACGATTTAGTAAACAAGTATTTGGAGAAAGATTTTGATGTCGCTAGAAGTGAGCTGTCAGGCAAATTAAAATTCAATATTCACGCGACTGAGGATGACTTTGAGGAAGAGTTGGAGGACGAAGAGTAGATGCACTCAAATCGCAGATTCTCGAAGTTTTTTGGTTGAAAAGAACCAACACTATGTGCTACATTAGAGTGTTCTTGTTTTCTAGGCTATCACTCTTTCGTTTTAGAGGCAAGTAAAAATGCGTATAGCAGTTTTCGGTGGAGACGGTTTCGTTGGTTGGCCGACATGTTTACATTTGTCGAACGCCGGTCATGAAATAACGATCGTCGACAATCTCAGCCGTCGTCGGATCGACACCGAATTGGGGGTTCAATCTCTGACTCCGATGGATTCCATCCAAGAACGATTGCGAATCTGGAAAAACGTTTCTGGGCGAACGATGCGTTTTGAGTTGCTCGATATCGCGGAAGAGTACACTCGTGTCAAACTCTGGCTAGATCAATATCGACCGGACGCACTCATTCACTTAGCACAACAACGTGCAGCGCCGTATTCGATGAAGAATGATCGGTCGAAGACCTATACGGTGAATAACAATGTCGCCGCCACGCATAACCTCCTGAGTGCTTTGGTTGAACTAGAGCTTGATACGCACTTCGTACATTTAGGAACGATGGGTGTTTATGGCTATAGCGATGTCGGTGCTACCATTCCGGAGGGATATCTTGATGTCAAAATACCCGCTGACGATGGAACGGACTTTCAACGGCAAATTCTCTACCCCACCAATCCAAACAGCGTTTATCACTTAACTAAGTGTCTGGACCAGTTGATGTTTGCGTTCTACGCGAGTAACGATCTTTTGCGCATCACTGACCTACATCAAGGAGTAGTGTGGGGAACGCATACGGATCAGACGCGACGACACGAACAGCTCGTAAACCGGTTTGATTACGACGGAGATTACGGCACCGTTCTTAATCGATTCCTGATTCAAGCAGCTGTGAAACATCCGTTGACCGTACATGGCACGGGCGGTCAGACCAGAGCGTTCATTCACATCCAGGATTCGGTTCGATGCATTGAAATTGCAGTGAATAACCCGCCTGCTCATGGCGATCGTCCTAAGATCTTTAATCAGATGACTGAGACGTTCAGAATTCGCGACTTGGCTAAGCTGGTGTCCGACATGAGTGGTGTGGAGATTATCAACCTGCCAAATCCACGAAAAGAAGCAGATGAAAACGATCTCAAAGTTAGTAACAAACAATTGCTGGAACTTGGACTCGAACCGGTGACTCTACGCGTGGGGATGCTTGAGGAGCTGGTTCACGTTGCCCAGAAATACGCGCATCGTATTGATCAGTCCAAAATTCCGGCACAGTCAGCTTGGACTCACGAGCTTCAATCAAAAATTTCGTCTGTCGTAGACATCTCGACGGCGAAAAGAAAACGGTAGTTTGTCAGATTCGGCGTTTGTGACTCTGGTCACAAACGAAGACTATGCACTCGGCGCCCTTGCATTGGTGCGTTCGTTAAAGCTGTCCAATCCAGGCCGGCACATTGTTGTCATGGCAACTCGGTCGGAACTGCATTTAGACCGACTCGAACGCGAGGGATGCGATATTAGGTTTGTGCCACGTCCCGAGTTTTCGGATGACTTTTTGTCGAGACATTCGCGAGAACGACAACACTCAGTAGCACCGTTTACCAAGGGAACGAAGCCAAAATTTCACGATCCCTTAGATAACTTTTGCAAACTACGTCTGTGGGAGTTTGAAGAATTTCGACGCGTTGTTTTTCTGGATGCCGATACCGTAGTCGTCCGCAACGTTGACAGACTATTCGGCTATCCCGAGTTTTCTGCTGCACCGAACCTATACGAAACACTTCACGACATGCACCGACTAAATTCGGGGGTGTTTGTCGCTGAGCCTTCCAAGGCGACGTACAACCGCATGCTCGAGAAGTTAGTAGTACCGGAGACATTTTGGAAACGCACAGATCAGACTTTCTTAGAAACTTACTTTCCCGATTGGCACGGTCTACCGTACGTCTATAACGTACTGCAGTATGTGTATTTCAATTTACCTTTGTTATGGCAGTGGGAGTCGATAAGGGTAGTGCACTATCAGTATGAAAAACCTTGGGAGAGCGGACACGAACGAAGTGAACAACTTAAGCCACTAATTGACTTGTGGTATTCTGTGTTGGAAGACCGAAAGATTCCTGACGACATTCCACCCTATACCCCTCCATCGTGAGAGTCGCAGTCACCGGCACTACGGGCTATCTTGGTCGTTTCGTTGTCGACTCATTGTTGAACGCGGGTCATACTGTAGCTGCGCAAGTACGCTCGACTCTGAACACACCTGACCCCTTAACAACATACGATAGCGAGCTAGAGTTCTTCTGCGGCGACATGGAGGATGTTGCATCACTTGAAGCCTTGGTTGATCAATGCGACGCAGTAGTCCATATGGCGTTCATGTCTGCTACAGGAAGCTATCGGGGCGGCGAAGGGGCTGATCCGACGTGGTTTTGGGAACAAAACTTCTGCGGTACTTTACGACTACTCCGAGCATGCCAAACAGCCAAAGTTGCGAAATTTGTTTTTCTCTCGTCGCGGGCTGTGTTCGACGGTTGTCACATCAAGGACAGACCTGTCGAAGACACTGATGAACCAATCCCAGTCAACCATTATGGTTTGCTAAAGCTAGCCGGTGAACAGCTCGCTAGACTCTACGACGATATGACGTTCTGTTCACTCCGCCCCACTGGAGTTTACGGTCTAACATGGCCGCGCACGCGTACGAAATGGTGGAACCTAGTAACGGACACACCGACTAACGACCGAGATTTGTCATCATTCTCCAACAAAGTCTTCACCGAAGTACACGGTGCCGATGTCGCTAGCGCAGTTCTTTTACTATTACAGCAGGAACACAGCGATATACACCGCCGCGCGTTTAACTGTTCGGATATCTCGGTGAGTGAGCAGTATCTTGTACGCAAATGTCAGATTCTTCTAGACGGACCATCTGGTGACCTGGTCGATGACCAACTTCAACCACCGATAAACAACATGGGTACTACCGGGTTAAATCGACTCGGTTGGCAGGGTGGTGGCGTAAAGAAACTTAACGAAACGCTACAGGAAATGAAAGAGATATCAAAGCAACTCGAGCAGAGCGCTTAGAGTTTCAATCTGCGGTACTGAGAGTTTCTGAGTTGGTTGTGCATCGTGTTGGTTCAGCCATACAGGGTGCATTCCGACATTGCTTGCTCCGACGACGTCATTCACAAAGGAATCACCCACGAATATAGTTTGATGCGGCACTATGTCCAAAGCATGGCTAGCTTGCATAAAAATCGAACTGTCCGGTTTGCACGACTGTGCTGTTTCTGAACTGAGGATGAAATCTACGTAGCTGTCAAGTTTCCAGATTTCGATTAGAGGATCTAGCCAATCGTCGTCAATATTCGACACAATTGCAAGTTTAAACTTTTGATCACGAAGGTCTTTCAGTACTTCAAAACAATCGGATTGTGGCTTTAAGTACTGAATCACAGCATCTCGTTGGGCATACGCAAAGTCTTCGATGACTTTCTTTGCGTCTTCGAGTTCATAGTGTTCGAACAATCGGCTCATCGCTTCATTGACAAAGTCCTTGTGCAAATAGAATGAACGCTTTGCAAAATCTAGTGTTACTTCTTCCCTAAGTTTTCGGTATTGCGTGATTAGTTCATCACCACCTATCGGGATTTGTACCGTTCCCGCTAGTTTGGCGATATTTCCTGAGGTAACCCAGTTGTCCAAAGGTTGGAACAAAGTTTCCCCAAGATCGAAAAATACGGCGCGAATAGAGTTTGAAGACAGAGTCATTTACAACTAGACTAGTTTATAGCAACATCTGGAAAACTATCTATCATATCGTTCTTGCAATTTATAAAACGCAGTCTCTTAAGAAGAATACGGTGAGAATAAGTCCGACCTCGGAGGTCGTGCAATAAGGAGTTTTATCGATGAGTAAAGTAGCAATCATTACGGGTGCCGGTACCGGTGTAGGAAAACACACGACGCTAGCGCTTTTGAAAAGAGAGTATTATGTTGTAGCCGTTGGTCGAAGGAAAAGTAAACTCGACGAGTTGGAAGAGATTGCTGGGGCAGATGACCGATTGTTTACGGTTCCTACGGATATCGGGAAGGAGAGCGACGTGATCCGACTCTTTGATGTCACTGTGTCTCGGTTTGGTCGTCTAGACCTCCTCTTTAATAATGCTGGCGTCGGCGCGCCAGCGGTTCCAATCGAAGAATTGACTCTCTCGCAATGGGAACGCGTTGTGCAAACGAATCTAACGGGGGCATTTTTGTGTACTCGTGCCGCCATGAAGATCATGAAATATCAGACTCCTCGCGGCGGGCGGATTATCAACAACGGCTCCATCGCGGCACAGCATTCTCCTCGACCCTTATCCGCACCATACACGGCTACTAAACACGCTCTAACCGGATTGACGAAATCGACAGCTCTTGACGGCCGAAATCACAATGTCGTGTGTTGTCAAATAGACATTGGAAATGCTGCTACGGAGATGACGTCTCTAATGGAGGAAGGTGTATTGCAACCGGATGGCACTCGAAAGCCTGAACCCACCTTCGATGTTGAACACGTTGCAGAGGCGATCGTCTACATGGACAGTCTGCCGCTCGACGCGAACGTACAGTTCTTGACTATTCTCGCTTCCGAAATGCCGTTCATGGGAAGGGGGTAGCGTTGGTTAACGAGAGCGTAATGTGCGCTCTTGTTCGCGTTTGGTCTCCCGTTCTCGTATTAGATTGCGTTTATCAACTTTCTTGCGACCGACTGCGAGACCAATTTCGACTTTCACCAGGTGTGCACGCCAATAGATCGACAATGCGATACACGTTCGACCCTTGGTTTGAGTAGCGGAATAAATTTGTCCAAGTTCGCGATTGTGTAGGAGTAGTTTTCTCGTTCGATTGGCGGTTGCATCGACGTGAGTTGATGCGCTTGCGAGGGGGTCGATCCGCAATCCCTTTAAATATGCTTCACCATTCTCCATTATGACATAGGAATCGGTGAGATTAGCTTTACCAGCTCTTAGACTCTTCACTTCCCAACCTTCGAGTGCGATTCCCGCCTCAAAGAATCGGTCGAACGCATAATCAAATCGCGCTTTTCGGTTACGCGCGATGATGCATTGTTTGTTTGGTTGGGGCATACAAGAAGACGATGGTATTGCTTATACCAACAATGAATAGGATGTGATCACATTTGTACTTAGAAGTCGTGGCACAGTGCAACTAATACATGATAGACGGAAGAGCAAAAATAACAATTAGGCGGTGCGAAGAGTTTTTTTGAAGTAAGCTCAGTGCTTCGTAGTCACTTCTTACTGGTAGTACGGTTTCTTGAGCCTATTCGCTTCTAATGTCTTTGATGTAAACATGTCCTCACCGAAGTACTCAATCGGTTTTCAATTTCTAAAAGCCTACGGGGAAAATAAACATCAGCCGCGAGATTCCGCTGTGCTGCAAAAGTTTTGTTCGAACTGCTTGGTCATGTTAGTATTTCCTGCTACATGTATATGTCCTAAATTAGCGATCCCCACCGTCAGTGGATGACTAGTCCGTCAAGGCGTAAATCTAGATCTAAATTGAATTCAACAACGACTGAAAGAATGAATTTAAGAGCAATATCCGGAGTGCGCGGCTACAGTGATCGCACTATCATTGTTAATTTCAATTTACACTTCATAGATGCAAATTGTGTGGGAGCATCAGGAGGAAATGACGTATGACCAATTCACTAAGTGTGAGTTTGTCGAAGACGAGGCAATTTCATAGCGATGATGAACGCTGGGCAGCGATTGTGGATCGAGATCATTCCGCAGTCGGCGAGTTTGTCTATTGTGTGACGACGACCGGTGTTTATTGTCAACCCGGTTGCGCGGCTCGCCGACCTCGACGCGAGAATGTGCGTTTTTACACTTCGTGTGAGGATGCAGAGAATGCTGGATTCCGACCATGTAAGCGCTGCCGTCCGAAGCACGCTCCACTAGCCGCACGCCACGTTCGGTCAGTGGTTACTGCATGCCGTCTTATCGAGACATCGGAGAAACTACAAAACCTCGACACTCTCGCGCAGGCAGCGGGAATGAGCAAGTATTATTTCCACCGAGTTTTTAAAGCAGTCACCGGCTTTACACCGCGTACTTACTCCGTTGCTCACCGTGCGAATCGAATTAGAGAGAAATTACGGTCGTCGCGCTCAGTCACCGACGCTATCTACGACTCTGGCTTTAATTCAACGGGGTCTTTCTACACACAGTCTTCAGAGATACTGGGGATGGCTCCTGGGACGTTCCGAAACGGCGGTGTAGGTGAAACGATTCGATTTGCTGTTGGTGAGTGTTCACTGGGGTCAATTCTCGTGGCCGCGACCGTCAATGGAGTCTGCACAATCCAACTAGGTGACGAACCTGCCGCCTTGGTGCAGGAATTGGACGACCAGTTTTCGAGGGCGGAACTCGTTGGGGGAGACAAGGAGTTTGAGTCTCTCGTTGCAGTGGTTGTCGGTCTCATCGAAGACCCTGTACAAGGTATCGATTTACCACTCGATATCCGTGGAACGACGTTTCAGCGGCGCATCTGGGAAGTTCTGCAAGAGATTCCAGCAGGTATGACCTCCAGCTACAGCAAGATCGCCGAACGCGTAGGTTCGCCAAAGGCCGCGCGCGCGGTCGCACTTGCGTGCGCTTCCAACCCGCTAGCGGTGGCTATTCCCTGCCATCGTGTGATTAGGAACAACGGCTCACTCGGCGGTTATCGTTGGGGAGTGGAACGCAAGAAAGCTTTGCTCTCCAGAGAGACTCTTCCTGATTTTGATTCGCGCAGCGGTTTGGTTTAATCGGATCGATAAATGAAAGGATTGGACCCCCTGTTTCCCAATTTTGCTGCCCTCAGAGCAGCCGAAATCGCTCTCACTGATAGGCTGAATGCGGTGCGCAACGCGTCGGCTTCGCGGAAGGCAATCGCTACTGGATCGTGTACTGCTTGGACTCAAGAGTTGAAAGACTTACACTTCGACCGGCCAAGAGAGCTAGCAGATTTGATGAATTGGGTGATCGACGGTCTTGAGAGTGGAATCGTGCATATGACTCATCCTGGTCATCTTGGTCTGTTTAATCCCGCCCCGACTTTCGCGGCCGAATGTGCAGATCGTATCGTGGCGGTTTTCAATCCACAGATTTGCGTATATTCACATGCTCCTGCGGCTGTCGAGATCGAATTACACGTCATTCGAGAAGTGGCACGCCGTGCAGGGTTACCAAATGGGTCAAGCGGACACTTCACGAGCGGTGGAGCGGAAGCCAACTACACAGCGGTGTTATGCGCGCTGCAGGAGAAATGTCCAAGCTACGGTGAGTACGGCTTAGCTGCGTTTACTGGACCACCAGTAGTCTACGTGTCGAAGGAAAGCCACATGGCATGGTTGAAAATCGCTCACGCGACCGGGATAGGACGGAATGCTGTTCGTCTGATCAATACCGACGGTCATGGACGAATGAATTCGAACAGTTTGCATGAAGCCATTGCAGCCGATGTTCAGCAGAATTTTGTGCCAATCCTGATCGCTGCAACTGCTGGTACTACAAACGCGGGTATGATTGACCCGTTGAAACAGTGTAACCAGATCGCTAGACAATACGGCACATGGTTCCACGTTGATGCTGCTTGGGGTGGCGCACTGATTGCTAACGATAGTCATCGAGACTGCCTTGACGGCATTGAGCAGGCGGATTCGATCACGATTGACGCGCACAAATGGTTCGCTACCACGATGGGAGCCGGAATGTTCCTCACGACTAAACCCGAAATTCCTTCTCAAGCCTTCAGAGTAAACGCGAGCTATATGCCTTCAGTGGAGAAAGGTAAAGATTTTTATGCCAATTCCAACCAGTGGTCTCGCAGGTTCGTCGGCTTACGGTTGTTTCTTGCCCTCGGCGCGGCAGGATGGGATGGCTATGCAAGACATGTCGCACACTCCATTCGTTTGACAAATCGGCTTGCGCGACAATTACAGAGTCGAGGATGGTCGCTCGTGAATAGTTCGCCGATGGCCGTGGCTTGCCTGATACCTCCTCAAGGATGTGAAGCAGTTCAAAATTTCGTGCACGCCGTTCTTGAAGATGGTCGCTTCTGGGTATCTGAAGTAACTTTTGAAGGCCGATCGGTCCTGCGTGCATGTGTAACGAACGCTAGGACCTCCGAGACAGATATTGACACGCTCGTCGAATTCCTGAGTCTAGTTCAAGTCAGATAAGGATACGAACTAACAAAGCTTGAATTTTCCCCTCTTCGTCCAATCGACTGAGAGGAGGAATTTGTCGAAAGACACACCTATAGCGCATCACACTTAAGAGTCGTTAACAGCCCGCTTCTCCCTAGCACACTCAGACTGTTTAAAAGACAACATGCCCGGAAGTAAGCATACGGTTGTTTCAGTTCTGCCAGCAGCATATTCCAAAATCGTTGTCGTTGGGCATTTTTAAAGAAAGTACTCTTCTCAAGTTTCGCAATCACCTTAAGTGGCTATCTCGATTCAGATCGATTAAGAAATTCGCTAGAGTTTGGTGGCACCTTCTTTGACAGGTTTGCACAATTATGAAGGTTCGAGTTCGAATGAAACAGATGTGTCCATTCTTGCGTTAAAGCAAAGATAGATTGTTTTGATTATTCTTATGAGCTTGTACACAAAGTGATTAGGGCGATATTTGGCCCCTGGAGAGTTGAAATTGAGCGAGAATAATGTAACTACAAACGTTAATGATCGATCACAACACGGGATGTGGTCGAGCAGATTGTTTTTCGTGCTTGCGGCTGTCGGCTCAGCCGTGGGACTGGGGAACATTTGGAAGTTTCCTTATATGATGGGCGAACAGGGTGGTGGAGCTTTCTTTCTCATCTACTTGTTTTGTATCGCTTTGATTGGTTTTCCGGTTATGGCCGCGGAGATTATGATCGGCCGCGAAGGAAGAATGAGCCCCGTAAATTCCGTGCTCAAGTTAGCGCGAGAAAGCAATAGGTCCAAAAATTGGGCGTTCATGGGTTGGACGGGAGTCTTCGGAGGAATCTTAATCCTCTCGTTCTACGCGGTAGTCGCCGGTTGGATCATGTTTTACATTTGGCGACTATTTTCCGGCGAGTTCAATGGTGCAGATGCTGCTGATGTAGAGTTTAAATGGAAGACTTTCGTGGGCAACCCATGGAGTGTTTTCGCATGGTTCACCGCATTTATGGCCGTCACAATATTTTTTGTCGCCCGAGGCGTGAATAAAGGACTCGAACTCGCGATTAGGATTTGCATGCCACTATTGTTCGTGCTCCTCATCGTCATGCTTGTGTATGGATTAACACAGGGTGGTCTAATGGATGCAGTTCGGTTCATGTTCGATTTTGACTTCTCAAAAATGAAATGGGATACTCCTGTTGCTGCAATGGGACATGCGTTCTTCACACTATCGATTGGTATGGGAGCAATCATGGCATATGGGGCGTATATGCCACGCGAAGGTTCGGTTAAATCAGCGGTAGGGATAATCGTTGTGATCGATACCTTGGTAGCGATATTGGCTGGTCTCGCACTGTTTTCCATTGTGTTCGCATTGAAATTAGATCCTGCCGTTGGGACGAGTTTACTGTTTAAGACGGCTCCCGTCGCTTTTGGGAATCTCCCCCTCGGAGCGCTATTTGGAGGGTTGTTTTTCTTGTTTGTTGGTTTTGCAGCGTTCACCTCAGCGATCTCGCTCACGGAACCGGCAATTGCGTATTTCGTAGAGCGATTCAACACTAACAGAGTCGTTGTAGCACTAGTGATTGGAGTCGCTACATGGTTGCTTGGAATTCTTTCAGTATTGTCAAGCAATGTCCTGGGAGAGTTTACTCTTTTCTTAAATTGGACGTTTATGGACTTTTTCGACAAGTTTACCACTTATCTCGTGCTACCCATCGTAGGTCTTGTCATATCAATTTTTGTTGGTTGGTTCGTGCCTTGGGAACGGGTTCGTAAAGCACTCGATCTGTCGAGTACCGTGGCGTGGATAGTTTGGATTGTTTGCATACGCTTCGTTGCACCCTTAGCCATATTGACTGTGTTTTTCTTCACGATATACGTAGAGGTGATACTTCCGCTTCTTCCGAATCAACAATGAAATTACACCACATCGAACGAAGTGTCTTGCTACCCTATGCGGTATCGGACATGTTCGAGTTGGTGTCGGACGTTGATGCCTATGAAGAGTTCGTGCCTTGGTGTCAGAAGTCTCAG
Source organism: Gammaproteobacteria bacterium (assembly GCA_009842245.1). Lineage (GTDB taxonomy): Bacteria > Pseudomonadota > Gammaproteobacteria > Pseudomonadales > Azotimanducaceae > Bin55. Next base: position 49,601 of record VYFT01000046.1, on the reverse strand, counting down.
GTCATTGAGAGTACTGACGAGTACGTAGTAGGAACCCTACAGGTTCAATACGCAGGTTTAACTGAGCGAATCGTAACCAAAAATATTTTGAAGCCGTATAAGAAGATTGAGATGAAACTTCTGAAAGGTCCGTTTTCACAGTTTAGCGGCGAATGGAGATTCTTGGATCTAGGCATTGGTAGTAAGGCGACTCTAGATCTTTCTTTTGATGTAGAACGACATCTCTTGATTTCGTTGGCTTCTCACTTCATTGAGAAGTCTGTTGAGAAGATACTCCATTCGTTCGTCCGTAGGGCTCAATCGCAACTCGTCGAATGCGAGTAAACGTTGTTTACGCAGTCGTTGGGCAAGCATGGGAAGTCGATTTAGAGTGCCCGACTGGCACGCGGGTTATAGAAGCTGTTGAACTAGCCTTAGAGGAGAACGAGTTTAAAGAAGTCGAACTAAAAGGCGAAGAGACGTTCGCAGTTTGGAATGAAGTGGTACGTCGAAGTCACGTGTTGCAGGACGGGGACCGCTTAGAAATCTTGAGAGATCTCGTCGTGAGTCCGATGGAACGACGCCGAATGTATGCCAAATTGAACAAACCCGACCCAGACTGAGGATCACGACAGAAATGTCCAATAAACTGACTTTAAAGATTGAACGGATCATTAATGCACCACGTTCCATAGTTTGGCAGTGTTGGACAGATCTAACATTGTTCAAGCAATGGTTTTGTCCCCGACCGTTACAGGTTACGCATGCTGAGTTTGAACTTCGACCAGGAGGACGCATGAACACAGTCATGGAAGGTCCCGATAATGAAAGATTTGTCGCAAACGGAATCTTGCTCGACGTAGTTCCATACTCCCGATTAGTGTGGACAGATGCGTTTTCCGAAGGTTTCGTACCGACCGCCGACCCATTTTTAACCTGGTCTGTGGAGCTCGCGGACGAAAACAACAAACGAACGAAGATGACATGGGCCGCGTGTCACCGAAACGAGGAAGATGTCAAACTACATCTTGACATGGGTTTTGAAACGGGTTGGAACACTGCTGTTGACCAACTTGATGAACTAGCACAGAGAGTATTCGGTAAACAAAAATCAGAGGATACGAGCTCTGGTCTTGGGTCACGAGCCACTCATCTGGTACGGACATGTCTGTGGTTAGAGAGTCGCGGTGAAGAAGCCGCTAATTTTTACACATCGTTGTTACCGAACAGCTATGTTGAGCGAGCGTATCACCCAGATCCAGCGGGTGAAATATTGATAGTTAATTTCACCCTAAGGGACGTACCGTATCAGATTTTTGAAGGTGGTCCACATTTCCAACTTTCCCCAGCAACCTCAATCTCGGTCATTTCCGAAGACCAAGAAGATACCGATCGTTTGTGGGAAGCACTTACACGGGACGGCGGGAAAGAAATGCCGTGCGGTTGGCTCACCGATCGGTACGGTGTAACTTGGCAGATCATACCAAGTGTATTACTTACTTTGCTCAGCTCTTCTGATCCAACAGTGCATGAACGCGTCCATACCGCGATGATGCAAATGAGAAAAATTGACATCGAGCGCTTGCTTGTCGCAAAGCGCAATGAACTAGAAACGTAGCTGTTTTAAACTACAAAGAGAGTTAGGGAAGTTCTTAGAACTATCCTGTTAATTCGTGGAGTCGACTTCGTCTTCGGTCACTTCAACGGAGTCATCGAGTTCCGTCTCTTCTTCTTCGGATACTTCGTCCTCTGATTCGGGGTCTTCTGCAGGTTCTAATATTTCTTCCAACGCTTCCGCAGCGTCTCCCTCCGGTCGATAGTCTCCACTAATCCCAACTAGTGCGTCTTCTTCAAACGTGAGCGTCAATACTCGACGTATTCGTTCTCCTGTGCGGGATTCTTTGGTGTATACGTAGTCCCATCGATTGACATCGAATGTGTTCTGATACACGGGTCTCCCAAGCACGAACTCGACCTGTGCCTTGGTCATTTTTGGCTTGAGTCGATCCACCATTTTCTGAGTCACGATATTGCCTTGTTCGATTTCCGGTTGATGCATACCCGGCACTTTGCATCCGTGCAGACACAGCAAAACGAACACCAGAGCGATTGCGGTCCAAAACAACTTGACAGACTTGCGTAAATACATTCGATAAACCAAACGATATAACCGGTAATAATAGTTACTGTTTCAATTCTTACTATGACAACGCATCTTGTAAAAGCGCGCGTGCATATGTGCGACTACGGTCATCTACTGCGCGTCCTCCTACCATGCGAGCAATCTCTGTTACTCGTTCTTCTCCTGTGAGTGATTCTACAGTGATACCCCAGGTGTTGCATTTAGATACAAAGAGATGTGCGTCTCCCAGAGCTGCAACTTGAGGTGCGTGCGTCACACAAATGACTTGGTTATTTTGTGCAAGCGAGCGTAGCATTCTACCAATCACGTCTGCAGTTGTGCCACCAACACCGATGTCCGCTTCGTCTAGTATTAGAGTCGGCAACCGTGATTGGCGAGCGACGACGAGCAGGATTGCGAGTGCAACCCGAGACAGTTCGCCACCGGATGCTACACGATTTAACGGCATCGCGTCGTAGCCTTTGTTGGTCGAAATCAGATATTCCAGTGCATCGACGCCTCTACTATTCTGAGTGCGAGTAAAGTTGATCTTGAATCTCGCGTCGGGTAGGGCGATTGCGCTCAATGTCTGTAGGACCTCGGCGCAAAACTGTTTTGCTTGCTTCTGCCGCGACTTCGACAATTCCTCCGAATAATTGTTGAACTGTTCTTCTCGTTCTTCCACAGCATTGTGGAGACGCTTTAATTCCGATTCGGACTGTTTCAGTTGTTCTAGTCGAGTTTGTACTCTTGAGATGTGTTCGTAGAGCGAGTTTGGACTGACTTTGTGCTTACGTGCAACATCGTGGATTAGATTGATTCGCTGGTCTAGAGCTTCCAATTGACTGTCATCTATATCGACTGACTCACGATATCTGCTCAGTGAATTTCTAGCTTCTTCGAGTTGTATTTCTGTACTTGAAAGGAGTTCTCGGGTTTCATTAAGACTACGTTCTTCGTCGTCAACTCCCTGCATTTGACGAGATATTCTTGCGACTAAGGGCTGGATGGAGTTATTTATTGTTTCTTCGGCCTCGGCTAGAACCGCGAGAATCTCTCGCGCTTGGGTGTGCCGTTTAAATTCTCGCATGAGAGTTGTAAACTCATTCTCTTCCAATTCGAGACTGTCTAGTTCTGAGCACTGATACTCTAACAGTTCCTTCTGACTCAATTCAAGCCCTAGTTCATCTGAACGAGCCCTTAGTTCGTCTTTGCTGTCTTGCCACGACTGATACCGTCGCTGCACTTCGGTCAATTGTTTTTGATCAATTGCGAAGTCGTCAAACCACTCCAGTTGTGCGTCTCGATTTAAAAGTTGATGTTGTTCGAATTGGCCGTGTACTCCAATTAAAGACTCACACAGATCCCGTATGGAGTCCAAGTTTGTTGGCGTACTGTTGAGCCACGCTCGAGACCGCCCCCCAGTGGTGGCGGTACGTCGCACGATACATAGATTCGGATCGTGCGAGTCTGAGAGCCCTTGTTGTTCTATTTGTTTTTGGCTTGCAGGTGACTGCGATAGATCAAACTCCGCTATTACTTCACAGTTCTCTGATCCAGCAGCTATTTGGTCTTGACGTACCCTCGCTCCCAGTACCAGAGATAGAGCATCGAGCAAGATCGATTTTCCAGCTCCAGACTCTCCCGTTATAACAGTAAGACCTGGACTAAAATCAATATTTAAAGACCGTACGAGCGTGAAGTTTCGGACCGTCAGAGTGGCGAGCATGAAGAAAGATTCAGAACTGAAGAGTTTTCGAAGTCACAAAGTAGATAATGCTCAGATTAGCAATTAATTATGAGTACCTCTGAGAAAAAAGATACGACCCAGTCAAAAACGGGTCGCTCCATCGACAAGCGCACGCAGAGCTTGTTCAAAATTTTGGTCGAAGACTATCTCAAGCACGGTACGCCTATCGGTTCAAAGCACGTCGCAGATCGCGCTTTTTTCAGGATTAGCTCAGCGACCGTGCGCAACATTATGGCTAGTCTTGAGGATCAAGGGCTAGTCGTTTCTCCGCATACTTCTGCCGGTAAGGTGCCCACTGAACAGGGATTGAGATTTTTTGTGGACAGCCTAATCTCAATGGAACCTTTAGATCGACGCGTCGTTGCTGATCTGAGCGAGTCCCTGCGTGAGGATCTTTCTCCGAAAGAACTAGTGGAAAAGGCTTCCAAACTACTCGCTGATTTGACATGCTTTGTTGGAGTAGTCACAACACCACGCCCAGAGCAGATAGAACTGAGGCAGATACAGTTTCTGCCGTTGACGCAGCACAAGGTGTTAGCCATCATCGTTGTGAACGAACGCGAAGTTCAAAATCGCGTTATTGAAACCGAAAAGAACTACTCAAACATCGAACTAAATGAAGTAGCAAACTACTTAAACCAAGAATTTTCTGGTCATTCATTGATGGCGATCCGTCAACAGTTGTTGGATAGTATGAGACAAGATCAGCAGGAAATGAATCGTCTCATGCAAATTGCACTGGACGTGGCCGCGAAATCTTTCGCGCAGGAAAGCGAACTTGATCACGACTTCGTGTTTCACGGTGAAAGAAACTTACTTGGGTTACTCTCTTCATCGGAAGAAGTACAAGTGTTGCTGGATGCGTTTAGAAGTAAGAGTTCCATGGTTGATCTGTTAGATCGTTGTATGGCGTCCGAAGGCGTAAAACTATTCATCGGTTCGGAGTCAGGGTACGAACCACTGGGCGAGTACAGTCTCATCAGCGCGAAATACGAAGTTGAAGGATCGATTGCAGGGGCGATGGGCGTCATCGGACCAACGAGAATGCCCTATCAGAAGGTGATTCCAATTGTCGACACGGCTGCCCGATTACTTGGTAAAGCGTTGGATCACACGCATTCTTGAAAATCTGACTCTCGCCCATATATGCGTGACCTGAGCGCACGCATTTCAAGGACTAATCATTCGTGGCAAAGAAGACTAAAACACCACCGGAATCCGAATCACCGAAAAACCAAGAAGAACCGCTGCCCGAAGACTCAACTGATGAGGATTCTGAGGCAGAAGTAAAGGTCGAGATTTCTGTTGAGAACGACGAGGGTCAGGAACAAGAGAACTTTGAACAACTTCAAGCTCGGATTGAGGAACTTGAGCGCGCACTAGAAGAAGCTAGCGCGTATGCGTTAAGAGCGCATGCTGAGGTCGAAAACGTTCGCCGTCGCATGGAACGAGAGCTTGAAAAAGCACATAAATACGCGTTGAGTGAATTCGCGCAAGCACTGTTATCGCCTCTCGATACGTTTGACATTGCATTGCAGTCCGCAAAGGACGCAGGGGTTTCCGACCAAGTATTACAAGGATTTGAACTGTCGGTGAAGTCTTTGGCAGATGCTTTGGCAAAGTTTGGGATCATCGGCTTCGACCCGCATGGCGAGGTATTCGACCCTGAAAAACACAAAGCGATGACATATGTTCCGCATCCAGATGCTGAACCAGGTAGTGTAATCGAAGTTTTTCGGAAGGGGTATCTGTTAAACGACAGACTCATTAGAGGAGCAGAAGTTGTCGTCGCGAAGGAACCCGATCCGCCTAGCGAAGAAGACAGCTAACGTATCCAGAGAACTTCGTTCGTGGTTCTTGAAATTTCATAAATTCGTCCCTAACTATTCAACTACAGATCACCTTTGAAATTTCGAATATAGTTCGTGGTGATCAAATTTAGAACAGGAAATACACAATGGCAAAAACAATAGGAATCGACTTAGGAACCACCAATTCATGCGTCGCAGTATTGGAAGGTTCAAAGCCTCGAGTTATCGAGAACTCTGAAGGTGATCGCACGACTCCGTCGGTAGTAGCTTACACTGATAAGGGAGAGGTCTTGGTAGGGCAAAGCGCAAAACGCCAGGCGGTAACGAATCCCAAGAATACCGTGTTTGCGGTGAAACGACTGATAGGTCGTCGCTATGAAGACGAAGTGGTCCAAAAAGACGAAGAAATGGTACCGTACAAGATCGTCGCTGCTGCAAACGGCGATGCATGGGTTGAAGTTAGCGGTGAGACGAAAGCACCGCCTCAGGTCTCGGCGGAAGTTTTGAAGAAGATGAAAAAGACTGCCGAAGATTACCTCGGTGAAAGTGTTGACGGAGCAGTAATTACCGTCCCGGCTTACTTTAATGACTCACAACGTCAAGCAACTAAGGACTCTGGCAAAATCGCCGGTTTAGACGTTAAGCGTATTATCAACGAACCGACAGCGGCTGCACTAGCCTATGGTATGGACAAAAAACGCGGTGATTCTAAGATCGCGGTCTATGACCTCGGCGGTGGTACTTTTGACATTTCCATTATCGAGATTGCGGACGTCGACGGTTCACAGCAGTTTGAAGTTCTGTCCACCAATGGCGATACGTTCCTCGGTGGTGAAGACTTTGATCTTCGTGTGATTGAATATTTAGCAACAGAATTCAAAGACGACCACGGTATAGATCTCCGGAATGACCCGTTAGCTTTGCAAAGACTGAAAGAAGCCGCAGAAAAAGCTAAGATCGAGCTCTCTTCGAGCCAAGAAACTGATGTGAATCTCCCTTTTATCACCGCAGATCAAACTGGTCCGAAACATTTGGTGGTAAAAGTCACTCGAGCCAAACTTGAGTCTCTAGTCGAAGAACTAGTAGAGCGTACCATGGGGCCTTGTAAGACTGCAATTGAAGACGCGGGTGTGCGTGTAAGTGAAATCGATGAAGTGATTCTTGTCGGTGGTCAAACTCGAATGCCGTTGGTTCAACAGCGAGTGAAGCAATATTTCGAACGCGAGCCGCGAAAAGACGTCAATCCAGACGAAGCCGTGGCGATTGGTGCTAGCATTCAAGGTGGCGTACTCTCAAGCGACATCAAAGATGTGTTACTTCTCGACGTTACCCCATTGTCCTTGGGTATCGAGACACTTGGCGGTGTAATGACTCCTCTGATTGAGAAAAACACCACTATTCCGACCAGGAAGAACCAAACGTTCTCGACTGCGGAAAACAATCAGCCAGCAGTAACGATTCATGTACTGCAAGGTGAGCGCAAGCAAGCGGCGCAAAACAAGTCCTTGGGTCAATTTGATCTCACTGGGATACCTCCGGCACCGCGTGGCGTTCCGCAGATAGAAGTGAGTTTTGATATTGACGCTAACGGGATTTTGAACGTTAAAGCAGTTGATAAAGCGACTAATAAAGAGCAATCAATTGTGATCAAAGCCTCTAGTGGCTTATCTGACGACGAAGTCACACAAATGATCCGTGATGCAGAGTCGCACTCGGCTGAGGACGCTAAGTTTGCGGAGTTGGTAACGTTGCGGAATCAAGCCGATTCAATGATTCATTCCGCGCGTAAAATGCTAGAAGATAGTGGCGATAAGGTCAGCGAATCAGAAAAGACTACGATAACGACCGCTATTGAAGCTTTGGAACAAGCCGTGCAAACGGACAACAAAGATGAAATTGAGGCGAAGTTGCAGGAGCTAAACCGTGCCACGGAGCCGGTCGTACAACGAATGTATCAAGATGCTCAAGCTCAAGCAAATCCTGGTCCAAGCGATGCGCCGACCGACGAGCCTCCACCAGAAACCGAAAGTCCCTCTACCGGGGACGATGATGTCGTCGACGCAGAATTTGAAGAGGTAAAGAACGACAAGTAATATCCACACACATTTAAGTCCGATACGGTTCTTTCTCTTTGAGGAAAAACCTATCGGATTTTTCGCGTGCAGGTAACAGAGTAGTGAGTACAGTGGCAAAGCGGGACTATTACGAGGTATTAGGTATTGATAGAAATGCCGACATAAGCGAAGTAAAACGCGCTTATCGTCGCCTCGCGATGGAACACCATCCAGACCGCAATCCAGACGATCCAAACGCCGAAGAGAAGTTCAAAGAAGCTACCGAAGCGTTTGATGTCTTGTCAAGCGATGACAAGCGAAGCAGGTACGATCGCTTTGGACATCAAGGTGTCGAAGGCATGGCGAGTGGTTTCAATCCTTTTGCTAACGGAGCAGGGCTGCATGACATTCTGAACAACCTCGATAGCGTGTTTGGTGACATGTTCCAAGACGTACGGCATGTCCGACGTCGTGGATTGGAAGAGCGCGGGGCGGATCTTCAGTACTCTCTTTCGATAACACTAGAACAAGCCGTTAAGGGTGACAAGATTCAAATTTCTATCCCCACCTATCGTACCTGCGGAGATTGTCAAGGATCCGGTGCTGCAAGTGGGAGTTCAAGAAAGACATGTGGAGACTGCAACGGTACCGGCATGCTTCAGTCAAGGCAGGACTTTTTCTTCGTGCAACGAACTTGCGGTCGCTGTCGAGGAGCTGGTGAAGTGTTGGAGAGTCCTTGTGAAAATTGTCGCGGACAAGGTCGAGTACACACAGAACGAGAGTTGTCCATTACCATTCCACCCGGAGTCGACCAAGGAACCCGCTTACGACTATCCGGTGAAGGGCAAAGTGGACTACGCGGTGGACCATCTGGCGACTTGTATGTGGAGTTTAGCGTACAACCTCATAAAGTATTTGAACGACAAAGCAACAACCTCTTGTGTGAAGTACCAATCACCTTCACACAAGCAGCATTAGGAACTGAAGTCGAGATACCAACCTTACAGGGACACGTAAAATTACGGATACCGGCTGAAACTCAAACCGGGAAGTTGTTCCGCCTGCGTGGTCGCGGTGTTCCGTCGCTTCGCGGTGGGGCTAGAGGAGACTTGCTCTGTCGCGTGGTCGTGGAAACCCCTGTGAAGTTGTGTGCACACCAGCGCGAACTCTTAGAAGAATTGGAATCGACCGTTAAAAGTTCAAAACGACATACCCCGAAAGGGAGTTCTTTCTTTAAGTCGGTTAAAGAATTTATCGACCGTATAACACCTAGTTAGTGTTCTCGAATTCATGACGGCCATTGCACTCAATGGCGCAACCGGCCGAATGGGACGAACGATAGCGTCACTGCTGGTCGATGATCCCCGTTTTCAATTGAAAGCTGCAATCACGCACCGAGAGTCAAAAGCTCTTGGACGTGATATCGGATTGTTAGCTGGTACTACGGAACTTGGTATTCCCGCTACCACAATTTCATACGAGACACTTAGAGACACAGACGTTGTAATAGATTTCAGTGTGCCTGATGCTACTACGGCATTGTTGGACTATTGCACTGCACAACATCTCGGTCTTGTAACTGGAACCACAGGATTCAATGACAAGCAACTGAACTTGATCGAGCACGCGGCGAAAGAAGTACCCATATTGGTCGCTCCCAACATGAGCATTGGCGTCAATGTAGCCTTTAATCTAGTTGAACAGGCTACTAGAATGCTTGATGCAGATGTCGATATCGAAGTTTATGAAGCTCATCATCGAAACAAACTAGATGCACCGTCGGGTACAGCGAAACGAATGGGTGAAATTATTACATCCACGCTTGCGCAAAATCGTTCGGACATCGCGACAACTGAACCAGCCGAGCCGACCGACCCTAAACATATCGAATTTCATTCCGCGCGCGGCGGAGATGTCGTTGGTGAACACACGGTGACGTTTTTTGGAAAGGGAGAAAGACTAGAAATCACGCATCGGGCTTCCAGCAGAACCAACTTTGCGGTTGGAGCATTACAGGGAGCAGCGTTTATTGGCAAAAAGCTAGATGAAGGGTCCGTCGGAACATATTGCATGAGTGAAGTCTTGGGGCTCAGGTAGCTCGTATGCAGATCAGGTACTCCTAATGGGTGGTGCGTTCAGTGGCTAGTCAAGTCCCAGCAATCTTAGTTTTGGAAGACAGTACTGAGTTTCGAGGACTCTCCGCGGGCGTTGCTGGGATTGCTGTGGGAGAAGTCGTGTTCAACACCGCGATGACTGGATATCAGGAAATTCTCACCGATCCTTCCTACGCGAAACAAGTCGTGACTCTTACCTACCCACACATTGGTAACACTGGTGCCAACGACGACGATATGGAATCTAGTTCTGTTTGGTCCGAAGGGCTTATAGTTCGAGATGTTCCCAATTTATTGAGTAACCGCCGATCGGAATATTCGCTTCGGGAGTTTTTACTCCGAGAAAACGTCGTCGCTATATCCTCGATCGATACTCGAAAGTTAACGCGAATACTGCGTACCAAAGGCGCACTAGCAGGTTGTATCATAGCTGGAGATCAATGCGACTCTGCGAAAGCGCTCGCGTTAGCTCGTGATTTTCCCGGTCTAACTGCAATGGATCTTGCAAAAGAGGTTACTTGTAGTGCTCCTTACACATGGCGAGAAAGATCGTGGGATCCAACTGCCGGGTACCAAAGAGGGAACCACGTACAGTATCGCGTTGTAGCTTACGACTTCGGTGTGAAGCGCAACATCTTGCGTCTTTTGGTGGATAGGCATATTGACGTGATTGTGGTTCCCGCAGACACTAGCGTCGAGGCGGCCATGCAATACAACCCAGATGGAATTTTCTTGTCAAACGGACCCGGCGACCCCGAGCCATGCACTTACGCCATTGAAGCGATTCAAGGATTTTTCAAAATCGGCATACCCGTTTTCGGAATTTGTTTAGGATTGCAGTTGCTTGCTCTAGCCGCGGGAGCGAAGACTGTAAAGATGAACCACGGCCACCACGGCGCGAATCACCCCGTTCAGGACATTCAGTTGGGTAAAGTGGTCATTACAAGTCAGAATCACGGTTTCTGTGTCAATACAGAGGACCTACCAAAAAATCTAGAAGTCACCCATATATCACTTTTTGACAATTCACTGCAAGGACTTCGCCACAAAGAAGTACCAGCGTTCGGGTTTCAAGGACATCCAGAAGCGAGCCCAGGTCCTCAAGATTGTCAGTACTTATTCGATCAGTTTGTGGATCTAATGCATCGGTATAAGCAGAAAAGTGCCTAAACGAACTGATCTTAATTCTGTCCTTGTATTGGGCGCAGGTCCAATTGTAATAGGTCAAGCATGCGAGTTTGATTACTCTGGCACCCAAGCGTGTAAAGCTCTAATGTCTGAAGGACTTCGCGTCATTTTGGTGAACTCCAATCCTGCGACCATTATGACCGATCCAGCGACAGCTGCTGCAACGTACGTTGAACCCGTTGAATGGCAAACCGTTGCTCAGATCATTGAAAGAGAGAAACCGGATGCGCTACTACCCACAATGGGCGGACAAACGGCATTGAACTGTGCTCTTGATCTCGCGCGTGAGGGGATCTTAGAGAAATTTAACGTAGAACTTATCGGTGCTAGTCGGACGTCTATCGATAAAGCAGAAGACAGAGAACTGTTCGACCAATGCATGAAAAACATAGGTCTGGAAACTGCGCGTTCGGGGATTGCGCACAACTTAGACGACGCCCACAAAGTACAAGCGCAACTGGGATTTCCTTGTATTATTCGACCTTCCTTTACCCTGGGTGGATCGGGCGGTGGAATTGCGTACGACATGGCTCAATTCGACGAGATCTGCGCGCACGGTTTGGAACTCTCGCCAACGCATGAACTTCTGATCGACGAATCTTTACTTGGTTGGAAAGAGTATGAAATGGAAGTCGTGCGAGATTGCAAAGACAATTGCATTATTGTCTGTTCCATTGAGAACGTCGATCCTATGGGCATCCACACCGGCGACTCGATTACAGTCGCTCCAGCCCAAACGCTCACTGACAAGGAGTATCAACGAATGCGGAACGCCGCGATCGAGGTGCTCCGGGAAATCGGGGTGGAGACTGGGGGTTCAAACGTGCAGTTTGCCTTGGATCCGCATTCCGAGCGCATGATCGTGATTGAGATGAACCCTCGGGTTTCGAGATCCTCCGCGCTTGCCTCCAAGGCTACTGGATTTCCCATCGCAAAAGTAGCAGCAAAACTTGCGATTGGTTTTTCCTTGGACGAACTACAAAACGATATCACCGGCATAACGCCAGCGTCGTTTGAACCGTCAATTGACTACGTTGTTACCAAGATTCCTCGTTTTACGTTTGAGAAGTTTGATCAAGCCAAAGATCAACTGACCACCCAGATGAAGTCTGTGGGCGAGGTCATGTCCATCGGACGAACTTTCAAAGAATCGTTTCAGAAAGCCCTTCGCAGTCTCGAAATCGGTATCTCTGGTATGGAGCCCGTTGGTATCGAGTATGTCTTTCCGCAAGACTACCGACGATTGTTTGAAGAATTACATCAACCGAGTGCAAATCGGATACTGTATGTAGCCGATGCATTTCGCCAAAATTTCTCTTTAGACCAAGTACACAACGCAACAAATATTGATCCTTGGTTCCTAGCGCAAATCGCTGAGCTCGTCGAAGTTGAGCGGAGGATTTCAGAGTCGTCATTAGAAGAACTGAGCGCGGAAGATATGTATGCGTGGAAACAAGATGGATTTTCTGATCTACGGATCGCGGACTTGTTACAAAGCACTCAACGAAAAGTACGAGAGTGGCGAATCGAACGTGGTATTCAACCAGTATTCAAGCGCGTAGATACCTGTGCGGCAGAGTTTCCCGCCACCACCGCTTATTTGTACTCAACGTACGAAGAGGAATGCGAAGCGTTTCCTAGTGATCGAAAGAAAATCGTAGTTTTAGGCGGCGGACCGAATCGCATTGGCCAAGGAATCGAGTTTGACTATTGTTGTGTCCACGCGGCGATGGCGATGCGCGAGGACGGCTATGAGACCATCATGGTGAACTGCAACCCGGAGACGGTATCGACTGACTACGATACATCGGATAGACTGTACTTCGAACCAATAACGTTGGAAGATGTACTAGCAATCATTGATGTAGAGCAACCAGATGGCGTGATTGTCCAATTTGGTGGTCAGACACCCTTGAAGTTGGTCGATCGGCTTACCGATATGGGGGTACCCACAATTGGGACAAGTTCGGACGCTATCGACCGTGCCGAGGACCGAAAGCGCTTTCAAGAGGTCATCGAACAAACGGGTTTAAGACAACCTTCCAACCGTACGGCAACTACCCTAGAGAACGGTATCCGCGCGGCTCGAGAAATAGGGTATCCAATTATCGTACGTCCTTCCTATGTTTTGGGTGGCCGCGCCATGGAAGTGGTTTTCAACGAAGAAGAGTTAGAAGTCTATCTCGCTAGTGCTATTCCGGTTTCCAATGCTGCTCCTGTCCTACTTGATCGCTTTCTTGACCAAGCTGTAGAAGTCGACGTTGACGTTGTTTCCGACGGTAAAGTTGTTTTGATCGGCGCGATCATGCAACACATTGAGCAAGCTGGTGTGCATTCTGGAGATTCGTCGTGTTCGCTCCCTCCTCATGAGCTGAGTCCTGCAATTCAAAGAGCTATTCGCGAGCAAGTGAAAGATCTTGCCTACGAATTGCACGTCGTTGGTCTAATGAATGTCCAATTGGCGGTACAAAACGAGAATGTATTCGTACTGGAAGTGAATCCGCGTGCGTCAAGAACCGTACCTTTCGTGTCAAAATGTATCGGGTACTCGCTAGCAAAGGTTGCCGCACGATGTATGGTGGGTAAGAGTCTAGCAGAACAGGGATATACGGAAGAGGTCGTACCAGTACATACTTTTGTGAAAGAACCGGTATTTCCCTTCATTAAATTTCCTGGAGTTGATCCTATCCTTGGACCTGAGATGAAATCGACGGGCGAAGTAATGGGTATTGGAGATTCGTTTGCAGAAGCATTTACAAAAGCGTCAATCGCTGCGGGTGAAGTACCTCCTAAAAACGGATTAGCGTTAATTAGTGTCAAAACTTCAGATCGGCCGTATGTTGCTGCCGTCGCAAAGAATTTGTGTGAACTTGGTTTTTCACTCATTGCGACACGAGGGACTGCACGCGTGCTTAAAGAAAACGGTATCGAAGCTGAAGTGGTGAATAAAGTAACAGAAGGTCCACCTGACGTCACAAATCTGTTGAATGAACGCGATGTTGCATTAATTGTGAATTCGACAGAAGGTAAACAAAGTATTGCTGACTCAGCCGTGATTCGACGCTTAGCACTACAAAAACGAGTTCCCTATACCACAACCTTAGCTGGTGGGGCGGCGATCTGTAAGTCGATCGCGTTTGGAAGACCGCTACATGTGCGAAGATTACAGGAGCTATACGAAGGAGCACAGGTATGCCAGCCCCATTAACGGTGGCCGGTGCTGAAAAATTACGCACCGAGTTAGAAGCACTAAAAAATGAACGCGGAACCGTATCGCGGGCGATTGGCGATGCACGAAAACTCGGGGACTTGAGCGAGAACGCTGATTATCACGCAGCCAAGGAGAAACAGGGCTTGATGGAAGCAAGAATTCGCTTCATCGAAGCGAAGCTAGCCGCGGCACAAGTGATTGATGTTTCAAAGATCGAAAATACGGGCACGGTGATCTTCGGTGCAACCGTAACTCTAGAGGATCTCGAAGCGGGGACTCAGGTCCGTTATCGAATCGTCGGCGAAGATGAGTCCGATGTACGTGCTGGTCTGATATCGAATATTTCGCCGTTAGCGCGAGCCATGATGGGCAAGAAAGTACAACAATCCTTCTATGTAGGGGAGGGAGTTCGCGAGAAGGAGTGGCTGATCCTAGCTGTAGAGCATATTTAGTTTGCTACTGCAAAGAGCCCATGTACCTTGGGCGAATGGAAGATCAAGCACAGGACAAAACATTCGTCGATTGAACGGATTTGTTAGGTCGTAACTTCTGCAAGTAGTAAACAATCTAATAATGATGAGTGTTGTCACAATGCCGTCTTGAAACGACATAAATCAGCACTACCTATACAATATATGTTGAATATACAACGCTAATTAACAAATTTGAATGGGTCTATAGACCTGTCTACAAGGAATAAATTCAAGGCAAGAGGCCTGATCTGTTGAGCTCAACCGCAAAAAATATTATTCTTTGGGTGGTCGTAGTATTGGTACTGCTGTTCCTCTTTAACAGCTTAGTACAACGGCCGGGTCCGAATGCGATAAATTACACTCAATTTAGGACTCTTGTCGATTCGCAAGAAATTTCAAAGGTTAAGATCCAGGAAAAGTCTAGCACATCAATTATTGTGTTGGGGGAGGAAAAGGACGGCACGTCGTTTCTTGTGAATCTATTGCCGAACACAGACCCCACTTCACTGGCTAACGAGCTCGTGGCTCAAGGTGTTGAAGTTAACACCATACCCAGTAATCGAAACAGCATTTGGATGCAGGTGTTTCTCACGCTTCTGCCGATATTGCTCATTGTTGGTCTTTTCTTACTCATGATGCGACAGTTGCAGGGAGTAGGAGGGCGCAGTGGTCCGTTGGCCTTCGGTAAAAGCAAAGCGAAACTTCTGTCTGACGAAAGGATCAAGACAACCTTTGAAGATGTAGCGGGTGTCGACGAAGCTAAAGAAGATGTCCAAGAACTCGTAGAGTTTCTGAAAGATCCGTCTCGCTTCCAAGTGCTTGGTGGCCGCATTCCACGAGGTACACTCATGGTCGGAGCACCTGGAACCGGAAAGACACTTCTCGCAAAAGCGATTGCGGGCGAAGCGAAAGTTCCGTTTTTCTCCATCTCAGGGTCCGATTTCGTGGAGATGTTCGTCGGAGTTGGTGCTTCGAGAGTACGGGATATGTTTGAGCAAGCCAAGAAGCATGCTCCTTGTATAGTGTTTATCGATGAAATCGACGCCGTCGGTCGGCATCGTGGTGCTGGCTTAGGAAATGGCCACGATGAGCGGGAACAAACACTGAATCAACTCTTGGTTGAAATGGACGGCTTTGAAGCAAATGACGGTGTCCTTGTGATTGCGGCAACAAACAGACCGGACGTGCTGGATCCAGCGTTAACGCGTCCAGGCCGTTTTGATCGACAAGTCGTGGTACCGCTTCCTGACATTCGTGGACGGGAACAGATACTGAAAGTACACATGCGTCGTGTTCCGCTCGCAGACGATGTAAATCCACTAACCATTGCACGTGGGACTCCAGGATTTTCTGGCGCAGACCTAGAAAATGTCGTAAATGAAGCGGCGCTATTCGGTGCTCGTGCGGCTCGACGACTTGTCGGCATGGAAGAGTTTGAAAAAGCCAAAGACAAGATCATGATGGGCTCGGAGCGCAAATCCATGGTCATGTCAGAAAAAGAAAAACTTGTTACTGCCTACCATGAAGCTGGACATGCGATAGTAGGGTATCTAGTTCCAGAGCACGACTTAGTCTATAAAGTAACCGTAGTACCCAGAGGAAGAGCATTAGGTGTCACTATGTTCTTACCTGAGGAGGATAAATACAGCTTGAGTAAGACCGCTGTCGAGTCTCAAATTTGTTCTCTCTACGGTGGTCGTATTGCTGAAGAATTGATAAACGGTTCGGAAAAAGTAACCACTGGCGCGTCCAATGACATTGAACGGATCACGCAACTTGCTCGAAACATGGTTACAAAGTGGGGATTTTCTGAATCACTCGGTGTACTTACATACGACGAAAATGACGGCGAGGTATTTCTTGGCATGTCGGCTGGGAATAAACCGTTGTCCGTGTCGGAAGCTACTGCAGAAAAGATTGATGCCGAGGTTCAATCAATTGTTACTCGATTGTATCAACGCTCGAAAGAGATTCTTCAAGAAAATATGGATAAGTTGCATGTCATGGCTGAGGCTTTAATGGAGTACGAGACGCTCAGTCCTGAACAAGTTGGCGATATCATGGCCGGAGGCAAACCACGAGCACCGGAAGAGCCGACTGATGCACCGCCGCCGAAGAAGAAGAAGCTCAAAGATAAAACCGAAGACATCAGCTCCGAGTCTGCACCTCCCCCGTTTACCAAACCAGCTGAAGATTCCTAGTAGCACGTAGGTCAGCGACCCTAATGGGCGACCGTCCTGTAGACTTCCAACTTTTTGGCACCGACGGCATTCGTGGTCGGGTCGGCGAAGCTCCGATTACCCCTGATCTGTGCTTGAAATTAGGCTGGGTTATTGGTCGCGAAGTCAAACAACGAAATGGTCAGTATGTCCTAGTCGGCAAAGATACGAGGATTTCTGGATATCTGCTCGAGTCCCTTTTTGAAGCTGGTCTTATCGCCGCTGGAGTGGACGTAGGATTGCTCGGTCCATTTCCAACACCAGGTGTTGCATTTCTTACGCGCAACTCGAACGCGGATCTCGGGGTTGTGATTAGCGCGTCGCATAACCCCTACCAAGACAACGGCTTCAAGTTTTTCGATCAAAACGGTCGCAAGTTGTCGGACTCACAGGAGTCGAGTATTGCAGATTCGATGAATCTACCGATTACGACGGTGGATGCTGAAGAATTGGGGCGCGCGAAAAGGCCAGCGAATACGCGGGAACAGTACATCGACTTTTGCAAGTCGACAGTCAACCCAGACTTGGATTTAACCAACTTTCGGGTCGTATTGGACTGTGCTAACGGTGCTTGCTACAGCCTAGCACCTACTATTTTTCGAGAATTCGGTGCGGAAGTCTATTCGATCGGTACGCGCCCAAACGGTTTCAACATAAACCAACACTGTGGTTCTACTGCACTTGTAGCCATACAAGAAGAAATTCAAAAACGCGATGCAGACATTGGATTTGCACTTGACGGCGACGGTGATCGTGTTATCGCGATTGCTGCCGATGGACAGATCCTGAATGGCGATCGCATACTCTACGGATTGGCAAAGATGCAGCAGTTGAACGGGACCCTTGAGGGTGGCGTAGTTGGAACCGACATGTCAAATTTAGGTCTTGAACGTTCTTTAGGTAAATTAGGGATACCGTTTTCTCGTTCTGCGGTAGGCGATCGACATGTGAGTAGGAGACTCACTGAGCTTGGATGGGGGCTCGGAGGTGAAACTTCTGGCCACATTCTTTGTCATCGTAGTACGACAACCGGGGACGGAATCATCTCAGCGTTGCAAATAGTGCAGGCTAGTTGGAGACAAAAGTGTCCATTTTCGGAATTGGTCGCAGATATGGAACAGTTTCCACAAGTATTGCTGAACGTACCATCTTGTCAACCGGAGTTAGTAGTGGCCAAATCCAAGGTCATGGATCGAGTGGAAGAAGTCAATCGAGCACATAATGACTGCTATCGTGTTTTGGTTCGACCATCAGGGACGGAACCGGTGGTGCGCGTCATGGTGGAGGGACCTGACGCCACATTGGTCGAACAAGAGGCACAAGCCTTAGCAAACTTCATTCAAAATTGTTAATTTCTCTTACCTTGATGAATACCGATCGGAATCGAATCGTTAGGACACACTGCATCCAGAAAACAAACCGAGATATACGGGTTGGTCGTACCTCAGCTGTTTCAAGAATGTTCGTACGGTGCTATTTGTGGTCGTACTTCATGGGGCATCGGACACTGTAAAACGTTGCCTATAATTTCTCGATTCTCTAGGTAATCACGACTGATATCTTGCGTATCCCTTTAGTCGTAGCAAACTGGAAAATGAACGGTTCGCGAGATCTGTGTTCCAAGTTTTCTGCTCGGTTAGAAGAAGTTCCCGGTGTTGATATTTGGCTTGCACCTCCATTTGTGTATGTTCATACCTTAGCTTGTGATACGCGCCTTCGAGGATTTGTCTCAGTGGGCGCACAGAATGTCCACGGGGACGTCCAAGGTGCTTTTACTGGGGAGGTTGCTGCGACTATGGTTGGAGACACTGGCGCGACATTCGCAATTGTCGGGCATTCGGAACGACGGACCATTTATCGAGAAAACGATACAATAGTTGACCGGAAACTGAAGTCCTGCTTGGATGCGAACTTGATTTCAGTGTTGTGTGTTGGAGAGTCATTGGAACAGCGCCAAGAGGGAAGTGCGCAGACTGTTGTGCAACATCAACTTCAAGCGCTGAAGAATTTGCTTGAGACGATTCAGATAGCCGAAGTAGTAGTCGCGTACGAACCCATTTGGGCTATCGGTACCGGAATTTCGGCGAGTCCAGTTGATGCTGAAGAGATGCACGGTAAAATTCGGGAGTACCTCGGAAGCGAACGAAGTGATCTACGTATTTTGTATGGAGGAAGTGTCAATCCAAAGAACGCGGAGGAACTAATTAACCAACCAAACATTGATGGTTTTTTAGTCGGCGGCGCTTCGCTCGATCCTGGTTCGTTCAACTCTATTTGTCAAATAGTGGGTAGAAGTTAATTATGGAATTGTTAGAAATCGTACTACTAATACTTTTGGTAGTCGTTTGCGTTGCGCTCGGTGCTTTAGTGTTGATTCAGCAAGGTCGTGGTTCAGACATCGGTGCAGCATTTGGTAGTGGAGCTGCAAACACCATCTTTGGTTCTAGTGGCGCAACTCCCTTTTTGGTTAAATTTACCGCTATGCTGGCTATAGGGTTCTTTGCTGTTACCTTTACGCTGGCGTATACCGCGAAGGAAAAGTCAAAAGAACAATCTGAAGGTTATAACTTTGGAGACCTTCCTCAGAATAACGAAGAGACTCTTGATGATTTCTCAATTCCTACAGAGGAAGATCTGCTACCCTCCGATGAATCCGATACCACGTCAACGCCCGAAGATGACGAGACACCTAGTGATCCTAGAGATGAAGGTGATATACTCGAACAACTCCTCAACGAAGAAGAAGAGGATGGAGACACGTTACCCCCACCAGAGACAGAATCTGAAGATGGAGATACGCTTCCGGATCTGTAGAGTGTTCGCACTGAGGAGGGTAGCAGTCTAATTGGGGCTAGTATCACTAAACTCGCTTCAATGATATAGCGAAATTCTTGCCGAAGTGGTGAAATTGGTAGACACGCCACCTTGAGGGGGTGGTGAGCGTATGCTCGTGGAGGTTCGAGTCCTCTCTTCGGCACCAATCCAACACGCGCTCAGTACAACATTCGTCGCTTTTTACGGAAAGCTCATGGTTGCTGTCGAGGTCTGTCCTGTACAACGGTCATTCTTATAATATGCAGGTTTCTGATGCGGGGTGGAGCAGTTGGTAGCTCGATGGGCTCATAACCCATAGGTCGGAGGTTCGAATCCTTCCCCCGCTACCACGGTGGTCAACAGAAATATCGGTAGTGGAGATTCAATTTAACTACTAGATCATCTAGCGTTTGCGACTCGCATCGGACGATGGGAAGAGCGCGCACTTCAAAAACGTTCATACCTTGTAAGTGAATTAGCTTACAGTCGCCTGTTCTACCCTTTAGTGTGTTTTACGGCACCTTTTAGGTGCCGTACGGTTTGAGGCCGAGTAGAGAGTATTTATACATTTGACGTTTGCGGACCATGAGTTCTAGAAATACCAACATAGAAGAGTTGTTATCCGCTACCATTGAGGCAATGGGGTACGAAATTTGGGGCGTTGACTACACCATCTTTAAGAGCCGTGTTAATCTGTGCGTATACATCGATTCAGATAAGGGAATCACGGTCGACGATTGCGCTGAAGTGAGTAACCAAATAGAGGGTGTCTTGGATGTGGAGGCACAGTTCCCGCAAAACATGACACTACAGGTGTCTTCGCCTGGATTGGATCGAATTTTGTTCAAACCTCGGCAATTTGCGAGTCGCGTCGGAACCCTCATAGATGTGCGCTTATCTTGGCCAGTAGAAGGTCGAACGCATGTTCGTGGGCGGCTCAATAGCTGTAACGCGGACTCTTTCTTAGTAGAAATGGACGAGCAAGAGTTCGAGATTCGATTCGAACAAGTTCGTCGAGCGCGTGTGGTCCCTGAGTTTAACTAGTGAATCAGTCAAAATGAACTTCAAAGAAATAAGTAACGCGGTGGAATCCGTGTCTAACGAAAAGGGAATTTCGAAGGAAATCGTTTTTGCTGCAATTGAGTCCGCTCTCGCTACTGCGACTAAACGTCGCACCCGAGAAGACGCTGATTTTCGCGTTTCGATAGACTGGATGACATCGACGTGCAACACGTTCCGTGTGTGGACTGTCGTCGACCCAGCTCAAATGGCCGAAGAGGTTGCGGATCGCGCTGGTCGGTGGGAGCAATATGACGCCGGCGATTGGACAACTCAGGTGTTTAATCCCGATGCTCATATTACGTTGGAGGACGCTAAGGAGAAAAATCCCGATCTGAAACTAGGCGATAAATGGGAGGAACCTTGGCAGACGGTGGACCACGGGCGCATCATGGCACAAATCGTACGTCAAGTAATCTTTCAAAAAGTTCGTGAAGCCGAACGTAATCGAGTTGCCGATGAGTTTAACGCTCAAGTAGGCAAACTCGTTCACGGAACCGTCAAACGCATGGGCAGAGACTTTCTCATTGTGGAGCTCGCGGGCAATGTCGAGGCAATTCTTTTCAAAGAACACATGATCCCTCGCCAGCATTATCGAGTCGACGATCGAATTCGGGCTTACTTAATGAAAATCGACCCGGAGAACAAAGGACCGCAGTTGATACTGTCCAGAACTTGCACGGAAATGTTGATTGAACTGTTCAAGCTCGAAGTTCCTGAGATCGCTGAAGACGTTATTGAAATTCGAGCTGCAGCTAGGATTCCTGGACAAAGAGCGAAAATCGCAGTTACGACCAACGATGGCCGAATCGATGCAGTCGGTGCTTGTGTTGGCATGCGCGGCTCCCGAGTACAGGCCGTGTCTACGGAATTGGGGCACGAGCGCGTCGACGTTTTGCTGTGGCACAACGATCCTGTTCAACTCGTTATCAGTGCTTTAAGTCCAGCGACAATCGAACAAATCATCAAGGATGAAGACTTACATTCCATGGACATCCTTGTACAACCGGAACATCACGCTGCCGCTATCGGAACGAACGGAGAAAATGTCCGTTTGGCTAGCGAACTTAGTGGGTGGAAGTTAAACATTCGCAGCTACGATGAAGTCATTCAAGAGCAAGAAGCTCGAGAACAGCAACTTGTCGAGTTGTACATGGAGAGATTACTTGTCGACGAGGATTTAGCTTCTGTACTGATCGAAGAGAATTTCAATTCACTGGAAGAAATCGCCTATTGCGACATAAATGAGATGCTCGCGATTGAGGGTTTTTCTGAAGACGTTGTCTCAATATTGCGATCTCGAGCAGAAGCAGCACTCGAAGAAGACAAAGAAGCGGGCGTGTCCGACGGGTCTCCGTCTAACGCACCCAGCGCAGAACTTCTCGGCATGGAAGGGATGACCGACACTCTAGCATGGAGACTCGCAGCCGAAGGAATCTATACGGTTGAGGACCTAGCGGATTTAGCGATCCCAGACGTATTGGATTTGGAAATTGGAATCGGCGAGGAACTGGCTGGTCAATTGATAATGACCGCGCGAGAACCTATGTTCGTCGACTCAAAGAGTAAATAAGCGAGCAGACCGTACGTAAAAATGGAAACACAGAGCATGAACACGGTCGCCGACGTCGCCGGACGTTTGAAAATTGACGTAGCGTTGCTACTACAGAACATTCATGCTGCTGGTCTTCCGCAAACGCTTGCCGAGGAAGAATTTTCAAATTCGGACATGCAAATATTGCAGGTCTACCTGAAGGGACTCAAGGAAGCTGATACCAAAAGTTCTGATACCGTAATTTCTCGAACCCTTGGCCGCTCGACGGCAGGCGAACGCAGTCCCGAAACTGCGAGTTCGGGGACCTCAAACCCTGGCTTAGCGGCTCCGCTGACACGAAGAACTGGGACTTTGAGTGTTCAAAGAAAGTCTGCTCCAGAGGTAAAAGTTGCTACAGTGAAACGGCGAAGGATCGTGAAGCCGTCGAAGACTCAGCAAACTCAAGAACCAACACCTTTGGACTCTACTTCTCCCGATCCCAAAACAGATGAGGAGATCAAACAGACTGATACGGTCGAGACTGAAAAACCGACTAAAAAGACACCAGCAAAGACGAAGGCTAAGAAGTCTGATTCTCAATTGGACGACAAACCTAAGGAATCGGCAGTACCTTCCCAACTGACGCTGGAGAAGGAAAAGATCCGTGCGGAGGAAGAGACGCGTCGCAAAGCGGAAGGTGAGATTCGTCGTAAAAAGGCGCAACGGCAAGAAGAAACTCGTCTCAAGAAAGAAGAAGAACGGCAGCGTGAAGAACAACAAAAGCAAGCTCGTCTAGCCGAGGAAGCGGCGCGCAAAGCAGAGCTGGAAGAAAAAGAACGAATTCAACGTGAAGCGGAAGAAGTTCGAGCTCGTGCCGAAGCAGAAGCAATAGCGACAGAGAAAAGTGGCGCTAAGCGCTCTCGAGATGAGAAGGGAGCGAAGCAGAGAGGTCGTACGCTTGAAGGCAAAGCACTCGGTAGGCGACGTTCCCAAGAAAAAAATCAGAGTTCATTGGGTCTCCGGAGACGTCGAAAAGCTGCGCTTGAAGTTGAAAAACAAGGTGGTGAGTTCTCGCGACCCGTGCAAAAGATTGTGCGAGAAGTTGAAGTATCGGACGCGATTACCGTCGGCGAGCTTGCTCGGCGGATGTCTGTGAAAGCCGGAGAAGTCATCAAAGCGTTGATGGACATGGGTGAAATGGTGACCATCAACCAAACTATTGATCAAGATACTGCGGTGTTAGTCATCGAAGAAATGGGACATAAAGTTAAGCTGGTCGCGAGCGATCGAATGGAAGAAGAACTTGTATTGTCCCAAAAGACCGAAGGTGAACCGGAGCCACGCCCGCCGGTTGTCACCGTCATGGGGCACGTCGATCATGGTAAAACTTCGCTCCTTGACTACATTCGAAGCGCACACGTCGTCAGTGAAGAACAAGGTGGTATAACCCAACATATTGGCGCATACCACGTGACTACGAAGCAAGGTGCGATCACATTTTTAGATACTCCTGGTCACGCAGCATTTTCCGCGATGCGAGCCCGAGGAGCGAACGCGACAGACATTGTCATACTTGTATGCGCGGCTGACGACGGCGTAATGCCCCAAACCCAAGAGGCGGTTCAGCACGCACAAGCAGCTTCAGTACAAATGATCGTGGCTGTCAACAAGATCGATTTAGACGGTGCTGATCCCGATCGAGTGCGTACTGAACTGAATAGTATCGGAGTCACTCCTGAGGAGTGGGGTGGAGACACTCAATTTGTAAATGTTTCTGCAACCACGGGCGAGGGTATCGATGATCTCCTGTCAGCCATCGTCTTACTTTCCGAGGTAGAAGAGTTTACCGCGGTCAGACAAGGGACAGCGCAGGGCGTCGTAATCGAGAGCAGGTTGGATCGAGGACGAGGTCCCGTAGCTACCGTACTCGTACAACAAGGCACGTTAGCACGTGGGGATGTTGTTTTAGCGGGAGAATATTTTGGTCGCGTCCGCTCACTAGTCTCAGATCAAGGAAAGGTTGTCTCAGAGGCAGGACCTTCTATTCCAGTGGAAGTGCTTGGGCTTAACGGAGCCCCGGTCGCGGGAGATATGTTCAACGTCACCGTGGATGAACGTCAAGCAAGGCAACTAGCAAGTGCCCGTGCGACCAAGTACCAACACAAGATCACATCAATGCGTCAATCGTCTCGTCTCGAGAACATGTTTGCAAACTTAGGAAAAGGCGAAAAACGAATCCTAAAGTTAATCTTAAAGACCGATGTACGAGGGTCTTTAGAAGCTATCACTGAAGCTTGCATCACGATTGGGAATGAGGAAGTTGGGGTGCAAGTGTTGGGCTCTGGAGTTGGTGGTATCACCGAGTCCGATGTCAATATGGCACTCACCTATGACGCAATGATCTTTGGTTTCAATGTGCGCCTAGAAAAATCAGCCAAAGTCGTCGCTGAGCAGAACTCACTAGATGTTCGCTACTACAGTGTGATTTATGAACTACTCGACGATATCAAGAAGATCTTAGAAGACATGATGATTCCAGAAGTTCGCGAGGAGATCGTCGGGACTGCAGAAGTCCGCGATGTATTTCATTCTCCTCGATTTGGACAAATTGCTGGATGTCGAGTTGTCGAGGGTACCGTTTTTCGGCACAAGAAAATTCGAGTACTGCGCGACAGCACCGTGATTTACGAAGGAGAGCTAGAGTCCCTCCGAAGATTTAAAGATGATGTCAGCGAAGTACGCAACGGCCTTGAGTGTGGAATCGGTGTTCGGAACTACAACGACGTGCGCGAAGGAGATCGCATCGAAGTATTTGATTCCCGCGAAGTGGCTCGAGCGTTGTAATGCGTCGGGTTCGAATTATTAATCGAGATCGCTCCTTTGGGCGCGAAGAACGAGTTGCTGAACTGATTCGTAAAGAACTAACAACGTTGATTAGACAGAAGATGCGAGATCCTCGCGTCACAGATCAGGACGTAATTGTGAGTGACGTGCGCGTCTCAAGTGATTTAGCGTCTGCGAATGTGTACGTTCGGGCACTTGATCTCGACCACTCAGTCAATCGGGACGAACTGGTGCAAGTATTGCAACGGGCGGCAGGATTTTTGCGCTCTGAATTAGCCAAACGCCATTCGATGAGAACCACTCCAGCACTAGAGTTTCAATATGACAGCGTCGAGGACGAAGGATCGCACATCGACTCTTTAATTGATCAAGCAATTGCTCGTGAGACTTCGAGAATAGAAACTCACTGTGAGTAAACGACGTTCCCGCGGTCGCGACGTCGACGGCGTACTCGTGCTTGATAAGCCACCCGGCTTGACTTCAAGTAGAGCAACACAGCAAGCAAAGCGACTATTCGGTGCTAAGAAAGTAGGTCACACCGGAAGCTTGGATCCGCTTGCAACTGGTGTTTTACCGTTGTGCTTTGGCGCGGCTACGAAATTTTCCCACTTTCTGTTTCAAGCAGATAAGCGTTACGTCGTGGATGCAGTCCTAGGTGTTACCACCGATAGTGGCGATGCCGATGGTACGGTCGTTAGCGAAGCTTCCTACACCCACGTGACCGAAGAGCAAATCAATACCGTGTTAACTGACTTTCGAGGGAACATTCAACAGATACCTTCCATGTTTTCAGCAGTAAAGCAAAATGGCCAACCTTTATACAAGCTGGCGCATCAAGGCAAAGAAGTTCCTCGCGAACCCCGTCCAGTAATGATTCACGAAAACAAACTAGCCAGTTTTGAAGGCGATCGTTTTCAGTTGCACATTCACTGTAGTAAGGGTACTTACATTCGTACTTTGATTACAGACATCGGTACGAAACTAGGTAGTGGTGCGCATGTTGTCGCTTTGCGTCGTACCCAAGCGGGACCGTACGATGAGAGCGGTGCGATAACCATGGAACAGCTGCACGAAGCCCGAGAAGAACAAAGGATTGATGAATTGCTTCTACCCACCTCAAGTACAGTTGAGGGCTGGCCAACCATATTTGTGCGCGGAGGTATAGCTTACAACATTCGACACGGTCAAGCTGTACGGGTCAACAATGCACCGACTGAAGGTTGGGTCAAAATTTGTGAGATTGTCGACGATGCACGCACGAAATTTTTAGGAGTCGGTGAAATACTGGAAGATGGTCGAATCGCTCCACGACGGATAATCAGCTAACTCGAACTGACAGACAACAACAACAATCGATAAGGAGAAATCATGACATTAACAACCGAGACAAAGCAAGAACTATTGCAGGAGTTTGGTCGCGGAGAGAACGATACGGGTTCGCCCGAGGTTCAAATAGCACTCTTGACAAAGAATATTCAAAGTGTGCAAGAACATCTACAGGTTCACAAGGGGGACAATCACTCTCGTCGCGGTTTACAGAACATGGTCGCACAACGTCGTAAATTACTCGACTACTTGCGTTCAAAGGATCTTGACCGCTACGCAACTCTCATCGCCAAGCTTGGCATCCGCCGTTAATCACTATATAAGGAAAAAATTTGAAACCTTCAAAGGTCGAGTTTGAACTCGGCGACCATAAAGTAACTCTTGAAACCGGGCGGATCGCGCGCCAAGCGACCGCGGCGGTGATGGCTCACATGGACGATAACTCGGTGCTTTGCACTGTGGTGGCTGCCCCTGAACCACGTGAAGGAGTTAGTTTCTTCCCACTTACGGTGGATTACCAAGAACGAACCTATGCGGCAGGAAAAATCCCCGGAGGATTCTTCCGACGTGAAGGTCGTCCAACTGAGAAAGAGACCCTCACTAGCCGACTCATCGATAGACCGATTCGACCGCTCTTTCATGATGGCTTCCAGAACGAAGTACATGTGATCGCAACCGTGATGTCTGTGGACCGAGATGTAGATCCAGATGTGGTTGCAATGATTGGGACTTCCGCGGCATTGACGCTATCAGGTGTGCCCTTCAGTGGTCCAATTGGTGCGAACCGAGTGGGCTTTATCGACAATCTCTATGTATTGAATCCGCGTATTTCGGCGCAAGCGGACTCCAAACTCAACATGATCGTTGCAGGTACGGAGAATGCAGTGCTTATGGTTGAGAGTGAGGCACACGAACTTTCCGAAGACCAGATGTTAGGAGGGGTTCTGTTTGCACACCAAGAGATGCAGATCCAAATTCAAGCGATCAATCAACTGGTAGAAGCAGTGGGGAACGAGAAGTGGGTCTATAGTCCACCCGTAGAAAACAAAGAACTGTTAGACGCGGTCTCAAAAGAGATTGGGAACGGGTTACACGAAGCATATCAAATCACCACCAAAGCGGAACGTCGAGACCAGCTCAAGACATTAGAGAATCAGACCGTCGAGACTCTCACTGAGGCAGATGAGACGATTGATCCTTCTGAAGTGAGTTCAATCTTGCAATCGCTCGGTAAGAAGTTAGTTCGCGAACGAGTTCTGGAGGGTCAACCACGAATCGACGGTCGGCGACACGATGAAGTTCGCGATCTCGACATTGACGTAGGAATTTTGAAACGTACTCACGGTTCAGCTCTATTCCAGCGGGGAGAGACGCAAGCAATTGTGACTGTTACACTCGGAACAACTCGCGACGCGGCGTTGATCGAATCGTTGAGTGGAGAGTCAACTGATCAGTTCATGTTGCACTACAACTTTCCGCCATACTGCGTAGGAGAAGTAGGTCGGCTAATGGGACCGCGTCGCAGGGAAGTTGGTCACGGTCGCTTAGCACGACGATCACTGGAATATCTCATCCCCGATGGCGATAAGTTTCCATATACGATTCGAGTGGTCTCAGAGATCACAGAAAGCAACGGTTCTAGTTCGATGGCTTCAGTTTGCGGCGCGTCGCTGGCGCTAATGGACGCAGGTGTACAAATTCCATCCTCCGTAGCAGGTATTGCTATGGGACTCATAAAGGATGGCGACAAATTTGTTGTCCTAACGGATATTCTTGGCGACGAAGACCATCTCGGCGATATGGACTTTAAAGTCGCGGGAACCTCGAATGGTGTCACTGCGTTGCAAATGGATATCAAGATTGAGGGAATTACTGAGGAGATCTTAAGTCAGGCGTTGGCCCAGGCTCACGATGCTAGAAAACACATTCTGAATCAGATGGATGCAGTGATCGACAAACCCCGAGGAGCTCTGTCGGAATACGCGCCTGCTGTGTTCTCGATACGCATTGATCCAGAAATGATTCGCGTCGTGATCGGAAAAGGTGGTGCAACGATCCGTGGGCTGCGAGACGAATTTAACGCAGAGTTCGATGTCGAAGATGACGGCGAAATTAGAGTGTACTCTGAGAATCGAGCCAAGGAAGCCGCGATCCGTCAGCGAATTCTCGATCTGACCGAGACCCCTGTTGTAGGCAAGATCTATTCGGGCGAAGTTGCGTCGATTATGAAGTTTGGCGCGTTCGTGACGATACTCCCGAAACAGGATGGTTTACTACATATATCTCGTATTAAGCGCGGTCGCGTTGAAAAGGTGAACGACGAACTATCGGTTGGACAGATCGTTGAAGTTGTTATAACTGAGATCGATGATCGTGGACGAGTGCAGTTGTCCATGGTAGACGTTGAACGCTACCGAGGTAAACCTCCGAACGTTTAGGCTTTAAGACTCTATTCGATCTTGGACAAGATTAGAAACGACGCTGGGATCGGCTAGAGTAGTCGTATCGCCAAGGTCTTCCGTGTCGTTTGCTGCGATTTTTCGAAGGATACGACGCATTATTTTTCCGGATCTTGTCTTCGGTAAGCCCGGAGCCCATTGAATTGCGTCGGGTCGAGCAATCGGTCCAATTTCGGTTCGCACCAGTTGGCATAGATCGTCTTTTAAAGACGGAGCTGGATCCACACCAACCATCGGTGTAACGAAGGCGTAGATCGACTCTCCCTTAATCGCATGTGGTGCTCCGACCACAGCTGCTTCGGCCACCTGCTCGTGAAGTACTAGAGCACTTTCAATCTCTGCGGTGCCAAGCCTGTGGCCTGAGACATTGATGACGTCGTCGACTCTGCCAGTTATCCAGTAGTAACCATCGCTATCACGTCGAGCACCATCGCCGGTGAAGTATTTGCCCGGAAACCTACTGTAGTATGTGTCGACTACGCGCTGATGATCACCATACACAGTACGAATCTGTCCCGGCCAAGGCTGCAACATCACGAGATTCCCATATACTTCATTCTCCTCTAGGATGTTTCCGGAATCGTCCACTAGTGCAGGTTTGATTCCAAAGAAAGGACGAGTAACTGAACCAGCTTTCAGTGCGGTTGCTCCTGGTAATGGGGAGATCATGATGCCACCTGTTTCTGTCTGCCACCATGTGTCTACGATAGGACAACGACGCTCGCCAACGACGCGGTGGTACCACTCCCAAGCTTCGGGGTTAATAGGTTCACCAACTGTCCCAAGTAAGCGCAACGACTTCCGTGAGGTGTTGTTTACAAAGTCATCCCCAAGTGCCATGAGCTGTCGGATGGCTGTGGGCGCAGTATAAAAAATATTTACTTGGTACTTGTCTACGACTTGCCAAAATCGAGATCCGTCCGGAAAGGTAGGCACGCCTTCAAACATCAACGTGGTCGCGCCGTTGGCAAGTGGCCCGTATACGATGTACGAATGTCCGGTAATCCAGCCGACATCGGCAGTACACCAGTAAATGTCGTGCTCGTGGTAGTCAAAAATGTACCTAAAACTCAACGTTGCATGCAATAGATAGCCAGCTGAACCGTGTTGCACGCCTTTAGGTTTTCCGGTACTACCGGATGTGTAAAGGATAAACAGGGGATCTTCAGACTCGACTTTTTCAGGTTCGCTGTACTCGTTTTGGCGCGGGACGATTTCGTGATACCAAACATCTCGGGATGCGTTCCACTCGATGTTACCACCGGTTCGACGTACCGTTAGAACGGTGTGGACGTTTGGACAATCTGGCAACGCCGCGTCCGTATTTACTTTTAGCGGAATTGTCTTTCCGCCTCGAATGCCTTCGTCCGCGGTAATTACCGTTTGACAGTCAGAATCCAAGATTCGATCGCGTAGGGAATTCGCTGAGAATCCACCGAATACGACGCTGTGGATCGCACCGATCCGAGCGCAAGCCAACATGGCGAACGCGGCTTCGGGAATCATCGGAAGATAGATACACACGCGATCGCCTTTGGATACTCCACGTTCTCGAAGAGCATTCGCGAGTCGACAGACCTCGTGACATAGTTCTCGATAAGTTATGCGTTTACTTTGCTGGCTGTCGTCGCCTTCCCAAATAATTGCGACTTGATCAGCGCGGGTATCGAGATGGCGGTCGATGCAGTTGTAGGACACATTGAGTACACCGTCTCGAAACCAGTGAAATCGTCCTTCAACAAACGAACCTTCACATACCTGACTAAAGCCCTGGAACCAGTCAATATTCGCATTCGCTTGTTCAGCCCAAAATTCATCGGGATGTTCGATGGAGCGACGATAGAGAGCGTCGTACTTGGCTTTGTTGATGTGGGATGTTTGGGCCAGTTCGGCCGGTACTGGAATCAATTCAGACACTTAAGAGCTCTCCAATACATTGTCGATCCTGTGTGCTACATCTTGCTAATTTTATCAAGCAGGTGAGTCGTGGTAGGGGGTACATTTTTGGCTTGGTCGCGGCGCAAATAACCAAAAACATCGTCCGCGAGCAGTTTTCCCGCTTCGACTCCCCACTGGTCGAACGAATTCACGTTCCAGAGATGTCCCAAACAAGCTACTTTGTGTTCATAAAGTGCAATCAAAGCTCCAAGATTGAAAGCATTGAGTTCTTTCAACACGAATATTGTGGAGCCATGTCTTCCCGAGATATTCTTGAATGTTTGTCCACTGGGAGCTTGGAAACCCGCAAACATCACTGTACTTTGTGCCACCGCGTTTGCCAGATTCCAATCGTCAGCGTTCGTGTCATCATCCAGTGAGACTTCAGATCGCGTGACTATGATGTCGGCGCTATACTTTCTGGTCCCTTGATGAAGTAACTGGTGGAATGCATGTTGTCCGTCAGTTTCGACGCCACCCCAGACGATCGGGCAAGTCTGATGACTTATAGGTTCACCGTCCTTGGATACGCTCTTCCCATTGCTCTCCATTTCAAGTTGCTGAAGGTATGGTGGTAATAATTGGAGTCGCGGGTCGTAGGGTAGAATCAAATGCGATTCGGTGTTGAGTACGTTTGTATTCCAGACCGCGAGTAGGGCCAACTTGATGGCAAGATTACGTGCGACGTCTCTGGTTTCAAGTACATGGAGGTCCATCGTACGAGCACCGGCGTGTAATTCCTGGTACACATCTGCACCAAAAGCAATGGCGATTGAGAGTCCCATCGCCGACCAAAGAGAAAAACGACCGCCGATTGAAACTGGAACTTCGAGAACAGTTTCGTTATTTGAGACTCGTTCTGGATTGCTAGTTATATAGATGAAATGATTTGCGAGATCCGCTTCAGGTGGAACACGTTCGATCATCCATTGCCGGATATAACGGGCGTTGTCGATGGTCTCGAAGGTACCATATGATTTGGATGCGATGATGAACAGAGTGGATTCCGGATTGAGTGAATCTAGAAGATTGCTGCGTACAGTGGGGTGTAAATTCGTCAAGAAGTGGATCCGCGGTCCTCGTTTCTGTTCCAACGCTCGGTAAACCAGTTCTGGTCCGAGGTGTGATCCCCCGATACCTACATTTACAACATCTGAAAATGTTTTCCCTGAATACCCAACTCTTGTTCCTTCGCGAATCTCCTCCGCGAGGCACAGCATAGATTGAAGTGATCCGTCAGAGCTATCCGAACATCGTTGCTCCGTATGGGTTGCCGATCGCGATTCCGTAGCATTCACGAGATCTCCCCGGCTCATGCTTTGAAGGAATTCGTGCACTCGACTACTTTCTGCTAACTGATGGAGGAGTTCTTGAATGGGCCGATCGACTAGTTGTCGCGACCAATCAGCAAGTAATTTTTCTACGGTCAAATGACAGTCGGTAAAGCGACTAGCGTCATCGAGGAACTGATTCAAATCTGAGTTCAGTATGCGACGCGCGTGTGTGCGTAGCTCTGCCCACAGCTCACTATTTGTACTTTGCTCGGTCATGCCAGATCTATGGGAATATTGTCGATGAGCCTAGCTTGTCCCAGATGGGCGGCACCGAACACTCGACGATTGTTACTGTTTGCTTTGGGAGGATTGAGCGAGTCGGCATCTCTGATTGCGACGTAATCTGGTCGAAAGCCAAGCGCACGTAGCGCATGCATCGCTCTTTCTTCTTGATACGAGTAGTCAGTGTTCCCAGAACGTACGGCCTCACGGACCGAGCACAACTCTTGATACAGTTGGGGGGCTAATTGTCGTTGCTCCTCGCTTAGATACTGATTGCGGCTTGAGAGTGCTAGGTTATCCTCGGCTCTCACGGTAGGCACGCCGATTGCTTCGATTTGAAAATTTAGATCAGCTGCCATTTTTCGAATGATCGTGAGTTGTTGCCAATCTTTTTCTCCAAAATAGGCCTTATCTGGCTGAACCAAATTGAAGAGTTTCGCTACCACCGTAGTCACGCCGTCGAAGTGGCCCGTGCGACGCTCACCACACAACGAACTTCCAAGTTTTGGAACTATCGTCTTAGTTTGCTCAGTTTGACCATGAGGATACATCGTTTCCGGTGTGGGACTGAACAAAATCTCGACTTCAAGAGAGTCTAGGACTTTACAGTCGGCTTCGAACGATCGCGGGTAGCTGTCAAGATCTTCGGTAGCTCCGAACTGCAGTGGATTAACGAAGATCGTGGCGACCACAGCGTCGCAATCAGCTCTCGCGCGACGAACGAGTGCCAAGTGTCCCTCATGGAGGTTTCCCATCGTTGGAACCATACCAACGGTAGTATCTAAACGAAGACTCTGTAGAGTTTCCCGAAGTTCGTTGGGAGTCCGAACGACTTTCATGTAGTCTCAGTTAAAACTATGCTCGGCACTGGGAAACGTTCCTGAACGCACCGCTTCAGCGTATGCCTCGAACGCCCCGCGAATTCCATCAGCACTCTCGGGAAGAAAGTTTTTAACAAATTTTGGTGTGCGGATAGTCGTAGGAGTAATCCCCAGCATATCGTGCATGACCATAATCTGACCGTCCGTATCGGGACCCGCTCCAATGCCAATAACCGGTATTTGGAGCTTTTCGGTAATAGCCTTCGCCAAGGAAACCGGTACGCATTCCAATAGTAGCACAGAAGCTCCGGAATCCTCTAGGAGTTGTGCTTCTTCGAGCATGGTAGAAGCTTGATCCGGATTTCTACCTTGCACTCGAAATCCACCGAGCCGATTGATCGACTGTGGAGTTAGACCCATATGAGTACAGACGGGAATGCCGCGTTCCGCGAGTAAACGAGTACTTTCTGCGAGCCAAGCACCCCCTTCCAGCTTGACCATATGCGCTCCCGCGCGCATCAATGCCGCAGCACTTTCCAAGCTCTGATTAGAAGACGCGTAACTCATGAATGGTAGATCAGCCATGATGAGACTGCCTTGATTACCACGGCGAACGCAATGCATGTGATACACCATTTCTTCAATAGTTACCGGTAAGGTACTATCGTGTCCTTGAAGTACCATTCCAAGAGAATCACCGACTAGTAAAACTTCGATCCCACTTGAACTAATAAGTTCTGCAAACAACGCATCGTAAGCGGTTAAACAAGCAAACTTTTGACCATTTGCTTTTCGTTTAGCAAGTGTTGTAATGGACACTGGTGTTTTAGCGGATTGGTTACTCATTGAAAAGATTCCGAGCTTCTAATTGTTGGTTTATGAAGAGGCAGCTATGACTTGTTGACTCGTTCTACGGGGTTTTCGACGACGTTTAGATTTACGTTTTCGAACGGGGGACACTTCTTTGAGCATCTGTTCTTGCTCAGTCTCCGGTACTTCTTGAATTTTAGTCCACCAGCTTGCGATCTCCTGATTAGCGTCGCTAAGGTTGGCACGCATACACAGTAAGTCATAACCTGCTCGAAAACGCTTACGCTGAAGCACCTGTTTACCGTTACGTAAGGGACGATTTTCCAGCTTCGCTTGCAAACGCCATGTTTCAATTACGAAGTCCCGTACATCAGCTCGCAGAGCTATTCGTTGGGATGGAATCTCCAAAACTTTCTTTGCCGCAAGAATCTCGGCCTCGCGGTCGTTGCGAATATTAAGATCACGATAGTGATGCCAGTAGAAAGCAGCGAGTAAAAACGCAAAGCGAACCGGTTTTCCCCTTTTAACTCGTTGATCTGTGTTTTTTAAAGCAGCTAGAGTCAACGCATTATTGCTCTCGATTTCCGGAAAGATATAGGCTAAGAACTTGTACTTCGCAAAGTTTCGAAAGAGGGCACGAGCGTAGCCATGCAGAAGCATTTTCTCGAGATCGTAGCTCAATCGGTGTGGTTCTAAATGTTGTAGCAGATCTCTCTGGGAATGCAGAGACCGATCAAGTTCTTCCGTGAGTTTCAGATCTGTCTTTGATACGAATCGTAATGCCCGTAGAAGACGGTGGCAGTCTTCATGGAATCTAGTTTCTGGATCGCCAATACATCTCAACTGCCGGTACTTTAGGTCTCGTAAACCACCGACGTAGTCAAAGATGACATTGCGCTTGATGTCGAAGTAGAGCGCATTTACTGTGAAATCGCGTAGTAGATGATCTTTCTTCATCGTTCCGACTTGTTTTGGACTTCGCACCAAGGATCGCGTCGGAGTGGCGGGATCTTTGCGGTCTATGCCAGTCTTTCTATAGGTGGAGATTTCAACGACACCAATCTCAGACTTGACATGCACAATGCGAAATCTGCGACCGATAATTTGCGCATGTTTAAATATACGCTTAACTTGAAGCGGTGTCGCACTGGTCACCACATCGAAGTCCTTAGGCTTAGTGCCTAGTAGGAGATCGCGGACACAGCCACCGACGAGTTTTGCGTCATATCCATTGTCGAGCAGCTTCTGAACTATGCGTCGTACAGAGTTCGGTATTTGTGCCGTATCAATTAGGTTTTTGTGTCGTTTAAGTTTCGGCAATGGGGAGACCTTCCCAGAATCGGAAAGGATTGATCTTCAAACTATCGCGAGGAATCGGAAATTAAGAGTTCGCGCAGATTTGGCTTCTCTAGCGAACTCTTGAAAGTCTAAAGGAGTAGGATACACCGACAAGACTCCTCGCTATACTGTAGGAACTCATCGGTGCGCTATTCATTTACTAAGATGTGAGGCTAGCCGGAGACTCCCTGTGAGTCGTCGGTTTCTGTTTCTGGTTCCACGAGGGATTCATCCTCGCCATATCGATTGACAAGAAACTCCTTTAACGCAGCAGGGCGAACGTGCTTGTCGTAGATACACCCTTGCGAATCGACAAGATAACCCATTGGGATTCCCATGACACCGTAACTGGTAGCTACTGGACCTTCCCAATCCTTAAGTTCACCGAGATTAATCCATGGTAGCTTGTGTTCTTCGAGACCTTCGATCCAGTCTTCTTTTTCGCTATCGATGGAAATGCCCACGATTTCAAAGTCTTCATCCTGGTAAGCTGCATGAAGTTTCTTGAGTTCGGGAAAATCTGCGATACAGGGTCCGCACCAAGAAGCCCAAAAATCAATCAGCACCATATCCTTTTCTCCGAGTAGATCATATAGAGCTAAGTCTTCATCCATTGCGTTTGCCAACGTAAATTCAGGAACGCGTTGTCCAGGAATAAGAGCCGCGTTGTTTGCTTGAGCAGTGACCGACCAATTCAGAAAGTCTATCTCCGGTTTGATCCGCGCCGCAACAAATTTCTCGTCGAACTTAACTTCTAGGGATTGCCATCCGGAGAGAGTCTTTGCGCGGTCTGTATATGGCCCAAGAGCCATGGCGAGATACTGCGCCGTAGAGTCTTCGCTCGATTCAAAAAGTGTTTGAAGTGTCTTTGCCCGTACTTCTCGAGCTTGTTCTCGTAGCGTATAGTATTTCGGTACGTAGTTTTGAGACGATGAAAAAGGCTCTGGTTGTTGCGAATCTTCCGAGACTGCGTCTTCACAGCCTTCCGCTGGTTCCACGGCAGCGACAAGTTCAATTGCATCAGCGTCAGACTCTTCGTTGTCTGCGGCATCTTCTTCTAGATCATCAACTTCTTCTTCAACCGCAACATCCCCAGCGTCTTCGTCTTTGGGTGTTTGTGCTTCAACTTCTTCCGACTCGGAGGGTTCGGGAGGATTTCTAAATAATTCAAACTCTGTCGTCCAGGCATCGACCAAATCGATGTATTCATCGGTCTGTTGCCAACTTTCGATGAGCATAGCGTGGTATCCTGAGCCGCTCGTGGTTCCTAATTCCTCCGTTTGGTTACCCAATTTAGCTACTGTGTAGTCTCCATGGGGCTCAAGAATCATGCTCGTACTACCGTAGTAATTGCTCCCACTGATGTTCAGTGTTGCTACAAGGGGTTCCTTTGCATCGCCTTCGATGTGAAAGGAATTGTCTTGCACCAACACCGGACCCCACTCTTGCCAACTACTATTGCCCTCTTCATCATAGACTCGTGCATACGCTAATACTGTGGTGTCTTCGGTTAGATCTACATCGAGAAAGCGAAGGTCACCTGATACAACGAACTTGCTTTCTGGGTCCATGACGTAACTAGTAGTGCCCGCTAACACAAACTGAGGGTTTCTCGGGCTCGGATGATCAATCAGCGTGAAGTGTATATCGTGCCCAGTACCGATCACAGTATTAATCTCCATTGGGTCTGTGTCCTCTGAAACCTGCAGCGAAATAGTTACCTCGGTGGGTTCTATAGTTTCGCTTTCGAATTCGAAATTTCCATCGAAGGCTTGTTCAACCAAAGAGATCGTTTCGACGTTACCTTGCCGATCTGTGGTTTCGTATGAAATCGTCAACGTAGCATTAGAAAGATCAAGCGATGTATCCACCTCTTGCTCCAATGGTGTTTCCGCTTCAGTCTCTTCGGTTTCAGCCTCATCGGTCGAAGTTTCATCGCCAGGCGCTACTTCTTCGGATAGCTCTGGATGCATGGAGATGAAATCACCCGTAATTTTGTAGGGCGTCGGTGCCTGATTCTGAGTGCATGCAACGAACAAAGGTACGATGCACAGCAAACCGAGGGTTTTGAGTAGTGTTTTCATTGATTGACCTCGTCGTATGTTCAATGTTGAGATGTGTGTGTTTCGAAAATGTAGTGTATTAAGTAAAAATTTAGCAAGCTGTTTATGGAATCCTGCTATGGCGTGGTCTCAAAGATGGGACGTGTCGCGCAATAAATCCTCGTGTCGACAGACATTTTGAGACGGATAATTGTAATCAGCTTAGTGTGCGCAGAATTTCAATAGACCGGTGCGGAGCTCTGATTCGATAACTTTCAAATAGCTGTCCTACCCAAGTCTATATCGCAGAAAAGTACGAAATGTTGAGTGTTTGGACTCTCTCTTTAAAACTTGTTTCGTGCGTACCACTACCACAAATTCGTGATTTGGTATCGACGAAGAGAAAGTCAGAAAGAGATGAAGGATTGAAATTCGCACGGGTAGGAAGATTCCCGTGCGAACTATTCAATCGTATGACGCACGACTTGCGATTCGCGAGTGTGTTAATGCATACCGATGGCTTTCAATATGATTCGAAAATCAATCATCGGTATGCGGTTGTAAATTAAAAAGCGTCCTTTAGCTCGAGACTTCCGGGGACTCTTCCGGCTCTTCTTCCGGTTCTACCAGTGATTCATCCATCCCGTATCGATCAACGAGGAAGGTCTTCAATTCATTTGGATGTATGTTCTTTCGATAAATACAACCTTGAGAATCAACCAAGAAAGTCTTGGGGATGAAGTTTACACCATAGCTCTTTGACACCGGACTACCGTTGTCAGCGTCCTTTAATTCACCGAGTTGCACCCATGGTAGTTCATGTTCTTCAACGCCGCCTGACCAATCTTCAAAATTGTCATCGACTGACACGCCCACAATTTCGAAATTTTCGTCGGTATAGGCTGCATGAAGTTTCTTCAGCTCGGGGAAAGTTGCAATACAGGGACCACACCAAGAAGCCCAGAAGTCAATCAGGACCATGTCCTTTTCTCCCACGAGGTCGTAGATTGCTACGTCTTCACCTTCTAGACTTGCGAGCGTAAATTCAGGTACTTTTTGACCAGGAATCAGAGCTTCATCGTTTAGGGTACGAGTGTGTACCAGTTCAATTCTTTCCATCTCTGGTGTGATGTAGGTAGCTACAAAGTCATCAGCAAAACTTTCAGCGAGAGATCGCCACACAGTCAAAGCTTCTTCTGCATCATCGTACGGACTGAATACACCCATTTGCATAGCTAGTAGTCGAGCATGTGGACTTTCGCTATTCTTTGCGATGTCCTGCAACTTCTCAGTTCGGAAAGCAGACGCTTCCATTCTCAATGTATACCACTTCGGATACTCGTACGCTGTCGTTTGCACTTCTGGTTCAGATTCCTCTTCCTCTTCTTGAGCCACTGCATCTTCACAACCTTCTGCTGGTTCGACAGCATCAACTAGTTCAACACTTACTTCGGTTTCCGATGCGTCTTCAGAGTCAGCTTCGCTTTCTTCTTCGTTATCAGCAACATCTTCTTCGGAGTCGGTTGTTCCTTCAGCTTCTGTCTCATCAGACGCTTCAGCAGGTTCGGGTGGTGCGTTGCGGGCGCGTTCTTGCTCAGTGGTCCACGCTTCAACAAGTGCAACGTACTCGTTGCTCTGTTGCCAGCTCTCAATCAATTGCGCGTGGTAGCCAGTGCCGCTCACTGCACTAATTTCTTGTGTCTGGTTTCCTAACTTTGCAACTACAAGGTGGCCATCCGGTTCCAGAACGAGACTAGCAGTAGCATTGACGAAGCTAGCTTGATTTCGAATGTACAAAGTTGCTGACGTAGGTCGGTCTACGTCTCCTTCAATCGAAAACGATCCATCCTCCACGAGGACAGGTCCGAATTGCTTAGACTGTCGGTCGCCGTCAGCGTTTCTAAATGTCGCCCACACAAACGCCGATGTAGTGTGCAGAGAATCGTTGTTCAAAAAACCGAGATGTCCAGTTACGGTAAATTTGTTCTCTGAGTTCATGACTTGACTGCTTGACCCCTTTAAAAGAAATTCATCTCTCGGACCAGGATGGTCTATATATGCGAAATGAAAATCACGTCCTTGGTCAATAACAGTGTTGATGGTCATCGGCTCGCTGTCTTCAGAAATTTTGAGCGAAATCTTGAGATCAGTCGGTTCCGAGAAATCAGGGGATCGCCCGTTGTTTTCCATGGGGACATATACGAAGTCTTCATTAAACGAACCTTCGTAGATCGATTCGGTTTCGACCTCTCCCTCTGAGTTTGTTGTTTCGTATGAAATTGTCAAGACTGCGTTGGAAAAATCTACGGGCTCGATTGTCGGTGCGTCTGTTGATGCGGATTCAGTCTCGACGGCTTCGTCTGAAACTGTTGGTTCAATTGTGATAACTTCGCCCGTAAATACGTTAAACGCATGTGGGTTACCTGCATTGCATATCGCAAACAGCGCGAAGACGCATAACAGGCTAAGAATTCTTTGAAAGTAGTTCATGGATCAATTTCCTCGCGAAAATATATAGTGATCTGGGTAGCTCAAGAGTGTTTGAGCTTGGATGGAGGAGGTATTCCTCGCGCGCGACATAGTTTCTGACTGCGGTTAAAAGTCTTCGTCCTCCAACGTTGTGTTGTATTACTATTTTACTTCAACGTGTCAAGTACGATTTGTGATGCTAGTTCGTTTGTGGAATCCTTGCGTTTGAGAAAATTACGAGAGTTTGAGCGTGGTGCGCAGTACTGAGATGAATGCAAGAGTTCGCGTGAGCAATTGTTTCCCGCGCGAACTGTTCATTCACCAGAACAAGAATCGATTTCTGCCGACGGCATAAGTCAGCAAGCCGACCATGAGTAGTCAGCTACTCGCAAAGACTATTTATTAATCGGTTAGCTTGAGACTTCTGGCGCGTCGTCGGTTTCGACTTCCGGTTCTTCTAACGACTCATCCATGCCATAACGATCGACTAGAAATTCTTTCAGCGCGGCAGGTCGAATGTTCTTCTCATAAATACATCCTTGAGAGTCGACGAGATATCCTTTAGGGATTGCACTAACACCATAACTTACTGCGACAGGGCCACCCCAGTCTTTGAGTTCACCGAGGTTGACCCAAGGCAGTTCATGTTCGTCTACACCTTCTTTCCAATCTTCCATGTTGTCATCGATTGAAACACCAACGATTTCAAATCCTTCATCCTCGTACGCAGAATAAAGCTTCTTGAGTTCCGGAAAGTCCGCGATGCAAGGTCCGCACCAAGACGCCCAAAAGTCGATCAGTACCAGATCTCTTTGCCCAAGGAGATCGAATAGTGCTACATCTTCACCGTCATAGTTCGCTAAGCTAAACTCTGGGACCCGCTGCCCGACGACAAGATTCGTGTCGTTGTTTGCTTTCAACGCTGAACGCTCCATTCTTTCAATCAATGGCGTGATGTGGACTGAAACGAAGTCTGCTTCCATGACTGTTTCAAGCTCTCGAAGAATGGAAATTCGCGGAGAGTATTCGAGCCTACCCCAAGGGTTCAGCCGAACCGCTAAATAACGAGCCATAGGGTCTTTGTGGTTTTTCGCGACTTCTTTAATTGCTTGCGCTCGACGATTGTCTAAATCCTGTTTCATAGCCGCTATCTTCGACCTCAGTGTCTTGTGCTTTACGACGTCCTTGGATTGTGAAACGTCTTCCTCTTCTGCTTTGGCAACTGTGTCTTCGCAACCCTCCGCCGGCGCTGGAGTTGTGGAAACAGCAACTACTTCAGCTTTGTCGTCAGCATCGTCTGTGTCTTCAGCTCCACTATCAATTAGTTCTTGCAACCACTCATTCTGTTTCGCCATCTCTTCTTTTAAAGCAAGGTAGTCTTCTTGTTGTTGCCAGCTATCGATGAGCAGAGCGTGATATCCCGATTCACTGGAAACACTGATCTCCTCGGAGAGGTCGCCTAATTGCGAAACAGTGTACTCTCCTAGTGGTTCCAACACGACATCGAATATAAGAAAAAACCCTGGAACTTCCGATCCGATCACATACAAGTCTGCAACTTGAGGTATTGACGTATCACCTTCGATCACGAAGGAATTGTTGTGTGTCAAAAGTTCACTCGTATGACGTCGGGATTCACCGTCAGCACCCATCTTGTCCCAAGTGAACATGATCATCGTTCTATCAAGATCGACACCCAGAAAGCTCAAATCACCTGTAATAGTGAATTTATTCTTCTGATTTAATACAGTGCTCGAAGTCCCAAGGAGTGAAAAACCATCTCCCGGGCCGGGATTGTCAAGTAGGGCAAAATGAATAACTCGACCCGTGCCGATGACGGTATCAATTTCCATAGGCTCCAAGTCTTCAGAGACCTTCAGTGTGATCTTAACCTCTGTCGGTTCATCAATCACGCCTTCGTAGTCAAAATCACCGTTAAAGTGTTCTTCCAAAAGTATAGTCGTTTCAACTTCACCTTCATCGTTGGTCACTTCGTGAGAAATAGTCAGAACTGCGTCGGAGAGGTTCACTGGCTCGACTGCTGGAGTTTCAGTAGAAGTTTCTGATTCCTCCTCAACCACATTGGACTCATCGCCGTCCGTTTCTGCCTCTGTCTCGTCTTGTTCGGATACTTCGGGTAACTCGGAGATTACTTCACCCTTAATCTTGTAGGGTATAGATGCATTAGCGTGAACACAGATTACCAACAATGCCAAAGCGCTAAACAAGCTGATGTAATCAAATAATTTTTTCATTGGTACATTTCCTCACGACAGTTATTTAGCGTTATCAACGGAAGATGTAGTAGGTGTTCGAGTTTTGAAACTGAATCACATGACACCTCATCCCGATAACGAGGAATGCTATTTTAACGGAAGGAATTACCGTACTTAACAGCGGTCTCACTAGTCTGTCGGACGTAGGGCATGTCGTGAGCGGTGAGAAGTCTGTAGAAGATGTAAAAGGAGTGCCTAGCGCGCGTCGGGTACTTACTAATCACCTACGCGGCTAGGCACTCATCTGAATGTAAATAGACGAACCGCAAGGCGGAACGTCCCAACTTTTAGCTAGAAACCTCGGGTGCGTCTTCCGTTTCTTCTGGCTCTTCTAATGATTCATCCAAGCCATAACGATCGACGAGGAAATCTTTCAGTGCAGCAGGTCGGATGTTCTTCTTATAAATACATCCCTGCGAATCGACTAGAAAGCCCTTCGGAATGGCGTTCACGCCATACATGGTTGACACTGGTCCTTCCCAGCCCTTCACTTCACCAAGGTTGATCCAAGGCAGTTCGTGCTCGTCAACACCACCAATCCAATCTTCTTGCGTGCTGTCAATGGACACCCCTACGATTTCAAAATCTTCGTCGGTGTAAGCAGCATGGAGCTTCTTGAGTTCGGGAAAGTCAGCGATGCAGGGTCCGCACCAAGATGCCCAAAAGTCGATTAAGACTATATCGTTATCAGCTAATAGACTATATAGCGAACGATCTTCGCCATCATAGTCTGCTAATGAAAACTCAGGGACTTTTTGACCCGGTACCAATGCCGCATCGTTATTGACAAGCAATAAACTCATCTCAAGTTGTTCAATTTTTGGCGTTAAGTTGGATTCAACGAATTGCTCGTCAAACTCTTCAACAAGCGATTGCGTGGCAGCGAGTTGCGATTCTGGGTCGAAATATCCGTACGGGCCAAATTCGAGAGCTAGATAGCGCGCCATTGGATCCTCATCGCCTTCAGCGATTTCGATTAACTTGTCATTTTTGAACGCAGTCGCTTTTTGCTGTAATCGATAGTAAGCTGGAGGTGTATAGGACGAATCTGGGATGTCGGTCTCTTGAGCGACGGCGTCTTCACAACCTTCTGCGGGCGTAAGCGTCTCGACGACATCTTCTGACTCGGAAGAACCTTCGTCATCACTCTCGCTTTCTGCTACATCGGAGTCCTCATCATCTGACGCTTCAGGTTCCGGTTCCCCAGCCTCCCAGCGTTTAATGTATTGGTCGTATTCGGTAGCATAAGCTTCGATCATAGAGATGTATTTACTGTCTTGTTGATAACTCTCAACAAGCTTGCTGTGGTATCCACTTCCACTCGTTACGCCTAGCTCCTGAGTTTGGTTTCCTAACTGTGATACGACTAGATCTGATTGCGGTTCGAGAATGACATCAGCCCTAGTGTAATAGTTGTTGCCGTCGTTGACCCACATTCGCGCCATCAGAGGACGATCTACATCTCCTTCAATTGAAAACGAGTCGTTCTTTAATAGGACTGTTCCCCAAGATTTGAATCGGCGTTGTCCTTCGTCATCGAAATACATAACGTCCACGGAAACTGTTGTCACGCTCGAAATATCGGAACCGAGAAAGCCCAAGTCTCCCGATATGGAAAACCGATTCTCCGGATTCATCACTTGATTTGTAGATCCAACGAGTAGAAATTGGTCGCGTGGACCTGGTCGGTCTAAGTACGCAAAACGAACATCAGAATTTGTACCTATAACGGCGTTTATCGTCATAGGAGCGCTATCTTCGGTAAGTTGTAGCGAGATTTTGACTTCGGTAGGTTCTGATACTTGAACTACATTCGCAAAATTCTCTTGGTATGGACCTTCGAACAGCACTACTGTTTCGGTCTCTCCTTCTGCGTTGGGCGTGTCATACGAAACCGTCAGCGTTGCTTCGGATAGGTCAACAGGTTCGAATGCTGGATCTTCTGTAGGAGTCACTTCAGCCTCAGCATCGTCCTCGGACTGTGCCGCTTCTCCTTCTTTAACTTCCGGTTCTATTGAAATGAGTTCGCCTGTAATCTTGTAGGGCATGGATGGGCTTGCATAACTCCAAACTGCCACGAAAGCAAAAATGCACAGCAGGCCGAGAACTTTAAATAAATTTTTCATGGATCAATTTCCTCTCATGAATTAGTGATCTGGGTGGCTCGCGTTAAATGAGCGATGATGGAGAGAGAACGAACCGAGTGTTTCGATCGTCTAATGTAGAACTAGAAAGTTCCGTTCCAACCTCCAACTGAAGAAACTATTTTAGTGAAGCCGAACAGTCTATCAGTACGACTCTTGAGGTGAATGAATCGAGCGTAGTGATATTGTCGTTTGTGCTGTATTACGGCACCTCAAGATTGCTCGAGTGTTGCAATTCTTCCTGAGTTCGACGATAACTATTGACCTAACTGACGTTCGCGTAATTCATCGCGTTCTTTACAGTCGATACACTTAGTC
This sequence comes from Gammaproteobacteria bacterium, assembly GCA_009842245.1. Classification (GTDB taxonomy): domain Bacteria; phylum Pseudomonadota; class Gammaproteobacteria; order Pseudomonadales; family Azotimanducaceae; genus Bin55. The sequence goes on along the minus strand of VYFT01000046.1, from coordinate 4,932 downwards.
ACAATAGGTCTTGCCTCTAATCGACGAATTGGAATCTCACAGCCGCATGCTTCGCAATAGCCGTAGGACCCAGTCTTCAAACAGTCGATCGCGCGGTTGATTTTTCGAACCAACTGACTCTCTCGATCTCGTGTTCGTAGCTGGTTGTGAAAAACTCCTTCGTTAGTTCCTTGATCTAGCGGATCTGGAAGGTTGCTCGCGTCATTTTCTTGTAATTGACTTGCACGGTCAGCTTCTTCGGCCAGTAGTTTCTCTTTTGCGCGTGTGAGGATATCCATGAAGTGATCCTGTTGCGCGCCGGACATGAACAGGTCCCTTGAGGTGAGACGGTATGGCTTGTAGTAGATCCCTTGGAAGCCAATGACAAAATCATCAGTAAGTTTCTCTGCAGGCTGGTGAGTACGTGCCTGTGCCGAAGACTTCCTCACCTTTCGACTCGGTTTTTTCTTTGCCTGAGTCTTGCTCTTGGTCTTTGCAGTTGCTCTCTTTGCTTGATCCGTTGCCTTAGCTGAAGTCTTCCGAGGTGAAGCTTTTGGCGGAGTATCGGGAAGTGTCTGTTTCGATGGAGTAGTTTTGGACTTGACTACGGTAGACTTTGACGTTCTTGTCTGCGGACGAAGTCGTTTTCGTTCAGTTTTTTTGCCATCAGGTTTCTGGACTTCAGCATCTCGGATAGCACTTTGAACTCTTTTCGCACTCTGTTTTTTGGTAGCTCTTTTCTTTGTTGTCGGCCGTTGTTGCTTTTTGGCAGTGCTTTCCGTGGTCGCACTCTTTTTGGCGGGACGAGGTGCTCTTTTCTTCGCTCCTTCATCTAGAATCTTTGCTTTCTGGGTGCGAGACTCTTGCTTTGAACGTACTTGTTTCTCGGTGGATTGCTTGCGTTTTTTTGCCTGACTTTTTGACGTTTCGGTGAGTTGGGCTGGGTCTGGCTTAGAAGCGACATAATTTGCTACGGATTTCAAAACTACTTTGGAAGCAGCCTCAGTATTCGGAGAACGACGCTGCACCACTCGAGCACTGCGTGAGGCAGTATTTTTCTTTGACGGGGATTTTTTTGACTGCTGGGTGCGCCTAGACGAGCCAGACGGAGCTATGTCCTTAGTAACTTGATCATTTTTCTGTGTTTTTACCTTTGCGCCCGTAGATGATTTCTTGGTTGTCATGCTTGATTTCGAAGAACTGAGCCGAGTAAAGTAAGTGAAAGAAAAAATGAAGCACGGAATTTTACAAATTCTTTTGTCGTGAAATTTGACAGCAGACTTGAAGAAGGAATCTTTTTAAAGCGGTATAAGAGATTCTTCGTTGACATAGCTACCCCCGATGGTATGACAGTGACGGTGCACTGTGCGAACACGGGTGCCATGACAGGTTGTAGTACACCAGGTAATCGAATTTGGTATTCGACGAGCTCTAATCCAAAACGAAAGTTGAAACACTCCATTGAACTCGTCGAAACCGACGAACGACACTTAGTCTGCGTGAACACAGCTCGGGCTAATCAATTAGTTGCAGAAGTATTAGAGAGCGGACTGGTTTGTCCGGTTCCAAGAAGTGAAAGACTTCTGCGCGAATTCAAGATTCCCGGTGAACAAGGTAGATTTGATTTTGGAAACGAGTCGATTGTGATCGAGGTGAAAAGTGTAACGTGGGGAGATGGAGGTATCGGTCGATTTCCAGATGCTCGTAGTGCGCGAGCTACGCGTCATGTGCAAGCACTTCAAAAACTAGCGACACAAGGATATAACGCCATTCTCCTCTTTGCCGTGATGCATACGGGAGTTGAAAAGGTAACGGTTGCTACTGAGATTGATGAAGATTACAGCAACGCGATGAAGGAAGCCCAACGACGGGAAGTCAAGATCGTGGCGTACCGGTGGAAGCTCTCTCCTACAGAGATGACTCTCGATCGAGAGGTGCCTTTTTACATTGATTCGTGACTAAAAGCTAGCCACAACTCTCGGTACGATTCCATCGAGTTCAGTCGAGCTCCAACTTGAGTGACTATCTTGGATGCAGCAAAATTAGCGAACCGGGCACAACGATAGCTATCCCAATTGTTAACGACTCCCGTAAGAAACGCTCCAGCGAACATGTCTCCAGCCCCGTTTGAGTCAATTGGTGTTTGTTGAAACCCTGACACATGCAGGGGAGAATGTCCTCGTTCCAATACGATACAACCTGCATCGGAAAGCGTGATGACACAGAGTCGCGCCAAGGCAAGCATGGTCTCATAGCTAGCTTCCACAGTATTCGCGTCACTCCATGCGAGAGCTTCTTCGACATTACAAAACACGATGTCCAGCTGGGGAACGAGGATGGACTCGAGCGCAGCTTTGAAGTTCTTTACTATCGAAACGTCAGCAAGAGTCATGCTAGTTTGGACACCAGCTTCGCGAGCAGTGGTGATAACTCTTCGTGCCGCGTCGCGCCCGCGGGGTGAACTAGCTAGATACCCTTCTACAAACACAAACTTAGCACTTTGGATTCGCGATTTAGGTAGGTCACCTAAGTGGAATGAGTCTGCGATGCCGATGCTTGTGTTCATACTTCTCTCCCCGTCAGGTGTAACGAAAATCAGGCACTGACCAGACTTTCCTAGCTTATTCTTGAGTGGAGGTAGAGTGTCGATACCGGCTTGAGTCAATTCGTCAACGAATGTCTTTCCAACTTCGTCCTCTCCGACTACCCCAGCAAAGAAGTTGCGACACCCAAATCCTTGAGCAGCATAAATGGCATTCGCGACAGAACCGCCCGCACCTACTCCGTAGGGAGTACTGCCCACGGATCTAATTAGTTCATTTCGCCGCGCAGAGTCAATTAAGGTCATGCGCCCCTTTTCTATGCTGTTCTGAGTGAGAAATTCCTCTTGGACCTGATACTCGGTATCGAGTAACGCGTTGCCAATCCCAAACAGGTGATATTCAGGGCTCACAGTCGCCTTAGTACATCATGGAATGAGTCGAGAGTCTGATCTATTTCCGTTGCTGTGTGACTGCCACTGACGAACGCACATTCATACGCCGACGGCGCAAAATAGATACCCTGCCGAAGCATTTCATGAAAGAACTTGGAGTATGTGTCTGCGTCACACTGAGTAACGTCGTGGTAATTGAGTACACTCGATTGTGTTGTGAAGAAGACACTAAACATCCCGCAGGTCGCGTTAACGAATAGACTTGTGCGATGTTGTTTGGCTAAGTCTCGAATACCTTCGACGAGATGGTTTGTCCGATCTTCAAGTTGATCGTAGAAGTCATTCTCGAACGAATCTAGCAGTGCATGTCCTGCAGCCATTGCAAGAGGATTACCAGAGAGAGTACCGGACTGGTACACTGGTCCGTCGGGTGCCAGTTGGTCCATAAGTTCCGAGGATCCACCGAAAGCTCCAACAGGTAGTCCGCCGCCAATGACCTTACCCAGTGTCGTCAGATCTGGTTTGACGCCGAATAGTTCCTGCGCACCGCCGTAAGCTACACGAAATCCCGTCATAACCTCATCGAAAATCAGTAGGCTACCATGTTTCGTAGTCTGAGCTCGAAGTTCTTCCAGAAAACCTGATATCGGAGGAATACACCCCATGTTTCCAGCAATCGGTTCGACGATAACTGCTGCAATTTCGTTACCAAAACGTTTAAAGGCATCCTTGACTGCTCGTACATCGTTGTACGGTAGACACAGCGTCTGCTGAGCTAGTGCTTCCGGTACTCCAGGTGAGTCTGGAAGACCCAAAGTTAACACACCAGAGCCAGCTTGGACGAGAAGAGAGTCCGCGTGACCATGGAAACACCCAGTAAACTTTACGATGCGATCGCGATCTGTAATTCCTCTTGCCAACCGGATTACAGACATCGTAGCTTCAGTACCCGAGTTTACCATTCGTACTTTTTCAAGGGATGGAACTCTAGAGACTAGCAGATCTGCCAGTTCTATTTCGAGTAAAGAAGGTGCGCCAAAACTGGTCGCTTGTTGAGCTTGTGTACTCAGAGCTTTCACAACCGGAGCGAAACTGTAGCCTTGAAGCATTGGACCCCAGGACGCAACGTAGTCAATGTACTTGTTGCCGTCTAGATCAATGAGATACGGACCTTGTCCTGATTCAAAGAATATTGGGGTACCGCCAACTCCTTTAAAAGCCCGTACGGGCGAATTTACACCACCTGGAAATAGTTGGAGGGCACGCTGAAATGCTTCAGCAGATTGAGTTTGCATGAAATCTCCCTAGCAAAGACTTGAGAACAGATGGATCAAAAGGGTTGAACAACAACCATGATCAGGATCAATAACAGAAATACTAATGGGACTTCGTTGAACCAACGGTAAAAAGTATGAGACCTAGAGTTCTGATTGCGGACAAATTGTTTGCGGAAGCGAGAGCACATTCCTTGGTAGCCAAACAACGAGACAACGAGAGCAAGTTTAACCCAATACCAAGTTTTTGTTGCGTAAGCGTCCCAAGCTAATGCCGATAGCACGACACCCAGAACGATCGTGAGTATCGATGAAGGTAAGAGAATTCCATAGTACAAACGCCGTTCCATCACTTCGAAACGAGACAAACTCGTACGGTCGGTTGTCTCAGCGTGATACACGAACAATCTTGGGAGGTAAAACAACGCTGCAAACCACGTGACCATAAACGTGAGATGCAACACCCGCAACCATGGAGACAGACTACTCAATCTCAAATTCCAGATAAGCTTTCGAAGCGTTAATGTTAAGAACTAGTGGACATCAGGTCTGTCGTGATCGAAGAACATCGGCATAGTCGCATACTTCGAACTCTGTATTTAAGCACCGTAAAGAGTCGAGCAAACCCGATTCTGCCAGCTCTTTCCTAGAACCACTGTATTTTGTGGGATAGTACTTTACTCGCTACGTACGCAAACTTTCTTAAGACTACTGCGAAATATAATTGTTACTGATGAATACTTC
>VYFT01000082.1 GCA_009842245.1 Gammaproteobacteria bacterium | reverse complement strand
AATATGTACCATTCTGTATATATTTATACTTTAACCTTCACTACAGAGATTACTTATGCCTAGAACGAAGAGCTCCAAACTCACTAAGAGACAACGAGAAGTACTGATGATGATTCGGGACTGGACTACAGAGGCTGGCTTTCCTCCTACCAGGCGAGACATTGCTGAACACTTTGACTTTAAGTCACCCAATGCTTCCGAAGAACATCTCAAAGCACTTGAAAGAAAGGGTGTAATCACAGTGCTTCGAAATACATCACGAGGAATTGTATTGTCTCCAGAATTTCGAGAGCCGACTGGGCCTGCTGATATTCCTGTTATAGGACGAGTTGCCGCTGGTAGCCCGGTTCTCGCACAAGAACACATCGAACGCCACGTGAAAATCCCTGAAACGCTCTTTCACCCAAAAGCAGACTATTTTCTCAAAGTACAAGGCGATAGCATGATAAACGCTGGTATATTGGATGGCGACTTACTTGCTGTACACAAGACTACTGAAGTTCGAAACGGACAAATTGTCGTCGCTCGACTCGACAACGAAGTCACCGTGAAGCGTTTTGAAAGACTATCTGAAGGAGACATAGCTCTTATACCGGAAAACAAGAACTACGCGCCGATCAGAGTAGAAAACGATGCAAGCTTTGCTATCGAGGGAATTAGCGTGGGTCTTGTGCGCGAGCACTAAGCGTTCATTTGCGTTTTGATTTGAGCCTTTTCTGCTCTGGAGGAGACCCAGCAACCCACGCGCCGTCTTCATAAAACGCGCTCCACTTTGTTGAACCGGTCTCGGATCGAACATAGTGCTGTTGGAGAGCTCGAGAGAATCGTACCAAAGTAGGATTACCTTCTGGATCTTCTGTTGGTGCTTCTAATAGGTGCTTGAACTTTGGATCAAGTTCGTTTGCATGAGGTAAGAGTTCCTTGACTAGGGGTGCTCGGGTTTGCCGGTGTTTTGGGAACTTACTGGCTGCCAAAAATACACCCGACGCACCATCACGTAAAACAAAGTGGTCATCAATTCCTTCACAAAGTAACTCTGGCATATCTATTGGATCCGCTTTAGGCGGCGCAACTTTACCACCTCGCATTAACTTTCTGGTGTTCGTACACTTTGAATTGGTACACGCGAAATATTTGCCAAACCGTCCGTCTTTAAGTTCCATACTTGACGCACACTTGTCGCATTCTACTGTCGGCCCTTCATAGCCTGCGATCTGAAAAGTCCCGACTTCCACCTTATATCCTTGGCAGTCCGGATTAGCACAGACGAAAAGCTTGCGACTCGCGTCGATTAGATATTCGTTCATCGGGTTCGAACAAGAAGTACACCGAGTCTTCTGTTTAAGCTCCCTTCCTTCGGTCTCTTCATCGTCTTGGGTTCGCTTTTGTACAACAGGCGTCAAACTCATAGTTTGTTCGCAACGTTGCGCCTTGGGTAAAGAATATCCGCTACATCCCAGAAACATTCCAGTGCTCGCGGTTCGGATCAAGAGTTCTCGTTGACATTCTGGACAAGGAATATCGGAAACAATCGGAAGATTCTTCCGCATCCCGTTTTCAGTGTCAGCCGCGCGGACAAATCGTTGGGCAAAGTCATCGTAGTATCCATTGAGTACATCTTTCCACTGTTTCTCACCTAAGGAAATCCTGTCGAGTTCCTTTTCCATATTCGCCGTGAACTCATACTCCATCAAGTCTTGAAAGTTTTCCATCAAACGATCGGTGACTATTTCGCCTATGCGTTCTGCGTGAAAGCGTTTAGTGCGCAGCGACACATATCCACGCTCCTGAATCGTCGTGATAATGGGAACGTAGGTGCTTGGACGACCTATACCGCGCTTTTCGAGCTCTCGAACTAGACTCGCTTCACTGTAACGAGCGGGAGGTTTCGTAACACGCTGCTTTTTCTCTAGAGAGTGCCGAATTAATTCTTCTCCCACGACAAAGTCCGGTAGCTCCTGAGTGTCGTCGCTCTTCGATGTCGAAGGGTAAACTCGAGCAAATCCATCGAACACGACGACTCTCCCGCGGATAACCAATTCAAACTCACCAGCCTGTACCCGTGTAGTAACGCTTTGGTACTGAGCTGGTTTCATTTGACACGCTACAAACCTTTGCCAAATTAACTCGTACAGCCGTGATTGGTCCTTGTCTTTGTTTCTAAACTCTTTTGGAGTAAGGTTTACGTCAGTTGGTCTTATGGCTTCGTGAGCTTCCTGTGCGGCGCGCGCCTTTGTTTGATAGATGTTTGGTGCATCGGGCTTGTATTTCACACCGAATTGAGATTGAATGAACGATCTTGCATTGCCCACGGCTTCCTCTGACAAATTTGTCGAATCCGTTCGCATGTAGGAAATATGCCCGGCTTCATAGAGGTTTTGTGCTAGGTTCATTGTCTTACGCACATTGAATCCGAGACGCGTAGACGCCGCTTGTTGAAGAGTTGAAGTAGTGAATGGAGGACTTGGGTTTGCTTTAGTGGGTTTCTTCTCATGGCTAGAAACAACGAAGGACGCATTGCCGAGCTCTGAAATCAGGGTTTCTGCCTCTTCCTGATTCTTCGGGGAACACTCTTCACCACGGTACTTTACGACTTGAAATTTGTAAGGTTCGACTTCATTGCTATCTACCTCACGCAAGCTGTCTTCAGACTGGTTCAAATAAGCAAAGACGTCCCAAAATTCCTCTACATCAAACGCACGTATTTCGCGTTCTCGATCAACCACTAGGCGCACGGCGACAGACTGAACTCGACCACCAGATAGTCTGTTGGCCACCTTTGAAATCAATAACGGAGTCAATTCGAAGCCGACGACTCGATCTAAGAAGCGACGAGCTTGTTGGGCATTTACTCGATCGATATTGAGTTGATCCGGCGAAGCAAACGCGGAAGTAATCGCACTCTTGGTAATCTCATTGAAAACTACACGGCGATAACGTTCGGGATTGCCCCCCAGCACTTCTTGGAGATGCCAAGCAATCGCTTCTCCTTCACGATCCATGTCTGTTGCTAGATACACTAAGTCCGAGTCCTGCGCTACTTTTTGCAAGTCACTTACGACCTTACGTTTGCCTTCAACGAGTTCGTAGTTTGCCCGCCATTCGTGATAAGGGTCTACACCGATAACATCAGATAGCTGTACAGACGACTCGTTCACACCAGCGTTAGCAACAATCTCGCGAAGCTGTCTGAGGGATATAAACTGCCCTTTCTTGAGGTCGCGTATATGTCCCCTACTCGACTTGACAACGAAGTCATCGCCGAGATATTTCTTTATCGTAGAAGCCTTGTTGGGTGATTCGACGATTACTAGTGATTTGCCCATTTCCCTCCCTGGTGGTCAAATTTCGTAACCTAGCTGCGCCCTCAAGTTGTCGTTGCTAATTGAACGCTTAACCGAAGCGCGTTTTTACGGATGGTGTGTGAGATCCTTTTTTTAATCATACTCGGAAGGCGTATCGTGGTGATTGTTTTGCGTGGATTGCTGCCGTGAAATAGACACATTCAGATGTATCAACTCATCTAATCCTTGCTGCATTTCCTTAATAAAAGTATCGTTAGTCGATGACACAATTTCGTAGCCTAACCAACGAACTTCAGTAGGAGTACACTCTATTGCGATACAACGATCAGGTACGATGGACTTGATTCTATCAACCTCTTGCCAATACGTATCCGGTAAACTAACAGATTCTTCTGTAGTGGTATGGAGTTGCCAAGCTACTAGGGACGATTCGTTTACGTCAAGTGCATAGGTCATCCATTCAGGTACACCAGGACACTCGTCCGGATAAGGTTTAGACCAAGCTACACAACTTTTTTTGGGATCCACTTTAATCCCGCTGGCCGTTACTCTATCCGCCAATGAGGCATTCACATCATCAATATGAACTAGAGATGTCGTAAGACCAAATTTTCTGGCGGCAACTCGTAGGTGTCCAAGCTGGCGTGCTTTGCGGGAGGGCAAAATACTCGCGACCCCGCCGAACACGACTAAAAATACGATAGATATCAGGACGACCGCGAGGAGTTGTCTATTCATTTATCGAAGTTGTGTCATTATGTAGACATCTACAAACACTCATGATCTCATCACAAATATACTAATGACATGAACTGTTATTCGCGTATCCTACTTGCAGTCGATTTAACTGATTCATGTAAGGGTGTTGCACAGCAAGCCGCGCGCGTCGCGGATCAGTGTGAAGGACAACTACACATCGTGCACGTCGTTGAGCCCCAGAGCCTTGCCTATGGCGATGAGGTACCGATTGATCTAACGTCGCTCCACGATGCAATCAACGATCAAGCTGCATCGTATCTACGCGAATTTTCGAAAGAGTTCAACATTCCAGAAGATCGTCAACACCTAGTGTTTGGCGTGATACACCATGAAATTCACCGAATCGCGAGAGAACAAAGCATGGATCTAATAGTTGTCGGCAGTCATGGACGTCATGGATTGGCAATTTTGTTCGGTTCCACATTAAACGACGTAATCCAAGCTGCGCACTGCGATGTGTTAGCAGTGCGGGCAACTTAGTCCTCGCACATTCGATTCGAGCTAGAACCGCAAATATTGCTTCGGTCATTTTCGTATCATTTACGCGCAATCTCCCTAGCCTAATTCCAAACTTGTATTACAAGGACGTAAAACAACGTCGCAATCGTTATATAAAACACACCGGTTACGTTCATAAATGACGAATTCGGTGTTGAATTCTCTCGGTGCTCGAAAGCTTGGTTGGACTGGATTTGTACTGTGGTTGTGGCTAGTTTCTACAGCCTTTGCTACCGACTTGGAAACACAGCGTGATTTGTACCGCCAGGCAAAGGACGCGCTAAAGGAAGGTCGTGCTTCTGAATTTCAGCAACTTAAAAGCGCTCTAACAGACTATCCTCTCTACCCCTATCTCCTCTACAACGAAGCACTTAAACGCTTGTCGTCCTTGACTCCCGATCAAGCAATCAAGTTACGCACACAACTAGAGGGATCAGTGTTAGAGGACGAATTTTTTCAGCGATGGCTTGATATGCAAGCACGTAGGAATCGTTGGCAAGTTTATGTTGATCACTTTGAACCGACTACTGATGCCGAAAAGCACTGCAGGTACTTACGCGCACTATTTCGTCTTGGTTATCAAGACAAAGCCTTAGCCGGAGTACCCGAACTCTGGACTGTCGGCGTCTCTCAGCCTAAAGAATGTGATCCAATCTTTGACGTGTGGATTAATAGAGGATACTTGACATCTGACATCGCTTGGAATCGATTGCAACTTGCGGTAGAAGAACGCTCAACAATTCTCGCTCGATATTTACTCAGATTTTTTCCTCGAGCAGAGCAGGCGACGGCGCGACTGCTTTACGATGTTTATCGAAGACCCGCGCTGGTGAGGAACGTAACCCGATTCCCTGACACCGTACGTGGTCGATACGTTCTGTCATACGGACTTCGCCGGTATGCGCGCGACGAAGCAGGTCGAGCATTAGCGTTGTGGCAAAAACACAAGGATGAATTTGATTTCAGCTCACAGCTTGAACAGAGTACAGAGAACGAGTTGGCATTCTGGGCTGCACGCGACGGAATTTTGCTGTCTGACATCAAACCCACTTACACGTACGATACGATTGAGAGAATTGCTGACACAGCAATTGCGCAAAGGAGGTGGCAAGTTGCCTATGACTGGCTAAACAGTGTAGAAGAAACTGAAAGATTCCGTTTTAAGTGGCGCTATTGGTTTGCTAAGAGTTCTCAGGAACTCGGTAAGGACGAAGCGAAAGTATTGTTTGAGGAACTCGCAACCGAACGAACCTATTACGGTTTTTTGGCGGCTCACGAGGTCGATTCGCCCATCAGCATGAACGCAATCGATTCAACTGAGTTGGAAGCACTAGGAAGCACTTATCTCAGTGATATCCGAATTGCTCGGATCTTCGAACTTTACGAATTGAAGGAGGATGACAATGCGAAAGAAGAGTGGTCATGGCTGTTGCCTAAATTAGAAGACGATCAAGCAAAACACTGGATTCCCTATAAGATCGGTCAAATTGATCATCCAAATCACGCCATTCAAGCGGCATTTCGCGCGGATGCGTTCGATTTAGTCCAGACTCGATTTCCTGTGCTCTATGTCGACCAATTTTCCCGGCACATGGAAAAAACCAAAATAGATTTGACAGATTTACTAGCCCTCACTCGCCAAGAAAGCGCATTCAACCCAAAAGCAATTTCCTCCGCTGGTGCGAGAGGCTTAATGCAGTTAATGCCCGCTACTGCTCGCCGTACGGCACGCAACATTCGAGTACCACAGCCTAGCTTAGTCGGACTCTTGTACGCGCCGACGAATATTCAAATAGGAACCTATCACTTTAGAGAACTGTTAGACGAGTTTGACGAACATCGAATACTCGCGTATGCTGCGTATAACGCCGGTTCCCATCGAGTGAAGCAGTGGACTAAAGATGCTCGTGGTATGGAAACGATCGCTTGGATCGAGACCATTCCTTTTTACGAAACTCGAAACTACGTAAAAAATGTACTTGCGTTTCAACAGGTCTACGCTCATCTGCTAGATACTCCTACTCCAATCCTAGCAGAACACGAAAAAAACATTCCTTAGATTGAACATCTTGAGATGATCTTTGCTTTGACATTTGTGAGAACCTCACATGATTGATATCGGAGCAAATTTGACTGACAAGGTGTTTCAAGACGATCTGCAAGAGGTGCTTACTCGGGCGCAACAAGCAAATGTCAATCACGTCATAGTGACAGGTACCGACCTTAAACACTCACGGTTCGCCATTGAACTGTGTAATCAATATTCTGGTTTCTTATCCTGTACCGCGGGAATCCACCCGCACAACGCCAAAGACGTCGAGAACAAATCAATTCAACAGTTGACCCGAATCGCACAGGATGAACACGTCGTAGCGATCGGCGAGACTGGTCTTGATTTCTATCGAAACTTTTCCCCTCGCGCAAAACAAATTTTGGCATTCGAGAGTCAATTACAACTTGCGGCGGAGTTAAATCTTCCAACGTTCATCCATGACAGAGATTCAGACGGAGAATTACTCGCCATCTTGAAAAACTTTTCCAATATACAAGCGGTAATTCACTGTTTCACTGGTAGTGCCCAACTTTTGCGAGAATATCTCGATTTAGGGTTATACATTGGAATTACTGGGTGGATATGTGATGAACGCCGAGGAACTGAACTCTTCAGAAGCGTGACTGCAATACCTGATGATCGCATACTCGTCGAAACAGACTCGCCGTACCTACTTCCTCGGACCATGAAGCCTAGACCCCGTTCACGAAGAAACGAGCCTGCATTCTTGGGGTATGTTTGTGCGGCTTTAGCTCAAGCTCGAGCACAGTCTGTCGAGCATATTCAACAAATCACTACGCAGAACGCGAAGACACTGTTTGGAATAGATTAGTGATGTCGCTTGAAGTAAATGGCCAAAATAGTTGTTGGTCAGCAATTTCCAGAATCGGGATGGACTCGCCATACTGTTTGAGCAGTCCATCGTCCGTGGCTACATCTACAGTTTCAAGAATGTGTCCCGTCAACTCTGGCGTTTCGATGAGCAAGTCCAATGCTTCATCGCACAGCGAACATGCTTCGGTTAAGTAGAGCAGGACCTTCATTTCGTTTTATGTTACAACTTCTGGAAATCGTATCGTCTTCTGCTCAAACCTAGGCATTGAGATGACCTACCGAGCATTCGTTTGTCTAACGTCCTCGAAATTACAATGCACACATGTCTACGTTCGAACAACAGTTTTGGAAATCCCGTTCCATCGAGCGCTCTGAAGGAGGAAGTACTGGAAACTCATGACAATCTCGGTGCTTTGAATCCAAACTTAGCACCTATGATTGAAGAAGCAAAGAGACACGGTGGACGAGTATATCTTAGAGGTGTTGAGTCACGAGATCGAAAGAAAATAGTCCGTTTAGCGTGCAACAGCACATCGCTACACCATCCCTGGATTGAGACACCCACTTCAAATGCTTTGTTTAATCAGTATTTGGATCGAATACGAGGCAAAAACGCTACGGGATCAGCCGTGTGCTTAAAGCGCAATGATGAAATAATCGGTGTCATAAACCTCAATGAAATAGTGCTCGGAGCATTTCGAAGTGCAAGAGTGTCCTACTACGTCTGTCATGAGTACCAAGGACATGGCTTAATGACCGAGGGTTTGAACTTGTTCACGTCAGATGCGTTTTTAACACAAGGTTTGCATCGAATCGAAGCGGCGATTCAACCGCAAAATATTCTGTCCAAACGATTGGTAACGCGTTGCGGATTCCAATTTGAAGGACTCGCTAGGGGCTATCTATACATTGACGGTAAGTGGCGCGACCACGAAAGATGGGCTTTAGTGCACGATCGAAACACAATAGGAACTTAGAAATGGCATCCAATGTAGCACCTTACGGAACGTGGAAATCTCCTCTCTCTGCACATGTAGCTACCGCAGAATACGTCAGTTTTAGCGAATTACTAGTCGATGGCACAGATCTCTACTTTCTTGAACTTAGACCTCACGAAGCCGGACGAACAACCCTTAGAGTTCAGCGCAAAGAAGGAAGTATTCATGAAGTCACGCCTACACCGTTAAATGTGCGCACTAAAGTACATGAATATGGAGGTAGTTCTTACACTGTAGCGAAAGGATTAGTGTACTTTGTTAATGCAGATAATCAGGATATTTACTTAATAGACAACCAGCTGAGTGTTGTTCCGCAGCAAATCACTGATTCAGGAAACACGGAAAGGTTTGCGAATTTAATCCATGACCAGAAAGGTGATCGACTCATCTGTGTCAGGGAAACTCATCGCGAAGACAGAGTGATCAATGACTTGGTGCAAGTTGGTTTGTCTACTGGTTCATGCGAAGTCTTACATGCGAAACACGATTTTTATGGCCAGCCCAAGCTGAGTCCGTGTGGGAACAAAATAGCGTTCCTGGCATGGGATCTTCCAAATATGCCCTGGGACACCACCCTACTCTACGTCGGGGGGATTGCGGAAAATGGCGAATTGGAGGAAGTCGTCACCGTTGCTGGTGGTATCGATGAGTCTATCTTTCAGCCGGAATGGATGGACTCCGACAAACTAATCTTCGTCTCCGACCGTACTGGTTATTGGAATCTCTATCAATACGAAGCAGGCGAAACTAGCGTGATCGTACAAGACCAAGCGGAATATGGATTGCCGCTATGGGTCCTTGATATGCGAAATTACATAACTTGGGGGAGCAATCGGATTGTTGCGGTAAGAAAGTCTGTTGAAGAGACGTGTCTTGTCTCCATTGATTGCACAACTGGTATCGTCAATACGATAGACAACGACTATTGCAGTTATTCCTCTCTTGCTCGATACCAAGACGGTTTGGTGTTTATTGGTGGTAGCAAAAACCGTCTCACATCCATCGTCGGATTGGATTTTTCGAATCCTAACGCGGAGCACCTAGTAGAACCAGGTAAAGCCCCACTAACGGCGGGGTACATTTCGGAGGCAGAGCAGATTTCCTATCGTAACCGACATAATCAAGTTGTCTATGCAAATTTCTATCCTCCGGTTAATGAAAACTACATAGCTCCCCAGGGCGACCGACCGCCACTACTGGTATTGTCGCATGGTGGTCCGACTTCGTACTCAAATCCAAGTTTTCGTTTTCACGTTCAATATTTCACTTCTCGTGGATGGGCAGTTCTCGACGTAAATTACGGAGGGTCAACTGGATTCGGTCGAGAATATCGAAACCGACTGTTAAACAATTGGGGGATTGTGGATGTTGAAGACTGCGAGGCCGGTGTCAGGTATCTGGCAACATTGGGAAGAGTCGATCACAATCGTGTGGCGATTCGCGGTGGTAGCGCGGGAGGATATACTACGCTGCGAGCCCTCACGACCAGTCAAATTTTTAAAGCCGGTTCGAGCCTCTACGGTGTAGCTGACATACGAGCATTAGCACGCGATACTCACAAGTTCGAATCTCAATACTTAGATTCGTTGGTACCTGTAGATGAAATGGACGAGCGTTCTCCAATTAATCACATCGACAAGTTTTCAGTTCCGGTTATCTTTTACCAAGGATTGGAAGATCGCGTGGTGCCACCCAATCAGACCGAGTCAATGTATCAAGCGTTGTCGAAAAAAGGAATCGTAACTGCAATGTTCTTGTTCGCTGGAGAAGGCCATGGTTTTAGAGCAGCAGAAAACGTACGTACAGTTTTGGAAACCGAATTTACTTTCTTTTCAAAGGTCTTCCATATCGAACGCGATGATCTGGATGTAAATTGTTTCAAATCCGCACGATTGGTAAACGCTTCGTGGTAACAAAGATTGCTGTTATCGGTGGCGGTTGCTCAGCGGAAGCTGAAGTGTCGCGATCTTCAGCTGCCCAAGTTACGCAAGCACTAGAACGCACATTCACAGTCAAGTATTTTGAACTCTCACAGAGTATTGCCACCGAACTCATCGACTTTGCTCCGAGTGTTGTGTTTCCTGTTTTGCATGGATTTCCTGGCGAAGACGGCACCGTCCAAGGACTACTTTCGATTCTCGGCTATCCGTTCGTTGGGAGTGATACGAATGCGAGCGTCATTTCTATAAACAAAGCGCTTTCAAAGTTCTATTTCGATGCCGCTGGACTACCCGTGCTACCACAAGTCATCGTCACCCAGGAGTCTCTTGAAGCGGACATCATCCGCGTAACCGAATCCTTCGGCGATCGAGTTGTATGCAAACCTATGCACGGTGGTTCTGCGCTCGGCGTCGTACCGCTCCCCTCCGGCGGAGATGTAAGAAAGGCACTGACCACTTCCCTCGTAATCGACAACACCATCTTGGTTGAACCGTTCGTCGAAGGTCGAGAAATTACTGTCGGCGTTTTGGATTTACATCACGAACAAATCGAAGCTTTACCGGTGACCGAAATCCTGGTCGCGAAGGATGAGTGGTATGACTACACTAACCGATACACGCCCGGTCGTAGTGAACACGTAATTCCTGCTGATATAGACGATACAACAACAAATGCGCTTCAGACAACTGCAATTCGAGCTCACCAGTCGGTCGGTTGTCGAGATCTATCCAGAGTGGACTTCATTCTCGAACCTAATGGTACTTTCTGGGTATTGGAGGTAAACAACATCCCGGGGATGACGCCAACGAGCCTGTACCCAGATGCCGCACAAGTACATGGAATCTCGTTTCAAATACTCGCCGAAAAGCTTGTGAGTAGTGCTTCGCGCCGCGGGTCTGACTTAGGCGAACTGAAGTAGACTCGTTAAACTGAATTGGTAGCTTGAGCAGGATTTGATACTACAGAAGCACCAATCCAAATCCCTCAAAATAAAAGCCCAGATAATCAGTTACAGATTAAACTTCGCTTGTACTGTAAACAAGCCGGTGCTGGCACTATCACCAGAATAGTCAGTTACTGAAAATTCCAACGAAAGCTTTTCAAATCGGTTTGAGTTTAATACAAACCCAAATGAAAACACTGGTACAAATTCACTGTCGTCGACTTTTACACCTGACGCAAAAATCTTTCCACCAAATGTCAATGCGTCAAACTCTATTGACTGTGAATGTCGAGCGAGTCCAGCTTTACCTACTAACGAAAATGGATCGCGAAGTGGAATAGTTCCAACGACTAACGCTGTTAGATAGTGGTAATGGTACGAATGAAATTCAAACTTTAATGGAGCAATGGTCTGGGGGAGATTGGCTTTCCGAATTAAGTTGTCTGGTTTAATGCTAGTAAAGTCCCAAATCAGCTCGATACCAAACCGTTCATTGAAATCCACACCCGCGCCAACGCGAAATGCCCCATTTATCGAATAGTCAGAAGACACAAGCATCGAGACACTTCCCACCACGTACCCGTTAAATTCCTTATCTGCTGCCAATGTCGTGTGTGCAGGGACTAAGCAGAAAACAACCAGAATGAGCGCAGCGAACCAGTTCTTCATATATCTCCCATCGTCTCGATTAATTGACTTCTCAAATTATAGACTGCTTCAGACACTCTTCTACCGACCGATTAAACAGTGCGTAACTCTAATTACAACTGCTGAGTTCTCCATCGACGTAGCAGATCGCGTTACATCATTCAATCTGTTTGAGAGAGTGACCGGAGACACCTCGGTCCTTGGTATACAAGTCCGGTATATATTTGTAGCAAGTCTGCGCCGGCTTCACGCATCTGTTTCGCTGTGCTTGAATCCCAAATACCGCCACAACCAACTATCAGAAATTCTTCTCCGAGGAAACTCCTAGCTAGTTTCACACACTCTAATGCGAGTGGAAATAACGGCCGACCGCTTAGTCCTCCTTGTGGCTGATCCACGTCGATGTCTTGTCTTGTTATCGTGGTGTTTGTCGCGACAATGCCATCGACTCCTTCCTCTCGAATTGTGGTGCAGAGACGTTCCAGTTCTCCCGCCGACAGATCTGGTGAAATTTTTACCAACAACAGTGTTCGTTTTTGACTATGCTTCACGTTTGAGTCTCGAAGCCGTACTAATCGTGCGAGTAAGGCCTGTACCGGTTCTGCTGATTGCAAGTCACGTAATCCAGGTGTGTTCGGCGAAGAGATGTTGATCGTCACGAAGTCTACTAATGAATTTGCCCGCTCGAAACAATATTCGTAGTCACCGATTGCAAGATCCAAAGGTGTATCGAAGTTCTTTCCGATATTAATACCGATCGGTACGTTCACTTGGGGCTCCTCTTTAACGATTTTCTGTATCAAGGCATCTATTCCTTGGTTGTTAAAACCAAGTCGATTGATCAATGCAAAGTCATTACGCAAACGAAAGACTCGGGGACGTGGGTTTCCTGGTTGAGAACGCGGCGTTACTGCCCCAAATTCCAAAAATCCGAAATTCAACTTGGATAAACCGCGCATCGCGATACCGTCTTTATCGAAACCCGCGGCGAGTCCTACACGACTGGGAACATGAAGTCCACCCACTTCAACAGTTAGGTCTCTTTTTATTTTTTTCGCTGGTAGGTAACCGTACCAACGTAGAGCGTTTAAAGTTAATTGATGTGCCCACTCTGGAGGTAAGGTAAAAAGGAATGGGCGGAGAAGTTCGTATATATTCACGATACTAGGGAGAATTCTAAAGAGTTTCTCCAACGTTGCGTCTATGGTATCAACGCTTGGGTTTCTCGTTCTCGCTAGAATCGTTGTTTTATTTTTGTGCAATCTATAGGGTTTTTTTGACTTTGGAATCACTACTGAAACGAACTACGAGTGTCAATGACTGGCTGAACACACGTATTGTTGGCCAAGAACTATTGACGCGCCGCTTGATCATGGCACTCCTACTGGGAGGTCATCTTCTAGTTGAAGGCGCACCTGGCCTCGCAAAAACCAGAGCAGTCAAAGAACTTGCCCGCGGCGTTCAGGCTGACTTTCATCGAATTCAGTTTACCCCAGATTTGCTCCCCAGTGACGTCACCGGGACGGAGGTTTACAGACCCGAAACTGGAACTTTTGAATTTAAACAGGGTCCCATTTTCCATAACGTTCTCCTTGCAGATGAAGTAAATCGTGCGCCCGCTAAGGTTCAGTCCGCATTGCTTGAAGGCATGGCAGAACATCAGGTAACTCAGGGCCGAGAGACGTATCCTCTTCCAGATTTGTTCTTAGTGATGGCAACCCAAAATCCTATCGAACAAGAAGGAACGTACCCCTTACCTGAAGCACAACTCGATCGGTTTTTAATGCATGTCCGAATCGGATACCCACCTCCACTTCAGGAGCTGGAGATATTGCAAATAGCGCGTGACGACGTGCTACAAAAAGATGTACCACCGCCAGTCGTATTACATCAAGATGAAATCTTTGAAGCTCGCCGACAAATTTCTGAACTTCACATGGCTAGTGCCATGGAAAAGTACATCGTCGCTTTAGTAGTTCATACGCGAACAGAATTGTCTGGTGTTGAATATGGTGGCAGCCCACGCGCGACGATTTCGATAGATCAAGGTTCTCGCGCGAATGCTTGGTTGGACGGACGCGACTACGTTTCACCCGAAGACATTCAAAGCGTACTTCACGATGTACTGCGCCATCGTATCATCCTGTCCTACGAATCGGAAGCACAGGGACACACACCCGATAAAGCAATCGATGAAACCTTGAACGCAGTACCCGTTCCCTAAGACACTATGGCTCAACTGACCGGCGCGTATGTATCGATCAATGACTTGGTGAGATTGACATCTGCGCACGGAAAGGTACGGAGAAGAAAACGGAAAGCGCGCAAGTTAAGTGGCGATCGCTTCTCGCGACAGCGAGGACGTGGAGTCGACTTTGAAGAGGTTCGGCTATACCAACCCGGTGACGATGTCCGCAACATCGATTGGAATGTCACTGCGCGTAAAAATGAGCCTCACACGAAAGTGTTCACGGAAGAGCGGGAAAAACCAACACTTGTGGTCGTCGATCAAACCGCTTCGATGTTCTTTGGGTCAAAGTTACGTTTAAAAAGTGTCGTAGCCGCAGAGATTGCCGCCCGACTTGCTTGGGTTACGCTAGCCCAACACGATCGTGTGGGTGGCGTCGTGTTCGGTGAAGAAGGAACCATTACAACAAAGCCTCTTCGTAATAGTCGCTCCGTAGTCAAACTTTTGCGAACCGTTGCTATGGCAAATCAAGCACTTCGCGTCAACAAGATCGGTCCATCTAAAGAGGATCTATGGGATAGTATGATCACTCACCTTCGAAACGCGGCACCACACCACCATCGAATCATCGTTATTAGCGACTTTAAAAATATTGGCCAAAAAGCTATTCAAGAACTGATGCATCGCGGTCGCCACAACGAATTGCAAGTTTTTCACGTTTATGACGAACTCGAGACAATACTGCCCCCTTCCAATCAATACTCAGTAACCACTAGGACAGATACAATTGAATTTGACAGTTCGGGGAACACCACACGACGAGAATACGAACGACGATTTGAAATACGATTAGATCGTTTAAAAACTGCCTGCGTTCAGAATCTCGTCGCGTTTGAATCCTTTTCTACGACGGAGAATCTAGACTTTCTCTCTTTAGAGCGTTAACGTGCCTATAGATCTAGCAGAACAACTACGAGATATCCACGAACCGGCAGTGCCTGGACTTTGGCCGTTGTCAGTGTCTTGGTGGGTTCTATTTAGCTTCATACTAGTAACACTCGCTCTTATGATAGTTTGGTACCTGTGGCGTAGACGGCGTTTTGCACCGTATAAACGTATAAGGAACGAAGCGCTTGATTTAACCCAGCAGCGCGAGACTGGATTAATTGATGGATTGACGTACGCGTCAGCAATAAATTTACTGTTTAAAGAGCTGTTGGTGGACATTGAAAGGCGAACTGAATCAACCACTGCTTTTGGTTCCACATGGCAGGATTTGCTAGCAGATCGGTTCAATGAAACAGGGTTCATATCTGGTCCAGGTCGTTGCCTTGGAAACGCGCGTTTTGTTGGAAGCAGCTTTTCCGACGAAGGCTTGTCCGGGCTTGTTCAACATACCCTTCTGCGGGTCAAACCTACAAAGGAACGAGTAAATGCTTGAGTTTCTTTGGCCTTGGGCATTCGCACTTCTCGTCTTGCTTCCAGTGCTACGCTTCGCATTGCCTCGAAAGAGCAACAAACAGTCAGCGCTTACAGTCCCCAACGTAGAAGACTTTCGCTTCAAAGAACAATTTCGGGGATTGTTCGTTTCCGGACGACGCTGGTGGCGTTTATTACTCTTAGTCCTCGCGACGATAGCTCTTGTTACCGCGCTAGCGCGCCCGCAGTGGAGTGGCGATCCAGTTGCACTCCCCACTGAGGGGCGAGATATGTTCCTCGCCATAGATATATCTCAAAGTATGCAGCAGGCGGACATGCGATTGAATAATCGAGAAGTCACTCGAATCGCGGCCTTGAAGCATGTAGTTGAGCCATTTATAGAACAACGGGAAGGAGACCGGTTGGGACTTATCGTCTTTGGTACCGGCGCATATGTTTATGTACCACTCACCGCTGATATTAAGACTGTAAACCAACTTCTACAGGAGACACCCGTCGGCATCGCCGGAGGACAAACCGCAATAGGGGACACCCTTGGTTTGGCGGTAAAACGATTGCTTGAACGCCCCATTGATCATCGCATTTTGATTTTGATGACCGACGGTTCGCACAACTCGGGTGTCTTGACACCCGAAGAGGCTATCAAACTAGCCGTGGATGCAAACGTGCGAATACACACAATCGGTCTAGGTTCAGAGCCCGTAAATTTTGGGCGTCCTGGTTTCAACAGGTTTTTTCGCCGTGGGTCGTTCATGGACACTGAAAACTTAGAGAACATTGCTGCACAAACGGGTGGACGATTCTTTAGAGCGACGGACACGAACTCTCTTGAGCGGGTGTACGATCACATCATGCAACTTGAACCTGTATCTCAGGATCCGGAGACTCTGCGACCCGTCAAGTCATTGGTACATTGGCCCCTACTTCTCGCGTCGCTATTGTTTGGCTACCTTTGGTGGAGTCGGCGATGAAGTTCTGGATCGACACTGTTTCCAACTTCCATTTCATCCGTCCGTGGTGGCTGCTCGGATGCCTTTTGGTTGTAGTTATCTTCGTTCTCCGACTACGCGCAAGGCGAAGCAAGACTGGTTGGGATGCAGTAGTCGCACCGGAGCTACTTAGTGTGCTCATTCCTGAACGCGCGCAAAAACAGCTCCGGCGTTGGTTCGACATTTTGGTTGCGAGTGCGCTGTTGGTTGCCTGTTTCGCTATGGCTGGTCCATCATGGTCTCAGATTCCGCTACCCGTAGAACAGCAACGGGATGATTTGGTCGTAGTTCTCGATTGTTCGACCAGTATGTATGCAGAAGACATTGAACCGTCTCGACTAGAACACGCAAAGCAAAAAATTACGGACATCTTGCGGAACCGAGACGAAGGACGCACAGCTTTAGTGGTCTATGCTGGAGATGCTCACATCGTAACTCCGCTGACTCATGATGTCGAAACAATTCAACATTTGCTTGCATCAGTGGAACCAAGAATCATGCCTCTGTCTGGCAGTAATCCTGATCATGCACTAGAGCTCTCGTGGAATTTGTTGGATCAAGGTGCGAACGGGGTCGGTCGCATCTTAGTAATTACAGACAGCGTAGACAGGGAGCTTGAATTTGAACGACCGAAGCTCAGTCCAGTCGAAGTACACTTTCTAGGAGTTGGAACGGCGACGGGTGCCCCTATCCCAGAACCGGATATTGAGGGTATACAGCAATTGATGCGAGATAACAACGATCGACTCATCATTCCAAAACTTCATGGAGACTTAGTAAAAGCCAGAATTCGACCGGTGCAAGGAATCTACCACTCTCTGAATATTGATAATTCCGATATTCAACGCTTCTATAGTGGAGTGTGGTCAAGCGGAGGTCAGTTAGAACGACTTGAAGATCGAACCTACGACACATGGCACGATACAGGATACTTGTTTGTGATTCCTTTGGTAGTGCTCGCTCTGTTCTCAATCCGGCGTGGCGTCCTCGTCGCATTGCTTCTTGTGGTTGCTACCAACACACATGCGAACTGGTTTGAAGACTTGTGGAAGAACAATGATCAACGAGCATACGATGAGCTGAAAGAGGACAATCCGGAAACCGCAGAAGCACTGTTTAAAGATCCAGAGTGGCAAGCTGTTTCGAAGTACCGAAGCGAGAACTACGAAGGTGCTGTTGAAATGTTTAACAGCGACGAATCGATTCGCTCACAATATAACCTAGGAAATTCCTTAGCGCTATCCGGTCGAATAATCGAAGCAATCGAGACTTACGACAAAGTCTTAGAACAAGAACCGGATCACGAAGACGCTCTTTTCAATCGAGACCTCCTCGAGCAACTATTACAACAAATGGCACAACAGCAAAGTGAGGGTGAAGGTGAAGCCGAACGAAACGGCGAACAACCCGAACCCGGAGAAGGGAACGAAGGGGACCCGTCTGAGAATCCTGGTATGAATGAGGATGCACCACCGGAAAATGCAGACGCGCCACCGGGTGCCGAAGAAGAGGAAGGTGAAGGGCTAGAAGCACCGGCGTTCCCCGACAACGAACTTTCCAATGAGGAGCTCGAAGCGAACGACACATTGGAACGAATGCTACGACGCGTGCCCGATGAACCTGGGAATTTGTTAAGAAATAAATTTCAGGCAGAAACGCGTAGAAGGTACGACTCTGGTGATCTGGATTACAGTCAATTACGGCAAAGACAAAGATGGTAAAAAAACTCTTCATTGCGAGCTTACTCGTGTCGACGCTTCCCATTTTCGCGGAAGTATCCACGAAACTGAGTCAAGAGGTTATATCCGAATTTGAAACCGTCAAACTGACGATTACTCTAGACGGGTTAGCTCCGCGAGACGAACCAGACTTTTCCGCGTTGAACACCGATTTTGACGTTCTTAACACTCAAAGATCAGGCAGGACGCGAGTAATCAATAACACGTTTGAGTCAATCGTTGAATGGACATTGGAGTTACGCCCGAAACGCACCGCCGAACTCAAGATTCCGTCCATTGACATCGGCAAATTTAAGACAGAAGAACTTACTCTTACCGTTGGTCCGATGACTAAGGACATGAGAGACAAAATGGACCAGGAAGTCTTTTGGATCACCAAGGTTGACCGCACTGAACAATATGTTCATGGTGGTATTCACGCGGAGCGCAAGCTGTATTACTCGAACAACGTTGACGTTGTCGGGCTTGGCCGTCGTGGTTTACCTGGTCCCGGCCTTATTGAAAATGCACACATTGTTGAACTCGGAGTAAGAGCTGCGACTTGGGAACCAAGGAATGGACGAACTTATAGCGTGGGGACTCAGGAGTTTGTAATTTTTGCAGAAAGAAGTGGCACCATTTCGTTACCACAAATCTCCGTACGTGCGCAAATTAAGTTCGATGATCGAACAGTCCTCGTTTTTGTTCATACCGAAGAGCATGAAATTACGATCCTGCCACGTCCCGCCGAGTACCCGGAGGATATTCCTTGGCTCCCAGCTACACGGGTTGTAGTAACTGACGATCTTGAAAAACTTGACCTATCGAATATTGAAGTTGGCGATAGCTTCTCCCGTCGTACTACCATTGAAGCTATTGGGAGCTACAGCACAGGAGTCCCAGGTATCGAGACCGAACTACCTGAAGGAATACGTTCCTACCCTACCACTCCAGATTTTTCTAACGAAATCTTGGGAAACAGGATTATTGGCACTAGAACCGATGAACGAGCATTTGTGGTTACTAAAGCCGGCGACACGCAAATTCCAGACGCGGAAATAGTTTGGTGGAACACGAACACGAACCAAGTAGAACGTACCGTAGTACCAGGTCGCACATTCACCGTGTTCCCAAGTTCTTCGTCAGATGCTTCATTCACAAGCAATTACTCTAGCTCAAGCGGGAATGCGAGCGCAGGTGGCCAACAAGGTCCCGCGGCGACGTTCTTAGGAACTCGAAGTCTCTCAGACTGGTTGATACTTTTTGCGGTTGGTGGCTGGTTGTTGAGTTTCGTCTTGGTCTCGGTTTGGTTATGGGGTCGATATACAGAAAGTAAAAAAGCAAAGACGACCTCTGAAGAAGATGTTCACATAGATACGTTGCTAAAGAGTAGTTCCGGTCGAGATGTGAAGGAAGGAATGCTACGATGGCTCACCGCGAAGTTAAATATATCTCGCGTAAATGCAATTCACTTACTTCAAGACAACCGAACGACCGCAACAGTTCTCCGTAGTGTGAATGACCATCAATATGGAACTTCGGGACAATCAGATGCGCTAGATCGCAAGGAAATCAAACGTGCTTTGCACGATATTGAAAAAGAGTTTCAGCAACAGCGAGCGCAGACCACAACATTCTGGCAGTTTTATCAACCCACGTGACACATAGCTTGTAGAAAAGCGCTGACCGCGCTTACTATTGCATCTCCAAGGCACAATCTTTCTCCGAAGAAACACGTACGCTATGACGAGCAAACAGAAAGTTATTAAAAAAGCGAATTACGAAACAGAACTGCGACGTATGCAAGATGAGTTATCCATCATGCTTGAGTGGATCATCAACAACAAACAAAAGTACGTAATCATCTTTGAGGGGCGAGACGCAGCTGGAAAGGGAGGCGTGATCAAGCGTATTACGCAATATCTCAATCCTCGGAATGCTCGTATTGCAGCTCTTCCTGTTCCAACAGAACGCGAAAAGAGTCAATGGTACTTTCAACGTTACGTCAGTCACCTACCCGCTAGCGGAGAATTGGTACTATTTGATCGTAGCTGGTACAACCGTGCTCTCGTGGAACGCGTCATGGGCTATTGCACGGACGAGGAATACGAAGAGTTTATGGTGTCTTGCCCGGAGTTTGAACACATGCTCATACGCTCTGGTATTAACATCATCAAGTACTGGTTCTCAGTATCTGATGAAGTGCAGGAAGCTAGATTCAAGCGACGACTCGAACAGCCAAAACGACGGTGGAAATTGAGCCCGATGGATTTAGCTTCACGAATGCTCTGGGTTGAATACTCTAGAGCAAAAGATGACATGTTGGCGCGAACACACACTGAAGAGTCCCCTTGGTTTGTGGTCGATGGAGACGTTAAAAAACACGCGCGTTTGAACTGTATCCGTCACCTGCTAAGTATCATACCCTACGAATGGGTAGATCAAAGAACTGTAGAGTTAAAACTGCGTCCGCAAAATCCGGAATATAAACGACCTCCCTTCGAATCTCAAAATCATATACCGAAGTACTTTCCTTAAAACAATTAAACAAGTTTCTAGGAAGTCGGCTTAAGCCAAAAATACCACGACAAGAATTCTTAAATGGATGCTATAGCAACAAACATTGAACAGATAATTCGAAACATCGGGGAAGACCCAGCGCGCGAAGGTCTAGCAGACACTCCAAGGCGAACGGCGGATGCGTTGAGATTTCTAACTCAAGGTTACGGTAAAGTAGTTGACGATGTGGTGAGGAATGCGCTGTTTGAATCTGACTTGGAGGAAATAATCCTCGTCAAGGACATTGAGTTGTATTCGCTTTGCGAACACCACATGATGCCCTTTATCGGCAAATGCCATGTAGGCTATTTACCCAACGGTAAAGTGCTAGGTATATCGAAGGTTGCAAGGATCGTCGACATGTTCGCCCGGCGATTGCAAATTCAAGAACGACTAACGCAACAGATTGCAAATACGGTCAACGAAGTAACTCATGCGAGTGGCGTGGGGGTAATCATTGAGGCGCAACACCTTTGTATGGCAATGCGCGGAGTTCAAAAGCAACACTCCACAATGAAGACTTCGGTTCTCTTGGGTTCATTTAGAGACGCTCCAGACACGCGATCCGAATTCTTACATTTAGTAGACAATTAGTCTAGCTAGTTTTCACCCCAACATTTAAGCCTCGATTCACCACATCGCTTAAGTCTTTCGATTGCGTCGTCCCAGCAATCGTACGAAGTGCATCTTGCATCAATGCACGCCGTTTTGGCCCGAACCGATTCCAACGAGTGAGTACGGTAGCAAGTCGAGCAGATAGCTGTGAATTCGTTGCATCCAGCTCGATGATCTTTTCGGCAAGATACCGATATCCGGTACCACTCAATTCGTGAAAGTTCTTGTAGTTCGATGTAAACGCACCGTATACGCTCCGCACCCGGTTCGGATTAGTCTTGTTGAATGCCTCGTGCTGCTCTAATGTCTTCACCCGGTCAATAGCTTTAGGAAGAGTGCACATTATCTGACAGGAAAACCAGTTGTTAACAACAAACGCTTCGTGTGCGAAACGCGTATAGAACTCATCAATGACTTCTTGCTTCGTAGCCTGCACTTCGCTTGGTAGCTCAAGTAGTTGCATGAAGTTTGCTAAACGATCGGTCAAGTTGTCGGCACTCGTGAAATTGTCTCGGAGCAAGTTTCCGATCGACTGGGGATGTTTCTTACCCATTCCACGTCGTAAATATGCGAGCGCGGCATGTCTCGTGGCACGTCGATTAACCGCTTCACGAGTTGTTTCGTAGGACGATTCTGCTGGATGCTGGACATAGAGCTCTTCCCAGATTTGCATCAATTCGTCTGCTAAGAACTGAGATAGCTCGTCCCGATTAGCTACGATATCATCGAAGTCAGCACCGGGATTCGCATCCAACACATTGAACACAGACGGTGGTTGTAGCATTGCATTTAGCAAAGACTTCCGTTCACTACCATTCTCACATTCCTGAATCTGCTCAACCAAACAGGTGGTTAGTTCAGCGACACGTGAGAGGTCGATATTGCGATTCAATATAAACCGCCCATAAATTGAGCGCATTGCATTCCACTTGGTATATCCATCGCTGTCATGCGCCGCAAGCATTTCAAGTTGATCGACGGTCTGTGGATAGTCCACATACACAGGAGCAGAGAATCCACGTAAGAAACTGAACGTAGCACCTTTTGGTGCGCCTTGAAACTCAATCGTATCGTTCGCCTTCTTTAAATGCACGATCAAAGTTCCATCCTGATTTGGATTTTCGACGTGCATAGCTGATTTACAGCTTATGTCGTAGCCATTTCGACTACCCGTTTCTCCGAGAACTTCCTGTCCCTTAGCATCAATCAAACCAATTGCTAATGGAATATGAAATGGTTCTTTATGAGGTTGATTGGGGGTTGGTTCACAACGTTGGCTGATCTCCAACTTCATACCCCCGTCTTCTTGAGATTCTTGGACCGTGATTCGTGGTGTACCTGCTTGTACGTACCATCGGAAAAACTGTGTGAGGTCAAGACCAGAACCATCGCTAACTGCTTTTGCAAAGTCTTCAATGGTTACCGCCTGACCGTCGTGGCGATCAAAATATAAATCCGTGGACTTGCGCCATCGTTCTTCACCAGCCATCGTGTGCATCATGCGCAACACTTCGGCTCCTTTCTGATAGATCGTCGCCGTGTAGAAATTGGTGATTGCCGTATATTGGTCCGGACGCACAGGATGTGCTAGGGCACTCGCGTCTTCGGGAAACTGTGCCGCTTGTAAGCCAGCTACTGTTTGAATACGTTTCGCGGTCGCACCCACGGTCGACTCACTGAATTGCGTATCTCGGAAAACCGTAAAACCTTCCTTTAGACTCAATTGAAACCAATCTCGACAAGTCACGCGATTTCCGCTCCAATTGTGAAAGTACTCGTGTGCAATGATGCCTTCGATCCGCTCATAGGCGCCGTCGGTCGTGGTGTCAGGGTCCGCAAGCAGCGCGCTTGCGTTGAAAATATTGAGCCCCTTGTTTTCCATAGCCCCAAAATTGAAGTCGTCAACCGCAACGATCATGAACCGATCTAGGTCGTATTCACGTCCGTAAACTTCTTCATCCCACTTCATGGAACGCTTCAAGCAGTCCATCGCCCACACACACCGATCCTTATATTTCGGCTCGGTGAAGATAGTCAACCGCACCGTTCGACCCGAGCAAGTCACGAATTCGTCCTCTAGTGCAGCCAAATTTCCCGCTACTAGTGCGAACAAATAACAAGGTTTACGGAACGGATCATGCCAAGTTGCGGTGTGGCGACCATTCGGCATATCGTCTTCGTGTACTAAATTGCCGTTGGATAGAAGATGCGGAAACTTAGATTTGTCGGCCTCAATCGTTGTAGTGAAAATACTGGACACGTCCGGTCGATCCGGATAGTAGGTCATACGACGAAAGCTCTCCGCTTCGCATTGCGTGCAAAACAAGCTCGAAGACTTGTACAACCCCTCTAAAGATGTGTTGGTTTCCGGATGAATCTTCGTGGAGATCGAGAGCGTAAACGAGTCCGGAACATCAAAGATTGTGAGTCCTTCTGGGTCTACCGCGTACTCGTTGTTTAAAAGTTTCCGTCCATCGACCGCAATACTCTCTAACTCAAGATGCTCGCCATCGAGACGAATAGAGTTTGCACTCGCGCCATCTATTTGAAAGCGAAGTTCTGAATCGACAAACGAGCCGTCGTCGAATAAGCGAAACTTTAACTTTGTTTCATCCATTCGCCAACCGTAAGGCTGGTATTCCGACAACCTGATTACTTTTTGGTCTGTTCTCAATGCAATTTCTCCGAAGTGTAGTCTGCAACAAAAAAAGTGTGCGTACTAGCTGAAATTCTTACTCGCACACTTTCAGTCGAATCTATAATTTTAAGTGCATTTCTAGTTGCAGGTTGCCTCTCAGCAAATGCGTTTAAAACCGAACCGGGTTTGAGTGAAAAACGCTGAATTCAACGACTCTCTTTCGTCTCTATAACGCAGAACGCTCAAGAGAGTCCATTCGCTAACTCTAGACTCCACCGTGTCTCCTGAAAATGAAAATAATAGATCCCTTTCGTGACTAGTCAGTTGGATATGTACCTGAGAATCAAATCTTCCGAAATGGTGTCCCCATGAGAGTCGGTATATGTGGTCTTGGGGATCGAATGGGCTATTTAGCTAAAGTCTTTAGTGATACGATTCCAAATTTTGACATAGCCTGTTACGCAGATCCAAATCCTACAGGCTTTCGACGTATGGATGATCAGCATGTTCGTCGACTACGAAGATTTAAGGATCTCAATACCATGTTAGACGAGGAAAAACTTGACCTAGTGATGATAGGTTCACCGAACGTGTTTCATTACGAACAGTTGCAACAAGTGCTACACGCAAAAATCAAGATCTTTTGTGAAAAACCTGTGGTAGTCTCGGAAGAAGAGACGCTAAAACTTGTTCGCACACTTAGAAAAGTAGGCGAAGATCAAATTATGATTGGGTTGGTATTGCGTTATGCCCCACTCTACCAAGACCTTCTACGAATGTACGAAGAAGGCGCATTAGGCGACATTATCAGTATCGAGGCTTCTGAGCATATACCACCTGTGCATGGTGCATTTTTCTTCAGGGATTGGCGACGCAAAACAGCGACGAGTGGCGGCTTCTTACTGGAAAAGTGTTGCCACGACCTCGATTTGTATGCCGGCTTAGTGAAATCGCGACCCCGCAGAGTCATAAGTTTTGGAGGTAATTCGGTTTTTAACACGCATCATAAACACCGGGACAAAGATACTATTTATCGTCGATGGCCCGCACTTTGGGACAGTACGGAAAGCTCGTTTTCTGGAGATGCGGACATAATCGACCACCAAGTAGCCATGGTAGAGTACGACAATGACTCTCGATTGTGTTTCCATACCAACACGCATACACCGGACGCGTTTCGTCGTTTCTGTGTGATTGGTACCGACGGAATGGCTGAAGGAGATTTTGTGCGCGGCTACTTAAAGGTTCACCGCGCAGTACCGAAAGAATGTATATTCGATTCGAACTACAAGCATGATGACATATCCATGCACTATGGAGCGGAAGAAAGAATGGCTCAAGACATAGCCAAACACCTACACAGTGGTACTCCGCTACCTGTATCAGTGCTGGACGCACTAGAAGCTGGATTGACTGCTATCAAGATCGATGAGTCTCGGCGAGGGGGAAACGTGATGGATTTAACTACCACGTGGACTCGTTTCGACGAAGCGATTAGCAACTGAGACTCCTACTGGACAAGTTTGTGTTGTTCGTACTAGTGCACACAATGCAGAAAACAATTTTGAGCTTACAACACACACCTGAAGTGCGATGCGGATAAGGTCCCGATCAAGAAAACCTCGTCAATCGATATTGCGATTAGAGAATGCTTTGAAAGCCTTGTTATGTCTGTTGCAGGAAGCCTTACTGAGCACTTCAAGGACATCAGGGCACGGTATTTTTGCAAAGTACAATTAATTCTGTTCTGAACAATATCGGTTCTTTCTAGAGACCTCAAATTGCAATCTGTAGACCAGCAAGTTATCGCACAAGTTTATCAATGGTTAAAAGATGGCCAGCCGTGTTGGTTGGCGACTGTTGTCGCGACATACGGATCATCGCCCCGACCTGTAGGATCTTTATTTACATGCAACAAGAAGGGACAAGTGGTTGGCTCGCTCTCAGGTGGTTGCGTCGAAGAAGATCTCATCGAGAAATTAGTCTGTGGTAGTGTCGCTCGAACTATTCCAGAGTTTCTACGTTATGGCGAGACTGAAGAGGAAGCAACGAAATTCGGACTTCCCTGTGGAGGTCAGCTGGATGTCGTGATTGAACCCTTACAAGTTCAACACAATGCCGAATCGACGTATGGTCAAATCAACGCAACACTGGATCAACGACGCTCTATACGCCGTACTGTACAACTCAATACTGGCGAAGTCGAGTTGGCGGAAACCTCGGTATTTAGTCCGTTAGTGTATGAAGCAGAGAACGGTTTCCTTGCACAAACGTACGGACCCAGATTTCAGCTCTTCATAGTGGGTTCGAACATGGTCGCTCAGTACGTCGCAGAGTTTGCGCAGAAACTGGACTATCGAATAACGGTCATCGATACAAATCAAAGCAACTTAGATTCCTTCACAGTACCCGGCGTGGAAAAACGATGTGATTTACCCGACGAAGTGATTCAACGGGAAGCAAATGACAAAAACTCTGCAGTCGTTGCATTGTCCCACGATCCACGCCTAGACGACATGGCGTTAATTGGAGCGTTCGAAACCCCGGCGTTTTACATCGGTGCTATGGGTTCGGAGCGAACTTCAGCGGCTCGGCGTGAACGACTGCAGGAATTAGGCGTCTCAGACCTAGAATTACAACGGTTACACGCACCTATCGGATTTGATATTGGAAGTAAAACCCCTCCCGAAATAGCAATTTCGATATTGGCTCAAATCACTAAAACACAATACAATAAAACTTAGATCTTCGTCTATTAGGAGAGATACATGAGACGGATTCGATCAGCACTGCTCACTGGAATTCTTGGTATATTCCTCACGCTCGCTTGCACTTCGATTGCCTTCGCAGATTCATTCACCGTGAGAGGAACTCTCATCACGGACGATGCGGCGACATCATTGGCGGAAGAACAGCCAAAAACACCCAAAGCAATGTTGGAAGCACAAGTGAGAGTGCTGTTACGTGAGGATGCCGATTCCAGCGGATCAACACCCAAAACGCTTGTAACCGGCGCGATGACGAACGGTGAGATTTCTCTTGTCGGGGAAATAGATAAAACGTCGATAGTAACGATACTGGTAGATGCAGGCTTAGATGCGCCGCTGACTTTAGATGCAGTAGTTGCACCCGGGCGGGAAATTTCATTTGCATTACTTGAGTGGCCAACTATTTTGGCTTTTTTAGGATCTGTCAATTCATCTACGGATCCATCAAAACAGTTCAAAATCTCCGGAGATTTGAGCTCCGTGGGTTCTGATATTCAGCATGGGACCGTAATCGCACGTACCTTGGAAAGAGATACTCGCGGCGAAACAGTTAGTACAACATGGCATGTGTTAATGCAAAACAATCGATTCGAGATTATCGGCGAGGTAACCGAACCGAGAGTTGTTAATGTGTTGATTTATAAGGGTGTAAACTTCACGCAAACGCAAGCTGTGATCGAGCCCGGTGCTGAAATTGAAGTACGTCTTAAAAACGAGTCTCTTGGAGACGCATTCGCAATTTCTCCAGCAGGTGTAGGGAAACATGCAAAGCTCATTGACAGTTGGCAACAAGCTGATGTATATTGGTCAACCAAGCAGGCGTATACCTCTGCTCTCAAGATTTATCAAACAGCATTACTCGAACGGAAGACACCCAAGCGTGAGACCACAGAAAGATTTGATGATCAAGAAACATCTCAATCTGCCCAAGAGGTTGATGAACCAGACACTACCGAAACTGACGAAGACGAATGTGCGCAATATGCGCTCGCACAGCGTAAAGCTCGAAGGCAAGTGTCAGATCCGACGCCAGCAGAAATTCCAGAGCATGTAAAACTTCTCCGACAGTTGAATCGGCTTCGACTTGACCCTTTGGAAGCCATCGCAGACCAAGCTGAAGATCCCATTGATGCTTTGCTTGCGTTAGAACTTGGTGCGTATTGGGGGGAAGAAGCACGACAAGGTGTCTATGACCGACTAGCTCAAACGCTGGATTCTCACATCGTGGCACGTCGAGTACTGCATGATAAAAATGATCACGGTCGCTACTTGACGCAACATGAAAGAATCTTCACTCTTCATGTAGGTACTAAAGCACCCGATTTCGAATTACCTAGCTTCGAAGGACGCACCGTAGGACTTTACGATGTCGTAAGCGAGCATAAACATGTTCTCGTCGAATTTTGGGCTTCATGGTGCGCACCGTGCATTGCAGCGCTTCCTGGATTCAAAAAAGTTTACTCAAAGAGAAATGTCGATGGGTTTGAAGTTGTATCTATTTCAGTTGATAGCTCGCGCGAACCATGGAAAGAAGCAACCGAAGAGTTGGAACTACCCTGGATAAATTTAGCGGAACTCAAACAAGATACAGATAGAAGTGTAGCTCGTACGTACGGGGTTGAGTATATCCCCAAGAACTACTTGCTAGACACAAACGGATGCATCGTGAAGAAAGATGTCTCGTCTGCTCAACTTGAGCGAATATTAGCAGATGCGTACGACGGTAACGACGCCCAAAATACACCTTGATTGACTTTAAGGGTGAACATGCTTAGAGCCAAGAGGACGACCCCGTACACTTGGACGCACAAACCTTCTAGACCACAACGGTAGGACCTGAGACACCATTGACCTCCTTAGTGGGTTCTTAAGAAAGTTCCCAACCAGAAGACAATTTGTTGTCGCCCGTTCTATCATTCCGATCGCGACCGCTCAGCTAACATTCATCTCGAATAAGGTGCCAGATTAGGAGTGGTAATCTTTCTTAAATGGTAGATAGCGATTCAGTTTCGCATCGAGGGACTGCAGTTATTTTGGCAGCTGGCGCTTCTGTTCGCTACGGGTCAGACAAAAGACACGTACCCTTTGCCAACACCACCTTATTGCAATACACGGTACAACTCTACGCAACAGTATTTCACAAAGTGTTTGTCGTGTTGAGAACGCAAGAACCCTCCCTGACAGAATCATTCCCTCTGAATTCTCAAACTGTTATAGCTACTCAAGCTCAGCTGGGTCTGTCCCAGAGTTTACGCGCTGGCATTCAGCACGCGAAGTCGGATCCTTGGGTTGTGGTCGGTCTCATGGATATGCCGTACGTGAAGTCTGCAACTCTGAATGGCTTAGCACGACACATGGAAAGCACGACGGCATCGGTGGTTCGACTACGATGCCAAAAACGATACGGTAACCCGGTTGGTTTCAAGCAAGAATGTTTTGCTCAACTGAGCGAACTACGTGGAGATCACGGTGCCCGATCTCTCTTAGATTCAGACAGTTTTAGTGTTGAAACGTTAGAGGTAGACGATCGCGGGATCTTAATAGATATCGACACTCCAGCGCATCTGAAGAAATACGGTAGCTTACTCCACTAACTTCGTTATCGGTTGTTTCCACCAAGGCGTGATCCCCAGTCCAATTTACTGCGACAACTCTCATAGAAGTTGTGCGTAGTTGGGTACACGATATTCAACCCCTTGGTATTTTTACGAATATACACACGATCGTAAGGCTGAAGAATAAAGGGTTCTTGCGAGTCCGCTGTGACTAGCGGAAAGTCGTCTTCAGAGTTCACAAATACGACGATTTCTGAGTCTCCTTTGACGACTAATGGTCGGGAAGTCAACGTGTGAGGAAACATTGGAACGATCACGATCGCATCTAGTGAAGGATGCATTATTGGACCACCCGCCGATAATGCGTAGGCTGTAGATCCAGTAGGCGTGGAAATAATCAAACCGTCGGATCGTTGCGAATATACGAACTCCTCATCGACGTAAAGAGCAAAGTCCATCATGCGAGTAATTGAACCAGAATTGACCACAACGTCATTAAGTGCTATCCCTCGACGAATGAGTTCATCGTCTCGTACTATCGAGTGTTCAAGCAGAAAATGTACTTCAAGTCGGTAGCTACCTTGAAGAACCGCGAGCAATCCAGACTCGATATGATCCGGATAAATATCCGCTAGGAAGCCGAGTCGACCTCGATTAATCCCCAATACAGGGACGTCAGTATCGACCAAGTCTTTAGCGATGCTAAGAATGCTGCCGTCGCCACCAACAACAATAACTAGATCACAATCATGGAGTTCCGACCGACTGACCACCTTGCCGTTGTCTCCGTCGATCAAAGACGCGGTTTGTTCCTCGATGACTATATCACGTTCGTTCTTTAGAAGAACATCGAGAACTAAGTCTAGGGAATCGGTAATCGCAGGTTTGTCTAACCTACCGATGATTCCTACACGATGGAATTGCGCAAACATATTTCAACTAGTTGTGTAGTTAGGAACGGGACTGGCATGACAGAGTCTGACACACTCTGTATATA
>VYFT01000028.1 GCA_009842245.1 Gammaproteobacteria bacterium | reverse complement strand
ATTTTGTATATAAGTCCCTATTGTTACAGTTACACGTGTATGTCGAATGGTCACCAATCCTACAGTTTCTTCTTGATTTCCTCGGCAAGTTCATAAACCGCCCGGGCGTAAAGGCGACTGGGGTTGTATCGTGTGATCGAGTAAAAATTATTGAATCCAAGCATATATTGCAATTTGGGAGGATCTTTGTCGTTTAATCTATATGCGAATAACGCCGCGGTTTGGGTGCTTGGTGCTGAACTCTTGATACCTAACGCTTGCCATTCTGCTACGGTCATTAAGGGAGTTTCAAGTTTTAAATTTGCATGTTCATCAGGTGAAATTTTGGAAGAGTCGATCTCAACCAACTCCATTATTTCACCATCCTTAGTCCATTTATGCTCGGCAAAGTAGTTTGCGACACTTCCGATGGCATCGGAGATGTTGGACCAGATGTCACGAATGCCGTCTTCGTCAAAGTCGATCGCAAAGTGCCGAAAGCTGGATGGGATGAACTGACCATATCCCATTGCGCCAGCGTACGAGCCTTTTAGATCTTCGATAGATCGCCCCTGTCCACTGGATAGGTTATTTAGTTCTCGCTCACAAGCGTCGTCGGCGTCAAACGGTTTGATTCGTTCTTCGCATGCGAGAACAAAAAACTGCTTCAGTTCCCGCCGAAAGAGCTTTTCGCGACGGGGATAGTCTAATCCCAAAGTCGCAAGAGCATCCATGACTCGATAACTACCCATATTTCCGCCGTAGTTCGTCTCGATCCCAATGACCGCGGCAATGATATGAGCGGGTACTTGGTATTCTTCGAACGCTCTGTCCATGTCTTCTCTGTGCTTACGAATGAACCTCACGCCGTCATTGATGCGCTTTCTTTGCATGAAAATGTCTCGATACTCAAACCAAGGCTTAGTCTCTGCTGGACGATCCATGATCTCAATGATGTCGGGTCTGTGTTTAATCTCTTTAAAAACTGACATGAGCGTCGTGCGGTCAAACGAGTACTCTGACACAAGCTCATCCACTACCGCCCCTACCTTTTCATGTTCGCTATAGTCTGCTTTGAGTGGAAGACACGAGATCAAAATTAGTGTAGTCGCGACGGTGAATTTCCTTTTCATTATTTCTCCAAATCTTGTTTGTGCGTGCATACTGCTAAAGCAACTCCGAATGCAGCCATCGTAGTAATCGCGGAACTACCCCCATAACTAACGAGGGGCAAGGGTAGCCCGACTACTGGTAAGAGTCCCAACACCATAGCAACATTAACGATCACGTAACCAAAAAAGATTACTGTAATACCTGTACCGACCACATAACCAAAACCGTTTGTAGCAGTTGTTGATAAATACATTAAGCGAGAAAAAATCAACAAATAGCACGATAACAGAGCTACACACCAAACGAAGCCCAATTCTTCGCCAATGACCGCAATAATGAAGTCGGTGTGTCCTTCTGGCAAAAAGTCAAGATGACTCTGGGTGCCTTCAAATAATCCCTTTCCGGTCAATCCACCAGAACCAACCGCGGTCTTCGACTGAATGATGTTCCATCCAGCATTCAATGGATCACGTTCGGGATTAAAGAGAGTAATGATACGCTCTCGATGATATTTGCGAAATACAAAATTCCAGATAATTGGTGCCGAGACTACCACGAGTGCTAACCCAACTGCAAACCAGCGCAATCGTAGGCCGACTAAAAAGAGCATTACAGCTACGCCAATCAACAGAATCAAGGCAGTTCCGTAGTCCGGTTGTAGGAACACGAGACCCGTCGGCAACCCCACAATCAAGATCAACGCCAGATAGTCGAAAGACTTGAGTTTGAAATTTCGGGTCGCAAGGTACCACCCCACTATCAACGGCAGCGAGATTTTGAGAAATTCGGACGGTTGAAAACTCGGTAGGCCAGGAAGGTCTAACCATCGCTGCGACCCTTTGGAGGAAACGCCAAAAATTTCGACGGCGAAGAGCAGCAGGATCGTACCTGCATATATTGTTGGAGCCCAGCGGTAGTAGGTGGATACTCGTAATTGACTTGCGAACAGCAAGCACCCTAGACCAAGAAACAACCGAATTGCTTGATTGAACAATCCACTCCAATTTTGACCCAGAGCACTATAAAGCACGACGAGTCCAAATGCAATAAGCAATAAAGTGAGTGTGATTAGGACATAGTCAAACTTGAAAGTTTGACCGTAGCTTCCTGAGAAAAAGTGGTGGTGTGCTCGCGTTGAACGGCCACCTAGTCCTTCATTCATCGGAAGTCGCTACGATATCTGCCATAAAGCTATCAATGACCCTTCTTACTACTGGTGCGGCAAATTCGCTGCCACCGCCGCCGTTTTCGATCACTGTAGCCACCGCAATAACGGGATCATGAACAGGCGCAAAGCCAAAAAATAGTGCATGCTTTCGTTGGTCTTCTGGAAGTAGTTCTTCGTCATATTCCTCACCCTGAGGTATAGCGACTACTTGTGCTGTCCCAGATTTGCCAGCCATTTGATAGGGAATGTCCATTCCAATGTGAAACCAGGCTAAGCCGTTTTGAAGATAACCCTTGTGCCCTCTGTGCACTACCGCAGTGAGAGCTTCTATCATGCGTTCCCAATCACTCTCGGCAACTCCTTGCACTGGTGGGAAGTTTTGGCCTAAATCTACGGGTCGTTCGCTTGATAGCAGCAATCTTGGACGCACCCATTTGCCCCGGTTTGCAAAAATTGTTGCTATAGTTGCCAGTTGTAAAGGGGTAACGAGTGTGAATCCTTGTCCAATCACAAAGTTCATGCTGTCCCCTGGATACCACGAATCATCTTTGTTCTCTTTTTTCCATGTTGTGCTGGGTAGTATGCCTACATCTGCATCTTGAATGTCCAAAGACGTGTTGCGACCATAACCCCATTGTCCTAGGAAGGTTGCGAAAGTATCGATGTCAACGACAGCACCTAAATGAAAGTAGTAGATATTTGAAGAACGGTAAATTGATCTAAACAAGTCAACTTGACCTTGACCACCGGTACCATTCTTAGACCAATTCCAGTCCCGATAGATGTATGTGTTCCCAGGTAGTTGGAATTCGCCTTTAGGATCCTCAAATTCGAGCTCCCAGTCGATGACCCCAGCTGCTAATCCCGCCATACCGAGTACGGGTTTGATCGTTGAGCCAGGTGGATACTTACCTTGCGTCGCGCGGTTAAACAGCGGCGCGTCCGCACGTGTAGAAAGACGATCAAACTCTTTTCCTTCTAGCCCGGTCACGAATACATTTGGATCGTACGACGGCTTACTGACCAAAGCGAGTACCCCACCGGTCTTTGGGTCGATCGCAACGACAGCACCTCGGCGATCACCTAATGCTTCGTCTGCGACGCGTTGTAGTTCGATATCCAAGTGCAGCGTAAGCGTTCCACCACGCTTTGCTTTCTGCTCGGAGATCTGTGACAGCACACGTCCGGAGGCATTCACTTCTACTTGTCTATGACCAATATCGCCGTGTAACACGTCCTCGTAAAACTTTTCGACGCCGCGCCTTCCGACAAACTTGGTTCCCCTGTATCTGACAGGATCTAACTGTTGTAAATCCTCTTTGGTTACCTGCCGTACGGAACCGACGACATGTGAAGTGAGTTCTTTCAAGGGATATTCTCGCAATATCTCAGTGATTACGAGAATGTTTCCAAATTGATGTCGATTAACTGCTGCAATTGCGAGTTGTTCATCGTTCAAATGACGTTTGATGATCACTTTCGCATCGCTATCCGCATCCTCTAGATGCTTCCTCAGACTGGATTCTTCAGTCGCACTGAAGTCGACTAGGGAACGAACGTTCATCAACAAGGTATCAACATCGTCGACGTTCTCTTTAATTACCGCTAAAGACGGTACAATCCGATTGGAAGCGAGAATGTTGCCGTGTCGGTCAAAGACTAAACCACGTGGTGGTGGTATGGTTTGAGTCGTTAGTCGGTTGTCTGCAGCATGCGTGGCATAACGCTCGTGTTCGACGATTTGTAGTTGAAAGAGTCGCGCTACGAGCAACAAAATAAAGACCGTAGCTACGACCGCGGCGGAACTTGCACGATACACGACCGTTTTCGACAGAGTCGATGGTATTGGGTCGTATGCTCTCTTAGTACTCACTAACCGATATCCAAATTGATAAGGAGAGTACTACGAGCGTAGAGGTGTTGTGCATGGTTGTGCCAGAGGATGGATTTAACAGAAGAACTCAAAAGTGGTGACTAGTGGTGCTGGTTAACCGGAAGAAAGAAACGGAAGGTTACATAGCTCGTTCCTCTGAAGACAACGGAGTCCAGAGTCGTTCCAGTTGATAAAAGTCTCTAACGTTTGCTCGCATAACGTGGACTAGAGCGTCACCAAGATCGACTAAAACCCAATCAGCGCGTTCCTTGCCTTCAACCCCTAAGATCGAGAGCTTAGAACGTTTGGCTTCTGAAACAAGGAAGTCTGTCACCGCTACAACATGTCGCCGAGAGGTTCCAGTTGCAACTAACATAAGGTCAGTGAGGTAAGTGAGCTTGCGCACATCTAAAACTGCGATTTCCTGTGCCTTGCGTTCTGCTAGCGTAGAAACTAGAAAATCAGCTAATTCGTCGTAGGTCAGCAAGAATCCTTCGGTTCATACATGTGCTTTGAAATTATATAGTCATATACGGACGCCGTAACCAAGGATTTGATATCCTTACCCTCGCTTCGAAGTAGTCTTATCATTGACGCGCTTAGATCTAACATCGGTCGGGTCGAAGTGTAAATCAGTCCGGGTCTTTCCGACAGCTCAAATGCATTATCCGCTAGAGTAAAGCCGAGGGGTTGTTTAATTTCCATGTAGTCCGGCCGAACAAATACTAGAAAGCTGAGCCAATCGGACAACTCCTCCGCTCGATACCAAAGATGAACCTTCGTGAGCACATCGCTACCGATTATCCAAACGAAATTTTCCTTTGTAGATTGACGCAGGTGCTTTAGAGTAACTATCGTGTGCGTTGGACCGGGGACACTCTGTTCGAAGTCAAAGGGTATGAGTGCTGGATCGGATTGGCACGCTAGTTTTAGCATTTCCCAACGATCTGAGTAGCTAGTCGCACAATTCGTCCGTAACTGGGGTCGAGGAGCGAGTATTAAGTGTACTGGACGGCCGAGCATTTCATTTGCGAAACGCGCTGCTTGTAGATGTCCAAGATGCACCGGATCGAATGTTCCCCCGAAAAGAATCAATTTATTTGTAGATCTAAGAAGCGTTCACCAAGCCGACGGCGTTATGGATACGTGCGAAGAGAAAAGAACGACGTTCATGAAACTTCTCATCCATTGACCCTTTCCGACTGCACCCATCGATGAATCCTATCGAGTCGTCGATAAGGGTGGTCAATCTCCAGTAGTGTTTGTCGAAATTCCATACTCATCGGAAGCACTTCGGATAAACGATAGCTCAACGCAGAAGCACTATTTTCTTCTACAGTCATCTTTGGCTG
This sequence comes from Gammaproteobacteria bacterium, assembly GCA_009842245.1. Taxonomy (GTDB): domain Bacteria; phylum Pseudomonadota; class Gammaproteobacteria; order Pseudomonadales; family Azotimanducaceae; genus Bin55. The sequence goes on along the minus strand of VYFT01000028.1, from coordinate 25,140 downwards.
TCCTTCGGCGATTCGAAACTCGTTCATGTGCTCAAGCAATTCAGCTAATTCTTCATCTTGCGGTCGCAACGGACGCTTGATATCCTCTCTCAGAAACTCTACCAATCCCATATTCAAGTGGTCATCTTCGGTCCACGTTGAGAGCACACGAAACTTCGCTCCACCTTCAATCACGATGAGGATACGGGACTCTTCAATTACTTCAGTGTGTTTGATTGATGACAACGTGCCGATTTTGGCCAACTCGATCGGATCTTCGCCGTTTTTGTGGACTTCTGAACCGCGTGCCAAGTACACGATACCAATACCGGTTTCGTTAGCTAGCGCACGACGTACCATTCTCAAGTATCTCCGTTCAAAGATCTCAAGTTCGAACAGACTACCGTTGAACAGGACTAGTTTTAGGGGAAAGAGTGGGACTTCAACCATTAGTTTAGAACGGAACGATATCCCCTCACACACACCAGAGCCAAACGAGAATTCCTCCGCCAAGGAGAACGCGATAAACCACAAACGGTACCATGCCTATTTTCTCGACAAGCTTTAGAAAAAAATCTATACATAGATAAGCAGCGATAAACGAGGTGATACACGCAATAGTCAGCGCGACCCAGTTTACCGGTTCCGTCGCACGGACAAGGTCTGTCAGAGTTAAGACTGACGCCGCTCCAATAGTTGGAATTGCTAAAAGAAAGGAAAATCGTGCGGCCGCGGTGCGAGTAAACCCCAAGAAGAGGGCACATGTAATGGTGATACCTGAGCGAGAAGTTCCCGGTATTAGCGCGAGTACTTGCGCTGTTCCGATTAAGAGTGCAAACCACACGGTAAAACCAGACTCTTGTTTCGTGCGTTTCCCGATACGATCAGCAACCAGAAGTAGCAAACCAAAGAGTAGAGTCGCAGCACCGATGACGACGATGGACCGGAAGTGCGTTTCTACCAAGCCCTTGCTCAACCAACCGACGATAACGATCGGAAGAGTTGCGAGCACAAGGTATGAGGCGTATCGAGAGTCTTCCGAAGGCTCGAAGGTACGCACAAATTTAAAAGATGCGACGCTGAGTTCGGCTAGTTTTTTGCGGAAATATATAAGCACGGCTCCAAGCGTGCCAAAGTGGGTCGCGACATCGAAATCGAGTCCTTGATCCTCCCAACCCAACCATCGTGGCAGGACGATCGCGTGCGCGGAACTTGACACAGGCAAAAACTCCGTCAATCCTTGCACAAGAGCAAGAAAAATTAGTGAGAGCTCGTCGGTGGCTTGCACTTTACTGTACCCGACGGCTCACACGTCGGTTGTTTGTGTTAAAACAAACTCGACACAAACAAATAGTGCGTGTAAAAGTTCCGGCGAGTCTCACCCGATGTTGTGTATTGAATAGCTGACCGTTACTTCAGCCTCCATCCACGTGTTTGTATGGGTAAAGTAGATGATGTGTTAAAACGGAATGTCGTCATCGAGCTCATCCGCGCTGAGCTCGGTAGTTTGATCGTCTGCCTTGCGTTGCGCGTCCGATTGTCGAGGTTCGCTCTGTTGTTGCTTGCGGGTGTCGTACCCACTCTTAGATGTACTTCGACTGTAACTACTGTCTCGTTGACCGGTACCGCCCTCTGCACCTCCCAAGAGGATCAATTCGTTTGCTCGAATATCGGTCTTGTAATGACGGACTCCGTCGCGTTCCCAAGACTGTGTCTTCAGTTGACCTTCGATGTAGCACTGTCGTCCCTTTTTTAGGTATTCCGATGCGATTTCTGCTAAACGTCCAAAACAAACTACGTTATGCCATTCTGTCTCTTCTTGCGGTTCTTGGGTTTGGCTGTCTCGCCACCGCGAGGTGGTCGCGAGTGAGAAAGTGGTAACGGGAACGCGGTTATTCGTAAACCGAGTTTCAGGATCCCGTCCTGCTCGCCCGATGAGCATTACTTTATTCAAGTCGTAAGCCATAACTGTGTCTCCACTCTATTTATCGGTATATATTAATGTTGTATGCGAGCATTTTTCGTGGAAAAACAACTGATTCCCTTACAAGTATCCAATCAATCTCCAAGTCAAAATATTTGGTGCCACGCGTGTAAATCTTGGATGCGAAAGTATGCATTGCTTTGTTTCACTGCTCCAATCGTCGCGGTTGGTTCATTGCTATAGTTGTGTCCTGGAAGCAATATCGTGTCGTTGGGGAGCGACTTGAGCTTTTGCAAGCTGTGGAACATCGCATCAGGGTCCGATCCGGGTAAGTCCACACGACCACATCCATCTATGAACAGAGTATCACCCGAAATCAATGTGTTCTTGATGCGAAAACACTGTGAACCGGGTGTATGACCGGGAGTGTGCAGAAACTCGATTTGCACACCACCTAGATCTAGTCTATCACCTGAGTGTACGCGTACCAAATCCGATTCCGATAACCCGGTGATTTGTTTGAGACCGTCCGCTTCAAGCTTATGTACATAGACTTTCACCGGGTGAGTGCTCACTAAATCGGTTACACCGTCGATATCGTGTCCAAAGAGATGTCCTCCTACGTGATCGGGGTGGTAGTGCGTAACTAATGCGGCCGCAACTTTATAGTCTTGATCTTCTACTCGACCTAATATTTGATCAAGATCCCATGCGGGATCGATTAATACAACTTCTCGTGTGTCCTCGGACCCGACGATATATGTGAAATTTGCCATGGGTCCAATTTGGATTTGTTCAACGATCAAACCACCGAATTTTGTCATGTCAGCGTTGTAATGGTTCTCACACTGAGAGTTGATTCCTGAAGTTGGTCAACACGATAGATTTACTAGAAACTGCGTCACAAAAAATTACGAATTGATTGTATAAATTTGAGAATGTAATTCAGCATATGGGACTCTAGCGGAAAGTTGCTGGAATCTGTCTCGCCTCGTGCGCATGGAACGGAATACAAAGCAATCTGTCCAAAAAGTGTGTCTTCAATGTTTCACATTTTGCGCGCGGCAATCTTGTCTCTTGAAAATCGGCATGCTGTCCGTGTACCATATTTAATACATGCTTCGGAGATACCTTCCGTTTGAACTAAACGGATTGGTGTTTCTCACTCCGTTCACATAGAACAGACTTATGAATCCAAAATTTCGATCACTTAAAAATCTATGGTGTATATGGCTCTTTTCTGTTATTGCCCTCGCGGGTGGAGCAGGGAACGCATCAGAATCAAGTCTGACTGATTTTGTTGAACTTGACGACGAGCACTACTCTTGGACTATCCAGAAAGTCGAGACCCATGGAGATTTGACCTTTGTGGTGATCGATTTGAAGTCTCTTGTTTGGTTGTCATCCAAACAAGTGAATCGACCGCAATGGCAGCACTGGCTGGAGTTGTATATTCCGAAAGAAGCGAAGTCGGACATTGCATTGTTGTATGTCGGCGGGGGCCGAAATGGTCGTCCGGCACCTGAATTTGAAGCTTCTTTGGAAGCAACAATTGCGCTAAAGACCCAAAGTGTGGTTGGATTACTTGGACAAGTGCCCAATCAAAAATTGATTTTTAATGGAGACTCAATCGAACGTCGTGAAGACCGATTACTTGCTCACGCGTGGACGCAGTTTAACCATCACAACGATCCTCAGTGGATCCCTCTGTTACCAATGGTTAAGAGCGTGGTTAGAGCACTGGATGCTATTTCTGAAGTCACCGCTTCCGAAGAAGTTGATAGTCCCGAAATCAGTCGGTTCGTCGTAACCGGTGGCTCTAAGCGAGGTTGGACTACCTGGCTATCTGCAGTTGCCGACGAACGAATCATCGCAATCGTTCCTGCGGTCTTCGATGCATTAAATTCCGCTAGATCGATGGAACATCACTTCAATGCATACGGCTATTGGTCTCACGCTATTGCAGATTACTTTGCCGAAGGGCTGCTGGGAGATATTGATGCCGCTCAGGCTGACAAATTTTTTCAAATTGCCGATCCGTATCGATATCTTGAAAAGCTAACGCTTCCGAAGTTCAGCGTCAACGCCACTGGCGATGAATTTTTCTTACTGGATTCGACTCAGTTTTACTGGGACGATCTTACGGGCGAAAAGTACTTGCGTTATGTTCCAAATAGTGATCACAGCTTGGAACACACAGACGCGGTAGAGAGCATTGCCGCATTTCATTGGCTCATTCAAAATGCGCGGACGATCCCGAGTTTCGATTGGACGTGGACTGATGCGTCCACCGTGGAAATAAAACAAATTCATGGACAAGTTTCGGAGATCAGCATGTGGAGTGCGCACAATCCCGTCGCCCGAGATTTTCGATTGTTGCGCAAGAAAGACAGTATTGAGGTGCAAGGTCCGACATGGCACCAAGAAGTGGTCTATACACGCAAAGATGAGGAAGATCTCTTCGACTCCCTCTTGCTCACGTTTGATTCCGATGAATCTGGTTGGCACGCGAATTTGGTTGAAGTAGAGTTTGATGTTGGTTTTCAGTACCCACTCAAGCTCACGACTACGGTTTCGATTTCACCGACAAGTCTACCGTTTGTAGAAAAGGAGCATGACGGTACGCGCCACCTAACGTTTAACTGTCCAGGTATTGAAGATTTGGAGATTCCACCCATGGTGTTGGAGTTTCTCAAGAACTCGTTTAAGTCGACGTTCACGCAACACATCGCTCACAACGGCAGAGACTATTTTTGTTGGCTTCCCAAACAAGATCCGAGACTAGAGGGTGCATTGTTGGTAGGCTTTTTGGAAGCTAAAGGGCATCGTGATTGCATCATTCAACTTGAAGCAGGGCCAGGTCCGACATTACCCCCAGGACCCAGTTCGGCTTTAGACAATGACACCAACTAGACCTCCGTGAAAAGAACATGAGCGAGTCAGGATTCCTTCTAGCCGCCTATGAAGCGTTTCTTCTCAAGGTCGCGCGAGTCGTACTCATCGCATTGGCGACGATTTCTTTTCTCGCAATCACCGCAACCCTGGTTTGGTTAGTGATTACATGGTTAAACCCAGTAGAGTCTAACTACAAGAAGATACTGTATGTACCTCAGTATGAATCCATTGATGCGGCATGGAACTCACAGTCCTCGGAAGGAACTTTGGAAACGACAGTTGTCGAGCTACCGACAACAATGAATGAAACTGTAGAAGTTATCGACACGCTGTACCAGCTCGTTGGTCGGGAGGAACAGAAATTTAGTGAAATAGTTGACTTGCAGGAGTTTTACGCCCTGCTCGTAGAACCAATTGCTAAATTTGAACCACCAGATTACTATGTGGCGGACTACTTATTTGAACTTTCACTGTACACCCGAAATATGGCAAAAGATGAACTCCTCAAACGCATTGCTGACGTAAATGTGCGGACGGACACCATTGTGGAGGCCATGTTTAAGTTTCGTGATGAATACGCAATCAATTTAGACGGTGCACTTGCGACGATGGAAACACGAGCCGCGGCTCATTCAAGCGATAGAACGATATCATCATTTTTGGTGTTGCAGGTTCTTAGTGCTTGTGTTACAGTGTTTTTGGTTTCCGCGATTTGTCTTCTCGGGTTTCACATCGTGATGCAACGACAACAACGGACAATAACACAAACGGTCACCGGTACAAACAATGAAGACGATTGAACAAACTACCTTGAGAATTGCAGTAGTCGGCTATCTGCTCGGATTTGTCGCAATAGGCTGGGCTGCTGATGAAGAAAGCTCTAACACAGACTCCTTCGAAACCTGTCTTGAAGAGTTGAAGAAGGCAACAAGCAAGTCCGCTGACGACGAAAACGGGAACGACTATGACCCGGAGTTGTCATTAGAGGAGAGTATTCGCATCTACGACGAATGCCTGAGTAGAGAGGGCATTACTTTGTCGATCCATGGCACGCTCGGTGAAGGCGCAGGTGCGGGAACCAGTGCAGGTAGTTCTGTCTCAGAACCAAGTACAAACGACTCTGGAGCTGGCGCACAAACAGAAATGAACGGAGAATCGGAAGCTGTTCCGTCTGACGGCGGCGGACCATCGAACGACTTGGAAACCAGCATCCACGAGTTCGATGAGATGCTTTCGAAGATTCAAGAAGACATTGGGACCGATCGATCGAAACAAGTCGCACAAAGTGCCGAGGGTACCACCGAAGTCGGTCAAACTACTCAAGAAACGACAACCGAACATCAAGATGGAACCGAAGAAACGCTCGCGTCAGAATCAGAAGGATCGCTCTTGAACCCTTCCGCCGAGGTGTCGGCGGAAGCAAAACACGAAGATAAAGAGAAGCGTGTTCCTCTGGATCCCAAAGATGAAGACATCGTGTTAAAAACGATTCGCGAGGCTGCAGAACTTGAAACCGACCCCACGACCCGACAAGCATTGTGGGATCAATATTACGACTACGCTGACAAAAACTAGTAAGATACTAGGAGGGGACTTCATTATGAAAGCTACTTTTTTCTTTTCACTGCTCATCGTTGCGTTGGCGGTAACGCAGTCCACTTCCGCTGTGTCAGTTGGACCCCGCATCGGACCAACGACCGCGCCGCAGACACTTGATCTTGAAAACGAAGAAGAGTTCTTCAAGACCAGAATGCACATTCCCAAATTGCGCCTAGCGATCCCAGTGCTCGATCCGGGAATACCGGAAAGCACACAACTACAAGAAGAAAAGGGAATATGGCCCGAACTCAGGAAAGCCGAAGCGGTCCGTTGTGCCTTCAAGTTAAAGCAATGGATGCACCGTTACAACCAATTTAATTCCATCATCGTCGGGGCCGACTCTTCAATCAGTGCAGACATCTATTTAATAGGTCGCATCGTTGAATCTGATAGTGAAACCATGCGAATAGCGTATCAAGTGGTAGATGCTCGAGGCGTAGCCTGGACTGAAGAACGAACAAAAAGACATAGAGTTGAAATCGGATGGCACGAGAGATACGGAAGTACTGATCGTGATCCGTTTGACCCACTGTACAACAAAATCGCTGAAGATGTGTACGAAGAGTTAAAAGATCGAGGCAAAGCGCATGTTGAACAGCTAGAACACAATGAACAGGTTGGCCCCGAACGGGCGAGATACTCGGAACTACAGTTGATCACGACCACTAGAGATCTAGCGTTCGCAAGTTTTCTTTCTCCTGAATACAACGATTTCTTGACAATAGAGGGCAGTGTTTACAAAATTCAATACGTCCCAGATGAAGAGTCGGACAGTTGGCGGAGAATTCAGACAATAATGCACCGCGAGGATGAATTTGCACAGGTGATAGAAGACTATTACGAAGGATTTCGCGACCAAATCGAAAATGACTATACGAAGTGGCAAACGGATACATTTCCCGTTGCGCGAGACGTTCGTTTGTCTAAGCGTGGACGAACTATCAAAGCTCTCGCTGGAGCTGCCCTAGTCGTCGGTTCTGTTGCAGCCGCAGAAGATGGGGCTGCCAAAGAAGGGGACCGCTCTGCGGAAAATGCTGCTGCCGCTGGAGTACTCGCAGGCGGTGCGTTAATTGCCGGTGCATTTCGCGACAATCATCTGCACAAACAAGCTGTGGAAGAACTTAGCGAATTGAGTCGCAGTTTGCACAATTCCCTTAGACCAACGCGAATCGATTTAAATGGCAAAGTGATAACTCTCACCGGTACAGTCCAAGAACAGTTTGGACAGTGGCGTTCAATGCTCGCTGATATCTACGCCCAGTCTCAAGACTCTGACGCGGTTACTATACTCAAAGACGAAGACTAGACAGACTTGTCTGAGAACATGAAAGCTTCTCAAAAGTTTATAGCGTTCTGGTTCTGCGGTCTTCTAGCCTTTAGTACCTACCAGGCGGACGAAACTGACGAAGAAATTATCGATTGCGAGGGCGAAGCCGCGACGACCCAGTATTGCATCGATAAAGAGGAAGCCTTTGAATTGCGCGCGCGAATCGAAGCACTGTATCCGTCACTTAAGGAATTGACCTCCCCACCCTGGGACGAGGAGGATTATCTTGATGCTGAAGGAAACTTTAACAAGGGGGTCGATCTCTATCAAGACGAGTATTTCGGGGATGCACTCCCGAAATTCGAAGCAGCACTAGAAGCGTTTACGCAACTCGACGAACTATTCCAAACCACAGCGGAAGACAAGCGTGCCGCTATTCCTGATTTCTTAGAAGCGGCTGCCTACGACACAGCCGTCACCGAGTTGGACACGCTCATTGAGTGGTTTCCAGAAGATCTAGACCTAGTGAGACTTCACGCTGAGGCAACTCAAGGGAAAGAACTCAAACCTCTCGTTGAAGATCTTCAGAACTATGTGTCAAACGGGAACTTTCAGGAAGTAGAAGAACTACTACCACAGTTTCCTGATGGATATTACGAAGTAGAAATTTCCCAGGCAAAGGCTTCTTTGGAAGCACATCGACAGGAAACATCATTTAATTCTTCGATGACCGCAGCTTACAAAAGTATCGAAACCGAAAATTGGTTTATAGCCGAGCAGATTCTCGAATCCGTACTGCTAGACCGGCCCAGTTCAACCGTAGCGCAAGACCTACTGAGGGACGTGAAAGAAAACAAACGCTTGGATCAAGTAGATGACCTGATTCAAGACATGACGTCTAGTCTGAACGAGGAACAATGGGAAGATGTCCTTGTTCATATTGAAGAAGTAGAAAAACTTGACATCAATGAGCAGCACGACTTTTCAGTTTTGGAGGACCAGTTAGGAGAGCTGTTGGCGTTAGAGCTGGAGCTCGCAAAGTACGAATCAATCGCCTACAACGAAATGGATGACAGCACGCGGCAAGATATTCAGGAATTACTCGATAAGACGAGTCATTTGAATGAGTTTGATCGCACGCAACCAAAGCGCGAAGCGCTCGCGGAGCGATTCGAACAGCTATCTACACCAATCGAAGTGACGATTCGTTCCAACAACAAAACGAAGCTGAGTATCCGTCCCGGTAAAGAATTAGGCTCATTTCGATCAAAAACGTTGCAGGTATTACCAGGTATCTATGAGATTGTCGGCACTCGTCGTGGTTTTAAGCAGGTCATTGAACAATTAGAGGTCAAACCGGGTTCGAAACCCCTAGACATTAAGGTCGAATGTCGTGCTCGATTTTGAACCTACCGACCTGTTAGAAATAGCAGACCTCTTACACATCCGACGAGCGCGTCGGTTGACAATTCTCATCGTAAGTGTCGCTGTATTAGTACTTGGAGCAATCACTACTGCTCTGTTCTTGGTCAAAACCATAACTATCAACATTACTCCCGTTCGAGCCGCCGAAAATAGCGAAATAGTTAGTGAGAAGGGCTTTAGCCTGACACTCGGCCGAAATGTACATTTCTTTAGTACCGTCGAAGTTGAAGCAACCGCAGAAGGTTTTTATTCGAAGACCATCGCATTAGACCGTTCAATGGAATCACCGATTAACCTAGAGTTACTACCAAAACCAGGGTTGATTTCTATAGAGATGGACTTTCTTTTGGACGGCTCCAGAAGTGAATATTCCCTCTCTGCAAACGATGCTCAACTCTTTGATCCAGTTCCGGAGAACATCGAGCTATTCACCGGTCGCTACGAATTGCGCTTACAAGGTCCTCAGGAGTACGACAGTGCTCAGTTTGTCGAAGTTGTTGGATTTGGGACGAAGCAAGTCGTTAGTTTTAAACCGATGCCGCGAGGGTCATTTAACGTAAGCGTGATACCTGAGGCTGCGGAGATCATACTGAATGGCAAGGTTGTCGGTACCGGGGAAGTAGGAATGACTGTAGTTGCAAAGAATCATGTTCTGGAATTTAAACTAGACGGGTACGTGAGCAAGCGCTTGCCCTTTGCTGTTGACGCGAACTCGCGCCTGGACCTTGGGACTATAGATTTAGCCAGTGCTCCGGGAACCGTGAAATTTGCCTCCGACCCGACTACGGCGTCGATCTTCATCGACGGGCAATTTGTCGGTAGCACGCCGAAGCAACTCGATCTCGACAAGTCTTCAATCATAGTGGAACTGCGTAAACCAAACTTTCACACCGTTTCTGAGACCGTGCAAATAGTGCCTGGAGGGACGATTTCCCTAGAGTATGTACTCGACGAGATTAGATTTGATGTTGAGGTTTCTGCAAATCCCCAAGCAACGTTGATTGTGAACAACGAGAGTCGTGGACAAACCCCGCGAACTGTGAATGTGACCGCCGGCGATACCTTGGTTGTGAACAAGGAAGGATATGCGTCTCAGTCAGTTACGATTGAGTCAGAACAACAGCAAAAAAGACAACTAGACTTTGAGCTAGTCGACATGGCGCAACACACGTACAACGAAGCCCCGGAATATTCCATCGTACAGGACTCGATCCAACTTAAGAAATTTCCTGCAGCGAAATTTCGCTTGCTCGTGCCGAGATATCTCATGGAAGACGACGTCGAGCGTACTCGGGATTTTGAAATTACTCGACCGTTTTATGTTGGAGTATTTGAGATCACGCGTAAAGAGTTTGCGAAATTTGACTCGTCGATGAAGGTCGAAACCAGTGAAGAAGACCTCCCGATTACAGATATTTCATGGCTTGAAGCGATCAAGTTTTGCAACTGGCTCAGTCAAGCGGAAGGTCTTGAGCCGGTATATGCAATTGGTAGTGGGGCGAGTGTGAGCATCGATTTAGGAAGCAACGGGTATCGACTGCCTACCGAAGCCGAATGGGAATTGATAGCGTATTACGACTTCGCTGAAAAGAAAGCGGTGGGACCGTTTGTTTGGGGAGAAGGTACGAAACCGCCCTCACAGGTTGGCAATCTAGCAGGATATGAAACGCGTAGCGCGTTGCAGGAATACATTCATGACTATGGCGACAATCACAAAGTCTTAGCCCCAGTTGGATCCTACCGTCGCAACGTCAATGGTATTCACGATCTTGCAGGCAATGCGGCAGAGTGGGTATTCGACTATTTCAGAGGACCTTACAACGGATGGGACTCGTCATTGACCGATCCCACGGGTCCAAGTCGCGGGATTGACCGGATAGTTAAAGGTGCTAGTTTCAAAACTACGAAACTGCGAGAAGCTGCCATTAACTTTCGACGTACGGTCGGCTACAAAGACGTAACCGTTGGTTTCCGTTTAGCACGGTGGTTCATGTGAAAAACTTACTAGCAATTTTGTGCCTCGGATTTGCTCTTACTGTGGGAATTTGTATCAACGCAGATGAGGAAGAAGAAAACGTAGATGAAACTTCAGCAGAAACCGAAGAGTCGTCCGAGGAATCCGACGACGATAGCTCTAAGAGTGAAACTGACGTTCCTGCGGACGATTCTCAAACGTCAGAGTCGGACTCTGAAGCAGAGAGCGAAGAGACTGAAGAACCTAGTCTGCCTCCACCCACCGCACCGTGGAAACGCTTACCCATATCGACCACAATTCCAGTAAATTACGATATAGATCTACCCCAAGATATCTGAGACTGGGGAACCTTCTGTAAGGCTCAGCAACATGTCCAAACAAAGAAAGTCAATTACCCATTTCAGTTTAGCCATTGACCTAGCGGGTCTGTGTTTGAGCATTGGGATAGTTTGTATCGTTTATCTACTTTGGATTAACCCGGAAGCCCAAGAGATTCTGCGCGTCGCAGAAGCAGAGGGTTCCGTACCTCCCCGTACATTTTTTATTTTGGTCAAAGATTGGGAGCAAGCGAGCTGTGCAGTTCTTACTTTGTGGTGCCTTTGGCTATGGTTCTTTCGATATCGAATCTTTCAGAGCGATAGCTACCTTCTCGATTTAGACATCTTACACCTAGACCGTGTTCAACAAACGAACGAGGAAGGGGCGTCAAACACGTTGGATTTCGTTGAGAAGAGGGTCGGACAGTTGAAAGAAACCCTCACAGACTCTCAACTCGTAAACGCGCTAGATTTAGCCGTACGAAGAATCCGCTTGAACAAAAACTTCCAAGAGGCGAATGATGTTGCTATGGAAGCTTGTGACTTACACTTGGAACTGCTCAACTCAAAACTCGCAATATCGAAGTACATCCTGTGGGCTATTCCGTCGATTGGTTTTTTGGGTACAGTTCGAGGGATCGGTATAGCTCTGAGTCTAGCTAACGAAGCTTTGGAAGAAGGGAAAATCACTGGCGTTGCCGCAAGTTTGGGTGTTGCATTCAATTCGACTTGGGTTGCATTAGCACTGAGCTTGTTTCTCATGTTCATATCGAATTCACTACACGGACGCGAAGAACGCTTAGTCGCGCAGTTCAAGAACTATGTATCGTCCACGTTTATCCCAGTGTTAAGCGTGCGTATGGCCTCGCCTGATCCACACGTAAATTTGTCTGTTGAGAAAGAGTGAGCGGCAACAAGGTAAGTCGAGACGACACGGTAGGTTTTGGGTTATCGTTCCTTGATGTACTGAGCTGTGGGCTCGGTGCAGCTGTACTGTTGTTGCTGATACTGAAACACGGCGTTGCGGATGTAGCGTCAGACTCGACTCGGGACGTTGCCGCCAGACATGCGAGAATCCAGCAACAGTTGGACGACAAACTTGCGGAAAAGGCTGCCTTAGATGCCGAACTCCTCGTATCACGGAGTTCGCTAGAGCAGGCAGTTGCAACCCGAGAAGCGCTGACCGAGGAACAAAAAAGCCGACAACAGGCATTACTAGTACAACTCAGTGCATTGAGTCAAGCACGTACCGACTTGGAGACGGCAAAAGAAACCGTAACCGACCTGCAAGCGCAGCGAGAAGCACAGAAAGTCGCTCAAGAAGAGACAGAAGCTGTTGCAGGACAAACTGGGCAACTAGGTGGAATAAGAGTGCAATCTGATCGCGTAGTGATTTTGTTGGATCGCTCTGCGAGCATGCTAGATCATTCGTTGGTGGAGATTGTTCGACTTCGTGCTGCCCATCCCCATTACCGGAACACCGCGGCAAAATGGGTAACTGCTCGCAACTCGGTTGGTTGGGCTTTCAAACACATCGATCCGGGTAGTCAGTTTCAGGTGCTGTCCTTTAGCGATTCAGTGATTGATCTTTCCGGAACCGCTATAGCGACAGGTACGACGTTGAAGTGGTTGACTCGCGGGGATCCGGGATCCACGTATCGGGAAATTCAACAAGCTATTCTCAAGACGGAAGCGGACGGACCCACCAACTTGGAAGCAGCGTTTGACGTCGTTGCTACCTTAGATCCAAAACCAACACAAGTAATTTTGATCACCGATGGGTTACCGACAGTACCAGGTGATGTGCGTTTACGTTCAATTCGTGGCTGTTCGTCGCCAGCACGACTGTCGCCCGAATGTCGCGCAAAAATTTTTGATCGTGCGGTTCGATTGTTCGAACGCGAACTACCAAGAACAGAAATAAGCACTATCCTGCTACCGCTTGAAGGTGATGCTGGTGCGATGCGTAAATATTGGACGTTCGCCTCCGACTCGGGTGGCCGAGTGCTGACCCCAGCTCCTAATTGGCCGCCGACTTAACAAACCGATAAGACCATGTCGACTTCTAGAGCCGGTCCAACCTCCTTGAGTTTTCTGGATGTCATCGCGTGCGCTTTCGGTGCGATTGTGTTGCTGGTGCTCATTCTTCCGGTAGGCGAACGAGCGAAGGAGGAACCGGAGAGTGTAGATTTTGGTGCGACCGGAAGACTCTTTGTTGCTATTGATGCGGTAGATGAAGAAATTCAAGCACTAGCGCAGGAGCTACAGACAAACCAAAAACTGCTTACGAGTATCGAGTCAGAGTCCGTTTCCATCGAGGATGCGACGGAACAGGCTACGCAGGCAGTTCAACACACGATTACGCAACTCAATTCGGTACAAGCGCAACAGAGTGCCTTAGCTACTGCTGCTGCAATCCTATCGCAACCAGCTCCGCAAACACCAGAAACACAGGAGGTTGAATCGGAGTTGTCAGGTATACCTGTTGATTCGGAGTACCTGGTTTTTGTCGTCGATACCTCCGGAAGCATGCAGTCAATCTGGAGTCATGTCATTAAGGAAATGGAACGATTTTGGTTACTTTATCCAGACATTAAGGGATTTCAGATCATGAACGACAATGGACACTACTTGTCACGAATTGGTAAAGGCCGATGGATTCCCGATAACAAGCTTGCAAGAAAGACTGCTCTACAAAAGATGCAATCATGGTTGAGTTTCTCAAACAGCAGTCCCGCGGAAGGTATCGTTCAAGCGATTGACGATCTGTATCGCGACGATATCAAGATGGCGATTGTTGTTGTCGGTGACGAATATTCCAGTGGATCTTTTACACCCTTGCTTGAACAAATTGATAGAAAGGTGCGATCTCGCTCGGTCAAAGCAGACAGTCTGCGAATACACGCGCTGGGCTTTTGGAACATGGTTGGCGGCTCGGGAAATAGATTTGCGATGCTTATGCGCGCGCTAACTGCTCGATATGATGGCGCGTTCGTGGCTATCGAAGCCAACTCTTCCTCTGTCTTTACGATGCCGTCCCCAATACCACCAATCAAAATTCCGTTGCCATGAATGGATTCATCGCAATTTGGGGTTTAGAACTTGAAGAGATCAATGCGGACTCAATGTAGTTTTCGGTGCGACTTTAGACTGCTCGCGCAAACCCTGGCTTAGGTTGGGGGGAGTCATAGCTTGTGTTTTACCCTCGTATGCACGACAAATATCTCAAACTATTATCATTAACAGATTAAACAACAATAGAGCATCATTTCCACGGCTCAGGCGATGTCTACATTCCGTTCATGTTCCAATTGAAGTAGTGAATTGACCACCTACTTCATCAGAAGACTTTTGTTGATTATTCCCACATTCTTGGGGGTAACTATTCTGGTGTTTCTTCTCACACGGATAGTGCCTGGTGGTCCTTTAGAACGTTGGTTGCAAGAAACGGCATTGGCGGGTACTGAAGGATTAGCAACTCAATCTTCCGATTACGCCAGTCAAGGTGGTAGCACACTATCGGACGAACAAATTCAGGAAATGGCGGAATACTTCGGTTTCGACAAAAATCCGTTACATAGTTATGTTCTCTGGTTAGGGAGACTGTTTGTATTTGACCTTGGTACTTCTACGAAATACAACGAGCCTGTTTGGGAAATTATCCGATCTCGTTTACCCGTATCGATTTTCTATGGCGTCGCAACGCTGATTCTCACTTACGGAGTTTGTATTCCACTAGGAATTGTTAAAGCAATCAAGCACAAGACAGTGTTTGATAACATCAGTTCTATATTAGTGTTCACTGGGTACGCTATTCCCAGTTATGTGGTGGCGATCGCGCTGTTGACTGCATTTGCCGCCGGCTTTGAATGGTTTCCGTTAAGTGGTTTTGTGAGTAGTAATTTTCACAGTCTTTCGTTGTTCGACAAAGTGTTAGACATACTGCACCATGCAGTACTACCTTTGATCGCATATGTAGCAGGAAGCTTTGCGTTTATGACGATGCTAATGAAAAACTCTCTGATGGACAATCTCGCCGCGGACTATGTTCGTACCGCTGTAGCTAAAGGCCTACATTTCAGATCAGCAGTATTCAATCATGCGTTGCGAAATAGTCTCATCCCGATTGCGACTTCTTTTGGTAATAACCTTTCTCTCATCATAACCGGTTCATTTTTAATTGAAATGATTTTCAATATCAACGGCTTTGGTTTGTTGGGCTTTGATTCGCTCGTTGATCGAGATTATCCTGTGGTAATGGGAATTGTCGTAATCTCTTCCCTTTTATTTATGATTGGCAACATCCTCTCGGATATTTGTGTAGCGATTGTCGACCCTAGGGTCAAATTCGGTGCCGATGGTTCAAATCAGTAGCGTGTTTAAACTCTCCCTCGACCCTCAAACAGTAAAGCAGTGGAAGCGGTTTCGCTCAATTAAGCGAGGATACTTTTCCGCAGTCTTCCTAGTCTTTTTATTACTGTTAAGCTGTTTCGCAGAACTATTAGTTAACAGTCGTGCACTGATCGTTTCTTATGACGGAAAGTGGTATTTCCCCACGTACTCGTGGTTCATTTCAGGCGATACGTTTGGATTGGATTACGACTGGGAAACAAATTACCGAGAACTAAAACAACACTTTAAGGAACAGGACGAGGGAAATTGGGTATTGATGCCACTAGTGCCTTATGATCCTTTTGAGAATGATTTTTCGAACACTTACGGAGCTGAGCGGCCTTCTTGGGAAACTAAGCACTATCTCGGTACTGATACTGCTGGCAGGGATGTTTTGGCTCGCTTAGTTTATGGTTTTCGAATTGCTTTGGGTTTTTCATTGGTTCTTCTCACGTGTTCCTATATAGCGGGAATTGCGATTGGTTGTGCGATGGGGTACTGGGGTGGAGCGTTTGACCTTGTATTTCAACGGCTCATCGAAATTTGGAACACGATCCCATTTTTGTACGTGATTATGATTGTTGCCAGCGTCGTTGTTCCAAATTTTTGGACATTAGTGATTGTGATGGTCCTTTTCGGTTGGACAGCTATGACTTGGAATATGAGGACTTCTACGTATAAAGAGAAAGCGCGTGAATATGTCAATGCCGCTCGGGCTTTGGGTTCTGGCAATGCTAGGGTCGTGGGTGTACATATTCTTCCCAATACAATCTCAGTTATTGTTACGTTTATCCCTTTTTCGATTGCAGGTGGAATAGCAGCATTAACTGCATTGGACTATTTAGGCTTTGGATTACCACCGCCTACCCCTAGCTGGGGTGAACTCTTGCGCAAAGGGACCCAGAGCCTTGATCATCCGTGGATTGTGTGGTCTGTGGCGATTGCCATAATCGTGATATTGCTGATGGTTACCTTTATTGGAGAAGCCATTAGGGAAGCGTTTGATCCTAAAAAATTTACTTACTACGAATGAGGATTTCTGTATGAAGCGAGTTAATTTGTTGATAAGGAGTTTCATTGTTGTTAGTCTGGTTTGGTCGGTGACTGCCCATGCGGAATCAGATACCGACGTTGATTCTGACACCGACGACAGTGATTGGTTTGAGATTGCCCCGGAAGATTTGCTTCCTGAAGAGTTGCCGGAAAATTTGCATTGGGAAACCAATAACGAAGATCCTGAATTTGCGTCGCCAGATGCAATTCGGGGCGGAACGTTTCACACGTGGATGATCTCTTTTCCAAAAACGATGCGACCGGTCGGACCAAATTCCAATGGATATTTCGCAGGCACACTACGACCTCTTCAGTTTACTCCAGTAGCGATCCATCCGAACACACGAAAGCCGATTCCAATGTTGGCCACCCATTGGGCGCTTGGCGACGATGGTCGATCGTTCTACTTTCGCATACATCCCGACGCGAGGTGGTCTGACGGAGAACGTGTGACTGCAGACGACTTCGTTTTTATGTTGCAATTCATGCGCTCAAAAAACATTAACGATCCGTGGTATAACAACTACTACACAGAACGGGTTACAGATTTGAAAAAGTACGACGAGTTGACGTTTGGTGTGCGTGGCGCTGATGCTAAACCTTATATCGAGATGCTTGACTCTGTCAATCTTAGGCCTTATCCGGAGCACTTTCACGAATTGTCAGACGCTTGGGTAAAGGATTTCAACTGGAAACCGGAACCGACTACTGGACCGTACCATGTCGACGTTGTGGAGAACGGAAAGTATGTAGAGTTAGCACGTACTGAAAATTGGTGGGCGAACGAATTGCGATACGTACGGAATCGTTTTAACCCAGAGAGAGTCCGATACACGATGATTCGGGACATGAACACAGCGTGGCTCCACTTTTTAGGTGGCGAACTTGACACGTTTGGATTGACTATCCCTGAGTTTTGGCACGATAAGGCCGACACCGATGATTTCAAAAAAGGTTACGTAGCAAAGTACTGGTACTACCACAGACTCCCGGTCCCAGCGGCGGCTCTGTATCTCAACACCGCCATGCCCTTACTGGATGACAAGAATATAAGATATGGTCTGGCTCACTCTATTAATATCCAAAGGGTAATCGATAAAGTGTTGCGTGGTGACTATGAACGATTACCAACATTTCAACTTGGGTTCGGCCCATATGACAACACATCAATTAAACCTCGAGAATTTGACCTCAACAAAGCCAAAGAGTACTTCGCAAAAGCTGGTTTCGTCAGCAGAGATCGAAATGGCATTCGAGTTAAGAAAAACGATGCGGGTAAGGTAATTGCAAGGCTTTCTTTCACGATAACGTACGGACGCCCGATTCACACTGATCGCTTAGTAGTCTTGAAAGAAGAAGCGAAAAAGGCCGGCGTTGAGCTGAAGCTCGAATTGTTGGATGCGACTGCGTCTTTCTCAAAGATGCTTGAGAAAAAGCATCAAATTGCTTGGCTTACATGGAGTTCTTCAGGCTTTTCGCCACGATATTGGGAGCATTTTCATTCAGCAAATGCGAACGTCACGCAAAACAATAACGTTACAAACACAAGCATCCCAGAGATGGATCCGTTGATCCTGAAATTTCGAGCTTCGACAAACTTAGAAGAACGAATTGGCTTGGCGCACAAATTGGAGCAAATGGTTCATGATCACGGTGCAGTGATTCCGACCTATCAAGTCCCCTATACTCGGGAAGCGATGTGGCGCTGGATTGAGTTACCAGATTGGCTCGGTACAGAAACTTCGGGGAGTTTAGCTAATACTCAAGCTACTTCACAGGGTTACTCAAGTGGTGGCTTGTTTTGGATCAACGAGGACAAGAAAAAGGAAATCTTAGCTCTGAAGAATAAAGGGGAAGCCATGGAACCTCTCACGATCATCGACGAAACCTATCGAATTTTCCCTAGTGAGGATGCAGATGAAGCAAAAGAGGGCGAGTAATACTTCATTTAAATCATTGGTGCGTGGTCAGCGAACTAGGTGAAATTCAAAATCCATTGGCGAATTGATTTAATCCCCGTGTGCTCTTTTTGGTTCAGGTGCATTCGAAGCATTGAAGACAACAAGTTTGTACTTACATTACTGCTAACCGGAACCGACTAGATTTTTAGGTTTCTCAGTGACTTTGCATCTTCTTTGTCAATCTACTTAATCAGCTAGTATCAATTATTCGGAGGAACATTAGTGCTCAAAGCTGACAATTTGACTCGCACCTATGACACAGTTGTCGCAGTCGACGATGTCTCGTTTGAAACTTCCCCTGGTGAAATCGTTGGCTTGCTCGGCCACAACGGGGCCGGAAAGACAACAGTCATGAAGTTATTGACTGGGTTTATAGAACCGAACTCGGGAAACACGTTCGTTGACGGGATCAATGTTCAAGAGTCGCCAGTTGCAGCCCGTGCGAACCTAGGCTATTTGCCGGAAAACCGTCCTCTATACCGAGAACTTAGTGTCGTCGATTATCTATGGTTTTCCGCGACGGCGCGCGGAATTCCATCAGAGCGCCGGCGAGAGTGCGTTGAACGCGCCGTGCGAGACACCGATCTCACCGACCGCGCGATGGACAATATCGGAACGCTGTCTCGAGGTTTTCAACAACGAGTCGGTGTTGCGCAAGCGATTCTACACCAGCCTGGTGCGTTGATATTAGACGAACCAACGAACGGATTGGACCCGTCTCAGACGCAACACATGCGCGAGTTAATTCGTGATATGGCAAAGGAATCGACGGTGATGTTATCTACCCACATCATGCAGGAAGTTGAAGCTATATGTAATCGAGTACTCATCATGCGAGATGGGATGATCGTGGTCGATGAGTTTTTGGAAAACTTGAAGGAAGGAGATCGTTGCTGGCTACGAAGTGGCTCAGACGATGCAGATATTCGAACCGCGGTTGAACCTATTGCTACCGTGCAAAAAATCGATGGTCGATATTTGCTGGGGTCCCGAGAAGAGGACAGCAAGTGTGATATTCCCGCGATTGTGCGCGAGCTAGTCGCAAAGGAGATTGAAGTAAATTCCATTGAACCTGAGAAGAGAGACCTTGAAGCTCTCTTCCGTTCGGTCAGCGAAGGAGGCATATGATGAACTACGAAACTCTCTCTGCCGTGACCGCGAAAGAACTTCGGTTGTTCTTTGGTTCACCCATCGGATATCTCTTCATAGCAGCATATCTAGGATTGACGCTGTTCGTGTTCTTCTGGGGTGAAGCTTTCTTCGCGAGAAATATCTCCGATGTCAGACCGATGTTTGAATGGTTACCAGTTCTGCTGATCTTCTTGTGCTCAGCACTCACGATGAGAATCTGGAGCGATGAACGTCGGACGGGTACGATCGAGTTTATCGTTACTCTTCCAGTGACCTCTTGGGAGCTTGTGCTTGGCAAGTTTGTGGCTTGTATGACACTTCTTGCATTGGCACTATTTTTAACGCTACCGTTACCCATTAGTGTTTCCTTCATAGGGGACTTGGATTGGGGACCTGTTGGAGCAGCGTACTTCGCCGCGTTACTTCTTGGTGCCGCTTACCTCAGCATCGGTTTGTTTGTCTCCACCCGAAGCGAAAACCAGATTGTCACGCTCATAATATCGGTGTTGCTGTGCGGTGTGTTTTACATGCTTGGCAGTAAGATTCTTACAGGACTAGTCGGTACGAATTTCGCAGACTTGTTACGCGAACTTGGTTCCGGTTCAAGGTTTGAATCCATCACTCGCGGTGTTCTAGAGTTCTCTGACTTCTATTTCTATGTTTCCATCGCGGCCTCGTTTTTGGTATTGAACGTTTTCTCGGTAGAGATGATCGGATGGACGAAGCGCGGCGCGCAGGAACGACACATAAATCGGTCTTTAATCTGTGGTCTAGTCGTACTAAATTTAGTGGTCGCAAATCTATGGATCTCGGCACTACCACCGTTACGATGGGATGTCACTGCTGAGAGGCAATACACAATGTCGTCAGTGACGAAGAAAGAGCTTTCACAACTGCAAGAGCCGTTACTGATTCGCGGATACTTCAGTGCTAAAACACATCCCTTGCTTGCACCCCTCGTACCACCGTTGCGTGACCTGTTAGACGCGTATTCAATTGCGGGTGGAAACAACGTAGTCGTGGAATTCATTGATCCAATAGAACACCCCGAAAAAGAAGACGAAGCCAATACTAAATACGGGATTCGACCAGTTCCTTTTCAAGTTTCAGACCGATATCAGAGTTCGTTGGTTAATTCCTATTTCGATATTTTGATCCGGTATGGCGATGAGTACGAAGTACTGAATTTTAGAGACCTCATTGAAGTCAAGGCGCAGAGCGAAATGGAGCTTGACGTCCAGCTGCGTAATCCAGAATACGACATCACCCGCGCGATAGCGAGAGTTCGATCTGAATTTCAGAGTAGCGGGTCGATTTTTGACGCGGTTCCAGGTACCGTTGTGTTTACGGGCTACATTTCTGCAACCGAAACATTACCCGAGGAATTGGTTGAGACTCGAGAGACCCTTGTTGAAGCATTGGATGAACTCAAGGCGGATGCAGATGGAAAATTTGATTGGCAGATGTTCGATCCGAACGCAGGAGACGGTTCGTTAGCATTGCAAATAGCTGAAAATTACGGTTTCCACCCGCAGGCAGCAAGTTTGTTTGATGCAAACAGATTTTATTTCTATTTGACGATGTCGGACGGCGATGCTGTGGTCAGCATGGATTGGAGGGACTCACGAGATGTGGAAGGGTTTGAACGCCTCTTGGAAGAGGGTGTTAAGCGTTTCACGGAGGGTTTGCTAACTTCCGTCGCAATTCATACACCAGCGCCGAGCACGCCCCAATATACAGGCCAACCACAACCAACAGCAAGGTATCACAACTTATCCGATCACCTACGTTACAACTATGAAGTACAAACAATAGATCTTCGCGATCCAGTACCAAGTCACATTGATGTTTTGATGGTCGTTGGTCCCAACGACCTTGATGCGGAACAAGTGTTTGAAATCGATCAGTTTCTCATGCGGGGCGGTAGCGTAATCATCGCAACTTCGGGGTTCACAACTTCTTTTATGGATCGTCGGTTGATGGCTAATCGTGCCCAGACCGGGCTCGACGAATGGCTAGCGCATCATGGCGTACTTGTGGAAAAGTCAATGGTAATGGACACCAATAACGGTGGATTTCCAATTCCGGTACAACGTGAGGTGGGTGGATATATCTTTGAAGACATACAAATGATTGACTATCCCTTCTTTGTCGACGTTCGCAATGACGGTTTCGTTAACAATCACCCGATCGTCCGTAACTTAGACCAGATGACGTTCGCATGGGGGTCGCCATTGTCTGTGGATGAGGAACTGAATACGGAGCGTGAGGTAATAGAGATTCTCAGAAGTTCATCGGATAGCTGGACCAGCACGTTTCCCGAATTGATGCCGAAGTTTTCTCAGAATAATCTCACTAGCTCCCCGTATGTGCCTGGTGCGGACTTAGAGTCGAAGTTGCTTGCTGTGAGTTTGCAGGGAACATTTTCCAGTTTTTTTGAAGAATCACCTCTGTTTGTAGAAGCTCGCGAACGTGCTGCTGAGGAAGCTGCCGAGAAAGCGGCAGCCGAAGCTGAAGCAGAAGAAACTGACCCGACTGAACCAACTGAAGGTGATGAAGAAAGTTTTGATGACGAAGCCCTTATGGCTGAATTACAACAACTTCAAGACGGTGAAGAGCAAGATGTCGAGGAAGATGAAGACACGTTAGGCGTAGTAGGAACTGTGATTTCACGTTCGCCCGAATCGGCCCGTTTAGTGATCCTGGGCTCTTCCGATAGTCTGTCCGATACAGTGATTGACATGATCAGCCAGACACAGGGTTCGAACTATATAAACACGATGCAGTTCGTGGCAAATGCCATCGATGTGTCCGTGGAGGACTCGTCGCTGCTGTCAATTCGGTCGCGGGGACACTTCAGTCGTACGCTGAGACCTCTAGAGGACTGGCAGCAGAAAACTCTGGAGATCATTAACTATGTACTTGCGGTTTTTGGACTCTTAGTCGTGGCTGGTGTAAATTTCTTGATCCGGTTTGTTGTAGGAAACCAACGAAGTCAGTGGTTTGGAGTAGGTCGATGAAACAGAACGTTCTAATTGGACTATTCGTTCTTCAAGTAATCATCATTGCGTTGCTGTTGGTGTCAAAGTCAGGTGGTGTTCAGAGTCCTGAAAAGTTCTTAGAGTTTGAACTCGCAAGCGTCGACCGGTTCGTCATAGCAAGTACTGACGAAACAATTGAGTTGTCCAAGGAAGGCGAGCAATGGGTTCTTCCGGACGGCAACCCCGCAGATGGAGACAAAGTAGATAGGGTCATTGGAAAACTCGCGGATAGCGGTGCGGACTGGCCGGTTGCAAAGACCCAGAGTGCTGCGAAACGTTTTGAGGTAACTGACTCGACATTTCAAAAACACATCTCAATCTATTCCGGGAAAGATATGCTCGTCGATGTCTATCTCGGTACTTCGCCGACTTTTAGAAAAGTCCACGCGCGACTTGGCAAGCGAAGTGAAATTTACTCCATAGAGTTCTCGAACTATGAAGCCGGAACTTCTCCTAGTTCTTGGCTAGACAAGACGTTGTTGCAACCGTCTGGGTCGATACAGTCCTTTGAACGTGTTGGCGCGTACAAGTTGGTCCAGGACGACGGTAGTTGGACTACTGAAGTAGAGGCTGAACTTGACGAATCAAAAGTTCGAAGTTATATGGACCGGTTCGAGTCACTAACTGTGTTTGAACTCAGCGACAACGAACTCACCGACGCGACATCGACTACTGAATTTGTCATTGAAGACGACGAAGGCGCATTTTTACTCACCATATATCACTTTGAGACGGCTAATGATTGGGTAGCAGTGAGCGACCGACGGGGAAGCCAATACGGGGTTGCTTCCTATATCGGTTCTGAACTTGTCAAGGATCTCGCTGATCTAATACCTGACGAAGATTTAGAGAGTGATTCCGAGGACGAGTCGGGTGACGACATTGAAGAAATTCTGATAGAGACCGACTAGTTTTGTCAGTCTCGCAGCTTGAGTTCTTCTGCTAGCGACTGAACTACATTTGGTCTGTCTGCGGTAGTGTAGGGGTGAGGTGTTCCGTGTCCCCATACAGGACTAGGCCATGCATCATCGGTCCTGCGGCGACCGATAACGTGGATATGTAGCTGAGACACTTGGTTGCCTAACGCGGCGACGTTCATTTTGTCGACTGACCAAAGTTTTTGGATCGCATTGGAGGTCGCTTCAATCTCTTGAAATAAAACGTCTCGAAATTCCGTAGGGATTTCGTGAAAGTCTTGCAAGTCTGGGATCTTCGGTACCAAAATGACCCATGGAAAGCGACTGTCATTCATTAGCAATAAGTCGCATAAAGGAAATGAACCCAATCGAATCGTATCGGTTACCAGTTTTGCATCGATGGTGAAAGACATGCTGTGGTATCAACCTCCAACGGTGAATAAGGAAAAGTGTGCAGCGAACGCGTAGATTATTGCGATATGCAAAGAATAAATACCTCTCAATAAAATCGGTAGCGAAGCATGCGCCACTTAACACCAACCCATTGAAATTGAAATGAGTTCAAAGTCAGTTGACAATTTGCGGATCATATACATTCTGTACCTAGTTGGCGCATTTGTGGGTGCGACGATGTTTGTGGGTGTGATTCTAGCTTACATCGAACGAGGGAAGCTGACCGAACCAATACTAGAGAGTCACGTAGAAAAGCAGATTCGCATGTTTTGGATCTGGTTCATCGTGCTAGCGTTGTTCTACGTACTATTCTTCATCGCATTCATCCCTTCTTTTGTGTCTATGGGTGCTATGGTCTATGGCGGACCTCCAACGTTTGCGTTTGCTAGTTTTGGAATTATGATGGCGCTGAGTGTCGTAGTTACGCTTGGATTGTTCTTGTACATACTCATCTCATCCATCCTGTCGCTTAGACGTCTTGATAATGGCGAACCGATACTATCGTACTAGCAGTGATACAAAGTGTTGGTGTAGGATGAGCACCCACTGTAGAAGGTACGATTGCTGTCTACGCTCAAATCGAAACTGAATTGAGTGCAATAGATTTCTCTGTCTGAAATCACGATGGTTTCGAAGTCCTGGCGTCGAACCCATCTCGTCTACCAACTGTATATGATTGGAGCAATTCTTTGTTTGCCGATGTTTGTAGGCGTGGTCTTTGCGAGCAAAGAAAAAGCGGGAAATACCGATTCGATACTGCTTGAGCATTTAAACAAGCAGTTTCGTATCTTTTGGGACTTATATACAAAAC